>NZ_JBTOQC010000012.1:0-573649 GCF_055284095.1 Pseudomonas sp. HP_08 | reverse complement strand
CCCCCCCCCCCCCCCGCCCCCCCCCCCCCCCCCCCCCCCCCCCCCCCCCACCCCCCCCCCCCCCCCCCCCCCCCCCCCCCCCCCCCCCCCCCCCCCGCTCCTACGGGGTCTGTCAGGTCAGGTAATCAGTCCAGCCGTTCAGGATGGGTAATCACCAGATACGCCACCGCGTCGCTGTCGGCCGGGTTGCGGTAGCGGTGCGGCTGGTCGGCGTAGAACAGGATCGAGTCTCCGGGGGAGAGCAGATAGCGCTCTTCGTTGACGCTGATTTCCAGTACGCCTTGCGCCACCACCAGGTTTTCCTGGACGCCAGCGGCATGGCCCTGGGATTGCTCTTCGCCCAAGGGGCTCAGGCGGATTTCGTAGAATTCGGTTTGTCGCGAGCGGTCGAACGGAAACAGCGCGCGGCTGGTAAAGCTGCCGTCCGGGCTGACCAGGCGCTTGCTCTGCTGCGCCGGCAGCAGTTCGACGCCTTCAAAGGCGCGGGTTTCCAGAAAGGCGGCCACCGAGACTTTCAGGCCTTTGGCGATCTTGCACAGCACCTTGATCGACGGCACGCTGCGCCCGGACTCGATCTGCGCCAGCATCGCCCGGCTGACGCCGCTCAAACGGGCGAGGGCATCGAGCGACAAGTAGCGTTTACTGCGCAGGCGTTGCAGGTTCTGGGCGACGCGTTCACCAATCAGGTCGTCATCAGCGGTTGCGCACTCGGTCGCCGGGGGCAGCACATCCTGTGCCGCCGCCGCGGTACGCAACAGGCTCATGGGCGGGCCTTGGCGAAATCCGGGTTGTTCTCGGCCTGTAACAACGACCAGGTGGTGAGGTTCGCCCGGGCGCTGTACATCGCCCACATCAGCTCGGCCTGGCGCTGTGCTTCACGGCGTTTGCGAAAGCGGGTGAGGTCGAGGATTCGGGCAGTGGCTTGCATGGCAGGCTCTCGGTACAAGGTTCGTGGCGCCTACAGTAGTGAGTTCCTGATAGACCTGGAAATACTGAATTGACATTTGGTAATTCCATTTCGAGCTTAAAAACCACTGCCCCATTTCAGGGCGTTTTATGCGAAAAACACTATGCTTATTCAATAAGGTTATTTATTGACGGCTGCTTAGCTCAATTAGGATATATCGAACAGGCCACAAGCCAATACCGCATGCCTTATTAAGTCCTCGCAATGACCCTCGACTACGCATTCATCCTTACAACCCTGCCGGCGTTTCTCAAGGCGGTTGGCGTCACCTTGCAGGTGGGCCTGATCGCGATCTGCACCTCGTTACTGGTGGCGCTGGTCAATAACGTCATCCTGATGTTCCGCACCCCGGTGCTGTATCGCCTGATCGGCCTGTATGTCGAGCTGGCGCGCAACACGCCGTTGCTGATCCAGCTGTTCTTCATCTATTTCGCGCTGCCGACCCTGGGCATCAAGGTCTCGGGCTTCAGCGCCGCGATCATCACCATGACCTTTCTCGGCGGCGCCTACCTGACCGAAGTGCTGCGGGCCGGCATCGAGGCGGTGCCGAGCGCGCAGCTTGAATCGGGGCGCTCCATCGGCCTGTCGGACTGGCAACTGCTGCGCCATGTGATCCTGCCGCAAGCGGGCATCCTCAGTTTGCCGGCGCTGTTCGCCAACTTCATCTTCCTGCTCAAGGAAACCACGGTGGTGTCGGCCGTGGCGGTGCCCGAGATTCTCTACACCACCAAGAGCTACATCGCCCTGTACTACAAGACCTACGAGATGCTCACGGTGCTGACCCTGATCTGCGTGTTGCTGTTCCTGCCGTTGTCGCTGCTGCTCAGCCGTCTGGAAAGGAGGCTGCAACATGGCCAGTTCGGGTCTTGAACTGCTCTGGGTGTCGCTGCCGCTGTTTGGCGAAGGCGCTGCCCGGACCTTGTCGATTTCAGCGCTGGGCATCCTGTTCAGTACCGCAGGCGGTCTGTTGTATGGCTCGCTGAGCACGTTGGGCATTACCTGGCTCAACGTCGTGCTGCGGGTTTACCTCGAACTGTTCCGGGCGATCCCGGTGCTGGTCTGGCTGTACCTGCTGTTTTTCGGCCTGCCGATCTTCTTTGGCCTGAGCCTGCCCAGCTTCTGGTGCGCGGTCCTGGTGTTGAGCCTGTGGGGCGCCAGCGAAGTGGGCGAGGTGGCCCGTGGCGCACTGAAATCGCTGCCGCGTGGCCAGCGTGAGGCCGGGCTGTCGATCGGCCTGTCGGCGCTGCAGCTGTACGGCTATGTGCTGGTGCCGCAGGCGCTCAAGCGCATGACGCCGCCGACCATCAATATCTACACGCGGATCATCAAGACCAGCTCGCTGGCGGTGCTGATCGGCGTGGTCGATGTGATCAAGGTCGGCCAGCAGATCATCGAGCGCACCTACGAATCGGTGCTGATCTACGGCGCCCTGTTCCTGTTTTTCTTCTTCATCTGCTACCCGCTGTCACTCGCCTCGCGGGTGCTGGAGCGGCGCTGGACACAAGCATGAGTGCATTGATCGAGTTCAAGGGCTTCAACAAGTTTTTCGGCAGCAACCAGGTGCTCAAGGCCATCGACCTGCAGGTCCAGGCTGGCGAAGTCATCGTGGTGCTCGGCCCCAGCGGTTGTGGCAAAAGCACCTTGCTGCGCTGCCTCAATGGCCTGGAGCAGGCGCAAGGTGGCGAGCTGCACTTTGACGGTCAGCAATTGCTGGCGCCGGGCACCGACTGGCGCAAGGTGCGCCAGGACATCGGCATGGTGTTTCAGAGTTACCACCTGTTCCCGCACATGACCGTGCTCGACAACATTCTGCTCGGGCCGCTGAAAGTCCAGCGCCGCCCGCGCAAGGAAGCCCTGGCCCAGGCCGAAGCGCTGCTGGAACGGGTCGGCCTGGCGGACAAGCGTGATGCTTTTCCGCGCCAGCTTTCCGGTGGCCAGCAGCAACGCATCGCCATCGTCCGCTCGTTGTGCATGAACCCAAAAGTCATGCTCTTCGATGAAGTCACCGCCGCCCTGGACCCGGAAATGGTCAAGGAAGTGCTGGAAGTGATCCTCGATCTGGCCCGTGGCGGCATGACCATGCTCATCGTCACCCACGAAATGGGCTTTGCCCGCGCCGTGGCCGACCGCATCGTGTTCATGGAAGCCGGAAGCATCCTTGAACAGCGTGACCCCGAGTCTTTCTTCAACGACCCTTCGAGCGCACGCGCGCAGCAGTTTCTGGAGAAGTTCTCTTATGTAGAAAGCCTGCCGGGCAAGCACACCGTGCCCAAGGCCGCTGTTATCTAAAAGCCATAGAGCCCTTTAGGAAATCACATGACTACTGCCTCGTTTAAAACTGCTCGATCCCTGTTTTTACTGCCTTTGCTGGGGCTCGGTCTGCTGGCCGGCTGCGGCAACGGCGACCAGCCTGCCAAACCGGCTGCCGCTGCACCGACCGCCGCTGCGGCGCCGGCCAGCTACCTGGACAAGATCAAGGCCCGCGACAAGCTGATCGTCGGCGTGTTCACCGACAAGCCGCCGTTCGGTTTCGTTGACGAGAAGGGCAAATACGTCGGCTTCGATACCGACATCGGCCGCCAGTTTGCCAAGTCGCTGCTGGGCGATGAGAACAAGGTCGAGTTCGTTGCCGTGGAGCCGGCCAGCCGTATTCCGTTCCTGCAAAGCGACAAGGTCGACATCATTCTGGCCAACATGACCGTGACGCCGGAACGCAAGGAAGCGGTGGAATTCACCAACCCGAACCTGAAAGTCGCGGTCCAGGCGCTGGTGCCGGACAACAGCCCGGTGCAGAAGCTCGATGACCTGGCCGACAAGACCATCATCGTCACCACCGGCACCACCGCCGATGTCTGGCTGACCAAGAACCACCCGGACTGGAAACTGCTCAAGTTCGAGAAAAACTCGGAATCCCTGCAAGCCCTGGCCAACGGTCGCGGCGATGCCTACGCGCAAGACAACCTGGTGCTGTTCAGCTGGGCCAAGCAAAACCCCGGCTACCGCACCCTGCCGGAAAAACTCGGCGGCGAAGCCCCGATTGCCCCGGCGGTGAAGAAGGGCAACATCGAACTGCGTGACTGGGTCAACACTGAACTGGCCAGGCTCGGCCAGGACAAATACCTGCTCAAGCTCTACGACCAGTACGTGCGCAAGGAACTGGCTGCAGACACCAAGCCTGAAGACGTGATTGTCGAAGGCGGTAACTGGAAAGGCTGATCGGCAGAACTATCCGATTAATCGCATCCGTGGGAGCGAGCGCCAGCTCGCGAAGGCGAAGGTGCAGTCACCACAAATGTGCTGATTTCACTGGCCCTTTCGCGAGCTGCGCTCGCTCCTACGCAATGGGGTCAGATCACAATTTGTGTCGTACTCAGTATCAAGGCCTGCCTAAATCCGTGGGAGCGAGCGCCAGCTCGCGAAGGCGAAGGTGTAACCACCGCAAATGCGCTGATTTCACTGGCCCTTTCGCGAGCTGCGCTCGCTCCTGTGGCGCCGGGTGATGTGCTACCAGCTATAACTGACCGATCCCACCACGCTGCGCTCATCGCCATAACGGCACGAATTGGCGCAGTACATATAGCGCTCGTTGGTCAGGTTCTGCGCCCGGGCGCTGAGTTGCCAGTTGTCATTCAGCACGTAGCTGATGCGCGCATCGAACAGTGTGTAGGCGGCAATCTTGCGGTCGCTGATGCTCGGCAGGGTGTGGGTGGTGCCGTTGTAGCGGGCGCCGGCGCCGATCGTGATGTCGCGCAGGCCCAGCGCTGCCAGGCGGTAGTCCAGCCACAGCGAGGCGCTGTGATAGGGCGTGCCTTCGATGCGCGAGCCTTGCAGTTGCGCGTCGTTGTCGGCAATCACGTGCGCATCGGTGTAGGCATAACCGGCGCTGAGCCCCAGGTTTTCAGTCAGTTGCCCCTTGGCCTCGATTTCCAGGCCGGTGCTGCGTTCCTTGCCGGTCTGTTCGTCGAAGTCCGAGCCTGGAATCGAGCTGGTCACGTTGCTTTGCGTCAGTTGATACACCGCCGCGCTGATCAGCAGCTCACGGTCGGCCGGCTGGTAGCGCAGGCCGATCTCGTACTGTTCGCCCTCGGTGGGCTTGAACGGTTTGCCATCGCTGCCGCTGCCGGTAGCGGGCAAGAACGACTGGCTGTAGCTGACATAGGCCGCGACGCCGTTGTCGGCCAGGTACACAAGGCCCACGCGGCCGGTGAGTTTGCTGTCATCAGTCGTCGTTTGCGCGCGGTCGCGATAGGTGCGCGTGGTGCTGTCGGCCCAGTCCTGGCGCAGGCCCAAAAGAGCCACCCAGTGCTGGTCGAACCTGGCCTGTTCTTGCAGGTACAGGCCCAGTTGGCGCGCGTGCAGGTCGGAGCCGCGATCAATCGAGCGGTCGACCTGCGGCAAGTTACCGTATACCGGGTTGGCGAGGTTCAGCGCCGGGGCATTGCCGCTGAAGCGATGGCTGTCGTAGGTCTTGCGGTAGTAATCAAGGCCCGCCAGCACGGTGTGCTGCCAGCGGCCGGCCTCAAGGTCCAGTTGCAGGCTGTTGTCGCTGGTCCAGCCGGTGGCGATGTCTTCGCGGCTGTTATAGCTGCGCGACAGTTGCGAGAGGTTGGGCCCGGTAATGCGGCTGGTGTTGAGGGTGATGTAGTCATAGTCGACGCGCGATTCGAAATAACGCACGGCCTGGCGCAGTTGCAGGTGGTCGTTGAAACGGTGCTCGAACAGGTAGCCGGCGGTGTGCAGCGTGCCGTCGTAGTCGTCGTAATCCGGCTCGCCGGGGAACAGGCTGTACGGCACCTTGTAGCCGGGGCCCGGGCTGTAGACCGTCAGGTCATAGCGGATCGGCGGCGTCAGCGTGGTCTGGGTCTGTTGCCGGGTCGCCAGCAGGGTCAGGCGCGTGTCGTCGTCGATCTGCCAGGCCAGCGCCGGGGCGATGTAGGTCTTGTCGT
The DNA here is from genome assembly GCF_055284095.1 of Pseudomonas sp. HP_08. NCBI lineage: Bacteria > Pseudomonadati > Pseudomonadota > Gammaproteobacteria > Pseudomonadales > Pseudomonadaceae > Pseudomonas > Pseudomonas sp. HP_08. The sequence continues at coordinate 567,736 of NZ_JBTOQC010000012.1, read as the reverse complement.
CGTCGATGGCGTCGTACTCGGTGCCGCTGTCACGCTTGAGCGCGGTCAGGCGATAGCTGAAGCGGCCTTCGTCGTCGAGCGCGCCGCTGTGGTCGGTGGACAGTTGGCGGCGCTGGTGATTGCCGTATTCCAGGTTGATTTCATGCAGCGGGTCAAGGGTCGGGCGCTTGCTCACGGTGTTTACCAGCCCGCCCGGCGCCAGTTGGCCGTACAGCACCGACGAGGCGCCCTTGAGCACCTCGACCCGTTCCAGCCCGTAAGGCTCCTGGCCGCCCTCGAACTGGGTGCTTTGCATCTTCATGCCATCGCGCAGTACACCACCCGTGCGTGGGCCGATATCGAAGCCGCGCATGCGGTAGTCATCGGCCACACGGCTGTAGCCGTTGGGCTGGGCGATCACGCCGGGGGTGTAATTGAGCACATCGGCGAGGCTGGCGTGCGGACGCTCGATCAGCTCTTCGCGGGTGATCACCGAGATCGACTGCGGTGTTTCCAGCAGCGGCGTGTCGGTCTTGGTCGCGCTGGCGCTGCGGGTGGCCACGCGGCTGTAGGCCGGGCCCCAGGCGTTTTGCGTAAAACCTGCGCCATCGATATCGGTCTGCGCCAGGTGTACGGTGGCGTCGCTGCGCGGCTCGATGCTCAAGGTGCCGCTGGGGGTGATGTTCAGTTGCAAGGGCAAGCCCGACAGCGCCTGATTCACCGCCTGCTCGGCGCTGTAGCGCCCGCGCAAAGCCTGAGCATTCAGGCCACGGGTCAAGGCCGCACTGAAGGCGATGCCGCGACCGCTTTGCCGGGCAATCGCCGTCAGGGTCGCGTCCAGCGAGCCGGCCGGCAGGTCGAAGTCGATCAGTTGCTGACGGCTGGCGGAGGAGGCGGCCGGTTCTGCCACGCTGTCGAGCGCGGTCAGGCTCAAGGCAAAAGCAAAAGGTGAGAGGGTCAAGCGCAAGGGACGGTACATGGCGGCAGTCTTCATTGGGTCAGTCGATACCAGCCATGTGATGCGAGCGGGGTATTTATTAACGGGGGGCGAATATTATTTTTCGCGCAGGCTCAATTGCGTCCACCAGCCGAAGGGCTGCTGCACACGAATCGGCAGCACTTCCTGCAACGAGCGCAGCGCCTGCTCGCTGTCATCCAGCGGAAAAACCCCGGACACCCGCAATGCGGCGGCGTCGTCAGTGATGCGCAGCCAGCCGTGACGGTAAGGGCGCAACGCCTGGATCACCTCGCCCAGGGCGCGGTCATGCACCTCCAGCACGCCGTCTTCCCAGGCGGCCGCGCGCGCTTGGGCCGGGTCCAGCCGTTGCACGCTGCGGCCGTCGAGCCACGCGCCTTGACCGGCACGCAGTTCCAGCGGTGCGGCGCCGGCCATCGATGCCTGCACGCGGGACGACTGCACCCACACCTGCGCGCCGCGTTCAGCCAGCGTGACGCTGAAGCGCGTGCCCAGTGCCCGCGCTTCGCCGAAGGGCGTGCGCACCACCAGCGGCCGGCCCGGGTCGGCGGCCACCTCAACGTTCAAGGCGCCTTCGTGCAGGATCAGCGTGCGTTGCTGCGCATCGAACGCCAGGTCGACGCGGCTGCGTGCATTGAGCAGCACCCGGCTGCCGTCGGCGAGGGTGAACGGCCGGCGCTGCGCGACACCGGTCTGCAGGTCTGAGCCTGCCATCGGTAATAAACCCTGGCGTTGCAGCCACCAGGCGCTCACGCCCAGGCCGGTGATGCCTAACGCGCCGCGCAACAGGTGACGGCGGCTGGCACCGGCGCGGTGGAGCATGTCGCGCGAGCGCTCCGGCACCTCACTGAACGCCTGGCCAAGCCGCTGCTGCAGACGTTGCCAGGCCACAGTGTTGTCGGGGCTGGCGTGCAACCACAGCTCGAAGCGTTGTTGCTCGGCACCGGTCATCGCGCCCGAACGCTGCAAGGCCAGCCACTCGATGGCTTCGGCAACTGCCGCAGGCAAACGTGGGGCGCTCATGCCGGCTCCAGCGCCAGATAGCAAAGGCCCAAGGCCTTGACCACGTACTTGTGTACCCGTGGGGCGGAAATGCCCAGGCGCTGGCCGATCTCGGCATAGGTCAGGCCGTCCAGCTGGCTGTACAGAAATGCACTGCGGCCCATGGGCGACAGACCTTGCAGCAAACTGTCCAGCGCGCTGAGTGCCTGCAAGGCCTGGGCTTGTTCTTCGGCCGAGGGCTCATAGGCGAAAGGCTGTTGCGCCAGGGTTTCGAGGTAGGCGCGCTCCAGATCGCGGCGTCGCCACGAGGCAAACACCAGCCGCTTGGCGATGATCGTCAGCAAGGCGCGTGGCTCGCGGATGGCCAGCGGGTCAGGCGCAGCGACCACTTGGGCAAAGGTTTCGGCGGCCATGTCTGCCGCCTCTTCGCAGCAGCCCAGCCGCGCACGCAAACGCCCCAGCAACCAGCCATGGTGGTCGCCGAATAACTGATGCAGCACATGATTACGGGCGCTGAGGCGCGTTGCAGCGGGGGCAAGTGGCAGCATGGCTTAAAAGGTAATGACAATTGTTATCAAATGATGCCGTTAAGCCGCAGCAGATGCAACACGGTGTGTTTGCCTGGGGCGCGCTGGTGAGCGCAGCGTTCAGTTCTCCCCCGAATACTTCACCGCCGCCGCTGCCCGCGATGGCACGTTCAGACTGCGCAGCAGCGACGAAACATGAATGCGCACGGTAAACGGTGAGATATCCAGCGCCTTGGCAATTTCCTTGTTGGTCTTGCCTTGGGCAATCAGACGCAAGACGTCCTGCTGGCGACCGGTGAGGGCGTTTGTCTCCAGCGGCAGCAGGCCCGAAGGCGCGAACCTGACCAGCACTTCGCCCTGACGAATCGCCAGCAATGCCTGGCCGATTTCAGCCGGGGCGATGTTTTTACCGATGAAACCATCGACGCCGATTTCCATGATCTGATTGATCAGGTCCGCATCATCGACCATCGACACCACGATCAAGGTCGTACGCCGCAGTTGCTGGCGCAGTTGCGCCAACTGGCTGATGCAGGTCAGGCCCGGAAAACGCAGGTCGAGAATCAGGGTGTCGACCTCGGCGCCGGTTGCAATCAGTTCCAGCACCGTGCCCAGGTCACCGGCCTGTTCCACGCAGGCCTCAGGAAGCAAACGCTGTACGGTGCGCAGCATGCCTTCGCGAAACATGGGGTGATCGTCGGCGATAATGATCCGGCATGTCATGAAGGGCGCCTCCCTGGGCCTGTGCCTAGCGTCGCGTGTTAAATTAGTGCCCGTTTGCAGGCCGCGTACCGACCGAGCGCAGCCACTTTACGTACAGAGCCTGAGACCTCTGCCCTACAAGGATGTTGCCATGAAGTTCGAGAAAGATGCCGAGCTCGACCAAGCCAACCTGCGCATGGTGGTGTCCGCCTGTACCATTGCCTACATGAGCGTGCTGGGGTTTTTGCCGGGGCATTCGATGGAGCGCTACCTGCCTGTCATTGTCTACATCGTCGTGTTCTTCCTGGCCTCGATCGTCCTGCGTCAGGTGATTGCACGCTGGCCTGGCCATTACCCGACGCGGCGTATTCTGGGGATGATCAACGACTACACCGGCACTTCGTTTGGTCTGGTGGTCGGCGGTGAGGCGGCGTTGCCGCTGTATGCGGTGATGGTCTGGGTCAATCTTGGCAATGGCATGCGCTATGGGTCGCGTTACCTGGCCATTGCGACCGCCCTGGCGCTGCTGGCCTTGCTGATCGTGTACCGGTTGACGCCGCTGTGGCAGGCGAATCCGTTCATGTTTCTGACGCTGATGATCACCAGTACCGTGATCCCGGTGTACGCGCACTTGTTGCTGGAACGCACCCGCAAGGCTTCGGAACAAGCCATCGCCGCCAACCTTGAGAAATCGCGTTTCCTGGCTCAGGCCAGCCATGATTTGCGCCAGCCCATCCACTCCATCGGCCTGTTCACCGCGTGCCTGCGCGAAGCGCGGCTGGGTGATGAAGAGCGACGTCTGGTCGACAATATCGACCGCTCGCTGCTGAATGTCTCGCAGCTGTTTCGCTCGATTCTCGATCTGTACACCCTGGACAACGGCCAGTTGCTGCCCAGATACCAGGCTGTGGATCTGGGGCAATTGCTCGCCGACCTGGTGCGCCAGAATGCCGAAGCTGCACGCTGGGCCGGCGTAGAGCTACGCCTGCGGCCCTGCGCCCATTGGGTACAGGTCGACCCTGCGCTGTTGACGACCATGCTGCAGAATGTGCTTTCCAACTGCTTCAAATACGGCGCCCAGCGCCCGGTGCTGATCGGCGTGCGCAAACGCGCAAACACCGTGGTGGTGCAGATTCATGATCAGGGGCGCGGGATTGCCCAGGAACACCTGGGCAAGGTCTTCGAGGAGTTCTATCGCGTGCGGCACTTGCGCGACAAGGACGTCGAAGGCGTCGGTCTGGGCCTGTCCATCGTCAAGCGCCTCGGGCTGCTGATGGGCATCGACGTCGTGCTTCGCTCTCGCGTGGGCCAGGGCACTTCGGTCAGCCTGCGCGGCCTGTCACTGACAGCGGCGCCCCGGCAACCGGCACTGCGCGATGAGATGCGCCAGGCGGGCCTGCTGACGGGGCTGAAAGTGTGCCTGGTGGAGGATGACCCCAACGTGCTGCGCGCCACCCAGGCTTTGCTGGAACGCTGGGGCTGTGAAGTGCAGGCCGAGTTGTCCGGGCAGGATGTGGTCAGCGACTGCGACATCATCGTCGCCGACTATGACCTGGGGCCTCACGCCACCGGCATCGAATGCATCGAGCAATTGCGCGCACGGCGCGGTGAGCAGGTGCCGGCGCTGATTCTGACCGGGCACGATGTGGAGAGAATCCAGGCCACCCTGCATGATCGCCAGATCTCGATCCTCTCCAAACCCGTGCGCCCGAGCGAACTGCGCGCCACCTTGCGCGACCTCTCAAGGTTTACTGACGTCGAGGTTTACTGAAAAGGCTGCAACTGGTTGCCGCGAGTGCCCTTGAGCTGGCACACGGCGCTGGGCTTCATGATGCCGAAGCTTGCCACTGCAAACATGCCGCCGCTGGCGCCACTGGGCACCGAGCAGTTGTAGTCGCCGGCGCTGGTGCTGGCGGTGAAATAGGTCTGCATGGAGTCGCTGCGGACATTGGACACACGCTTGACCGACTCGCCGGTATTGGTTTCGGCGAGTGTCTTGAGGTGGTCTTCAGAGGGCTTTATGTTGCTGCAACCGGCGACGCCGATGATCAAGGCGCTCAACAGCGCGAGACGAGTGACGGGGGAGTGCAGTTTCATCGTACTTCTTCCTTGGGCCGTTATATTTTCGAGGCGCAACGATGCCCTGCACGGCAAAAGGGCCGTGTTTGAGTGAGCATTGAGGGTGCCGAGGAATATAGCGCCGACGGTTGAAGGGGTCGATTAGCACAGATGTACTAATGGCCTGTTGAGGTCATGCGGCCGCTGCATCGAACACCTGCCATCGTGCAGCGGCCCACGTGCCCCAGTCCCGGTCAGGAGACCGTGATCACCACCTTGCCAAACGCGCCCTTGGCCAGGTGCTCATACGCCTGCCGCGCCGCCTCGAACGGGTAGACCTTGTCGATCACCGGGCGGATCCGGTTCTTGTCCAGGAACGCATTCATCCGGTCAAACGAGGAGCGCGGTGCCACGGCAATGCCCCTGATCGTGGTTTGCCGGAAGATCAGCGGCATCAGGCTCAGTTGTGTGGTCTGCCCGGTCAGAAAGCCGATCTGGGCGATCTTGCCGGCAGCTTTGGTGGCGGCGATCGACTGGTTGACGCCTTCACCGCCGGCCACGTCCAGCAGCAGGTCTACGCCTTTACCGTCGGTGAGTTTCAGGACTTCGTCCTGCCATTGCGGGTGAGTCCGGTAGTTGATGCCCGCGACCGCGCCGAGCTTTTTCACCGCCTGCAGATTCTCGTCGCTGCTGGAGGTCACGATAACCCTGGCCCCCAGCGCGGTTGCCAGTTGCACGGCGAAGATCGACACGCCACCGGTGCCCTGCACCAGCACGGTTTCGCCGGGCTGGATGTCGCCGTAGTCCACCAGTGAATACCAGGCGGTGAGGGCGGCGATGGGCAAGGTCGCCGCTTCTTCATCGGACAGGTTATCCGGTACGCGCACTGCGCTTTGCTCGTGAATGATCATGTACTCGGCCAGGCCACCGGGCAGGGGCGAGCCGAAGCAGTATTCGGGTTCATCATGGCTTGGGGCGCCGTCGATCCAGCGCGAATACAGGTGCGAGTTGACCCGGTCGCCTACCTTGAATCGGCTCACGCCTTCGCCAACCGCCACCACGGTGCCGGCGGCATCACTGACCGGAATCAGCAAGGGCGGCACTTTGTGCGGCTCATAAATGCCATCGACGATGGCCTTGTCGCGAAAATTGAGCGACACCGCGCCGACCTTGACCAGCAGTTCGCCCGCCTTGGGCTGTGGGGTTTGCGTTTCGCCGAGGTGCAGGTTGTCGAGGCCAAAATCGTGCAGTTGCCAGGCTTTCATGGCTGTTCTCCGTCAGGGGCACCAGTGATTTCTGGTGGGATGCGGCCATTGTTGCTTTCAGGCGAGTGGCAATAAATGCGCAGGGCATAACAGCACTGTTACTCTTTGCAGCAACAATCATCAGGGGTTGCTGATGATAAAAAGCAACGGACTATCCCGTTCGAGGACGCTATGGAGCTGCTTCAGTCAATGCAGGTGTTTGCCCGTGTCGCCGAGCTGGGCAGTTTTACCCGCGCGGCGGATGCCCTTGAAACAGGACGCCCTCAGGTCACCCGCGCCATTCAGGCGCTGGAGTCATCCTTGGGCGTGCGACTGTTTCAGCGCACCACCCGCCAGGTCCGGCTGACCAGCGAAGGCGAGCAGTTTTACCAGCGGGTCAAGGATATTTTGGGCAGCGTTGCCGGGGCCCAGGCGATGTTCGATGTGCGTGGCGCATCGTTGCGCGGTAAGTTGCGGGTGGACATTCCCAGCGCGTTTTCCCAGCCGCTATTGATCGACAGCCTGCGCGAATTTGCCGACAGTCATCCTGAGATCGAAATGGCGCTGGGGGTCACCGATCGCACGGTGGACCTGGTCGCAGAAGGCGTGGATTGCGTGCTGCGCATCGGCGAACTGCCCGACTCCAGCCTGGTCGCCCGACCCATTGGCATGGCAACCATGGTGACCTGCGCTGCACCCGGTTATCTCGACACTCATGGCGCGCCAGAGACGCTGGACGATCTGGATGATCATCGCGGCGTCAGTTTCATCTCCGGGCAAAACCAGCGGCCGCTGCCGTGGCAATTCTCCGAAAATGGCACCGACAGGCGTTACATCAGCCGGCGCGGTATCGTCGTCAATGAGTCCAGCGCCTATGTGCAATGCGGGGTCGCAGGCTTCGGCATTCTTCAGGCGCCGGGCATCGCCCTGGACCAACACCTGACCGAGGGTTCGCTGGTCGAGATCCTCAAGCGCTACCGGCCACGGCCTCGCCCGGTGTCGGTGTTGTACCCGAGCCGCTCGCACCTGGCCCCGCAGGTGCAGGCCTTCGTCGACTGGATCGGGCTGCGGTTTCCAGAGCTTTATCCGCAGTGGCTGGAATAGCCGGTCTTTCAATAGGCCTCAATCATGTCCGCTGCCTGCTGGGTCGCCTGACTGGTGCGGGTCGCCAGCTTGCGCACCTCATCGGCGACCACGGCAAAGCCCCGACCCGCCGACCCCGCGCGGGCGGCTTCGATGGCGGCGTTGAGCGCCAGCAGGTTGGTCTGTTTGGCTATGCCCTGAATGGCCGCCACGATGTGCGTCAGTTTCAGCAGGTTGTCCTGCATGGCCTGGTGTTGATGCTGCTGGGTTTCGCGCATCTGGTTTTCTTCGTGGCTGGCATGGATGTCGGTGATCGCGCCGACCACGCGCAACGGTGAGCCATCGGCGGCGCGCCGGGTCTGACCGCGGCCTCGAAACCAGCGGTACTCGCCGTTCTTGTGCTGCAGCCGGTAGGCCACATCGAACGGCGTGTTGCCGGAGCGGTCGTTCACATGGGCGACAAAGGCTTCTATAGCCCGCTGGCTGTCATCGGGGTGCAGGCGCGACGACCAGCTTTCCAGGGTGTTGGGAAACTCTTCGGGGGTGGTGTAACCCAGCAGTCGGCGCATTTGCGAAGACCACCAGATGGCGTTGTTCGGGTTGGCCGGGTCGCCGGCCACGACCTCGATATCCCAGAGGCCGTCGTGGAGCATTTCCCGCGAGATTTCAAAGCGGGTGGCGGCCAGGTTCAGCGCTTCTTCGTGCTGACGCTGCACGTGGATATCGCGCAGCACGCCAGCAACGACCACCGGCAAACCCTGTGCATCACGGCGTGAGTGGGCGCTGATGTGGCACCAGCGATAACCGGAACCCAGGTCCATGCGCACCTCCAGCGTGTAGGGCGTGCGGCCGCTGCGGTCGGCGAGGTGGCGGGCCAGGCCATCCAGATGCGCCTGGCGGTCGCCTGGGTGCAATCGTTCGTTCCACAGCTCGAACCGCTCCGGCAGCCAGGGCTGGCGGTTCAACGGTGTCGACCACCACAAGGCGCTGGTGGCAACAGCCTGCGCGGTGCCGTCCAGTTGCAGTTCCCAGAACAGATCGCCTGTACCTTGCGCCACCAGTTCCCAGCGTTGCGAGAGGCTTTTCAGCTGGTCTTCGCGTTGCGCCAGTTGCGCCAGTTGCGCAGCCTTGCGCTCCAGCTCAAGGTTCAGGGCGGCCACCTGGGCTTGCAACGCCTGCTGCGCGGCTGTTTGTTGTTGCAACTGGTCGCTGAGTGCGGCCATGGCGCGATGGTGGGTTTTGCTGAGTAAAAGCATGCGGCACCTCTAAAGGGATTGCACAGGTGTGCTGAAAGCGGGGGCGCCGGGTAACGCCTGCCAGTATTGCGGGCCGGCGAGGATCTCGTCCGGGGTCAGCAGGCAGGCGTTCAGTTCATGCTGCAACGCTTGCAGGTCCAGTCCCTGACCGATAAACACGATCTCCTGGCGGCAGTCGCCGGCAATCGGGTCCCATTTGCTCAGGATCCCTTCGCGGCGATAGTCGTCCTGCGGCCATTGCGCCTGGTCGATGAACTGCCACCAGCGGCCCACATGTTCCCAGCGAAATTGCCCGGCACTCTGCGCCAGCATGCCGATCTCCAGGTAACGGCTGGCCACCCAGAAATAGCCCTTGCTGCGCAGCAGTCGCCCGTTGCGCCACGGCTTGCCGAGAAATTCCAGCAGCCGCTGCGGATGAAACGGCGCGCGCTCGCGGTACACCCAGGAGGCAATGCCGTAGGCGTCGGACTCGGCGGCGTGTGCCTCGACAGCATCCAGTTGTTTCATCCAGCCGGGCGAGTGCGCCAGGCTCGGCAGGTCGAAGCGCTGCGTGCCGAGAATCTTCTCCAGCGCAATCACGCCGTGGGTCATCGGCAGAATCTCTGCGCCGGGGTTCAGGCCGGCCAGCAGGGCGCGCAATTCCTCGAAACGCGCCTCGCCGATCACATCCAGTTTGTTGACCAGAATGACGTTGGCGTACTCGACCTGCTCGATCAGCAAATCCGCCAGCGCGCGCAGCGGCGTGCCGTCTTCGGCTTCGCCACCCACGTGCCCGGTCGAGTCCAGCAGCGCCTCGAACTGGCTGCCGTCGACCACGGTCACCAGCGTGTCGAGCCGCGCCAGTTCGCTCAGGCAAAAGCCTTCGGTGTCGAGAAAGGCGAAGGTCTCGGCCACCGGCATCGGTTCGGAGATGCCGGTGGACTCGATCAGCAGGTAATCGAAACGTTGCTGGCGGGCGAGCACACTGATCTGTTCAAGCAGGTCGGCGCGCAGGGTGCAGCAGATGCAGCCGTTGCTCATTTCGACCAGTTCGTCGCTGCCACGGTGCAACGACACCGTGCGCTCGACGTCCTGGGCATCGATATTGACCTCGCTCATGTCATTGACGATGACGGCCACTTTCAAGCCTGCGCGGTTGCGCAGGATGTGGTTGAGCAGGGTGGTCTTGCCCGCGCCCAGAAAGCCCGAAAGTACGGTGACCGGCAGCCGGCTCGACGGGCTGATTTCTGTCATGGCTGCACCGGCGCTTCAGCCTTGTCCAGATAGCTCTCGAACAGGTCGACGACCACAAAGCCGTCATCGGTCGCGTCGCCCCAAAGGTCCTTGACCCGGAACTCGACGTGATAGGTCGGTTGCAGCACCGCCGTTTTATCGCCGTGGCCGATGGTGTCGGGGAACGGCCATTTTTCGCGGGTACGGTGCAACACAACGCCCTGTTTGCCGCGCACATACGCCGGCATGCGAATGTGCCCGGCGACGTATTCATCGCGTACCACCACGCGGTCGCCGACCTCGAACGGCGGACGGTCGGAAATGGCCGGGCGGCCTTTGGAGTGCGGCGGGTTGGCCAGCTTGAAGTGCGAACCCAGCGCCTCGTCGAGTTCCTGCTGGGTAATCACGCCGCCTTCGACCAGCAGCGAGGCGGTGGCGATGACATAGCGTTCGTAATAGGTGGTGCCGACGTGCTGGCGCACATCCAGACGCTCCACAGCGTGGCGCGCCTCGTCGATGCTGAACTGCTTCAAGTGGTCGGCGGCGATGAACATCAGGCTGTAGGCCAGATGCTCCCAGTCCTCTTTGAACACAGGCTTGTAGCTGAGGCTGTTGATGGTGTGCGGCACTTTGCCGAAGCCTTGAAAGCCACCCAGGTCGTGAAAGCCATCCATTGTGAATTACCTTGTTTGAGTTGAAGAGGTAAGGGGCTGGTTTTAGCGCACCTGAGGCAGGGCTACACCGATCAGTACGTCTTTGGTGATCAGTTTTTGCAGGGCTTGCTCGTCCATGTGCTCGCTGCCGGCCGGGCGTTGCGGCAGTACCAGATAGCGGCTTTCGGCGCTGGTGTCCCAGACCTTGACGAGCATATCGGCGGGCAGTTCGGTGCCCAGTTCGCGCAGCACCGTGCGACCTTCGCGCACCAGCCGGGCGCGGAACTCGAAGCCCTTGTACCACTCCGGCGGCAGCCCCAGCACCGGCCAGTTGGTGCACGAACACAGGCTGCAAACGATGACGTTTTTCAGCGTGGGCGTGTCTTCCACGGCCACGATGTATTCGCCTTGTGGGCCGGTGTAGCCGAACTGCGCGCAGGCGGCGGTGCCGTCATTGAGCAGCAACTCGCGGTACTCAGGATCGACCCAGGCCTTGGCCACCACGCGGGCGCCGTTGGCCGGGTCCCATTTGTTCTCCATCAGGTCGGTGAGCTGTTCGATGTAGCCCTCGGGAATCAGGTCTTTATTCTTCAGTACCTGAAACAAGGCACGTGCACGCTCGCCAGGGGTTGAAGTGGATGGTTTCGGCACGGATGTGCTCATGGTCGTTTCCTCTCAGGGCAATGCGGTATCGGGCAAGACGGTGGATTACAGATCACGCCAGTCGGCGCTGGCTTCAAAGGCGGCGGCGGCCTGGTAGATCGTGCCTTCTGCGTAGTGCGCGCCGACCAGCATCAGGCCCACGGGCAAGCCGTCGACCAGCCCGCACGGGATCGACATGGCCGGGTGGCCGGTGATGTCCTGCGGTGCGGTGTTGCCGATCATTTCCAGGGCCCTGGCCACGTATTCGGTGATCGAGCAACCCGGTGCCGGGTGCGGCTGGGCAACGATCGGTACAGTCGGCATGACCAGCAGGTCGTAACGCTGCAAGGCGGCGTCGTAGGCGCTGCGGGCCAGGCGCGCGATGTTCTGGGCCTTGGCATAGAAGCGGCCGTTGTAGCGCTCGATGCCGTACTGACCGACGAACATGCACAGCTTGAGCGAGGCCGACAGCGCATCGGCCTGATCGCGCCAGCCGACCTGCTTGTCCAGCAGGGCGACGTCGTACAGGCCCTTCCAGTTAAAGCCTGCGCCGTTGCCGTGCATCATTTGTGCGGTCAGGCCCTCGCAGCCGATGGGGTGCCACAGCGCACCGGCCAGGCCGTGTTCAGGCACCGAGACTTCTTCGACCTGCGCGCCGAGCGCCTGCAGACGGGCGATGGCGTTGTTGACCTTGTCGGTCACGCGCGGGTCCTGGTTGCCCAGCGCGAAACCCTCTTTGAGGATGCCGATTTTCAGCCCGCTGACGCCGCGTTGCAGGTAGTCGCTGTACACCTCGACCCTGGGCGCGGCCTGGCGCGGGTCGAGGCCGTCGCTGCCGGCCATGACTTCGAGCATCAGCGCGTTATCGCGCACGTTGCCGGTGATGGGGCCGGCGTGATCGATGGTTGCCTCGATGGCCATGATCCCGGTGTAAGGCACCAGGCCGTGGGTGGGTTTCATGCCGTAGGTGCCGCAGAACGCCGAAGGGATGCGAATCGAGCCGCCCTGATCGCCGCCCACCGCCATGTCCACGTCACCGGCGGCCACCAGCGCGGCGCTGCCCGATGACGATCCGCCTGCGGCATAGCCGTGACGATACGGGTTGTGTACCGGGGCCGGGTCGGAGGTGTGGCTGCCACCCGACAGGCAATAGTGCTCGCACGTGGCCTTGCCCAGAATCGTGGCACCGGCGTCCAGCAAGCGGCTGACCACCGTGGCGTCGAACGACGGCACAAAGCCTTCCAGCGGCGACGCGCCGTTCATCATCGGCACGCCGGCCAGCGACACATTGTCCTTGAGGGCAATGGTCCGGCCCGCCAGCTTGCCGTGCAGCGCGCCGTTGACTTCGGTCTTGTAGTACCAGGCATTCAGCGGGTTTTCAGTTCTGGCTGGGCGATAACCGGCACTGCGCTGATAGCGCACCTGCGGAATAAAGTCCGGCAACTCATCGACCAGGTCATAGGCGTCGAAGCTGCCCTGCATCAGCGCCAGGTATTCGCTGGCCTGCTCGTGGCTCAGGTCCATGTGCAAGCGCTTGGCGATTTCGATCAGGTTGTCAACGGTGGGGCGAACAATGGCCATGAAAAGGGATGTCCTTTGAATGAAAAATAAGGGGTCCAGCGCCGGGCGGAAAACGCTTTAAAACACCCGGGCGTAGCGCAGGTTCATGCGGAAGTCTTCCTTGGGGCCGTTGTCCACGGTCAGGTCCTTGCCCAGTTGCAACTGGATCTGGTCCTGGGCGGTAACGAATTTGGTGGCGGTCAGGCGAAAGTTGGTGGTACCGGCTTCGTTGTCCTGATTGACCCTCTCGACGTTGGTTTCCCCGCCCCAGGTATGCCCGAAGCCGATGCCGAAGGTGGTGGTCGGGTCAGGCATGTAGCGGCCCATCAATTGCGCTGCATACGAGACGTCTTGCTCCATGCGGTTGCCGGCGCTGGTGTAGTCGTCGTTGTCGCCGTACCAGGTGGCGCCGCCGACCAGGTCCATCGCCCATTTTTCGGTGAAGTGCTTGACGTAGGCGCCTTGCAGCTCGAACTTCCAGCGGTTCTCGCCGATGTTCAGTGGGTCGTCCTTGTCATAGGTGCCGGTGGGCACGAACACATACGGTGCAATGCTCAAGGTGTCGCGGGCCTCATTGAGGCGCAGCTTGAGCGGCGCGGTAAGAATCAGGTCGCCGATGCCGCGGGTGCTGCCCAGTGCCGAGGCATCGCCGCCGCTGGACACATGACCGAAGGGCAACAGAAATTGCGGGTCGATGGTCAGCGTGTCGCTCAAGGCGTAAACGTGCAGCAGACGCAGGATGCCGACGTCCGACTTGAGGTTGAAATCGGAGCTGACCTTGTGGCCGTTGGCGTACGCAGAGCCGGTGGTGGAATGCTGGTAGTAGAGCGCGCCGATGGTCGCGCCCACCGGGTATTGTTCGTAATCACCGGGGGCGACTTCCACCGCGTGCGCAGGCAGGGCGGGCAGCAGGGCGGTGAGCAGCAACGGGCGAATCTTGTGCATGACGGATGTTCCTTGAACGGAAGGCTGTAAGGCTCGGCGAATGGGCTTCGTTACGGGGGCGGCGCTCAGCCCTGCGCGGGCTGGGCGTCGCGCAGCATCCCGGTCTGCGCATGGCAGTTGATGTACTCGAACACCTGGCTCTTGGCGTCCGACACCGACACTTCGTGGTAAAGGCGCAACTTGGCCAGGCCCGCCGCCACGCGAAAGAAGGTGACGAAGATGCGCAAGTGGGTCGGGTGCGACTCGGCCCAGCGCTCCAGCTTCTCGACCGAGCGCCAGTGGCCGATGTTGTAGCTCAGGTCGAGGAAGTTGCCTTCAAGGTCGATGTTGCGCACAAAGCGGTTGCTGTAGCAGCCCAGCGGCTGGCCGTTGTCGCGCAGAAAGTCCATGCCGTCCTGCAGCGTCGGCAGGATTTCATCCAGGTACAGCGAACGTTCTTCCGCCTCGGCGTCGGCCCAGTCCTGGCCCGAACGGATCAGCGCAATATTGTCGTGACCGAGCACCACCACCCGACCACCTTTGGCCGGGTCGCCAGAGACGATTTGCAGCTCGCCGGTGGGCAGCATCCAGTCGGTTTGCGAAACCGGGAAGCGGTCGCGCATCGAGCCCCAGTAGCCGTGTTCTTCAATTTCGCCGCTGGTGCTGTCCATGATCGCGCCGACGCCCGGCAACTGGTCGCGAAAGGCGTACAGGGTCTCGAACTGTTCGGCGCGTGGCGCAATGATTTCGCGGAAATAACCCAGGCCGTCGGCAAGCCGGTCATCTGAAGTCCACCAGCCGTTGACCTCGGGTGAACGCAGCCAGCGACAGTGCGCGGCCGGGTCTTTCCAGTAGCCGACGATGATCAGGTTGTCGTAGCCGCTGTTGTCGGTGTGGTGGGTCAGGTCATGGCTGAGCGGGCCATCGGCCAGGCTGAAACTGTCGACGATGTGCCGCATGGCCTGCAACGCCGCCGCCTTTTGCGACTCGCCGCGATACTGCACGCCCAGATAGCCCATCACCACCTGTTGGACCTGTTCATCGGCGCGGGCGACCCACATGGGGAATGGCGGCTGGTATTCGTCGGGCACGCGGCGGGACAGTGTTCTGGGGCACTTGAGGTGCTTGTCGATCGCGGATTCCATGGGTGGCTCCTTTTTTTCAGATTCAGGCTGTGGTTGAGGGTCAGCGTGTCGACGCAACAGGTGCGGTGCTGTGCAAACCGTTGAGGCGCTGG
The DNA here is from genome assembly GCF_055284095.1 of Pseudomonas sp. HP_08. NCBI lineage: Bacteria > Pseudomonadati > Pseudomonadota > Gammaproteobacteria > Pseudomonadales > Pseudomonadaceae > Pseudomonas > Pseudomonas sp. HP_08. The sequence goes on along the minus strand of NZ_JBTOQC010000012.1, from coordinate 552,681 downwards.
CGCAGCATCAGGGCGCTCCACTCGATGCGGTAAACCGCGAACTCCTCAGGCGCCAGGTCGCGTCTGTGCAACAACCAATGGGCGTCGTTCAGGGGCTGTTTTTTTTGTGAGTGCATGGAGAACCTCATCAGCGGGGGCTGGCCGGTTGGCTGCCGTGAGGTAGAAGTTATGCAGTCGCGGGGCAGGTCGCTTTGTTGGCCGGGACAACCTTTTGGCTGGAAAGGACAGCACGTAAACGCAGGCCTGCAGCGGTGATCCGTCATGGTGCGAGGCCCCGAAAACAGGGCGTTTCGTGCCTTGAAATATGGCGTTTTCCGTTGCGTTCGAAGCGCTGTTGCGCGCCGCACCGGGCTTCAGGCAGTGGCCTGCTAATTGCTTGAGCGCAGATCAAAGTGCCCCCGTTCCACCGTTGTGAGGTGAATGCCATGACCGCCGCCAGCCAGTACTCGACCCTTGCCGTTTCGCCACCTCGCCGTTTTGAATACTGGAAAGAAGTGGTGTGCCAACATTGCCTGCTGGCCGACAGCAAGCCCTTGGCGCAGAGCGATTTCGACGGTGCGCTGGACGTCAATGGCATCGGTGCGCTGGACATTTATACGATGTCGTCGCCGCTGCATTACTGGGAACGCTCCGAGCGCCACCTGCGCAGCGGGCCCAACGATGACCTGTGGCTGGGCTTTACCCAGCGCGGCTTTGGCGAACTGGAGCAGGGCGGGCGCAAGACCACGTTGACGGCCGACAATCTGTTTCTGTACGACGCCACGCAGGCGTTCCGCTTCAGCCTGGGCGGCAGCGAAAACCACCTGCTGCGCATCCCGCGCGAGCTGCTCAGCCAGCGCCTGCCAAGGGTTGCCGAGAGCACCGCGATGGTCTTGAATGACCGCCGTCCCGGCGTCATCCCGCTGCGTGAAATGCTCCGTCAGGCCGCCAGCACGCCGGCGATACTCAAGGACGACGGCCTGGGCAGCCGCTACGCCGAAACGCTGCTCGACTTGCTGGTGATCAGCCTGGAACTTCAGGACCTGAAAACCACCCACGTCGAGCTGGACCTGTACGGCCGCAGCATGAATTACATTCGCCAGCACCTGAGCGATTCAGACCTGAGCATCGAGCGTCTGGCCCAGGTCCATCATGTGTCGACCCGCACCGTGACCCGGGCGTTTGCGCGCTATCAGAAGACGCCGGTGGCCGAGATCTGGAAAGAACGCCTCAACGCCAGCCGCGACGCCATCGAGCGCGGACGGGTGAGGAGCATTTCACAGGCCGCGCTGGATTTCGGCTTTTCGGATTTCTCGCATTACAGCCATGCGTTCAAGAAAGCCTTCGGGGTCACGCCGCAGACGTTGTTGCGGCGTGACTGACGAATCTCAATCCTGCTGGCGCTGATGCTTCTTCAACCGATAGGCAAACTGCGCACGGCTAAGCCCCAATAACCTGGCCGCTGCCGCCAGATTGCCGGTGCTTTGCTGCAACGCTTCGTTGATCAGCCGCGATTCCAGCCCGTCGATGGAGAAACCGGGGTCGTGTTGCCCCAGCGTTTCCAGCAATGCAGGACTTACCAGCGAGGCGGTCTGGCGCTGGTTAACAGGCTGCCGTGGTTACTAATCAAATTTTTCTTCACGGAGGAACGACTTACGATCTTCATTTTGTTCTGATTTTTGCATCAACTCAGCGCCCATTAATTTGTTAGGTTGACCACGGCCTAACACCGTCATTGGATCCTCAAATCCATGAACATAGCCTAAAGCGAAGGCTCCACATTGATAGCCCATGAGGCGTAGCAATTCGTCTGGCAGCGTACGGGCAATTTCTAGTGAGCAAGACAGATACTGGTTTTCCTCTTGCCGAAGCCAACCAAGCGCATATGTTAGGTTAATGGCTGATCTGACTTGATCTGAACGGTTGGCTCCGCCGCCGTGATACACCTTACCGTCATAGACAAGCACTGATCCTTTTTCCATCTCTGCTGGGAAGCTGGCCGTCAAATCATATTCGACACTGCGCCCAGCACGATGGCTACCAGGCACGATCCTAGTTGCCCCCATTTTTTCAGAAAAATCGGTCATGGCCCACAAAGTGTTGCATTGGACGTGGTAGTCATTAGCAAAAGGAAACATATCCCAAGCGACTTCATCCTGGTGCAGAGTTTGCGCCCTGGCGCCTGGATATATAGATATGAGTTGTGTGCAATGGATCTGAAATGTTGTCGCGTGAGAAAGAAAGCGGCGGGTCGTTTCAAGAATAGTCGGGTTGAGGATCAGTTCACGTGCTCCTCTGGATCTTGCAATCAGGCCTCCTGTGCGCTTAGTTTTTCTACCGAGTATATTATCAGGTCCAAAAGGCGTCGCCATAGTGTGCGATTTTAGTTCTTCAGAAATACGGTCCATAGTCGTGCTGGATACCAAGTTGTCAATAATGGCATATCCGTGCTCTTGCAAGCACTGCAGGACCTCTGTGGCAGAGGAAGTGTTTTTAAGGTGGATCAGTGACATGAGCAATCCTCTAGATGATATGGATTTTTACAGTGTGAGGCTTATTGTTTCTTTGTGAGCCTAAACTGTGTTTTTATATGCGGGAAGAAGTTTTGTGGCGGCTTTCGGTTAAGTTGTATAAGTCTAATATTTTATCGCCAATAGCAGATGTAGAATAGTGTTGCTCTATATAGGCGCGCAGTCGAGTTGGGTTGGTGATTTTTGAATGTTGTCCAGATAGTACTGCCTTGATTCTCTCGATTAGCTCGAAAGTGTTCTCTGGTGCTACAAGCAGTTCAGGAGTAATGTCGTAAAGGATTTCCGGGAGTCCACCAACTGCAAATGCTACGACCGGAATACCGATGGCCAGAGCTTCAATGCTGACCCCTCCGAACTCTTCATACATTGATGGCATCACGATTAAACTGCATGCAGCTATTGCCAATGGCACCTCATGATTTGAGATAAAACCGGTAATGGAGACCCAGTCTTGCAAACCAGCTTGGTCAATTGCTTGCTGTAGTCGAGAGCGTTGTGGTCCGTCGCCAACAATTAATAATTCACATTCTTGTTTGCGAAGCATCTGCGCAATAGGGATGAGGTGATGCCACCCCTTTTCTTTCGCGATTCGACCGATAAAACCTACTGTTTGGCGTTTTAAATTGTACTGAACACGGAACTCGACTACTTTTTCTTGTATGGGTGGGGAGAATTGGTTTGTATCGACCACGTCTGGTATGATCGCAACATGACGAGAATGATGTATAAATTTTGAGGCGGTTTGTTGGGTGAGTGTGACTACGGTGAAAGCCGTACGTGCTGCTTTGCGCTCTAGCCAGCAAGCGAGGCGGTGCTGAATCTTGTCTGTCCAAGAGTGTGGGGTATAAACTGCAAGTCGAGAGCAGTGTACCGTCAAAATAGCAGGTCGACATAGCATTCTAGGTGCTAAACAAGCAATTATAAGTGCGGGGATTTGGCCGTCGAGGTGTATGTGGATAATGTCAAAGTCATGATTGTTTCTTATTTTAAATAATGCAGCCAATGTTGACAACGCCCATGACTGTGTCAGTCCTATCAAACCGCTAAACTCAGACCGTATCCGTGGCATTGGTAATAGCCTACGTTCTATCCAGAGAAGCGGATGTAATTGTCTTAGCTTGGGCAGGCCTGGGAAACCGATGGTCATGACATACTGAGAAACACCCTGCTCAGCAAGCCAAACTGCTTGTCGCCATGTTTGAACCTGCATACCTCCTACCGAGTCGTATGCCACTGGCCACGAGACAACATCCGGGTGGTGGAAGAAAGGAGTAAGCTTTAAGACTTTCATCTGAGTTATATCTCTAGTGAAATAAAAATTAACGCGGAATTAGAGGGTATGTTGTGGTAATGGTTTGGATCGAAGAGTGTTGCGGCTCTAAGGGGTTAAAATTCCTTGAGGTTGTTTGTTAATTTCGTGTGTAATAAAAGCGTCAGTGTGTCGATGGAGAATGATTGATTGGCTGATGCCAATATACCTGTCTGGATGTCAAGCGTTGCTTCAAGGCGGCTGAATATTTGCTCTCGGTCACGTGTGTTTAGTTTGATTGTATTAGGGGGTTCTGTATTTTTTTCAATTTCACCAGTTACATTACATATGGTGTGAATAATAAGTTTTTTTATGAAGTGGTCAGGTATTAGTATGTCCATTGCGTGATTTTCCATGATTGTAAAAGTATCTGTGCTCAGGCCTGGCTCGTCCTGTTTTTTGTAAGGCGGACAATATTGCAAGAAATTCTCAGGGCGTTGGCTTGGATAGTTAAGGTAGGATTTAGCCCGCCTGGGTACGGCATGTAGCTGCCGTCTGCGACATAAACATTTTCAAGTGAATGGAGCTTTCCATCTTTATCTACTACGGATGTGCGCGGATCATCACCAGCTCTGCAAGTACCGTGTAGGTGAGTGCTACCCATTCTGAAGGCTGAGGCCTCATGTTGTATGTTCTTTGCTCCAGCGGCTATGAGCCAATCAGATGAGCGATCTACCATATAAGCTAAGCGCGCAAGATCTGTTGGGCTAGTTGTATAATCGATCATTATCTGCGGAAGGCCTGAAGTATCCTTTTTATGTGAGAGACGGATTCGGTTACCGAGAGATGGATGATCCGCTAAGATGGTTTCCACGCGAACTACCAAATCATCATCCTGTAAATAAAGAATGTCATCGTGCTTGGCTTCGTAAATCAGTCCGCCTACTCCGGTCGGGCAGCGTTCATCCAGATAGTGATCAAGCGTACACACTGTCGAGAACGGTCCTCTATAGCCTATAGGGTGATCATTAATTTTTTGTCGATCAATTTTTACCATGCCTTGTGAGTACTCGCTGAGTTTCATACAAAGACCTCTGCCGACTAAGTCGTAATCATTGCCAAGACCGTTTGGGGCGTAAGGTGTAATAGAGCGTAGTAGTAATGCTGCGGTTTGAATTGCATTGCACGCCAGTACGAATCGATGCCCATGGAGCAATCGGGTCTGTCCAGTCTCAGTATCTGTACATTCGATAGCGCTCGCATGGCTGGATTTTTTTTGTTTCAGTGCTAATGCCTTGACTCCGGTGAGTAGAACAAAGTTGGCCATATTGGCCAAGGGGCTTAATAATGTGCTCACCACATCACGTTTGGCTCCGCGAGTGCACTGCTCTGTAATACATAAAGAGCAGTTGTCGCAGAGTCTACGATCAATTGCTACAGGAGTTGAGCGAGGAGATAATCCCAAGCGGATGGCACCTGCCCAAAGATATTCAGCAGGTAGGCTTAACGTATGAGGTGGCTGTATAAGTTTGCGCTCAAATCCAGCATGGTCTACGCATAAGCGTGACTCGATCTCTAAATAATAAGGGGCGAGATCGGCAGCATTAATAGGCCATTTTACGGGTAGTCCATCAACACGAATGCGATCACTGGGGTCAAAATCGAAGTCCGTGTATCTGAATGAAGCACCACCGTAGAAAACGGTACCCCCCCCAAGATTGCGGGTACTCCAAGGCCAGCCTTCTTTAGACCAGCCAAGTGTAGAGTTTCCAGCCCAAGCATGTTCGGTTTGCGCGTCGACTTCTGAATTCTTTGTGTTGGCATTAAGTCTCGCACCTTCCTCTAGCAAAAGCGTGTGAAGCCCTGCCTGAACAAAAGTATCAGCAGCAACTGCACCAGCTGCTCCGCTACCTATAACAATTACATCGAAAAAATCATCTACTAAACCCTTTGACTGCAGGCCATGTATATGGGAAGCGCCAAGCGGTGATTCTTCGACATGAGACTTCGGCAAATAGAACATTTTTAATATCCTTTGGCTTGGCTTTATGAAGGCGGATTATGTGCCTGCCTCAAGCAGTAAAGTAATCCTAGCAGTAGGTTTGAAGTCTTATAATTATTTAATGTTGACAGATTGTGTGGTATTCCTCTGTTGAGTTTGTAGGGGGCTTCTAGTTTGTAGGACTTTTCCATATCTGTAGGATTTTTCTATATTCTATAATTGTAGGAATCTTCCGATATTTTCCCTTTTTGTAATGTGCGCTGAATTAAGTATTGACGACGTAATGATTTTGGTTTTAGTTTGATATTCATGGTTTTCTGACTTGTGAGTTTACTGGCTGGTGCTCTAAGAGTGTTCTCTGTTTTATAGAGGTATTGCTTGGGGAAAAAATTGTTCACGTTGCGTGGTTGCAATTATTGATTGTCGGCTGAGTTAGCTTTGGATGTTGATTTCTCGAATGCGGCTTTTAAATAGTTAAGGGGCTTTTATGCGCAATTTACAGCTTCAGTTTGAAGATGATTGCTACCCGATATGGATTGGTGTTAAGTGCCTAGATGAAGTCGTATCTAGACTGCACGAGATAGGCGCTTCAAGCTATCATTTCATTACTGATAAAACCGTTAATGAACTACATACAAAAATTTTGTATGAGCAGCTTTCAGATAAAAATCGTGCCAGCTTGTGGGTAGTTGAGGATGGTGAGGTCTCAAAAACGCTGGAGGCAGTGGAAGGGATAGCTCGTCGAATGATACAGGCGGGGTTTGATCGCAGCGGTGTGATTATCGCTGTTGGGGGGGGGGTCATAGGAAACCTTGCTGGATTAGTTGCTGGCTTATTTTTTCGTGGAGTTCGCTTTGTACATGTACCGACGACATTAATAGCAGCGGCGGACTCTGTCGCCTCGCTTAAACAGGCTGTAAATCTTCCTGAAGGGAAAAATCTGTTGGGGTGTTTTCATAAACCTACAGTCGTTCTGATCGATATTAGCTATCTTCGAACGCTACCAGCAGCGCAAATTCGATCTGGTATGAGTGAGATTATAAAAAATGCACTTACTGTCGCTGTGGAGAATATTCCACTGCTCGAAAGAGGCTTGAGGTTAGACGCTAATTATTCTGATTCGGAACTCATGCTGATTGTCGAAGCAGGTTTACTAGCGAAACAGAAAGTAATGAGGTTTGATAGGTTTGAGCGAAAGGAAGCGTTAGTATTTGAGTATGGGCACACTGTTGGTCACGCAATCGAACTTTCAGCAGAAGGTCGATTGCCTCATGGAGATGCTGTTGGTCTAGGAATGATTGTGGCAGCAGAAATCTCAAATAGACTTGGAATGTTAAGTAATAAAGACCTAGAGCTTCATTATCATCTGCTCCAGTGTAATGGGCTTTCGGTAAGTTTGCCGCTTAAGGTTACTGTCTCAGAGGTTATGGCCTTATTGTCTAATGATAATAAGCGAGGTTATATCCGCGCTCGCCCAAACCAAATTGCTATGATTCTTTTGGAGCGTATAGGATTTCCGGCTGGACCGATTGAAAGGCCTTTGGTGTTGGTTGAATCTTCGCTTATTCAAGCTTGTATTGAGTGTTGTTTGGTTAAGGTCGTGAGGGGTGGCCTGTGTGAGGGTGTTAATTGGGTTTAGAGTTATATAAGTTGAAATGTCGAAGATTTCACTTGTGGTCGATTTGAAGCTTTGTAGTTTATATGTCATGGTTTTGTATTGTGGCTAAGAATTGGAGCTTAATATGTCTGCTAAAGTGGGGCTGCCAGAAATATGCGTATTGAAATAGGATCAGCGCTTAATCATCTTTATGAGGTTTCTTCAGCGGAGCCTATGGATAAATATCTAGTCGCATGCGCCAGTGTGCAGTTTTGGGCTGATCTGATCGCTGCTATTAAAAAAGACAAAAATTTCGTCGCTAAAAAAATTAAAGTATTTGAAGAGCAACTTTGTCTTTCTGAATCTGACGCCGATCATGCTGCACATGCTTTGTTGGATCGTACAGTGCTGACATCAAAAGGTATTAGGCGTGAGTGCTCAATAAGTTTCACGCTGAATAAAAATATATTGCCTGATGTGTTGAGTAAAGTACTCCATCTTCCAATGCCTGAATGCTGTGGTTATGATCTTGCTGATCTGGAGTTGATTGCCTACGATGCTAAAAAACTTTCTTTGCAGGTGGGCCTTGGTCGAGCATTTCTAATTGTTGGGATTCGTACCGGTGGAGTATATCTTGCTCCCTTTTGGAAGGCAGCTTTAGGAAACCTAGGCGTTACCAATGTGCATTGGTGTACGACACGACCGACCGAAGATAATACAATATCGGATAGCTTGAACTCAGGTCTGGCTTGGTTGAAACAGTGGTATGCTCCAGTTGTGGTAGTAGTTGATGATCGTCCTGATACCGGGATAACTATGATGCGCGTAGCAAAGCGCCTGTTTAATTTCCATGTGGATCTGTGGTTCTCTAGTATCGGAAATCTTTGGCGTAGTTTGGCCGCGCCTCCAATCACCTTGTCAACGCCAGCATGTGTGACACACGAACCACGAGTTTTGCGGCTTTGGGAGTGCTTACTACCAGATAAACATTCCAAGTTTATGGCTAGACTCAGAGCCATCCCTGGCATACCGCCGATGCCGGTCCAGGCCCGGCTAAACTTCCGATGCTCGCAAAATGAAGTACGTTACGGCTTCGGTCGAGCTTGGCTTCCTTGGAATGATCCAGAGATTATAAACAAACATCGGTCCTTGGTTAACCCACGCAAGACGCCGGTCGAGATCTTAGGGTCTGATAATAGAATACTATTGCACTTACATTTTATCGGTGAAGGCGTATTTGGTCGTGCTGAGTTTGAACGCGTGCGGGAAATGAACCCAGTAGGTATGAACTGGCTAGTTGATGGATATTTAATTACTGTAGATATTGGGTTCGCGCAATCATTTAGCGCGAAGTTTTATTTGGCGAAGTGCGAAGAGCGGACTGATTTGTTACGCCAGGCAGCGAACTGGTTAATGGTTCCTGCATCGAAACCTATCGCTCATACATACGATAGCCCTTTAGTGTTTTCTCTTGAGCGGCGTTGGTCTAGATTGGCACATGTCATGCGCGAACGTTGCAGTTGTGATTCTCTGTTTGAAGTTTCAGGTCCATTGAGTGTGTTTATGTTGATGCCAGTCTCTTGGCCAGGTCGCGAAGGGATTATGTTTCGTTCTTCATTGCCATACAGTTGTGGTGGATGGCATTGGCAAGTTGATTTATATGGAAGGCTTCACCGCTTTCAGTTGGATGCAAACTGGGGAGGGATCAGCTTTTCTGAGTTGGAAGTGGCGGTTTTTATTCTCGACAATAATTTGAATATTGAACATGCCGAGCGGCTCGCATTTTTTTGCAATCTCAGTTGGTCGAGCATTCAGAGTAGTTTGTCTTTAGCAGTGCTGACGATTCTGGAATCAAGGGTGCACGGTGTAAGGAAGCTGAGTAACACTGGGCGAATTTCCTTTTGCAAAGATTTTAATCTGTTAATTCGGACTGTATCTAACTTGTCTGGGAGCCTCATCCCATTGTGGGAATAATATGGACAGACCTCATAGCATTGTTACTGATATTTACACGGCGCTACCCAAGCTGCGGGCTGTCAGTTCAAAAGATGCCAAAGTACTGCTATCAGATGGTAAGCAATATATTGATTTGATGAATGGCAAGGGTAGCGTTACGCTCGGACATCATCATCCAGCAGTAAATGGTGCGTTAACTCATCATTTGCATAGTAATGCTGCATCTGCAACTTGCTGGAGCAATGTGCATGAGGAACTAACCAATCGGATTATTAGCAACCTCGGAATCAAAGATACACAGGTTGCTCTATTCAGTACGGGGACGGAGGCCTGCCGTGCGGCTGTTCAGGTTGCTCGGAAATTCACGGGTCGCCACATCGTTGTGAGTGCTGGTTATCACGGATGGGGAGATTACTGGGACAGAAGTGATGATCTACTAGAGATTAATGGAAGTGGGATCGTCGACTTCTACTTTGTGCCTCAATTACTTGAGCAGGTTCTTGAACGTTACCGTGGAAAAATAGCACTAATGATTTTGTCGCCTGACTATGTGCACTTGCAGTCGGATACGGTTCGTCGGCTAGCGGAGATGGCGAGGAGCGAAGGTGTACTGCTTTGTTGCGATGACGTCAAGCAAGGGTATCGATCAACATGTGGCTCTCAATTTTCACTAGCTGTCGGCTTCGATGCGGACCTATATGTTTTCGCTAAGGGACTAGCAAATGGTTATCGATTGTCTTGTTTGTTGGGTAAAAGCGACGTTATGGCGAGTGGTAAAGAGTTCACCTATACGGCTTATTTCGACACTACTCCAATAGTAGCGGCTTTGGCTACTCTAAAATTCATGGATAGCCATAATGGTTATCAACGCTTGGTCAGGTGCGGAATAACTTTGGCTGTGGAGCTACGTCGTATCATTCAGTACTTAGAGTTACCAATCCAAATCTATGGTGACGGCCCGCTTTTGCAGATCGTAGGTGCGACTCACGCTCTTGATCAAACCCTATATGCAAATTGTGCTATGGCAGGCCTGCTTCTCTATGAAGGAGATAATCAAGCGGTCTCGCTTGCTACTATCAATGTATTTGACGAGTTGCTTGAACGTTTCGAGGTGGCGCTAACTAATACTTCGAAGCAGTTAGGAGAAAATTTTTATCCCACTACCGTTAGCCAGAAGAGACGTTTCCAAGCAGCTTTTAAAATGATGGATGGAGCTGGCGATTTCGTTTCTGTTGATAAAGCGATTAGATGGATAAAGGAAGAGCGATGAGCACGGAATGTTTAGAGCCAATGTTTGGAAAGCGAATTTTATTTTTATCACCACATGCGGATGATATCGCCTATTCGATAGGGGGTACTGTTGCACGCCTTTCAATGCGAGCGGATTTACATCTATTAACTATTTTTGGTCGTAGTGGATGGATGCTGTCTGAGTCGATGCGTAAAAATTCAATAGACGTAATATCTGCACAGCGTGAGCAGGAGGATCGCGCATATTGTGTCCGGCGAAATATTCTTTACGGTGCTTTATCTTGTGCTGATAGCTTTATTATGGGGTACGACGATGCGGCCGAGCTGAGCAGTACCGCTGTCGATGATCCCAGGCTTGAGAAAGTTGTAAGTTTGATCCGGAGCGCTGTACTTTCTTGGACACCGCAAGTGGTGTTTGCACCATGCGGTCTTGGCGGGCACGTGGATCATCAGATAGTTAGGTACGCCGCTGATACGTTGGATGGTTTTCAGGTTATCTATTATGAAGATATTCCTTACTGCTCGTATTTGTCGCTTACAGAACTTGAAGCGCAGCTTGCCTTTCGAGGTCTAAGACTATACATGAAAGTTGGTATTGATGCAGTGTTAGGAAAGAAGTACAAGGATATGTGTGGTTACACTTCTCAAGTCAGTATATCTGATGTTTCGGGGATGTTGTTTCATGCTAGACGTATTGGCAATGATTTGGAAGGATGTGTTGAGCGTCTGTGGTGTCGGGCAGGCTAGTGGTTTAAATTAAAATTAGCAGTATGAAAGAATTTATGTTTTCTGAGTTTTTATTTTATTTTATTTTGATTATCCCTTATTGAAGGAAGTGTTTATGTTAGAGAAATTAGCTATTTGTGGCGGTGCTGCAGTGCATGATGGTACATGGCCTAATTGGCCGCAAAGTACTGAAAATACAAAGCGTAATATCGATGCTGTACTGGACAGTCATCGATGGTCGGTTAGTGGGCAATACCGTGGTGAGTTGTCTTGGGAAGAGCGTTTCGGGTTGGCCTTTTCGAGCTACACTGGCGCTAAACGTTGCGTGCCCTCTTCAACGGGCACCGCCAGTTTAAGCATGGCTTTAGAAGCCTGCGAGGTTGGGGCATATGATGAAGTTATCGTACCAGGTATGAGCTGGATTGCATCAGCATCTGCGGTTCTTGGGGTTAATGCCATTCCTGTACTTACCGATGTTGATCCCAAAACCGGTTGCCTTGATCCAGTGGCACTCGAAGGTGCAATCACTTCGCGTACGAGAGCTATTACTGTAGTACATCTTGGGTCAGCGGTGGCTGATTTAGACCGATTGGTAGCCATTGCTCAGGCGCACTCAATACCATTGATTGAGGATTGTGCTCAGGCACATGGTGCTCGTTATAATGGTCAACATGTAGGGCGTTTCGGTGTTGCAGGAACTTTCTCGATGCAGCACAGTAAGCTGCTAACAAGTGGTGAGGGTGGAGCAGTAATTACTGATAATCTAAAACTCGCACGCCGCCTGGAACATTTACGAGCCGATGGTCGGACAGTCTCTGCAAAACCGCCTCGAATAGACGAAATGGCGCTGATAGAGACTGCCGAAATTATGGGTAATAATTATTGTCTCTCTGAATTCCATGCAGCCATTCTAGTGGCGCAGCTCGAAATTTTGAATGATCAATCAGCGCGCCGAAATCGTAATGCCGCTATGCTTGACAGCTTTCTGACCTCTCTCGGTTTCTTCCCACAGGCTACTGCTCTCGGAACCACAGAGCGTGCATATTACTCTTACGTAGTACGCTTGCCGCAGTCAATTGTCGAAAAGTATGGTGCTGAACAGTTTGCAGCAGCGCTTTCGGCAGAAATTCGGTTGCCCTGCAAGACAATGTACAGTGCGCTAAATCAAAGTCGTCTCTACAAGCCTTTGTCACGAAACCGTTTTATGCTAGACAAAGAGTTTACCGATGCGGTCGATCCGGCCCGCTATCATTTGCCTATAGCGCAAGATTTTTCTAGGTCATGTATTGCCCTACCTCATCGTATGTTGCTAGCTGATAAAAACTCAATAGAGTGCGTAGCTGCTGCTTTCGAAAAGGTAGCTCGACTGCTTAATAACACAAGTCCTTGAACAGAGTTATAATAGAAATATATTGTTGCAGCTTGTTTTTCATAGTGTTGCCCTCCATTGAGGAGGGCGTTCTACGTGAATTATGAAATATCAGTGAGGCTATATTTTGTTTGGTTTCTTTGAAAAAATGCTTTGTCCGTTTCCTACGGTTAATCCGTCATTACCCCCTCGCGGATTCTTTGCTTTTATGTGGGTGTGCATGCACGGCGTTCGTGGCAAGGTCGTCGCATTGGCAGTACTCACTATGATTATGGCTGCTCTAGATGTGATAGTAATAGCCGTGCTGGGACGGGTCATTGACTGGCTTAGTGTTCAGCCACCGGAACGTCTGTGGGTTGATCGAGGCAAGCTTCTGTTATGTCTGGGTGCTGTAATGATAGTTAGCATCGGGGTGGTGGCTCTGCAGACGCTCGTTAAGCATCAGGCTATTACTGTGAATCTGCCCATGCGACTGAGATGGAATTTTCACCGATTAATGTTAGGCCAAAGTATGGCCTTCTATCAGAATGAATTTGCGAGTCGTGTCACGGCTAAGGTTATGCAAACCTCAATTGCGGTGCGTGAAACTGTTTTTGTTTTAGCTGATGTGATAGTTGCGATGAGTGTATACCTCACTACCATAGTCATCCTGCTTGGTGTTATTGAGGAAAAATTAATATGGCCATTTGCGGTCTGGCTACTTCTCTACACCTCTGCATTGATATATTTTGTGCCTCGTCTTGCTCAGTTAGGTCAGCAACAGGCTGATCAGCGAGCTTTGTTAACAGGACGTGTAACAGACGCCTATACCAATATTGCTACTGTCAAATTGTTTGCGCATGCGCAACATGAGGCAAGGTTTATACGTAAGGCGATGCTCGAATTCACACGTACTGGCTATGGCGAGATGCGATTAGTGAGTGCCTTTGAGATAGTCAATTATTTCTTAAGCGTGGGGCTGACGATTGGCACAATGGTTACTGCGTTATGGTTGTGTTCGATAGGTACAGTGGGGGTTGGAGCTGTTGCCGCCAGCACTGCTATGGCATTGAAATTGCTAAGCATGTCGCAATGGTTGATGTGGGAAATGGCTAGTTTATTCGAAAACGTTGGCACAGTTCGGGATGGTATCAAGACGCTGTCTACCCCACCTACAGTTATTGATGCACCTGATGCCGTCCCTCTCGTAGTGACACATGGGGAGATTTGCTTTGAACACGTGAGCTTTAGTTATTCCAAAAGCGGTCGTCGAATTCTCGATGGTCTAAATATTACCGTAAAGCCAGGTGAGAAAATTGGTTTGATTGGTCGCTCAGGGGCTGGTAAATCAACATTGTTTAATTTGTTACTGCGATTTTATGATTTAGATGGTGGTCGAATTTTCATTGATGGAAAAAACATAGCATCTGTTACACAGGATTCGTTGCGTAGTCTGATCGGCATGGTTGCGCAGGATGTATCGTTATTACACCGATCCATAAATGAAAATATTCTCTATGGTAGGCCTGAAGCGACGTTAATGGAGGTTGAGTCGGCTGCACGGCGTGCAGAGGCAAATGAATTTATTCACGAGCTTGGCGAAGTAGGCAAACACTCCGGATACGAAGCACATGTTGGAGAGCGTGGTGCCAAGCTCTCTGGTGGTCAGCGTCAGCGTATAGCCATTGCACGTGTGATGCTGAAGGACGCACCAATCTTGCTACTCGACGAAGCGACCAGTGCACTCGATTCTGAAGTTGAAGTCGTAATCCAGCAAAGTCTTAACCAGCTAATGAAAGATAAAACTGTTATCGCAATTGCGCATCGCCTCTCAACCATCGCAGCAATGGACCGCTTGATCGTGCTTGATGGGGGGAAGCTTGTTGAACAGGGCAGTCATTCGACTCTCCTGGCCCAAGGAGGTCTTTATGCAAAGCTTTGGGCACACCAAAGCGGAGGGTTCCTAGGCGATCCTAAGTAAAAAATGACGCAGTTATATCTAAATCCTGCATCACGCCACTCATCGGACTCATCCCTACTCATGACAACCCACAAAGAAAAATTTTATGGACTCAAGGCGGATCGCCTTCTGCAGATTCGCAGAATCGAATCCTTGCGCGAACTTGTCCTGCCTGTCTTTCCAATTGCCCCATTGTCAGTTGCACCTCCCTACAGCACGAAGCCGGGGGACGATGCGGCGTCGAACTACGTAGTTGCTTTGCAGGCAGCTTTTGCGCAATTGGAAAAATCTGTAGAGGAGGTATGCGGTCCAGCACCCTGGATCGTGCGCAGCTCAGGCAATGAGGATCTGGCGGATCTAGTCAATGCAGGCGGTTACGAAAGTCTTATCTGTTACGAACCGGAAGCTTTGATCCAATGCGTGGCCGCTGTAGCCCTAAGCGGGTCGACTGAACATGCTCGCCGACAGTTGGCCCTTTCCGAACGCTACGATCACCCGGAACCCATTCCATGCTTCGTTCAGCCGCTCCTTGATATTAATGTGCTCAATAAGATCGGTCACGATCACTCGCCATACTTGGATGCAGCTGTACTGGCTCGCATGGAGGCGATAGGTAGCGAACTCATGCAGATGTTTGATTTCGTGGCAATCGATTGTGAATGGGGTCTTGAGACAAGCCTTGGTTTCGTATCCGCGACTACCGTGATGCCAGTAAACCCACAGCAAATGAATACGGCACACACGCTCGGCTTCGGTTTTTCTAGCGCGCAGAATACCGGATCACAGTCGACGTCCCTTGCCTTACGTCCAGCATCCTCAGACCTGAGGCTCTGGCGCGGACGCCATTTGCGAGAGACGACGGTGCAACGGTTACATCTGCTGCAAGTCAGGCCGGCGTATTGCGATGATGCTTTTCGCGATCGTGAAGTGTTGACCGATGCCTGTCGTGAAGCACTGGTCGGGCAATACGATGCTGTGCAAGCCAGTTTATTGCTGTTAGGGGGGCAGACCTCGGGGCGAGCCTTGGTAGCTGTTGATCTGATGAACGCTTGGCGTCGGTATCTTGCACTCAGTACGCGAGAGCAAGCTGATATCGCGGTGGTGATCGTGGACGAGGGCTCTGCGCAGGAACACGCAGGAATCATGTTTCGTCAACAGAACATCACCTGTATCTCTATGGAGACACGACGCATACCGGCTACGGCGGACTGCGTTGTATTCGACCGAGGCCTCTGTATTTTCGGGGATTCGACGATGTTGCGATCCGTTAAGAGTGAGCCTCGCCGAGAGTTGGTCTTGCCTGATGGCTGCGCGCTGGTCTTCACTGATGAGGTGCTGGGACCTGATGGCGAGCTGCTGCCATACGGTGTTGAAGCATTGTCTCGGTTACGTCGTTTGCCAATCGCGGGAGAAGACAAGCAGCGGCTGATGGCTTACACCGAACAGCCACTACCGACGAGATGGTTGCAGCGCGCAAATGACGTTGTCGAGTCACCTTCTCTGCTGGGGGCCATCTTGCGTTCAAACACCTTGGCGTTTGTCGCGAAACGACCTGAACTTACTGAGTTTGCGAAGAATTATGAACGGGCCACTCAGATATCAAAATCTTTACTCCAGCATGAGCCGCACATTTTGATCGCGCTGTCATTCCAGGCACGCGGGTTGGCTGGGAGTGCAGACCTGCGAATCGTCATGGCTTTGCTCGATTGTGGCTCTGCAGCATCTTGGGTGCCGCCGCATACGTTGCGCCGACTGATTGATTCAGCCGCTTTACAGTTGGCAAAACAGCAATGTGACAATGCCGTTCTGATTCTTGAAAGCATAGCTTTTGTCAGTAAGCAATGTGCCCAGTTGCCGATCTATGAGCCAGACGAAACAGTCTCGTACCTTAATGCCTTGGCACACGATCTTGGCGGTGGCTTGTCATTGGATGTGTTGAGATCTATCCGCTCCCTGGAGTTGCCAATCTCCAGTGAGGTGTTGCTGGCGCGGCAAACTCTCCAAAGCCCCGATATGTTTGAGTCGGTCAATGTATTCCGTAAAACGATAGCGTCGTTCCGAGGAATTTTGTCGGGGGGGGATATGAGCGAACAGCTTCCTGCTCAACTTAACGATGCTTGGTTGGTACTGCGAAACTCACTCTGCGACAGAGGACTGGATCATATAGCGGCACAAATTGAAGGGTCGCTGATCGAAACGTACGATGCCTCTTTGAAAGCGCTGCTGGCGCGTACGGTAGATGAGTGCCACTTTGATACCTACCGTTGCTATCTGAAGGTCATGCAGGGATGGATCCGTTTTATCGCACTTAAACAGCTTCCTGAGCGTGATACTACTGTACTTGAGTATTTTCAACGCTGGTTATGTCAGTGGGCCGACGAAACAATTGTAGATTCATTCGAGATACAGGACCGAAACTGGCGCTTTGAATTCGATTCCATGTTCACCCACTGCGGGGTACCTCCGCGTTACGAAAATCCACATGTGCTGCACAATCTCCTTCATCAATATGCCTTGGCAGAGCTGCAACTTGAGACGTTGCTGCTCCCAAAACGCATTCAGACGCTTGAACA
Source organism: Pseudomonas sp. HP_08 (assembly GCF_055284095.1). Classification (NCBI taxonomy): domain Bacteria; kingdom Pseudomonadati; phylum Pseudomonadota; class Gammaproteobacteria; order Pseudomonadales; family Pseudomonadaceae; genus Pseudomonas; species Pseudomonas sp. HP_08. The sequence goes on along the minus strand of NZ_JBTOQC010000012.1, from coordinate 535,509 downwards.
TTTCTGCTCAACCTTCAGCAGTCGCTCGACGAAAGTTCTACGCTTCGAGCAGGCATTGCTTGAGATTCAAATTCCGATGGGAACGCACAAAGTGAGCTATGTATTCACGCCACGGCTCATCTCGGTGGAGTGGACGGAGCCACCAGATTGCTCTGGTGCGGAAATAGCCCGAATTCTCGCATTTGAGGTGCTTCTGGATCGACTACGCACTTGGATGTTTCCCGGCCTGACTTTCCGACGCGAACATGTGCTGGGAACATGGACTTTGAACATCCGCCTCAGCCCACCAACCTCAGACCCTTGGGAATATGATCAGCTCAGGCACTTTGTCGTTGCCACGCGATTACTATTCGACGCCTCTTACGATTTTTCATATGTCGCCAATGAAGTTGTCGATGATTTCGCTGAGCATTTTCATGGGTTGGAATGGAAAGCGATAATCGTCGCGCTGATACGGCATCGGGCATTAATTGAAGACGCCTCGCAATACGTTGCTCTGCATGCGTTGCCGATGTCTTCGACAATCGCTGCAATTGCTCGCAGCCGAGTTGTTCGTGGTTTGTTGTTGCGTTGTTTTCGCAAAGGATTCGCGTATTGCCGAGGTTTGATTGACACGTATTCATACTGGCTGAACGACGCATCCGGGAACAACACGCTGTGGTCGAATCGCTACGAGTACCTTCGGCAGGCAAGCCTCTTCCTGGCAGTCATGTGGCCCAGAGAAGCGCTTTTGGAGCTCGCCGGGCGGGCTACCTTCAATGTCGGTGATGACTTGATCGCGGCGTGCCTGTTCAAACGTGTTGATCTGGCGGATGACCTTCGACAGATGGCTACGGCCGGATCTTCAACGCTGTCGGGCATGCTCTGGATGATCGTGCGGCATGCGCCTGAAATGGCTGTGCAAAGCTGTGGCGCATCGCCTTTGGCTGCGCAACTGATCGGTACAGGAGGCCGGTTTCGCCGCGCCAAGCATTTTCTGGTCGCTCGGTTCGGCAATCATCTTGGCCCGGAATTATTGACGGGAATACTGGGTGACTTGGACACGGTTCCGTGGGGAGCAACTGCCGATATTGAGCAGGCCATTCAGATGCAGCTATCGATGCATCAGCCAGTTTGTCGATTCGAGTTGGAAAAAGGCATTGATTGGACTGCGCTGGGCAAGAGGTAAGCCCAACGCCACTTCACTGGCGCTGATGCTTCTTCAACCGATAGGCAAACTGCGCACGGCTAAGCCCCAATAACCTGGCCGCTGCCGCCAGATTGCCGGTGCTTTGCTGCAACGCTTCATTGATCAGCCGCGATTCCAGACCGTCGATGGAGAAACCGGGGTCGTGTTGCCCCAGCGTTTCCAGCAAGGCCGCGCCTGTCTTAGAGGCGGCCTGACGCCCTTGAGCGGTCGACAGGCTGCCGTGGTCGTCCACGCCATAGGGATCGGACGGCATGGGTTCGTTGCGAAACAGGTGCACAAGGTCAATGACCTGACCTTCGTCGCTGGCGATCAGGCCGCGTTCGATCAGGTTTTGCAGCTCGCGCACATTGCCCGGAAAGTCGTAGCGCAGCAGCACTTTCAGGGCGCGCATGCTCAGGCCCACCGGCGTGCGTGCGTAGTCCTGGCAAAAGCGCTTGAGAAAGGCATCGATCAGCAACGGAATGTCGTCGCGGCGTTCACGCAGCGGCGGCAGGGCGATCGGATAGACATTCAGGCGGTAGAACAGGTCTTCACGGAAGGTGCCATCGGCCACCGCTTTGCGCAGGTCAATGTTGGTGGCGGCGACCACGCGCACATCGACCTTTATCTCGCGTACGCCACCGACTCGCTCGATCTCGCGTTCCTGCAAGGCGCGCAGCAGTTTGCTTTGTCCTGGCAGGCTGAGGCAGGTGATTTCATCGAGAAACAGCGTGCCGCCCTGGGCCCGCTCGAAGCGTCCAGGCCGTGAGTGGGTGGCACCGGTAAAGGCACCGCGCTCGACACCGAACAGTTCGGCTTCGATCAGGTTGTCCGGGATGGCCGCACAATTGAGCGCCACAAACGGGTTTTGCTGGCGATGGCTGAGCTGGTGCAACTGGCGGGCAAAGCGTTCCTTGCCGACGCCGGACTCGCCCATGATCAACACCGTGGCGGGCGTCAGCGCCACCCGTTGCAGTGCCTGGGTCGCCGCGTTGAAGGCGGCGCTGGCGCCAATCAACGGTTGTTGCAGGCTGACGCCGGTGCTGCGGCTCAGCGGTGTGCCGGGCACGGTCGCGGCTGGGGGGCTGGTGACGGTGTGCGAGACATTCAGGTAGCTCAAGTCTTGCTCGGCGTCACCCCATTGCTCGGCGGTCTTGCCGATCACCCGGCAGCAGCTGTGGCCCATGCCACGGCACTGCACCTCGCGGAAAATCACCATCTGCCCGAACAGGCCGCTGACAAAGCCGATGGCGTAGCCGGTCTCGGTCCAGCACACCGGGTCCTGGCCGATGCCGTAGGCGGCCACGTGTTCGTCGGCTTCACAGGAGTGGTGCCAGAGAAACTCGCCCTCATAAAAGCCCGAGTCGGCGTCGAACTTGAAGTGCAGGGGTTCAACCTTGGTCATGCCTTCCAGCGTGTGCAAGTGCGTGCCCGCGCGAAACACGGCGGCGGCATCGGCGTGGGGCCAGCGTTCGCGGATCAGCCGCGCATCACGGGCGCCGGAGGCATAACCGGTGCGGGTAAACAGGCCGCGTGCCTGCTCCAGGCCCAGGCGCTCGATGATCTCTGCACGCAGGGCGCCCAATGCAGAGCTGTGCAACAGCAGCATGCGCTGGTCGTTGAGCCAGATGCGCCCGTCTTCGGGCGAGAAAAACAGGCAATCGGTCAATTCGGCGGGCGTCGGCGAACTGCTGTCGCTCAGTTGGCGGCTGTCGCCGCGCGGATGGTAATCGGCAGGATTGGGGTGAGTCATTGTTATTCCCCTGCAACGCGTGAGTTAACGATATGAGCAACGGTCGAGATAGTTATTAAACATAACCTTATCAATTGAACAAGTGCGTCATGCGCCGCGTAGGCATTCAGGCCGTACACAGACTCGGTAGATCTGCCGGAAAGTACCGAAGCAGAGCGTTCGATGATTTATCTCCCGGTCCATTACGGTCAGCGGCACAGCCTTTGCTCAAGGCCTTGATGCGGCGTTTGCACAGCTCCTGTGGCTGTACAGGCGATGACAATTACAAGAACCGGAGTTGCCCATGTCAGTGTCTGAAACCACCTCTTTTTTGCAGCGGGCGCTTGCGTCCGAATGCCTGTTCAACGGCGACTGGATACCCGGCTCGGGGCCCGTGACGCCTGTGATCGAACCCGCCACCGGCGAACCCTTGATGCGCTGCGCGATGGCCGATGCCGACGACATTGCCAGCGCCTGCCGCAGTGCGGCGCGGGCCCAGCCAGCGTGGGCGGCGCTGGGCCCGCGTGAGCGTGCCGAGGTGTTTCGCAAGGCGGCAGCGGTGGCCCAGCAGTCGTTCGCGGAGCTGGCGCTGTACATCGCCCGCGAAACCGGCGGGGCGCTGTTCAAGGGCGAGCATGAAGTGCGCGAGGCCATTGTCCTGTTGCACCAGGCCGCGGGCCTGTTATCGCAACCGCACGGGCTGGTGCTGCCCAGCGAGGCGGGGCGCTTGTCGTATGCGCGGCGCCAGCCGCATGGCGTGGTCGGGGTGATCTCGCCGTTCAATTTCCCGTTGATCCTGTCGCTGCGCTCGGTGGCACCGGCGCTGGCGGCCGGCAATGCGGTGGTGCTCAAGCCTGACCCGCAAACCCCGGTCAGTGGCGGCTTCATCATTGCCCGGCTGTTCGAGGCCGCCGGCTTGCCCAAAGGCCTGCTGCACGTGTTGCCTGGCGCTGCGGCGGCCGGTGAGGCGCTGTGCCGCGATGCCGATGTGAAGATGATTGCCTTCACCGGCTCCACCGCTGCCGGGCGCAAGGTCGCTGAAGTGGCCGGGCAAACGTTGAAAAAAGTCGCGCTGGAACTGGGCGGCAAGAACCCGTTGATCATTCTGGAAGACGCCGACCTCGACCTCGCCGCCAGTAACGCGGCCTGGGGCGCCTGGCTGCATCAGGGGCAGATCTGCATGGCCACCGGCCTGATTCTGGTGCATGAGTCCATCGCCGAGAAGCTGACCCGCAAGCTGGTCGAAAAAGCCCAGGCACTTACCGTTGGCAATGCCGCCCGAGGCGAAGCGGCGCTTGGCCCGTTGATCAACCAGCGCCAGTTGCAGCGCGTACACGACATCGTCACCGAGAGCGTGCAGGCCGGCGCCCGGCTGGAGGCGGGCGGTACCTTTGAGCGGCTGTTCTATCAGCCGACGGTGCTCAGCGGGGTGCGTCCGGGCATGCGTGCCTTCAAGAATGAAGTGTTCGGCCCGGTGGCCACGGTGGTCAGTTTCAAGACTGACGAGGAGGCCATCGAATTGGCCAATCGCACCGAATACGGTCTGTCGGCGGCGATCATCTCACCCTCGGTCGGGCGCGCCATGGCCATCGGCGACCGGCTTGAGTGCGGGCTGTTGCACATCAACGACCAGACGGTGGCCGACGACTGCACCAACCCCTTCGGTGGCCGTGGCGCCTCGGGCAATGGCGGCAGCGTCGGCGGGCCGGCCGACTGGGACGAATACAGCCAGTGGCAATGGGTAACCGTGAAAAACACGCCGCCGCGCTATCCCTTCTGAGCCATCCCTTCTGAATGCTCTGTACGCCTTAAAACAATAACCAAGAGGGCTTGAACATGAACCTGAACAACAAAACCCTGATCGTGACCGGTGTCGCCTCCGGCATTGGTGCCGAAGTCGCACGGCTGGCGCGTTTCCAAGGCGCCAAAGTGATCGGCGTGGATCGCCATGAACCGCAATTGACGCTGGATGGCTTTTTCCAGGCTGATCTGGGCGACCCGGCCAGTATCGATGCGCTGGTAGCGCGCCTGCCGGCGCAGATCGATGCGCTGTGCAATATCGCCGGCGTGCCCGGCACCGCGCCGGTCAAGAGCGTAGCCGAGGTCAATTACCTCGGTTTGCGCCATCTCTCGGCGTCGTTGCTACCGCGCATCCGGGCCGGTGGCAGCATCGTCAATGTCGCCTCGGTCCTGGGCGCGCAATGGCCGCAACGGCTCGAGCAGCACAAGGCCCTGGCCGCCACCGACAGCTACGCCGCCGGGCAGCAGTGGCTGGCCGCCAACCCGGTGGAGCAGGCCAGCTGTTACCAGTACTTCAAGGAGGCGCTGATCGTCTGGAGCTTTCAGCAGTCGCAAGCCTGGTTCCGCGACCACTCGGTGCGCCTCAACTGCGTGGCGCCGGGGCCGGTGTTCACGCCCATTCTCGGCGATTTCGTCAGCATGCTCGGGCCGGAGCGCGTGGCGCAGGACAGCCAGCGCATGACCCGGCCGGCGCTGGCCGATGAGGTGGCCGCGGTGATCGCCTTTCTGTGCTCGGACGCGGCGCGCTGGATCAATGGCGTGAACCTGCCGGTGGATGGCGGGCTGGCCGCCACCTACGTGTAAATACTGCGCAGCAAAACAACAACAAGAAAAAAACAGGACATACAAGATGCTCAAGCCATTCTTGCGGATCGTTGCGCCCCTGACTTTTATCGCCCTGTCACCTGCGGCGCAGGCCTATGACTTGCCTGGACTCAATCTGGGCAGCACCAGCTTCTATGACGGCTCACCGGCACCGGCCGGGCCTGGCTGGTATCTGGAGGAGTACCTGACCTATTCCAGGGCCAGCCGCTTCAATGATGCCAACGGCAATAAACTGCCGTTGCCCAAACAGGATTTGACGGTCGTGGCGCCCACCACGCAAATCATCTATGTCGGCCAGCCACGGGCCAACGGCGCGATGCCCGGCTTTACCCTGATCAACACCTCGCTGGCGCATGTCGATGTCGACGATGGCCTGAATAACGCCGCACTCAGTTCTCGCGCAGGCTTTGGCGACCTGATTGTCGGCGCCTTTGTGCAATTGCCGACCCTGACCCGTGCCGATGGCAGTCCGTTGCTGACCCAGCGTATCGAGGCCGATGTGTCGATTCCGGTGGGCAGCTACGATCGCCAGCGTTCGATCAACCCCGGCAGCAACTTCTGGTCGTTCAACCCGTATTACGCCGCCACCTACTGGTTCAGCCCGAAATGGTCGGCCAGCGGGCGTTTCATGTACCTGTGGAACGGCAAGAACGACGACCCGCAAGCAGGCTTCGGTGACGTCAGCGATACCCAGGCCGGCCAGGCGCTGCATGCCAACCTGACCTTGCAATACGCCCTCAGCCAGTCATTGAGTGTCGGCTTGAATGGCTACTGGTTGAAGCAGATCACCGACACCCGAGTGGATGGCGACACGGTCAGCGGCCGCAAGGAAAAAGTCTGGGCCATCGGGCCAGGGCTCGTTTATGCGTTCAGCAAGGAAAATGTGCTGTCGGTGAACGCGTACTTCGAACAGGATGCCGAGAACCGTACTGAGGGCAACAAGATGGTGCTTAATTGGCTGCACAAGTTTTAGGCTCTGTACATAAAGTGGCTGCGCTCGGTCATGCTGCGTTAAAAACCGGCTCGGAATGCTCATTTACAACACGTAAACTCCGCTTCCTCGCCGGTTTTTGCCTTGCCTGACCTTCGCTCGCCGACTTTTTGTACAGACCCTGACAACGCACACAAATATTGCAAATAACGGCATCTTTATGGTGCCGTTTCATATTCAAGAATAACGACTCCTAACTTGCTTCAGATGCTCTACGCTCTACCATGGCTTCGAGTGGCTGAAACGAGACAGCAATGAAGGGGCGGGTGTGAAAGAAGTCGGAGCGAATTGGAGCAGGGAGTGGGTCGTACGCAAGTTTCCGGATCATACGCAGTGGCCTCGCGTTCAGCGGCTATTGCGTTTTGGCGGCGGCGTCTGCGTGTTGCATGGTCTGGCGTGGGGCAGTTATTACGTCATGCACGGCATGGCGGTGTTGGCCCTGGTGCTGTTCGCACTGATGCTGCTTGGCGCCGGGTGCCTTTACTTGTCAAGGGAGCTCAAGCGCGTCTCGTTGTTCGTGATCACCCATGTGTTGCTGTTGCTCACCGTATTTGCCAGCCTGGCGGACACACCCACGGCGCAAGTGGCCAGGTCAACGCACTTGTTTCTGATGCCGATTGGTATTGCGACATTTTTCCTGTTCCGCAGCGAGGGTGTTTACCTGCGCTGGTTATTGCCGGTCGCCTGTTTTGGCGCGATGGTGTTCCTGGCAATCAACCCGTTGAGTTTCGGGGCGCAACTGGAACTATTGCCCGCCGATATACGCGGGCTCGGTCACGGGTTGAACTGCATCACCGCGATACTGCTGACCGTCGGGGTGCTGGCGATCTTTCGCGAGGATCTCAGTACCAAGGTGGAGCAATATTCGGCACTGGCCCGCGCGCTGGCTCAACAGGAACTGTGTGCGTACCTGCAGCCCCAGGTTTCGACCGATGGCAAGGTGGTTGGCGCCGAGGTGTTGCTGCGCTGGGACCGACCCGGCCATGGCATTCAGTCCCCGGCAAAATTCATTCCCCTGGCAGAAGAAACCGGCCTGATTCACGAGATCGGCTTGATGGTGCTGGAACTGGCGTGCGTACACCTGAAAACCTGGTCCCGGCTGCCTGGGCTCGACCAGTTTGTGCTGTCGGTCAATGTCAGCCCGTTGCAGCTCGCATCCCCCACGTTTGTCGAGGATGTGCGGGCGATTTTGCATAAAGTCGGCGCGCCGCCGAACAGGCTGCGCCTGGAAATTACCGAGTCATCGCTGGCCAGTGACCTGACCTCGATTGCATCGAAAATGAACGCCTTGCGCGATGACGGCATTTCCTGGTCGCTGGATGATTTCGGTACAGGCTTCTCTTCACTGTCATTGCTGCAAGCGCTGCCGCTGGATGAGCTGAAGATTGACCAGTTATTCGTCCACGACATCGAGCGTGACGCCAGCAAACGCCAACTGGTGAAAAAGATCATAGAAATAGCCGCCATTCTGGGCGTGACGACTATTGCCGAAGGGGTCGAAACCGAGCAGCAACGCGCCTGCCTGACCGAGATGGGCTGCGGCGCGTTCCAGGGCTACCTGTTCGGCCGCCCGGTTCCGGTTATCGAGTTTTTCCAGGCGCATGATTGCCGTACGACAAACATCGGAACGGCAGGAGCGCGCTCCCGCCACTATGGTTGATCACACACCCAGATACCGCTGTGACAACTCTGGCGTTTCGGCCAGTTGCGCCGGTGTGCCGTGCCAGACCTGGCGGCCTTTTTCGACGATGTGATGGCAGTCGACAACCCGGGCCATTTCTTTCAGGTTCTTGTCGATCACCAGAATCGTCTCGCCTTCCTGTTTCAGGCTCGCCAGGCAGCTCCAGATCGTTTCGCGAATGATCGGCGCCAGGCCTTCAGTGGCTTCATCAAGAATCAGCAGTTGCGGGTTGGTCAGCAGTGCGCGACCGACCACCATCATCTGTTGTTCGCCACCGGACAGGGTTTTCGACAGTTGATCCTGGCGCTCCTGCAACCGGGGGAACAGTTGGTAGATGCGTGCCAGGTCCCATTTACCCTTGGTGGCGGTGGCCAGCAGGTTCTCGCGCACGCTCAGGCTGCCAAAGCCGCGCCGGCCTTCGGGCACCAGGCCCAGGCCGGCCTGGGCGATGCGATAGGGCGCTGCACCGCGCATTTCCCGGCCATGAATCAGGATGCTGCCGGCCGTGGGTTTGAGCAGGCCCATGATCGACTTGACCGTGGTGGTCTTGCCCATGCCGTTGCGCCCGATCAGCGACACCACCTGGCCTTGCTCAATCTTCAGGTGCATGTCGAACAGCACCTGGCTCAGGCCGTAGCCGGCCTGCAATCCACTGACTTCAAGCATGTTCTTCTCCCAGGTAGGCGGCGCGTACTTGCGGGTCGTTGCGAATCTGCTCGACGCTGCCGGTCAGGATGGTCTGGCCGTACACCAGCACCGTGATGCGGTCGGCCAGGGCAAACACCGCGTCCATGTCGTGCTCGACCAGCAGAATCGAATAACGGCCTTTGAGCTCCAGTAACAGTTGGGTCATGCGCGCCGACTCTTCGGCGCCCATGCCTGCCATCGGTTCGTCGAGCAGCAACACCGAGGCTTCCTGGGCCAGCGCCAGGGCAATCTCCAGTTGCCGGCGCTCACCGTGCGACAGTTCGCTGACCAGTGACTGACTGCGGGGGCCAAGGTCCACTCGTTGCAGGTAGCCGGCGGCCGACTGCATCAGGTGCGGGTCGCTGCCCAGTGGCTTCCACATGCCAAAGGTCTTGCCCTCTCTGGCGGCGATGGCGATGGCGACGTTTTCCAGCAGGGTGAATTCCGGGTATAGCTGGCTGACCTGGAAGGCCCGTGCCAGGCCCAGGCCCGGACGCCGGTGGGCCGGCACGTGGGTGATGTCTTCACCCTTGAGCAGAATCCGGCCCTTGTCCGGGGTGATCTCGCCGGCGATCTGCGCGATCAGGGTCGACTTGCCCGCACCGTTGGGGCCGATGATCGCGTGCAGTTCACCGGGGGCGATCTCGAAGCTGGCGTTGTTGGTGGCCTTGACCGCGCCAAAGGTTTTTTCCAGGTTCTGGATCGACAGTTGCGCATTCATGGGTGCACCTCGCTATTGACGCTGACAGATGGCGCTGCCGCTTTGCGCCGCCAGGCGGGCAGCGGGCTGAGCAGCAGCCCGTACAGGCCTTTTTTGCCGAACAGCACCACGGCCAGCAGCACCGGGCCGAAGATCAGCAGCCAGTGCTCGGTCCACAGGCTCAGAACCTGCTCCAGGCCCAGGTACACCGCCGCCCCCAGAACCGGGCCGAGCAGGGTGCCGACGCCGCCCAGAATCACCATCGCCATCAATTCACCGGACTTGTGCCAGGCGCCCATGTCGGGGCTGACGAACATCGCATAGTTGGCCCACAGGATGCCGGCCAGACCGCCGCCGGTGCCTGCGATCACGAATGCGGTCAAGCGGTAGCGCAGCGGGTGCAGGCCCAGGCTGATGCTGCGGCGCTCGCTTTGCTTGAGGCCGCGCAGCACATAGCCGAAACGCGAGTTGACCAGACGTCGGCAAAACAACAGCCAGGCGACCAGCAAGCCCAGGCACAGGTAATAGAACTGCACCGGGCTGTCCATGTTCAGCCCCGGCAAGGTATTGCGCTCGGTGAGCAGGATGCCGTCGTCGCCGCCGTACAGCGACAGCGAACTGAGCACGAAATACAGCATCTGCCCGAACGCCAGGGTGATCATGATGAACTGCACCCCGCTGGTGCGCAGTGACAGATAGCCGATCACCAGGGCAAACAGCGCGCAGACCAGCAACGACAGTGGCCAGACAATCAGCGCGCTGCTCGAACCTTCCCAGCCCCACAGCGGCATCGCCTGGGAGGTATGAAAGCCGATGACGCCGACCACATAGCCACCCAGGCCGAAGAACGCCGCGTGGCCGAAGCTGACCATCGCGCCATAGCCGATCAACAGGTCAAGGCTGGCGGCGGCCATGCCGTAGATCGCCAGGCGGGTGAACAGGCTGACCAGAAACGGCTCATTGAGAAACGAGGCCAGCAGCGGCAGCAGGGCAAATGTCGCCAGGCACAACAGATCAATCACTATTCGACGAGACATGGTTGCTCCTCAGGCGCGCGCAGGCAGCAGGCCGCGTGGACGGACCAGCAACACAACGGCCATGACGATGTAGGCGCTGGCGGAAATAAGCCCGCCACTCAAGGTGCCGCTGACTTCGGCGGGAAATAGCTGGTCAAGCAATTGCGGGATATAGGCTCGGCCCAGTCCGTCGACCATGCCTATCAGCAGGGCACCGGCCAGGGCGCCGCGCACAGAACCCACACCGCCGACGACGATGACCACGAAGGTGGTGATCAGGACTTTTTCACCCATGCCGATTTCCACCGACAGCAGCGGCGCTGCCATAAAACCTGCAACGCCGCACAGCACGCAGCCAAACACGAACACCAGGGTGTACAGGCGCGCAATGTTGACCCCCAGCGCGCCGACCATTTCATGGTCGTCGGCGCCGGCGCGAATCAGCATGCCCAGGCGGGTATGGTTGATCAGCAGCCACATGGCAATCGCCACCAGCACACCGGCGCCGATGAACAGCAGGCGGCTGACCGGGTACATCAGGCCCGGCAACACCTCGACGAAGGCGCCATACCATTCAGGTGTCGGCATGGCTGGCGGGCTGCGGCCGAACAGCACGGTGATCAGCTCGTTGGTGAAAAACACCACGGCCAGCGTTGCGAGCACCTGATCGAGGTGATCGCGGCTGTACAGCTTGCGCATGATGCTGGTTTCGATCAGCAGCCCGTACAGGGCAGAGCCTGCGATGGCGGCCAGCCCGGCCAGCCAGAACGAGCCGGTGAGCGAGGCGGTATAGGCCGCGCAGAAGGCCCCGACCATGTAGAAGGCGCCGTGGGCGAGGTTGATGACGCCCATGATGCCGAAGATCAGCGTCAGGCCCGACGCCAGCAGAAACAGCAAGGCGCTGTACTGCAGGCCATTAAGGATTTGTTCAAGTAGCAGCATGCTGGGAAGTCCTACGCAAAGTGCCGGGCACGCACGGTGCCCGGTACGAGATCCAGGTGCGGGTCACAGGGCGCATTCGGCGGCGTAGCTGTCCACTTGCGAGGTGGCGAGGGTTTTCACCGGCACCTGCACCAGCTTGCCGTTGGCGTCGGCTTCTACGCGCAGCAAGTACCAGTCGATGACGGCGTGCTGGTTCTTGCCGAAGGCAAAGTTGCCGCGAATCGAGTCGAACTTGACGTTGCGCAGCGCGTTGCGAAACGCATCCTGATCCTTGATGTTGCCGTTGACGCTTTTCAGCGCGGTACCGATCAGGCGTGCGGTGTCGTAGGTTTGCGCGGCATAGACGGTCGGCACGCGCTTGTATTTGTCGGTGAATGCCTTGACGAAGGCCTGGTTGGCCGGATTGTCGGAGGTCGGGTTCCACAGGCTGACGATGTTGGTGCCTTTGGCCACATCGCCGGTGGCGGCGAGCATGCGCTCGTCCATCGAGAACACCGGCACCACCATCGGAATGGTTTTGCTCAGGCCCGAGCTGCCGTACTGCTTGGCGAAGTTGATGCCGGCGCCGCCCGGATGGAACTCGAAGATCGCGTCCGGGGCCAGCGAGCGTACCCGCGCCAGTTCGACCGAGAAGTCCAGTTGGTTGAGCTTGGTGTAGATCTCGGTGACTTCACCCTTGAAGGTGCGCTTGAAGCCTTCGAGCGCATCGCGGCCGCCCTGATAGTTGGGCGCCAGAATCACCATCTTCTTGTAGCCCAGCTCGTTGGCGGCAACGCCGGCCATCTCGTGCGGGGTGTCGTTCTGGTAGGAGGCGACGAAATAGTTGGGCTTGCACTGCTTGCCGGCCAGGTTCGACGGGGCCGTGTTGTTGCTGATGTAGAAGCCGTTCTTGGTGGCCGTATTGACCACGGCCGCCAGTACGTTGGAGAAGATCACCCCGGTGTACAGAGAAATGCCATCCAGGCTCATGCGGTCGATGATCTGCTTGGCGCGTGCCGGTTGCAGGCCGTCGTCCTCGACCACCAGACTGACCGGCACACCGCCAAGCGTGCCGTTTTCCTGGTCGATGGCCAGCTGGAAAGCGTCGCGCGAGTCTTCGCCCAGGTAGCCTGCCGGTGTCGACAGGGTGGTGATGAAGCCGATGCGCACCGGGTCCTGTGCCCAGGCCGCGAGGCTGGTCACCGTGCTGGCTACCAAAAGGGATGCCATCCATAGTTTTTTCATAGTGCCGCCTTTAATGGTGTTGTTAGTCGAGGGCAGTAAAAAAGTCCGAATCACGGGGGCGCACTGGAACATCGTTTTGGTTGTTTGTTTCCAGTGCGGGCTTGCGGCATCAGGTGTTGCTTTCGGTGAATTTCTCGTAGTACAGGCGCGTGCGTTCCAGCGACTGATCGGCCAGCCATTGCTTGATCGACTCGACCATCGGCGGCGGGCCGCACAGGTACATGTCCAGGTCCTGGTCACGGAATTGCGCGAGGTCGAAATGCTCGGTGATATAACCGCGCTTGCCGTCCCAGTCCGGGGTCGGGTCGCTGATCACCGGGGTAAAGCTGAAGCCCGGAATGCGTTCGGCGTAGACGGCGATGCGCGCCGTTTCACACAGGTCGGCCGCGCTGCGCACGCCGTAAAAGAGCTGCACCGGATGCCCGCAACCGCCTTTTTCTGCGATCTCGTCGAGCATGCCGAGAAAGGCCGAGAGCCCGGTGCCGCCGGCCACCAGTACCAGCGGCTTGTCGACATGGCGCAGGTAAAACGCCCCGAGCGGTGCTTCGAGCGAGATTTCATCGCCGATCACGGCGTGCTCGCGGATGTAGTTGCTCATCAAGCCGTCAGGCAGCAAGCGGATCAGAAACTGCAACTGGTTGCTGCCATTGGGCCGGTTGGCAAACGAATAGGAGCGCATGCCTTCACCGCCCGGCACTTGCAGCCTGGCGTACTGGCCGGGCAAAAAGTCGAGCTTCTGACCGTCGACGCCGGCATCCAGGTGCAGGATGGCGGTGTTCGGCGAGACCTGCTCGACCGCACGCACGATGCTTTTGAGACGGGTCGGCCCTGCGGCATTGCACAGGCTGGAATCAAAGTCGAAGTAAAACGCCGCGTCAGATTCGACCCGGGTCTGGCAGGTCAGGACCTTGCGCTGGCGCAGGTCCTCGGCCGACAGCGCCTCATCGTCGACATACTCCTGGCTGTACTGGCCCGACTCGCAGCGACCCTGGCAGGTGCCGCATACGCCTTCGCGGCAATCGAGAGGAATATTGATGCCGTTGCGCAACGCCGCATCGAGCAGGATTTCATGGGATTGCACCGGGAAAAACAGGGTTTTCCCATCGGCAAAGCTGAACGCGACCTTATGACTCATGATCCAGACTTCCGTCAGTCAGAGGTGATAGAAATCGAGCACCGAATTAATGGTGTCGTTAAGCAGCACCACGTGCTTGCGGCTGATTTTCCAGCTCTCGCCATCGGGCCGCAGACGGTAGGTGGCGTGGCCGAAAAAGTTCTCGGCGTTTTGCAGGCGGTAGTACAGGGTGTGCCAGTTGACCCGCACCTCCAGATCACCACCGTCCAGTGCGGCAATGCGCACGTTGTTGATCAGGTGCAGGGTGCGCGGCATCGGAATGGTCGAAGCGGCCTTGCCGGTGCGAATGCGGAACACCCGGTCTTCCAGACCACCACGGTTGGGGTAGTAGATCAGCGACATGCCTTTTTTCGGGTCGGTGGTGTAGACATGCTCCGAGTCCCATTGCGGCAAGTGAAACTCACTGTCTTCGCTGAACATGGCCAGGTAGGCGTCCCAGTCCTGGCTGTCGCAGGCCTGGGCATTGCGGTAAAGAAATTGCTCGATACGGTATTGCAGTTGCGAATCCATGGTCACACCTCACGCAGTTTCAACGGTTGCTCTTCGGCGGCCTTGCGCGCCAGGCCTTCAAGCAGAAAGCGCTGCCAGTTGCTGTGCTGATTGACGTAAAGGCCTTCATGGGTGAACTCGGTGCCGGTCAGCGCAGGCGAGATGCCAATGGTCTCGCTGTTGGGCGTGGCACCCTCGACCCACTTGCCTTCACCGCGAGAGATGTCGCTCCAGCGTTCCAGGCGCGCCTGAAAGCCGCGCTGTGCCTCGCGAAACTCCACCAGGTCATCGGGGGTGCCCATGCCGGAGACGTTGAAGAAGTCTTCGAACTGCCGGATACGGTTTTCACGGTCCGCATCGGATTCGCCGACCACGCCCAGGCAGAAGCTGTTGATCTCGGTCTTGTTCCAGGCAATCGGGCGAATGATGCGCAACTGCGAGCTGATCTGGTCGAGGAAAAACATGCTCGGGTAGATGTTCAGGTTGCGCAGCCGGTGCATCATCCACTCGGCCTTGCCCTGGCCGTACTCTTCGAGCAGGCGCGGCATGATGGTGCTGTAGCCGGGGCGTACCGCCGGGTTGGGCATGTCGCTGAACAGCACGCTGTGGCCGTTGTTGAACGCGAACCAGCCGTCATCGGTTTCCTTGTCGCCGGCGCCCAGCTTGCTGTAGTCCAGGGTGTCGGCGCCGGCCACGCCTTTCTCGGCGTTGACCTGCTGGCGATGCTGTACGGTGGCCACGTAGTTGTAGTGCACGGTGCTGACGTGGTAGCCGTCCAGGCCATTTTCGTTCTGCAGTTTCCAGTTGCCGTCGTAGGTGTACGCCGACTTGCCGGGCAGCACTTCGAGCTGGCCGGTAGGCGACTGGGCGACCATCATGTCGAAAAACACTTTGGCGTCGCCGAGGAAATCCTGCAGCGAGTCGGTGCCGTCGACATCGAGGCTGACAAAGACAAAACCCTTGTAGCTTTCGATGCGGGCTTTTTTCAGGCCGCGGGTGGCTTTGTCGAAGCCTTCGGAGTATTCGCCCGGCGCCTTGACCTTGACCAGGCGCCCGTCGCTCTTGTAGCACCAGGCATGGAAGGGGCAGGTGAAGGTCGACTGGTTGCCCTTGCCGACGCGGGTCAGGGTGGTGCCGCGATGCTGGCAGGCATTGATCAATGCATTGAGCCGGCCTTCGCCGTCGCGGGTGATGATCAGCGGCTGGCGCCCGGCACGCATCGTCATGAAGTCGTGCTTGTTGGCGATTTCACTTTCGTGGCAAGCGTAGATCCAGTTCTTTTCGAAGATCAGTTCCATTTCCAGATCAAACAGATCCGGCTCGGTAAACATGTCCCGGGCAATACGGTAAACGCCATCGGCGGGGCGGAAGTCCAGGCAGCCTTCAATAAAGCTTTTCCACTGTTCGACGCTCTTTGTACTGTTCATTAAACGATACCTCGTTGCATCGGGCTAATGCGTAGGGTCAACAAGTTGTTGTGTGTTGGCATTAGACAAGGCGCCCGCTGACGGGTCTATCCGCTTTGTGGGCGAACACAGTCCATAAAATTGGCTGCCTTTTTTCGCGGGGCCTGTGGTACAGGGCCCTCAGCGATATCAGCACCCACTTCAAGTAACTGGATATGAATATGCAAATAACGGGATAGAGGCGCGAGCCTTAATACTGCTTAATCACTGCCATCGTGCCGAACAGCACGGTGGCTAATAATGACTGACGTTAAATATTTTAATAAACAAGCAACTGCCAACGATTGGGGCAGCCGGTTTGGTTGCGCCGTACCTAATGTGCCCGCACATTAATCGAGAGGGACACGTCATGTTTCAAGCGAGTTGGTTAACCCGTTGTGTGCAAGCGGCCGGTGTGGCAGGTCTGTTTGCACCGATGATGGCACAGGCGGATTTCACCGAAGACAGCCATCTGGCGCTGGGCTTGCGCAACTTTTATATCGACCGCGACTTCAAGGAGGACAACCCGACCCGGTCGCGCGTGGGTAGCTGGAGCCAGGGGTTCGACCTGCGCTTTATCTCGGGCTACACCGAGGGGCCGCTGCAATTTGGCCTTGATGCCTCGATGCAGTACGCCTACCGGCTCGATGGCGGCGGTGGCCGGGGCCCCGACAGCATCATTCCTTACAGCCGCAGCAAGCAGGAACAAGCCACTGACTACGGGCGCGGCGGTTATACGGCCAAGGTGCGCTATTCGAAAACCGAGCTGAAATTCGGTGAGCATCGACCGACGTTGCCGGTGGCTTATCTGGATGATTCGCGGCAGTTGGTGACGACGTATCACGGCACGCTGATCGAGTCCAAAGAGGTCGACAAGCTCACCCTGACCGGTGGCCGGTTCACTGAAATCAGTGGCCGCGAGTCCTCCAACAGCGAGAAAATGTACCTGTTCAATGGCCCTGACGTGCAACGCCGCAGTGACGGCCTGAACTTCGGCGGTGCCAGCTATGCCTTCACGCCGAACCTGACCGGTACTTATTTCTATGGGCAACTGGAAGACATCTACCGCCAGCATTACCTGGGCGCGACTTACCTGAGTGACCTGGGCGACGGTTACAAGCTCAAGACCGACCTGCGCTATTTCAACAACAAGGAAGATGGCGACGCGCTGTATGGCCGTATCGACAACAGCTCCTACGGGGCGATGACCACCTTGCGCAAGGGCCCCCATGCCTTTGCTTTGGGTTACCAGCGCATGCTCGGCGACAGTGCCTTTCCGACGCTCAACGGCTACGCGCCGCAACCGTACCTGGTGAACTGGTCGGCCGTCGCCTTTATCAAGCCCAACGAAAAGTCCTGGCAGGCGCGCTACGACTTTGACTTTGCCGGTGTCGGCGTACCAGGCATGAAGTTGATGACGCGCTATCTGCGCGGCAGCGATATCGACCGCGGTGCGTTGAGCGACACCGGAGAATCGGAGCGCAATATCTATCTGTCGTATGTGGTGCAGAGCGGGCCATTGAAAAACCTGGCGGTTGAATGGCGCAACATCAACGTCAAGTTTCGCCACGCCAACGACTACGATGAAAACCGCCTGATTACTACCTACACCTGGACATTCTGGTAAGTCATTCTGCGTTATCAGGTAACACCGGTTGTGCAAGTAATACCCGGCCAGTGCCTGACGAACGTGCAATGCCCGTGAACTTGCTCTTTTTTGCAGCATTGCCTTGTTTCTGGCCGCGCAAGTGCAATTAGCATGTTGCGCGAGCTAGAGCGGTGGCGCTTTTGCAGCTATCCACTAATTGGGCAAATGTTATCCGCATATTTCGCCAGCCGCCGTTCGTACGGCTGGCGGCATAAAGATTGCTCTTTCAAATCAAAGGCGTGCCGCTAGAGCGCGTCCATGAAACAGCCGTGGGTGCCCTGATGAGTACAACTCCAGATGTGCATGTCCGAGACATTCGGATCGAACGTTATGACCTCAACGGTGCGCGGCAATGGATGGCCGGTATTTGTGGGCCACACTTGCTCAACACCCGTCATCCCAGCCGAATCCAGTTTCATCACAGCGGTACGGTACTCAAATCGATGTCCACCACGCTGGGCGTGATCGAGTACGGCACCGATGTCACGGTCGGCATCGAGGACGCCGAGTACCTCAACAGCTACAGCCTCAGCCTGCCTCTGACCGGCACACAGCACCTGAGCAAGAAGGGCTGTGAGGTCAGCTCGGATGCCGACAGCGCAATTATCATCTCGCCTCATGAAAGCCAGGAGCTGGCGATCGAAGGCGATTGCCGCAAGATCCAGGTCGCCATCACCCGCACTGCCATGCGCCAGTCGCTTGAAGACATGCTGCAACGCCCGCTGGAAACGCCGTTACGCTTCGATCCGGTCATGGATGCGGTGAACGGCGCCTCCGCTTCCTGGTGGCGAATGGCGCGTTACTTCATTGGCGAGCTGGAACGCAGCCGTGAACTGTACGACCAGACCTTTTTCTCCCGTGACATCGAAAGTTCGCTGATCAAGGGCCTGATTCTTGCGCAGCCCAATAACTATTCCGAAGAACTGCGCGGCGTGCTTGGCGTCAAGCTGCCGCATTACCTGATTCGCGCCAAGCAGTACATCCACGACAACGCCCGCGAGGCGCTGCACCTGGAAGACATCGAAGCGATGTCGGGAGTGTCGCGTTTCAAACTGTTCGAGGGCTTCAAGAAATACTTCGGCATGTCGCCCATGGCCTATCTGAAAAAACACCGCCTGAGTGCGGCCCGCCAGGAAATTCTCGAAGACAATTCGGCGCGCAATATCTCGGTGATCGCCATGGGCTGGGGCTTCACCCACCTGGGGCGCTTTTCCAGCGAGTACCGCAAGCTGTTCAACGAGACCCCGAGCATGACCGCGCAGCGCAAGCACGCCCGCCTTGACCGGTCGCTCTGAGCATGGCTTCGTTAATGAGTCACCCGCTTCACGGCGGGGCAGGCCTGGATTTGTCGCGGCTGTGCGAAACCCCGGTGTTCACCAGCCATTCGCGTCAGGAAAGCCACCGGCTGCTGGCTCGCGAGCTGGTCGAGCATGATCTGAGCTGGCGCAGCGGTCATGTGGATACGGCGTTTTTTCGCGCCCAGGTCGGGCGCTGCCAGATGTTCGTGCTGCGCTACGGTGCCGAGGTCGAAGTACGGCCCCGGCCGTTTACCGATTTTGTGTTGATGCAAATGCCCTTGCGCGGTCGGGCCAGCATCGAATGTGACGGCCTGACGCTGGCGCTGGAAGAAGGCCAGGTGGCGGTGTTGTCGCCCACTCGCCAGGCGCGGCTGGTGTGGCACAGCGGCTGCGAGCAATTGCTGCTGAAAGTGCCGCGTTCGCTGTTGCGCCTGACCCAGGATCGGCTGGTCGCCGAGGGCGGGCTGGCGGCCGATTTCTGCTTGCCGGCCGCGTACTGTCTCGACAGCGTTCAGGTGCGCGGCTGGCTGCGGCGCGTCGACGAGCTGCTCGCCCAGCTCGACACCGCGCCCAGCCAGCCGACGCAAAGTCATTGGTTGCGGCACCTTGAAGAAAGCCTGGCGCTGTTTCTGCTGACCCATCCACCGCACGCTGCCCAGGCGCCCATGACACTGATCGAGTCGCCGGCGCAGCGGCATGCCTTGCGGCAATTGCAACGGGTAGAAGGTTTGATGCGCAGCCGTCTGGGCGAAACGCTGTCGCTGGGCGAACTGGCGGCCGAAGGCGGCATCAGCGTGCGCAGTCTCAATACCTTGTGCCAGCGGTGTTACGGGCAAACGCCGATGGAGCGCTTGCGCAACCTGCGCCTTGAAGCGGTTCGCGATTGTCTGCTGCAGCGACGCGACCTGAGCATCACCGAAGTGGCGATGGCCCATGGTTTTGCGCATGTGGGACGCTTCGCCCGCTACTACCGCGAACGCTTTGGCGAACTGCCGCACCAGACCGCAGACACACCGCATGCGTAGACCCCTGTCGCGCGCAAACACGGCCCCCCTGTAGGAGCGCGCTTGCCCGCGACCGGCTGCGTTAGCAGTCGTAAATTCTCAGCGTTTCCGAGATTTTGCGAGCGCTTCGCACTCGGTCGCGGGACAAGCGCGCTCCTACAAGTGGTGGTTTTTAAATTCAATAAAATCAATAAATTTTTGTTTTGATGAGCGTGAGAATAGAGCTCGCAAATACTGACTATCAAGCACCGACTATGTTGAATAAACGGGCCCTTTCGCGAGTTTTACCGGGCAGCAATCCAGCTCATTCCTGCGCCGTCCTGTGTCTGCTATTCGCTACTCGACCACCGCCCCATCAGGGTATTGGACGGCAGGCGCTCATCCAGCAGTTTTCTTGCGGTTTCGACACCGGCCACTGGCAGGCCGGTCGGGTCGAGCAGGCCGATTTGCACCAGCACACTGGCCTGGTCCCAATAGATATGTTCATGGCACAGCTTGTCGCCACGGAACTTGATCACGCCCAGCATCGGAATTTCGACGTATTGACCGGTGGGCGCGACGTTGGGCAGCATCCAGTCGATTTCCGTGGTGTGGGTAAAGCACATCACGAACTCATCGACAATTTGCGAAGCACCCACGGTGCGTGAAATCGGCACCAGTTTCATGTCAGGCGGATTGCCGTGGACGAAATGGTGCTGGTAAAAGCGGCTCAGCTCGCGGTAGCCCACGCCGCCGGTCATGGTCGGGATGTGGTTGACGTAGGGCTCGGCGACCATGGTTGCCATGGTCGCCGGTACATCGCGTACCGCAAATTCGTACTCGATGTGCTTTTCCCACAGCTCGGACAGATTGAAGTCCGGACCGATTTCCTGTTTGAGCGCCGCGATGCTGCGTTGATGGGCCATCAGGGCGGCGGGTTTGTCGTAGTGCATGCCGCCATTGCGGGCAAAGGCATGGTCCACGCCCGGATAGGTGTAGATCTCGACCTTGGCGCGCCCGGCAAGACGCTCGGCGATCGCGGCGCGGGCATTGGCATCGCAATAGCCGTCCTGTTCGGCAAAGTGCAGCACCAGGCGGCCCTTGATGTTGTCGGCCTCATCCAGTAACTGCTCGATGCCCATGCCGTAATAGCCCACGCTGCAAGCGACGTCGGTGCGGGTGGCGGTCAGGTAGGCCAGCTTGCCGCCCATACAGAAACCGACATAGCCCAGGCCTGCGCTCTGCACCTCAGGCAGGCCGCGCAAGGCATTGAAGCTGGCGGCGATGTCATCGACCGCCTTGTCGACGTCCAGACGCTGGAACAGCTCGATGGCGCGGCCGAAGTCGGCTTCGGTGTAACCCATTTCGATGCCCGGTTCCAGGCGCCAGAACAGGTCCGGGACCAGCGCCACATAGCCTTCTTCGGCATAGAAATCGGCGATCTCGCGCATGTTGGCGTTGATCCCGAAAATCTCCTGGCCGATGACGACGCCAGGGCCTTTGCCGCTGGCGGGGACCGCCAGGTAGCCGGCAAAGCTGCCGCTGCCATCATTGGCCTTTACAGTGATCATCTTGCCCATGTCGTGTCCTCGTTATCGATTCAATCAGGTCGGGTGAGTGTTGTTATCAGACGTTGTCGCGCAGCCGCTCGAACCATACCCGAGGCGACAGGCCTTGGTCAGGGCCCAGAATCGAGAAGCCGCCGTCCACCGGAATATCGACGCCGGTCACCCATGACGCGCCGTGGCTGCACAGGAATGCAACAACCTGGCCGACTTCGTCACCACGGCCTACACGGCCCAGCGGGTGAAACGATGCGCCCACTCTGTCGGCCACGGCGATGTCGCCGCCACTGAGGCCGGCCACCGTTGGCGACCAGGTCCAGGCGGGCGACACGCTGACCACGCGAATGCCCGCTGGCGCCAGGGTCACGGCCAGGTTACGGGTCAATTGCAGCATGGCGGCCTTGGAGGCCGGGTACAGCGCGCGGCCTGCGGCACCGAACTTGCCACCGGTGCTGCCGATGTTGATGACGGTGCCGCCTTCGCTCATGTGCGGCGTTGCCTTCTGCACGAAAATCGCCGCCGAGACCAGATTGACGTTCAGCGTGCGCAGCCACTGTGCGCGGTCCGACAGCAGGCCCTGGTCTTCATAAATGCAGGCGTTGTTGACCACGATGTCCAGGCGCCCCAAGGCGCTCAGCGTCGCGTCTATGCAGTGCTCGATGTCGTCGTCCAGTTCCACATCGCACGCGACAAAGCGGCAGCGCTCGCCCAGTTCGATGGCCAGCGCCGCACCGGTTTCGCGGCTGCGCCCGACCAGCATCACACTGGCGCCGGCGTGCAGCAGTTGACGGGCAATGTCGGTGCCCAGGCCTTGGGTGCTGCCGGTGACGATAGCCACCTTGCCCTGCAGGGAGAATGTCGAGGTCATGCGCTGCACTCCAGAATGCCTGGCACATCGCTGATGCTGGCGATCAGGCGCATGCTTTCCAGCGACGCCAGGTGAATGGCCGGTTGTGCGGCGGCGCAGGCATCGCTCAGCACGGTGACGTCAAAGCCCCGGTCCACGGCATCGCGCACCGTGCTTTCGACCACTGAATGGGTGGCCACGCCGGCAATCAACAGGTGCCGGGCTTCCAGTTGACGCAGCAGGGTACTCAGCGGTGTGCCATGAAAGGCATTGATGCGCGTGTGCGTCACCACGAATTCCAGTGGCCCCGCTTGCGGCTGCAAGTCGTGATAAAACGCTGCGCCCCATGTGCCGTCCTGAACGGCACCGCTGGCAGCCACGGCGCGCAGAATCGGTGCGTTCTGGACCAGGTCGCTGTAGTCGGGGCGGTAGGCCACGCGCACATGAATGATCGGCCAGCCGCGCTCGCGGGCGCCTTGTTGCAGCGCCACGGCTTGTCTGATCAATGCGCTGCGTGCCGGATCGTCGGCGGCCAGGCCCACACGAATGCGGCCGTCGGGGTGCAGCACGTCGTTCTGATAGTGCAGGGCGATCAGCGTCGGGCGGCTCATCAGACGAACACCTCAAGGTTGGCGAACACGTCGTTGCAGTTGATCAGGTCGACCCGCTTGAGCTGGATTTTCCACTCGCCGTTGTCCTGGGTCGCCAGCTTGTAGGTGTAGCGCCCGGCCAACTGGCGCTGATCGAGGCGCCATTCACTGACCTGAAACGTCGCGCTCACCACCAGCAGGCCCTGGCGATCGAGGCCTTCGACCATCACATTGCCCACCAGGTGCGCGGTGCGCGTCACCGGCTGTTGCGACCAGTTGCGCACGTTTTCGACCCGGCGAATGCGCACCTCGCGCAGCATGCGGTTTTCCCAGAACAGCGAGATGTGATCGAACGGATCGACCTGGCCGTGTTTCTGCGGCACCCAGTACATGCCCGAATCGGTAAACAGCTGGTCCCATTCCCAGAAGCGCCGCTCATCCAGCAGCCGCGCTTCCTGATACAGAAAGTGTTCGAGCTGGCGCAGGGTTTCAGCGGGGACTTGCGCAGGCGTCAGGTCCTGGGTCGAAACGTCGACCGTGCGATCAAGCAACATGGGTGCTCTCCTTGGCAATCACGCAATCCTTGGCAATCACAGAGTCCTTGGCAATCACAGTGGCGCTCATGTAGTGCTTCCACGCGGCAAACTGATTGCGCATGGGCAGCTCGCTGGTGCCATTGGTCGATACTGCGCCGTCGGGCAGCAACTGATCGGTGCCGGCGTAGCGGTGCATGCTGATCCACTCGCCACCACGGGTCATGTTGCCTTCCTGGCAGCGGGCATAAACCTCGACATCGTCGGGCATGACATTGGAGGAGGGCGAGTTGATCACGTTGGCGTAGGTGAGGGCGCGGTCGAACACCGCATCCGGCGCACCTTTGCAGCGGAAGGTCTGAATCTCGACCAGCGTGCGGTCCACGGCGATGGGGCGGATCACCCGAAACTGCATGAACACCGTGTGTGGCGAGCCGCTGCCGTAGATCACCGTGTTGTGCCGGTTCATGCCCAGAATGCTGCGCGCACGCTCTTCGCCGTAGGCCTGGGTCAGGCACTCGAAATGCTCTTTGGAGACCTCGTCACGCTCGGCGGCGGCCGGGTCGAAGATCGCTTCCATGTAGCCGTGGCCATTGTTATAGGCGCGCAGCTCGAGTTTCTCCCAGAAGTCATACGGCTCGCCGTTGCCGTCCATGATCAGCAGTTCGAAGGGCATTTCGCCCAGTGATTCAGCTTCGTCGCGGGCGGCATCGACCGAGGATTCATGGGTCACGCGGGCATGCATGGTGTCGTGCAGGTTCTCGTAGAAGACCTTCCAGTTCGAGCGCTGCTGGACCCTGAAAATACCGCCAGCCACTTCCACTTCACCGACCGGTGAGCGATCACAGAGGTTATCGATGGAGGTGATCACGCCTCCGAGAAAGCTTTTCAGGTCGGGGCCGTGGTCGATCTGGCTGGCGAAGACAAAGCCGCGATAGCTGTCGACCCGCGCCAGGCTGACCATGGAGAAATCGGGGTGTTTTGGATTGAAGCAGGTGCCCTCGAAGCCGTTTTTGAGCGGTGCCGACAGGTGCTGGCCGTCGAGCTTGAAGGTCCAGGCGTGGTACGGGCAGCGGAAGAACTTGCCGACATTGCCGTCGCCTTCGGCCACCAGCTTGGCGCCTTTGTGCGGGCAGCGGTTGTAGAGCACGTTGACCTGTTTGTCGGCGCCGCGAACCAGGATCACATCCTGATCGCCGATGCGCGTGGTGTGGTAGTCACCGACGTTTTTGACCTGGCTTTCATGGCCGACATAGATCCATGCCTGACCATAGATACGCTGCATTTCCAGCTCGAAAAGCTGCGGGTCGGTGTAGACGCTTTTATGCACGCTGTCGTCGCGGATCAGGGCCGCGATCTGTTCATTGCTGGGAATCATGAGGTTTCCTTTTTGACGGCCATAAAAAAGTCATGCTTACAAATCGAGGACCAGCCGGGCGCCGCTGGCGCGTGAGACGCAGGTACAGAAACTGCCCTCGGCACGCTCGCGCTCGGACAGGCAGATGTCGCGGTGCTCGACCGCGCCTTCCAGCACCTGAGCCACGCACACGCCGCAGTCGCCGCGCCGGCAGTCGAACATCGGGTCCAGGTCGGCCTCGATCATCGCCTCCAGCACGGTCTGGCCCGCCGGCACCTGTAACGTGACGCCGCTGGCGCGCAACTCGACCTCAAAGCCCGCTTCTGCCTCCAGGCTGCTGTCGGCACCCAGCGCCCCGATAAACAGTTCGCTGTGAACCTGGCTGTCGTCCCAGCCGCAATCGCGTGCGGTTTGCAGGACGCTGGTGATCAGTGATTTGGGGCCGCAGACATACAGCTGGCGGCCGCTTGCCGGCGAGCCCAGCAGCGTGGATAACGGCATGCGCAAGGCCGGATCGCCGCCGCTGACCCAGCACTGCGCCGTGGCCAGGGCCTGCACTTCAGCGAGGTACGCCATGCCTGCCGCCGCGCGGCCTGCGTAGTGCAGGGTGAACGGCAGGCGGCGGCTTGCCAGCGAGCGGGCCATGCCGAGAATCGGCGTAATACCGATGCCACCGGCGATGAGCAGGTAGTCATCGGCGGCGTCCATCAGCTCGAAGTGATTTTTGGGCGCGCGTACGGTGACCGGCTCGCCGACCTGCACGCCATGAATCCAGCGCGAACCGCCGCTGCTGCGGTCTTCGAGCTGCACGGCGATTTCGTAGTAGTCATCGTTGGGCAGGTTGACCAGCGAATAGGCGCGCCACTGGCTTTTCTCGCCCGGGATCTGCACTTCGATGTGCGCACCGGGGGTAAAGCCCGGCAAGCGTTGCCCGCTTTCATCGACCAGAATCAGGCGGCGGATGGTGGGTGTGAGCGGCTCGATCCGTTCTACACGCAAAGACAGACTGGACATGCACGATTCCTGAGTAAGGCGAGCGCGGGTCGCCGTTGAAGTCGTGCTTACTGTAGGGAGTGGGGGCGTACGGAAAAAAGCCGATACCGGCAAATCGATAGCCGCATCTTGCATAAATGCACAGGGCCGGGTGTGCAGGCCCCGTGTGTGTTATGCGACAGCGCAGCAGGTGATCGACTGCCATGAACGTGCAGGCATTGACTGATCGCTCAGTACGTCCACTTGACCGTCAATGTGGCGTTACGCGGGTCGCCGTAGAAGTTGTTGCCGCCACGGTGACGATTGGACACCGGGATGTAATAGACCTTGTCGGTAAGGTTATTGCCCACCAGGCTCACCGTCGTGTGCCGGTCCAGGCGGTAGGCCACGCTGGCATTGAACAGCGTGTAGCCGCCCTGGTACATGTCGCGGGTGGTGTCGGTGCTGCTCTGGCTGGTCAGGCCACCGCCAATGCTCCAGCGGTCACCGCCTGCCGCCAGCCTGTAATCGCTGTACAGCCGGAACATGTGCTTGGGGAACCACTGGCCGTAAGGGTCTCCGGCCTTGAGGGTGGCGGACTCATCGTCAAGGTATTCACTGCGGCTGAAGGTGTAGCCGGTGTACACCTGCCAGCGATCGCTGAGCGCGCCCGATGCTTCCAGCTCCAGTCCCTGGCTGCGCACCTTGCCGGCGGCTTCGTAGCAGTTGACGACGCAGGCGGGGTTACCGCTATCGATGGCGCGGTTTTCCTGAATGATGCGAAACACCGCCGCCGACGCATTGAGGTCGCCGCCAAACCAGGCGCCCTTGATGCCGGTTTCATAGTTGGCACCGACGATAGGCTTGAGCGGTGAGTTGGCTTCGTTGACCAGATTCTGCGGCTTGAAAATGCTGGTGTAGCTGGCGTACCACGAGAGGTTGTCGGTGAAGTCCCACACCAGCCCGCCGTAGGGTGTGAGCTTGCCGTCTTCGCTGTACGGCGAGTGTGATTCGTTGCCTGTGGTGAGGTTCTTGAACCGCGAGTTGAAGTAGAAACTGCTGTAGCGGCTGCCCAGAATCAGCTTCAGGTCGTCGCGCAGGTTGAACCGGGTCGCGGCATAGACCGCGCGCTGGTAGTTGTCATAGCGATAGCGGTTGCGGTACGGCACCGTGTTCTCTGCCACGCTGGACGGCGCGAAGGTATAGACATCCACTAATGAGGTATTGGCAAAGGTGCCCAAGCGGTTGTCGTAGTGCTCCTTCTGATAGTCGCCGCCCAGTACCAGTTCATGGCTGCGCCCCAACAGCGGGAAATGGCCGCTGAGGTTGAGGTTTGCCGCGTATTGATCGCCGTTACTGTCCCTGTGGATCTCGTTGTTCAGGCGTGCCGTGCCGGCCGGGCCAACGCCTGCCACGCCGTTGCCGAATACGCCGATGAACTGGCCGTAGCCCTGGGCGTGGGTGTAGTTGAGCGAGCCGGTCATGGTCCAGTTATCGTTCAGACGGTGTTCAGCCTCGGCGAAAAGATTGTTTTTCTCGAAGGTCTTGTTGTTCCAGCTGGCGCCCAGGAAGGTTGAGCGCGACACGTCCAGGCTGCTGTAGTCGGTGGACATCGGCACCCCGTACAGGTTGGGCACGGTGCGCGACTTTTGCCAAGTGTAGCCGGTGGTCAGGGTCGTGTCGGCAGACACATCGTAAGCCAGCGTGCCGAAGACCACCTGGCGGTCCGACTGCACATAGTCGACGAACGACTGGCTGTCCTGGTACACCGTGACCATCCGCCCGCGCAGCGAACCGTCGTCGTTCAGCGGCCCGGACACGTCGGCCTCGTGGCGGTATTTGTCCCATGAGCCGGCGCTCAGGCGGGTCGAGAATTGAAAGTCGCGTGTGGGCGCCTTGCGAATCAGGTTGACGGTGCCGCCCGGCTCGCCAGCGCCCTGGGTCAGGCCCGACGCACCGCGCAGCACCTCGACCCGGTCGTAGATGGCCATGTCTGGCGAGTCACTTGACGCTTCGGCAGAACCCATGCCCGGCACGCTGCCCTGAAACCACGAACTGGCGCCATCCTCCTGAACGTTATCCATCGCAAAGCCGCGCGAATAGAAGCGCACCTGGTCGGAGCTTTCATACATGACGTTGACGCCGGTGACGTTTTTGAGTGCATCTTCCAGGCGCGTCATGTCCTGATCGTCCATGCGCTGGCGCGTGACCACGCTGACCGACTGCGGCGTTTCGCGGATCGACAGCGGCAGCCGGGTCGCGGTGCTCATGCTGCCGGTGGTGTAGGAGCCGCTGTGTTCAGTGGTGCTGCCCAGGCCCGGGCGTGCGTCTTGCACCAGCGTATCTTCCAGGGTTGTCGAGGCCCGGCGGTGCAACTGGAACGTCTGGCCACTGCCCGTCAGTTCAAGCCCGGTGCCGCTCAACAGGTATGAAAAGCCCTCGTGCAGCCCGTACTGGCCGCTCAGGCCCGGACTGCGCAAGCCTTCGGTGAGGCGCGTGTCGTAGATCAGGGCAACGCCATTGGCGGCGGCAAAGTTCGACAACACCTGGGTGAGCGAGCCGCTGGCAATATTGACCCGTGGCGCAGAGGCAGGCTTCGGGTTTGCGTCTGCGCCGAGCGAATGGACCGGCACGCCCAGTACCATGCAGGCACACAGGCTGCGGGTCAGGCGGGAAATCTTGAAAGGGCGGCGTGAATTGAAAGGGGTTGTCACCACAAGTGCTCCAATGAGTGAGTCGCACTGTGAATGCCAAGCGAAAACGCAAAAGTGTCAGTGCAGGATGAATTATTTTTTCAAACCGCCGACGTCAGGGCCTCGACCCGCACCCAATAGCGCGAAAAGTAGCGAACCCGTACCGGCAAAATGTCTTGCAGTTGCGCCAGCAGGCGGTCGCTTTCGACCAGGGCGAATACGCCAGAGACGCGCAACCTGGCCGCCGCCGCATCGCAGCTCAGCAAACCCGGACGGTACTGCGCCAGATGGGCAAGGTAGCGGTCCAGCGTCAGGCCCTCGGCAAAGATCAGACCTTGCTCCCAGGCCGCCACATGCGGATTGAACGGTGTGATCAGCGGTGCAAGGTTGCGTTGCACTCGCGTGGCCTGGCCGGCCTGCAGGCGTTTTACGCCGGCGCCGAAGGGGTGAATGTCGAGCAGGCCGTCGAACAGTGAGACGTCGACCTCGTCATCGCGCGCACTGACCATGAAGCGGGTGCCCAGCGCGGTGATCAGGCCCTGCGCGGTTTCGACCACGAACGGGCGTTGCGCATCATGCCCGGTGCTGACCACGATCTCGCCACGGTGCAGGCGCAGCCGGCGTTGCTGTGCATCGAACTGCACATCGACGGCGCTGCGGGCGTTCAGATGCAGGTGCGTCCCGTCGCTGAGCGTCCAGGCGTTGCGCTGGCCGGTGCCGGTAGTGAGATCGGCAAATTCGCGGCGCCAGACCGGCGTCTGCACACCGGCGGCTGCGGCGCCACCGACCGCCAGCAGCGCGGCAAGCAACTTGAGCGCGGCACGCCGGTCCAGTGCCGGCGTCTGCAAGGTGGCCTGCGCCACGGCGGGCGGCAGCCCCTGAAAACGCAGCACCACATCCTCGACCAGTGTCCAGGCGCGGGCATGCTCCGGCGCGCTGGCCAGCCATGCTTGCCACTGGTTGCGCTCGGCGTCGCTGACTTCGCCTGACGACAGCAGCGCGTACCAGTCGGCCGCCTGTTGCTGTGCCTGCGCCTGTGCTGACAGGTTGGCGGCCATCAGCGTTGCTCCTCGGCCACCGCTGCCATGCACCGCAACAACGCCTGGGCAATGTATTGGCGCACCGAACTTTGCGACACGCCCAGGCGCTCGGCAATCTGGCGGTGGGTAAGGCCTTCGAGCTGCGACAGCAAAAAGGCGTGGCGCACTTTGGCAGGCAAGCCGTCGAGCATGGCGTCGATGGCTTGCAGTGCCTCAAACAACTGCCAGCGCTCTTCTGGCGACGGCACCCGTTCTTCAGGCAACTGCGCCAGTGCCTCAAGGTAACTGCGCTCCAGTTGCCGGCGCCGCAACAGGTTGACGAACAGGCTGTGGGCAATCGTCGACAAATAGGCCCGCGGCTGCTCGACATCGCCCAACACAGGCTTGCCCAGCACCCTGACGAAAGTGTCTTGCGCAAGATCGGCAGCCACTTCCCGGCAGCCCAGGCGACGGTACAACCAGCGTTGCAGCCAGGTGTGATGCTCGCCATACAGGGCGGTGAACAAAGCTCGATGCTGGCCGTCGCTCATCAACGATTTTCCATGGGCAGCGCCCTGTGCAGATAGTTAATGAGAACGATTATCGCATGCGTCTTTGAAAATTAAAACGTGCGTAACATCATTGCGACACTGCGCTGGACACGCGCTATCGCCTTTGCCGATACATCGCATCGCCACTTGCGATTGGCCAGGTATCGGCCTTTTCCTGACACTGATGCACGGCCAATGACAAAAACAACAACAACGGAGCAAACCAATGCACGCAGTGAGCGCTATAGGTTATGGGCTGATTCTCTCTATCGCCGCAAGCCAGGCCAGTGCCGCGACGCCGATCCCTGATGATGCCGATCAGGCGCGGCAGTTACTCACCCGTGCCGCCGAGTATTACCGCACCCAGGGTGACGCCGCCTTTGCCGCGTTCAGCCGTCAGGGCGAGTTTATCGACGGCGAGCATTATGTCTTTGTGGTCGATACCAAAGGCACGCTGTTGGCCAGCGGCGGCAACTCGGCCGTGCTGATTGGCCGTGATGTATCCACAGTGCTGGACCCGGAACTGCAACGTGCTTTCGCCAACGCATTGACCCTGCCGGAAGGCATTGTCGGCAGCGCCGATTACCGCTGGATGAATGCACGTGAGGGCAGGGCAGAACTTAAGCATGTGTTCTACCAGCGCCTGGGCGAGCGCATTCTGGCGGTGGATCACTCGCTGCCGCGTGCCAGCGAGAAGCAGGCAGACAGCTTGCTGGAGCGTGCGGTGGCTGCATTGCAGAAAGACCCGGCAGCCACGCTCGCCGCCATCAACGATCTTTCTGCCGACTATCGTCTGGATGATCTTTATGTGTTTGTGATCGATCGGGTCAGTCATCGTTATCTGGCCCATGGTTACAACTCACGGTTGTTGGGCGTGGACTTCACGACCATCAAGGACGCCGATGGCAAGCCGATCGGCAGGCCCATCGTTGACCTGATGTCAACGCGCGACCGCGCAACTTACGCTTATCGCTGGAAAAGCCCGGTCACTTCAAAAGTCGAAGACAAGCATGCGCTGATTCGCAAGACCCACGACTATCTGGTGGTGGTCGGGTACTACCAGAAGCCACGCTGATGAGTGGGTTACTGCGCGTGTTGAGTCGTAAGCTGGCCAATGTGTCGGTCGGTTTCAAACTGTCGCTGGGTTTTGGCCTGGTGTTGATGTTTACCCTGGGCGTTGCGTTGACCGCCTTTCGCTCGCTGGGCGTCATGCAGGCGCGCAGTGAGCAACTGCGCAGCGAATCGACGATTCAAGCGCTGGTGCTACACGCCCGGATCGCTGAAAAAGAGTTTGCCCTGAGCCTTTCACCACAGGCCGCCGCCGAGGTGACTGCCAATATCGACTCGCTGGAGCAACAACTCGACAGTCCCCGGACCAGTGCCGACCAGCGCGAGGCGATGCGCCGTTCAAGTGCCGACTATCTGGAACAGTTCCTGCGCTACTGCGATTCCCTGCGCCAGGCCCGTGAAGCACGCCTGCGCATGCAGGAACGGGCGAAAACCGTGGGTGACACGTTTACCGGGGTATTTCTTGATCAGATGGATGTGCTCAATGCCCGGCTCGAACGCGGTGAGGCCCTGAGTGCCGGGCAAATGTTGCGCCTGGAACAGACCTCTGCGCTGCACGATAAACTCGCCAGGTTGCGCAACAGCGAGCTGTATTACTCCCTCGATGGCGAAGAGCGCTACCGCAGTGACTGGGAAACCAGCATCAGCGATGTGCTGGCCTCCATGGAAAGCCTGGCGCGCGACCTCAACGATCAACAACAAACGTCATTGAGCGTGGCGCGTACGGCTTTTCAGGATTACCGCAAGGCCTTCGAGCAATTCGTCGCCGATCGTGCGCAGGCGGCGCAGAGCGGTATCGCCATGAACACTCAAACCGGGCGCATCGCCGCGCTGCTTGCGCAAACCCATCAGCAGCAGGCGTCTGCGATCATGACCGACAGCCAGAATGCCTATCGACAATTGGGGCTTATCAGCTTGCTGGCGATCGTGTTTGGCATCGCTGCCAGCGTGCTGATTCGCCACCTGATCCTCCAGCCTTTGCGCCAGGCGGTACAACTGGCGCAGCGTGTTGCCGCAGGCGACTTGAGCGGTGAGCTTGCGCATTCACCGCGTGCCGACGAGTTGGGGCTGCTGAAAACGGTCAGCAACATGCTGGGCAACCTGCGTGCGCTGGTCGGGCGTATCGGCCAGGGCGTGACATCGCTGGATGACACGGCGGGCAGCATGGTCCAGGTCATCGAGCACAGCGGGGCAGGCGTTGTGCAGCAGCGCCACGAAACCGACCTTGCCGCCACAGCCATGCAGCAGATGACGGCCACGGCCATGGAGGTGGCGCGTCATGCCGAGCAGGCCAGTACGGCGGTCACGCTCGCCAGCAGCCAGGCCCATGAAGGGGATGAGCTGGTGCGTCTGGCGAGTGGAAAAATCAATTGCCTTGCGCTTGAGATGAACGGCTGTGCCGGGGCGATGCAGACCGTGCTCGAAGAAAGCGCCGCCATTGGTAGCGTGCTCGATGTGATCAAGGCCGTGGCCGAGCAAACCAACCTGCTGGCCCTGAATGCGGCGATTGAAGCCGCGCGGGCAGGCGAGCATGGCCGTGGCTTTGCAGTGGTTGCCGACGCGGTACGCGGGCTGGCCCAGCGCACACAGCGTTCGACCCGGGAAATAGAGAGCCTGATCACTCGTCTGGGCATTGTGGTGCGCGATGCCTCGGGGCGTTTGCAGGGCAGCCGGGTGCTGACGGATGAAACGGTGGTTCTGGCAGAGCAGGCCGCGTTGGCCTTGACTCGCATCACCGGGGCCGTGTCGAGCATCGACCAGATGAACCAGCACATCGCGGCAGCCGCCCGGCAGCAGAACCAGGTGGCCGGGCAGGTGGGCGAAAGCCTGGGGCGATTACGTGCCATTGCGCAGGGCAGTACCCGGCAAAGCCTGCAACTGCACGAGTCGACGCTTGAGTTGCGTCAGGTCGGCGATGAGTTGCAAGCGGCGGTTGGAAATTTTCGTCTGTGAGTGAGCGCGCCGACTGCCCATGATTAATCAGGGCAGTCGGTCCAGCAGCTTTTTTAGTTGTCGCCGGCAAAGATCACGTCTTCTTCGACCCACAACAAAAATTGTAAATGAGCACGGGCCAGGCCCGGCTTGACCAGTTCATGCTCCAGCCAGTCCCGATACCAGCTCAGCAGGGCAGGCATGGGCGCTTCGGCGGTGCACCAAATCTCGGCGACCCCCTCGATATCGTAGGTCGGGCTCTTGCCCGGCAGCACATCGTTCTGCACGTGCCTGGTTATCGTTTTTCCCAGGGGAGAGGCCAGGAGCGCTGCATGGCTCCTGGCCCAGGCGTGCCGAAAATCACTGGGCTCAATCTCTGGGGCGCGGGACACGAAGGCAAATAACTTGGGAGACTGAATGCAGGGCTCGCCGGCCTGAAGCACACGCTCGCAAATGTTGAGCATCACCACGTTTTCCTGGTCTACAAAGCGGTCTTCGTCATGCTTGAGATGTTCAAGGTAAAACGGCTGTTGACGTGAACGGACCATTGAATCGATGTCGTCAAAGCTTATCTGGGTGACAAAATCGCGGTTCAAGGCGAGCGGGTCATGGGCCGGTGAGCCCGCACGCACCGTTGCGTCCTGGACGGTGTTTTGCACGTAACGACGTGGCGCGTGGTGTGGATCAACTTCGATGTATTCTCGAACCCGTTCGCCATGGATATGGCGAATATGATGGCGATGTTCTGCGAGGGTACTGCCAGGGCGGCGTCGGCCGACGATCAACAACGTGATCATGCGTTAAATCCTTGAATCCGGTCTTGGATGGAGGGTTGCTCACGGTGTGGGGCGAATAACACTGGATGATCGTTTGCGTAATGACCAATCGTAAATCGCGCTGGCAGCTATCGCGTCGGGTGCTGGCGTGAGGCATCAACCCGTTACCCTGCCGTTGCGTAACCCCTCCAGAATGTGTCGACTGCACGGTGTACCGCCTCGCGTATTTCGGTGGTCGACAATTGGACCTTGATCCCCATCAGACGGGGCTGCACGGTTTCCGACTCTAACAAGGCCATCAGATGGCGTGCCGCTGCCGCAGGGTCTGCTTGACGCATATGTCCGGCATCCATGTTGTTCTGAAAAAAACCGGCTAATGCTTGCAGGCCGATTTTCGGCCCTGCCTCGTAGAAGCGTTGTCCGATATCACTGCGCCCCGACTCACTGATAACGGTGCGCAGCGTCTTGATCGTTGTATCGCTTGAAACGATGGTGATAGCCACTTCACCAAAGCGGCGCAGTGCCTGGGACAGGTCCTTGTCTTTGCTCACCAACAATTGTTCAAGGCTGGGCACGATATGGCGCTTTGCGGCGTCATGACTCACCGCCAGGAACAGCTCCTCCTTGGAGCTGTAATAGCGATACAGCGTGGATTTTGAGCCGCCTACTCTGGCAGCCACCTGAGCCATTGATGCCCCTTCAAAACCATCTTCCTGAAAGATCTCTGCAGCCGCCTGAAGAATGGCGTCCCGTTTTACGTCGGTGAGTACACGCAAGAGGTAGCTCCTTATTCGATACCAGGCGGTACATTATTATTGGACGCCCGAACGCTGTCAAAATACTTTACGGTACAGTTCGGTATCGTTATATTCCGGTTTTTAGTCGTGCGTCTGGAGCTTCCCATGAGTTTTCCTTTGACCTCTTGCCTGAGGGTTGCGGTGGCTGTTGTTTCAGTGGGCATGTTGAGCGGATGTGGAAAACCACCGGGAGGGCCGCCACCGCCCCTTGGAACGCCCGAGGTGGGAGTGATTTATGTGCAACCTCAGCCTGTGGTGTTCACCACTGAGTTGCCTGGGCGTACGGTTCCGTATCTGATCGCCGAGGTACGCCCTCAGGTCAACGGTATCGTGCAGACGCGGGCTTTTCGCGAGGGCAGTGATGTCAAGGCCGGTGACGTGCTCTACACCATCAACCCCGCCACCTATAACGCGACCCATCAAAGCAATATTGCGGCTCTCGCCAAGGCTCAGGCCACGCTGAAATCCAGCCGTCTGAAGGCTGAGCGTTACAAGGAGCTGTTGGTGATCAATGCGGTAAGCCAGCAGGATTACGATGATGTAGGCGCCTCACTGGGGCAAGACGAGGCGGACGTTGCCTCGGCCAGGGCCAATGTCGAAAGCAGTCGCATCAACCTCGCCTACACGCGTGTTGAAGCGCCTGTTTCAGGCCGCATCGGCAAGTCCAGCTTCACTCCCGGCGCCTTGGTGACAGCCAGCCAGACCGACGCGCTGGCGACCATCCAGCAGCTTGACCCGATTTACGTTGATGTCACCCAGCCCAGCGTTTCGCTGTTGCGCTTGAAGCAAGCGATGGCGCGCGGGGATCTGCAAAAAAGCAGTGCCAGCGCCGCCAACGTGCAGCTTGTTCTTGAGGACGGCAGCGTGTACCCGCTGCAAGGCACTCTTGAGTTTTCAGACGTCACCGTTGATCAGGACACCGGAGCCATCACGCTGCGCGCGCTCTTTCCAAACCCCAACGCAGACTTGCTGCCGGGTATGTACGTACGTGCCGTGCTGCAAGAAGGCATCAAAGAGAACGGCTTGCTGGTGCCGCAGCAAGCGGTGTCGCGCGACAGCACGGGTAAGCCGATTGCCTATGTGGTCGGTGCCGATCAAAAGCTGGAGCGCCGCACGCTAACCACGGAACGCGCCGTGGGCGATCAGTGGTTGATCGGCAGCGGCCTGAAACCGGGCGACAAGCTGGTCGTGGACGGTCAGCAACGCGCCGTGCCGGGTGTCGAGGTGACGACGGTGCCTTGGCAGCCTGCGCCTCCAACAGCGGCTGTCGAGCCTTCGCCATCTTCCCTTCACTGAGTCTCGGGTAAACCTTCATGGCACGTTTTTTTATTGATCGCCCGATTTTCGCCTGGGTCCTCGCCATCATCGTGATGCTGGCCGGGCTTATGTCCATCCTTACACTGCCGATTGCCCAGTACCCGAGTATTGCTCCGCCCGCGATCTCTATTACCGCCAACTACCCGGGCGCCTCCGCGAAAACGCTGGAAGACACTGTTACGCAAGTCATCGAACAAAAGATGAAAGGCCTTGACCGACTCAGCTACATGGCCTCGACCAGCGAGTCTTCAGGGGCTGTTACCGTCACGTTGACCTTCGAGAACGGCGCAGACCCTGACACCGCCCAAGTGCAGGTGCAGAACAAACTTTCGCTTGCCACGCCACTGTTGCCGCAAGAAGTACAGCAGCAAGGGGTGACCGTCACCAAGTCCACTGTCAACTTCTTGAATGTCCTGGCCTTCACCTCTGAAGATGGCAGCATGAATGGCTCCGATCTGTCGGACTATGTGGCGGCCAATGTTCAGGACGCGATCGGCCGCCTGGACGGCGTGGGTGAAACCACGCTGTTCGGCTCGCAGTACGCCATGCGGATCTGGATGGACCCGGATAAGCTGGTCAATTTCAACTTGACGCCCCTGGACGTCAAAAGCGCGATTGAAGCGCAGAACGTTCAAGTCTCGGCCGGCCAGCTAGGTGCATTGCCTGCCGCCGCCAATCAGCAACTCAACGCCACGATCACGTCCCAGACACGTTTGCGCACGGCGCAGGAGTTTGAGGACATTCTGCTTCGAACCCAGAGTAATGGTGCTCAGGTTCGTCTTCGCGACGTGGCCCGCATGGAACTGGGCAGTGAAAGCTATAGCACTGCCAGCCGCTACAACGGCAAGGCGGCTGCAGGGTTGGCCATTAAACTCGCTGCAGGTGCCAACGCGCTGGATACGGTCAACGCCGTCGACGCTCGACTGACCGAGCTAGAGCGTTTTTTTCCGCCGGGCATGAAAGTATTCAAGCCTTACGACACCACGCCGTTTGTACGTATTTCCATTGAAGAGGTGGTGCGCACGCTGATTGAGGCGGTGGTTCTGGTGTTTCTGGTGATGTACCTGTTCTTGCAAAACTTGCGTGCCACGCTGATTCCGACCATTGCCGTACCCGTCGTGCTGCTCGGTACCTTTGGTGTACTTGCAGCTTTTGGTTTCAGTATTAATACCCTGACGATGTTCGCCATGGTGTTGGCAATTGGCTTGCTGGTGGATGACGCCATCGTCGTGGTGGAGAACGTCGAGCGAGTGATGAGCGAGGAAGGCCTGGCGCCTAAAGAAGCTACGCGTAAATCCATGCAGCAGATCACCGGTGCCCTGATCGGTGTGGCGCTGGTACTGGCGGCCGTCTTTATCCCGATGGCATTCTTCAGTGGCTCTACGGGCGTGATCTACCGTCAGTTCTCAATCACTATTGTGTCTGCCATGAGCCTTTCGGTACTGGTGGCGATGGTCCTGACCCCGGCACTGTGCGCCACATTACTTAAGCCGGTTGCCAAGGGACACGCCCTGACCAATCGTGGATTTTTTGGTTGGTTCAACCGCACCTTTGACCGCGGCAACCACCGTTATCAAGGCATGGTTCGGCATATGCTGGGCAAGCAAAAAAGCTACATGCTGGTCTACGTGGGGTTATTGGCGCTGGTGGTATTGGGGTTCAGCAAATTGCCAGTGGGATTTTTGCCCGATGAAGATCAGGGCACGCTGTTTACCTTGATTCAGCTACCGCCCGGTGCGACCGCAAAACGCACCGACGAGATCATCAGGCAAGTCGAGCACCACTATCTGGTTGATCAGCAAGACGCCGTGGCGGGCGTATTTGCCGTGTCCGGTTTCAGTTTCGCGGGCAGCGGTCAGAATACCGGCTTTGCATTCGTCAAATTACGCCCATGGAATGAGCGCCAGGGTGAAGCCCTGAGCGTGGTCGGTGTCGCGGCCAGGGCGGGGGCTTACTTTGCGAAAATTCGCGATGCCCAGGTCTTTGCCTTTGCGCCGCCAGCGGTCTCTGAGCTGGGCAACGCCACAGGCTTTGACCTGATGCTGCAAGATCGGGCCAACCTCGGGCATGAGGCGCTGATGCAGGCGCGCAACCAGTTGCTGGCCACCCTGGCCAAAGATCCTCGGCTGGTGGCCGTGCGCCCCAACGGACAAGAAGACACTCCCGAATTTCGACTCGAAATCGATTCTCACAAGGCCGGAACGCTGGGGCTGTCGATGTCGGATATCAACGATACTTTCGCCACGGCGTGGGGCAGTAGCTACGTCAACGACTTCCTCGACAAGGGCCGGGTGAAAAAGGTCATGCTTCAGGCAGACGCGCCGTTTCGCATGCTGCCCCAGGACATTGGTCGTTGGTACGTGCGCAACAGCGCAGGAACCATGGTGCCTTTCACCGAATTCGCCAGTGCTCGCTGGACATCGGGTTCGCCGCGCCTGGAACGTTACAACGGCTCACCCTCAGTGCAGATTCTCGGTATGGCCATGCCCGGCGCGGCCTCCAGCGGCGAAGCCCTGGCTATCGTCGAGGCAGCGGTTGCCCAGTTGCCAGCAGGCATCGGTTATGAGTGGACCGGCCTGTCCCTGCAGGAAAAAGCCTCAACGGGTCAGACCGGACTTTTGTATACGCTCTCTATTCTGATCGTGTTCTTGTGCCTGGCCGCGTTGTACGAAAGTTGGGCGATACCTGTTTCAGTCATTCTGGTCGTGCCGCTGGGTGTCCTTGGCGCACTGATCGGCGCGATCCTGACGTGGAAGATGAATGATGTGTACTTTCAGGTGGGGCTGCTCACCACCATCGGTCTGGCGTCCAAGAATGCCATCTTGATTGTCGAGTTTGCCAAGGATCTGCACGAGCAAGGCAAAAGCCTGATCGACGCAGCACTGGAGGCGGTGCGCATGCGTTTGCGCCCCATCCTGATGACCTCGCTCGCGTTCATTCTGGGCGTATTGCCGCTGGTGCTGGGAAGTGGCGCCGGTGCTGGCGCCCAGAACGCATTAGGCACGGCGGTGATCGGCGGCATGCTCTCCGGGACGATTCTGGCGATCTTCTTTGTGCCGGTGTTCTTTGTTGTCGTCTGCCAGCTGTTCAACAGCCGCACCGCGAAGCACTCTCAATCCTGATGCTTCAAGCAGACCTGTAATTGTCAGTGGCAGGTTGAGATAACGCTAGCCTCTGATCCAGGCCTGTGGCGGCTTCAGCCAGCCAACTCAACCCATCCATCAGGCGAAATATATAAAAAGCGACCCGCCGAGGCGGGTCGCTTTAGGTGTGTTTGCGTAGAGCAAATGACGTGCTGCCCAGCTTAGCGACTTACATTATCGGCATTCCCTATAACAACCGCCTTTTTCTTGCTTCGTCCGGAATCCGATATAAAGATCATGGTAATCAGGACTGCCAGAATCGCCAGTCCAGCCAAGAGGTATAGGCCGCTGGCGAAGCTGCCGGTAGCCTCTTTTGCCATACCTATAATGCCTGGACCAAAGAAGCCTCCCAGATTACCTACCGAGTTGATCAGTGCAATCCCTGCAGCTGCACTTGTACCGCTCAGATACAGCGCTGGCAGTGGCCAGAATGGTCCCTTGCAACCCATGATGCCTATCGTGGCGACGCACATTGCTACGATTGCCAAAGAGCTGCCTGACAGCCAACCGGCTCCACCCAGACCGCCTGCGATAAGCAACAAGGCTGCGATCAGATACGCTTTACGCTTTTGGAAACGGTCTGAAAGAAAGCCAATGGCCAACATTCCAACGCATCCAATAAGGTAAGGTATTGCCGTCACATATCCAATCTCCATCCCTACAAAACCCTGCTGCTTGAGAATCTGAGGCAGGAACATTGAAAGCCCGACGTTGGCGGCGCATGCGCAGAAATAGATAGCGCACAAAGCAATGATTGCAGGGTTGAAAAATACCTTCAAGACAGACGCGTTGGTGCTTCCCGGCGATGCGTTAGTTTGTGTGTCTTTATCCAGTTCAGCTTGCAGCCAATCCTTCTCGGCATCTGTTAGCCACTTCGCAGCTTTTGGTGAGTCGGTGAGGTATTTGAGAACGACCCCTACCATCAGTACACCTGGAAGGCCTTGGATAATAAAAAGCCACTGCCATCCTTTGAGACCCAGCATCCCATCGAGTTGCAACAAGGCGGTTGATGCCGGAGCACCGATGGCCAACGAGATCGGAATCGAAAGCATGAACGTAGAGATGATTCGCGCACGATATCTGGCCGGGAACCACAGGGTGAGGTAGACAATAACAGCCGGGAAGAAGCCTGCTTCTGCTACACCCAAGAGGAAACGCATCACCAAAAAGCTTTTAGGGCCCTCAACCAGGGACATGCACGTGGCGATGATGCCCCACGTGAGCAGGATTCGAGCAATCCAGCGACGTGCACCCACCTTTGCCATCATGAGGTTACTGGGGACTTCAAATAGGCAGTATCCGACGAAGAACAGCCCGGCTCCCCATCCGTAGACAGTCGCCGTAAGGCCTATGTCAGCATTCATTGTAAGAGCGGCAAACCCGACATTGACCCTGTCGAGGTAGGAGATGATGTAAAGGCATATCAGCAATGGCATAAGCCTGATGAAGATCTTGCGAGTAACCTGTTTTTCTAAGGAAGTGCTCATGAAGTTACCTCTTATTGTTAGTGGCCCATAGCAATCAGTTGCCGTGGTAACTCTTCGGCTCAGGCAGGATTGAAGCGATAAAGCAATGAACTAATGCACGCAGTGGTTGATCCCGTGCGCGACGTTTGGATTAAAGAGGGTGGCGTCCGTCAAATCGATTTTCATGAAGTGCGATGCAGGATCCCTTCGTATAACAACCTGAGGAGTTGATGAGGAATTCAGAGTGGCAGGGGGCGACAGCAAACTCGACCTGGCAGACCAGCCACTGTGCTTGCGAAACATGATCTCGAACGTTCGTGATATCCATTTCTACGTGCTCCTTATCATGGGAATCAAGGGCCGATAACCACCGGCATGGCCGGAGCTTCCCTCTGGAGGTCGCGCTTCGTATCCAGGAAAATGGCAGACATCGTCCTGCATTTTTGTTTGGACACATTATCTACAAAAGATTTATTGTGTGAAAGCATAAAAAAACGGGTTTGAACAATAGAAAAATCTTCTTCTCGGGTGGCGTTCATGGATTCACGCTTCTTACAAAGCTTTTTAACGGTGGTTGAATGTGGATCAATTGCCGAGGGCGCCAGGCGTCTTGACCTTACCCCGGCCGCTGTTGCCGCTCGTATCCGGACGCTTGAGGACGACCTTGGGGTTCCGCTGGTCAGCAGGTGTGGTCGAGCGGTGAAGGTTACGCAGGCAGGTCGTCGTCTATTGGAGCATTCGAAGGGTATTGTCAGTAGCGTTAGCGACCTGCGTGCTGCTGCGCTCGATAACGCTGAGCATGGGCAACTGCGTATCGGCACTTTCTTCTCCGCAACCACCTCGATCTTTTCACCCATACTTGAGCGCATGTACGAAGTGCATCCCGACTTGTCTGTCTTTGTAGACGTTGGGTACTCTCCAGCACTCTCAGAAAAAGTCGTTGCTGGAATGCTTGATGCTGCGCTACTGGTAGAGCCCAATTTCAATATTCCCAAGTCGTGCGAGTGGCATCCGCTCACTGAGGAGCCGCTGATCGTTCTCGCTCCTGGGACTTTCAAAGGCACTGAAAATGCACATGATCTTTTACGCACAGAGCCTTACATTCGGTATGACAGGCGTATCAGGGGAGGTCGTCTCGCTGACAGGTATCTACGTGATCGAGGCATTCAGCCACACGTGAAGCTGGAAATAGACGGCTTGATGACCATAGCGACC
Organism: Pseudomonas sp. HP_08; assembly: GCF_055284095.1. NCBI lineage: Bacteria > Pseudomonadati > Pseudomonadota > Gammaproteobacteria > Pseudomonadales > Pseudomonadaceae > Pseudomonas > Pseudomonas sp. HP_08. The sequence continues at coordinate 493,904 of NZ_JBTOQC010000012.1, read as the reverse complement.
TTCGTCAGTCGTGGGTTTGGCATATCGTTGCTACCAGATTGGCGCCCTATGTGGTCGCCAGCGCTGTCGCTTACGTGCATTCCCTTACCCGGACCGGCTCCAACCCGGCGTATCGGCATACTATGTCAGGCCCGTGGCCCGCGTGAAAAGCTGACTGAGGAGTTCATCCAGCATGCTAAGTCAGTGTGTTTACGACGTTGATCAATAGTCTCTCGCTTATCAGCCCGGATGCCGTGTGAGCGTATATTACCCTTCATTAATAAATATTTAATTTACCCCTTGTTAACGACTGCCTAGGCTGCCGCTCTCCAGACTCTTGAACACGAGGTCCAGAGACAAGCATGCATCAGGCGTTAGTCATCGAAGACGATGAGGTGACAGCCCAGTCGATTGCCACTGAACTTCAGGCCCACGGGTTTGCAGTGAACCTGGCCAGCACCGGCCGCGACGGGTTATCCATGGCCATTGCCGGCAATTACGATGTGATTACCCTGGATCGCATGTTGCCGGACTTCGATGGCCTGACCATTGTCAGCACCTTGCGCAACCTGAACATTGCCACGCCGGTGTTGATGATCAGCGCGCTGTCGGATGTGGACGAGCGGGTCAGGGGATTACGCCACGGCGGCGATGATTACCTGACCAAGCCGTTTTCGATGATCGAAATGGTGGTGCGCCTGGAAGTGCTGCTGCGCCGTCCGGCCGACCCTTCGACACTGCATCAATTAAGTGTCGGCACGCTGACACTGGACCTGATCGAGAACACCCTGACACGCGCCGGCGAACGCATTGCGTTATTGCCCACCGAGTTCAAGCTGCTGACTTACCTGATGCGCCATGCCGGCCAGCAAGTGACCCGCACCATGTTGTTCGAAGAAGTCTGGGGTTATCACTTTGATCCGGGCACCAACATCATCGATGTCCACATGGGCCGGTTGCGTAAAAAGATCGAGGGCCAGGGCGCCCCGCTGATTCGTACCCTTCGCGGAACGGGGTATGTGCTTGGCACCCAGGACTGAACGCTGGCGCTCCAGCAGCAGCCGCCTGATTGGCCTTTACGCGCTGTTTTTTGTCGCCTGGGGCGCTGTCTTTACCGGCGTCCTGTACTGGAACATTTCCGCTTACCTCGGCGCGGTGGCCGAGCGCACCCTGATGCAGCGGGCGCACTATTACCAGAAAGTCGACGATGCGCATTTGCTCGATGAGTTGCAGGGCAGCGAGGTGTATTCCATTCCAGGCATCGATGCCTATGGCTTGTTTGAAGCCAATGGGCAGTATGTCGCCGGTAACCTGTCAAAGCTGCGCGCCAGCCTGCCGGATGACGGTCAGGTCCATTACCTCAGGCACGGCTTGCGCATGGCCGGCAGCCGGGGCGAGACGCGCAGCAGCCATGCCTTTCTACAGCGGCGCAAGGATGGCCGGATTCTGGTGCTGGCGCGCGATGGCGGCTCTATTTCGGCGGTCGGCGGGATTATCGGGCAAGCGCTGTTCTGGGGCTTGTCGCTGACCCTCATACCGGGCCTGATCGGTTGGCAATTACTGCGCCGCAGGCCGCTACGGCGGGTCGAACGATTACAGCGCAGCACTGAAAGCATTGTGTCGGGCAACCTCAGCGAGCGGTTGCCGCTCTCCACGGCACGCGATGAAGTGGACATGCTCGCCAATGCCGTTAACGCCATGCTCGAACACATCGAGCGTTTGTTGCATGAAGTCAAAGGTGTCTGCGATGGCATCGCCCATGACTTGCGTACACCGCTGACCCGGTTGCGCGCGCGCCTGTATCAACTGCAACAACTGCCCATGACCGACAGCCATGCGCTCACCCTCAATCAAGCCCTGGAAGAGAGCGAGGCGATCATGTTTCGTTTTCAAGGCTTGCTGAGAATTTCCGAACTGGAAGATACCCGCCGCCGCCTGGCGTTTGCGCTGTTTCAGCCCGACACGCTGCTGCGGCAAGTCCACGAGTTTTATGAGCCGCTGGCGCAGGAAAAAGGCCAGGTGCTGGCGCTTGAACTGGGCGTTGACCTGCCGGTGATGAAAGGCGATCAGGCCTTGTTGTTCGAAGCCCTGGTGAATTTGCTGGATAACGCCATCAAGTTCACGCCGGCAGGCGGGCATATTTCTCTTGCGGCCACCGCCCAGGGCAATGGGCTGCGTATCGAGGTGATCGACAACGGCCCTGGCATCCCCGAAGCCGAGCGCGACAGCGTGCTGCGGCGCTTGTATCGCAGCGATGCCAGCCGCCAGCAACCGGGCTATGGACTTGGGCTTTCGCTGGTGGCGGCCATCGTTCGCTTGCACGCTTTCAGCCTGCAGATTGAAGCCTCGCAAACCGGCGGTACGCAGGTGGTGATTGATTGCCCGCCAGCATGAAACTTTATTAACAGTGCTTAATTCGGGCTGATAAGGGTCATCACTTATTTTGGCGGGCCTTTTGCCAACCTGGACCTGCTGCCTGTGAAACGACTGACCGGACGGATCTGCCTGCTATCTGTTTGCATTCTTTGGGCCGACACCGGCATGGCGGCCCCGACGCCACAAGCCATGATTCCCTCACCGCCACAATTGTCGGCCAGGTCCTGGGTGTTGATGGAGGCCGCGACCGGCCATGTCATCGCCGAACACGACGCCCGCGAGCGGCTGCCGCCTGCCAGCCTGACCAAACTGATGACGGTGTATGTCGCCACCCGCTATATACAGGCCGAGCGCCTCAAGGCTGACGAGGCGGTGGTCGTCAGCGAAAACGCCTGGCGCACCGAAGGTTCCAGAATGTTTCTTGAGCCGGGCAGCTCAGTCAGCGTGCATGACCTGTTGCAAGGCATCGTCATTGATTCGGGCAACGATGCCAGCGTGGCGCTCGCCGAGCACATTGCCGGCAGCACCGAGAGCTTTGCCAGCCTGATGAACAGCACTGCGCAGCGTCTGCAACTGCATGACACACATTTCAACAACCCGACCGGCTTGCCCGACCCCGGGCATTATTCGTCGGCGCATGACATGGCGCTGCTGGCCAGGTCGATCATCAGTGACGAGTCGGCGTACTACCCGCTGTACGCCAGGAAACACTTCACCTGGAACGGCATCCGCCAGCCCAACCGCAACTTGCTGCTGTGGCGGGACAATACTGTCGACGGGCTCAAGACCGGGCACACCGAGGCTGCGGGTTATTGCATGGTGACCTCGGCCGTCAGAGAAGGACGCCGCTTGATCACCGCCGTGTTCGGCTCAAGTTCCACCGCCGCGCGCGCCAGCGATACGCAGAAGCTGCTCACTTATGGCTTTCGCTTTTATGAGAACCACACCTTTGAAAAAGCCAATGCGCCCTTGGCAACGCCCAGGGTCTGGAAGGGCGATGCGCGCACGCTGGCTGTCGGTGTGCTCGATGACCTGACGCTGACCACGCCCAAAGGCTTGAACAAGGCCGGGACGCGAATGCAGATAAACGAGCCGCTGGTGGCGCCGATCAGTGCAGGCACGGTGGTCGGGAGCATTGAAGTATTCGACGGTGAGCAACTATTGACCAAGCGCCCGCTGGTGGCGCTTGAAGCCGTTGAAGAGGGCGGCTGGTGGCGACGCTGGACGGATGCCGTGCGTTTGCTGTTCGCCGGCTGGTTCAACCACATGCAGAGCGCCTGAATGAGGCGTATCAAACAGACTTGCAAAGCCCTTATCATCCGCGCAAGGCCTGGTACTTTCATCGGCCACTGCTTATGGCATAAGGAAAGTTTTGATGTTTCACGTGATGTTCAGCCTGCCTTGCCTCTACGTAATTATCCGGTTCATCTGGCCAATGCCGTGGGCGCTACCGTCCAGGCTGGTCGCCATGCTGCTGCTGTTGCTTGGCTCGCAATATCACCTGTATTCGCGGTTTTCTTCCGGCAGCGTGTTTTCTCCGGAGTTTCCACGCCCGGTGGTGATGCTCTTCAATGGGGTATTTGGCGCGATTCTGTTGATTGCGGTGCTGCAGATCATTGTCGACATCGCAACCTTGCTGGCGATGCTGATTCGCCGTCGACGCCTGAATATCCCGGCACGCGTGCGTTATGGCATCGCCACGGCGGCGCTGTTGCTGGCCGCCGTCGGCGTCAATCAGGCGATCCGCGTTCCGCCGGTAAAAGACATCGAGATTGCGATCAAAAACCTGCCTGTGCAATTTGAGGGTTACACCGTCCTGCAACTGACCGACTTGCATATCAGCCGCCTGTTTAACGAGCCCTGGACGCAAGCGGTGGTGAATGAGTCGAACAAGCTGGGTGTCGACCTGATGGTCGTCACCGGCGATTTGATCGACGGGTCCATCAGCAACAGGACGCAGGATGTCGCCGCCCTGCGTGACCTGCATGCCCCCGACGGTGTGTACGTGATCCCCGGCAACCACGAGTATTTCTTCGACAATGCCGCCTGGATGAAGCACTTCGTTTCGCTGGGCATGATCCCTTTGGCCAACAGTCACACGCTGATTGAACGTGACGGCGCGCAGATCGTATTGGCAGGCGTCACCGATGTCACCGCACCGACCACCGGCTTCCCCGCGCCCGACCTCAAGAAAGCGCTGCAAGGCGCGCCGAAAGACACGCCGATCATTCTGCTCGACCATCAACCCCGCAATGCCCGCTTCTCTGCCAGCCAGGGCGTGGCGGTGCAGTTGTCCGGCCATACCCATGGTGGAATGATCCTTTTCCTTGACCGGGTGATCGCGATGGCGAATGCCGGTTTTGTCTCCGGTTTTTACGATGTCGACGGTATGCAGCTGTACGTCAACAACGGCACCGCGCTGTGGCCTGGATTTGCCATTCGACTGGGCCGGCCATCGGAACTCACCCGAATCACGTTGCGGCGGGCGGCTGAGAGCTGAGTGACTTCAGCCAAGCGCCCGAATCCACGGCCTCCACGTCATCCACCCACGCCTGCATCGGCTGCGCCGGCGTGCGGTTGATCAGCAGGCGCAACACATCCGGTCGCGCGTAATGGCCGACCGGGTCCAGCGCCGCCTTGGCCAGCGCAATACTGCCCAGATCGATATCCGCGTACAAAATCCCTTCCTGCGTCTCGGCAATCGGCTCGCACAGCGGCGCGCCGTCCGGGCCGTAGATCATGGCGAAGCCGCCGCCTTCAAGCAGCCATTCGGCCTTTTGCGGGGTGTCGATCAGTTCGGCGAGCATGGCCTTGTCGACAATCGCGCAGGGCGCCAGCACAAAGCACTGGCCTTCCAGCGCGTAGACCTGAGAGGCGGCGTTGTTGGCTTGTGCGCTGAGCTGGAACGCCGCGCCGCGGTACACCGAAAAACTCGGCCAGGCCGCGACGTGCACTTGCTCGTGCTGGGCGTACAGGGCGAATTTGGACAGCGGCTGCACGTGCTCGGCGCAGTTCAGCGCGCCCAGCCGGCCCAGAGCGGTGTCGAACACCACCAGGTCGCGGCCGTCGCCTTCGCCGAACACTGAGCGTTCGACATGGGTGGGCTTGAGCTTGCGCCGGTTGCCGACCAGCCGGCCTTCGTCGTCGATGATTGCCTGCGACAGGTACAGCGTGCCGCCGCTGCGCTCGACATAACCCAGCACCACATGAATGCGATGTTGGGCGGCGGCATCCAGCAGGCGCTTGAACGGCTCGCTGTCGGGTGCCATGGCGTTTTCGAAATAGCGCTGCACAAAGCGCATGCCGCTGGCCGGCGCATCGGTCCAGATCCACCACGGGTAACCGGGAATCCACACCTCGGGAAAAGCGATCAGCGCGGCGCCCTGGCCGGCGGCTTCGGCGATCAGGTCGATGGCCTTGTCGATACTCTTGTGCAAATCGAGAAAAACCGGTGCGGCCTGGACGGCGGCGACCTTGTAGCGCGTGTGTTGGCTCATGCAGGGATTCTCCGGTCAGAACAGATAGGCAAGGCGCAGGTTCAGGCGCAGGTTTTCCCTGGGGCCGTTATCGACCTCAAGGTCGCGGCCGGCCTGGGTTTGCAGCTGGGTTTTCGGGGTCAGGAAATGCGACCAGGTCAGCAGAAAGCGGCTGCCGTTGAGGCTGTCGTCCAGCGCCTGGCCGTTGAAGCGGTTTTCGCCGCCGGTGGTGTGAATCCAGGTCAGCCCCAACTGGTTAGTCGGGTTGAGCACATAACGCAGGTGGCTCTGCACTTCGAAGACTGGCGCCTGTTTGAGCCGCCCGCCGAGGTAGTCGTCGTTCTCGCCGAACCAGTCGCGCTCAAAGGTGATTTCGCCGTAGAGCGTGCGCGCAATCAGCGCGTGTACATAGTTGACTTCCAGCACGCCCTTGAAGCGGTTCTCGCCGATGTTCATGGCGCCCTGATCGCCGTCGTAACGGCCCAGTGGCAGGCCGACGAAGGCGCCCATGCTGAAATAGCGTTCCTTGTCGGGGTCGTTGTAGAGCCAGATGGCGCTGCCAATGAACGGATCGCCAAAGGCGCTTTCGGAGCGGCTGTTATCGCCGCTCATCTTCAGGTGACCCCACGGCAGGATCACCTGCGGGGTGACCAGAAAGCCGGCCAGCGAGGTCCACTTCACGTAGCGCGCCAGTACGATATCGCTGTCGAGCTGAAAGTCGCCCGGCACCTTGTGACCGTCGACCCGCAGCTCATTGCGCTCAGCGTGCTGGTAATACATCACGCCCAGATTTGTGCCCTCCGGCAACGGCGCATTGTCGCCCGGCTCGGTGGTGATCACGTAGGCGCTGGCAAAGCCGCTGTACAGGCAAAGCAGGGTCAATGCACAGAACATTGCTCGCATGGATCGCTCTCTTTTGAGTGTTGGCGGGTTCAGTTGCGCGACAGTGGCTGGCGGCCCAGTAGGCTTTGCAGGGTCTGGGCGATGGCCAGCAACCGTGCATCGCTGCCCGGCAGGCCGTCGAGTTCCAGGCCAACCGGCAGCGCAGGTGTACCGGCCAGACCGATGGGCAGGCTGATGCCCGGCAAGCCGGCGTTGCTGCCGGGGTCGGTGTTGCGGATCATGCGGGCAAAGGCGTCGAAGCTGGTGGCCTGCGGGTTGCTGGCAATGGCCAGCTCCGGCGTGGTCGGGAACACCAGGGCGTCGAGTTTCTGGCTGTTCAGCAGCGTGCGGTAGTGCTGGATGAGCTGCGGCCGGCCGGTGTCTATCGCCCAGCGATACGCCGGTGTCAGGTCGGTGACCCGGCCATCCGGGTGCGGCAGTTTGCGCGGCATGATGAAGTGCTCGAACAAGCCTTTCACGTCGGGGCCGGAAATCTGCCGGGCCAGTTCTTCAAGCGACACGCCGGTGTGCTGGTCTTGCAGCCAGGCTTGCAAGGCATCGCGCCCTTCATACAGCGCGACGGGCATGCTGATGCGTGCGTTGAGTTCATGAATGCCGGGCAGCGCCACCGGCACCAGGGTGACGCCGGCCTGTTGCAGCTGCGCCAGTGCCGCGCGCGCCTGCTGTTCGACTTCAGGGGCAAGGTCGGTCCAGAACTCGCTGACCACGCCCAGGCGAATCTGCGTTGGCAACGGTGCGGCAAGCGGTTGATCGCCAGTGATCACCCGGTCGAGCAGGATTACATCCTCGACCGAACGGGCCATGGGGCCTGCGGTGTCGCGGGTGGGCGAAATCGGCGTAATGCCATGCTGGCTGTAGCGTCCAACCGTGGGGCGCAGGCCGACGCAACCATTCAGGGCACAGGGCTGGCGTATCGAGCCGCCGGTGTCGGTGCCCAGCGCCAGCGGCACCAGCCGGGCGCCGACCGCACTGCCGCTGCCTGATGACGAGCCACCGGCAATGCGGCTCGCATCATAGGCATTGCGTACCCCGACCGTGCCCGGCATGTGAAAGGCGGTGTTATAGCCCGAGGCGCCGAAGGCCAGTTCGTGCATGTTGGTCTTGCCGACGATGATTGCGCCTGCGGCCTGCAAGCGCTCGACGACCGGCGCGCTGCTGGCGGGGTAAAAGCCCTTGAGGGCCGGCGTGCCGGCGCTATTGGCAAAGCCTTTGACTTGAATGTTGTCCTTGATGCCAATGGGCACGCCACCAAGTGGCAGGCAGGCTTCGCCACGGGCCAGGCGCTGGTCGTAGGCGTCGGCCTGCGCCAGGGCATGGTCTGCATCCACGGCGATAAAGGCGTTGAGCGGGCGGTGGCTGTCGATACGCGTCAGAAAGGCTTCGACCAGTTGGCGGCTGCTGACCGTGCGGGCGCAGACCATGGCGGCGGCTTCGCTGCCGGTCAGTTCAGTGAGGTCCTGGGGCACATTGGCCGCCAGTGTGGTGGTGGCGGCCAGCGCCAGGGGCGCGCCTTTTATCCATCGTGAGTAGTGCATGGCCCGTCTCGTTCCGGTTGTGCGGCGGTAGTGCCGTTACCGAAAACCTTATCGGGCAGGGGACGTGTTGAAACTCCTCAAGAATGAGGAGGGCGCCTCAAAAGTGCCGGGAAAGCTGGGTGCGATTGGTGCAATGCAGTTTGTTCATGGCGTTGTTCAGGTGAGTGCGCACGGTGGTGAAGGCAATGCCCAGTTGGCGTGCGACTTCCTTGTCGCTTGCACCGTTTGCGACCAGCCGCGCGACATCCGCCTCGCGTTGCGACAAGCGGGCGCCGGCGCAGTCGACCTGGGCCAGCGACTTGATGAAATAGGGTGTCAGCTCCTTGAGAATCCGCTCTTCACGCTCGGCAAACGCCGGATTCCCCGCGCCGCGCCAGATGCGCAGATCACCGACATCGCGGCCTTGATCGAAGAAATACACATTGATGCCGTGGTGCATGCCGGCCGGTTGCAGAAAGTCGCAGTAGAACTGGCTGTGCTGCAAGGTGCTGCGTTGAATGACCCGGTCGACATTGGTCGCCTCGCCCAGCGGGCGCATGGCCGGCGTGACCAGGTCGACCTGGTGGAAAAACGCCTCGTAGGCGTTCAGGTGCGTGTCATCGATATTCACCGAGCAACGGCGGGTGGAGCGCTGCTGGTGTTCGTCCCAGACAAACGAGGCCGCGTAATCGGCCTGCAAGAGCTGCGCGACCAGCTGTAACACGGCAGAGCGGGCATCGGGCTTGCCCTTGTATTCGCACAGGCGCCAGATGATTTCGGCCATGCAGTCCAGCTCTTTGCTCTCCAGCATCATGCCCATGTTACCCAACCTCCCACCGTACTGACCGATGCAGCGGCGCGAGCAAGATGCATGCCCGTTGTTTTATAGAGGTGCCTTATTTTCAGGTCAAAAAACTATCTATTGGATCTATTCGCAGGCGGCGCATAACGTAGCGGCACGGACATTCAACATCGATTAAGTGCATACCGTACCGGGGCGATGGCTCGACTGGTACGGCCTTGGGCGCGGCTTATGCCGCGCCTTTTTTTATCCGGCTTTTCCAATTCTGGCGGCCAAAATCCTGATCAATCAGTAACCAGCTGTTTTAAAAGTAATTTTTTATTACATCAGGGCTTCACAGATGTAAAAAAAGTTGTTAAATTGCGGCCCATTCCAGCACAGCACTGCAACAGGGCTTGCGGGAATGTTCTGCAAAGCGTCAAACGAGTGCCATGCACTCGCAGCAATACAGGGGCGTCGCCAAGCGGTAAGGCAGCAGGTTTTGATCCTGCCATGCGTTGGTTCGAATCCAGCCGCCCCTGCCATTTTTTATCCTTCCTGCTTCAAATCCTCTCAGTCGATACGGCCATCAGGCGCCAGGTGCTGTTTCAGATGCGCCAGCAAGGCACTGACTTTCGCCAGCCCTTCACGATTTTTCAGCCAGACGATATTCATCGGCAGCCCGTCCGTGGCCAGCGCCGGTAACACTTCAAGCAAACGACCTTCTTCCAGATGCCGCTGCACCAGCCAGGTCGGCAGTTGCGCAATGCCGTGGCCAGCCAGGGTCGCAATCACTTCACCTTCACCGTCGCCCACCGCAATGCGCGGCTGCGGAGTGCGTCGTTCCATCTCGCCCGGCTGACGGCCCTTGAAATACCACGGCGCGACCAACCCGTCGGTGTGGGCATAGGCGATGCAGTGATGATCCTCCAGGTCACGCTCGTTCAACGGCACGCCATGCTCGGCCAGGTAGGCAGGGGATGCGCACATGATCAGCCGCTGCGCCCCGAGAAAATGATGGCCCAGCGCAGCCGGCCAACTGTCCGGGCCGCCGATGCGCACCACGATGTCGATGCCTTGTTGCACCGGGTCGACAAAGTGATCGGAAAACGAAATGTGTGGCAGCAACTGCGGGTGCGCGCGAACGAAATCCAGGATCAGCGGCAGCGCATGCAGGCGCCCGAATGACGCCGGCAGATCAATCCTGATCTTGCCCTGCGGCTCGCTGTGTTCGGTGGCAAGGCTCAGCTCGGCTTCTTCAAGGTCAGACAGCACGGCGGTGCAGGTGCGGTAAAAGGTCAGCCCCGCTTCGCTCAGCGACAAGCGCCGCGTGGTGCGCTGGAACAGGCGCACGCCGAGTCGCAACTCCAGCCGCGCCACGCTTTTACTGACCGCCGAGGCCGTGAGGTTCAGGCGTTCGGAAGCGCTGGCAAAGCTGCCCATATCAGCGACGGTGACGAAAACATCGAGGCCCTTGAGGCGTTCGGAAGAGTACATGGCAAGCCTTATTGATGAATCTGATTCCGGTCACAAGGTCATTTATGTCCGAAATCGACGTTGAGTTCTGCAATAGGCTACGTCAAAGCCTGGCACAACGGTATGAGTTGCCGGCATTCGACCTTCACTCTGGAGTTTTCATGAGTCTTTTTGCCCCGTTTCAACTTGGCAGCACCTCACTCAGCAACCGCGTGGTCATGGCACCGATGACCCGTTCCCGCGCGCCTGATGACATCGCCACCGAGCAGATCGCGCTGTATTACACCCAGCGCGCCACAGCGGGTTTGATCGTGTCCGAAGGCACGCCGATCTCTCGCGAAGGCCAGGGTTATCTGTTCAATCCAGGCATTTTCAGGCCTGAACAGATTGCAGGCTGGAAGCTGACCACCGATTCGGTGCACAGCGCCGGCGGGCGGATCTTTGCCCAGTTGTGGCATGTGGGGCGTGTGTCGCACACCTCGATCCAGATCGACGGCGCAGCCCCTGTGAGCGCCAGCAGCAAGCCTGCGCGGGGTGCCGTGGCGTTCGGTTACGACGAGCAAGGCCAGCCGGGTTTTGTCCCGACCTCACAGCCACGGCCGTTGAGCACCGAAGACGTCGGGCGGGTGGTCAATGACTTCGCCCAGGCGGCTGCGAATGCTATCGAGGCCGGTTTCGACGGCGTCGAGATTCATGGCGCCAATGGTTACCTGCTTGAGCAGTTCATGAACCCTGAGGTCAACGATCGCAGCGACCGCTACAGTGCCGACACGCTGGAGAACCGCTTGCGCTTTGTCTTTGAAGTGGTCGATGCGGTAAGCCAGCGCATCGGCAAGGACAAGGTCGGGATTCGTATCTCGCCGTACGGGCAGTTGTTCGATATGCCGCTGTATCCGCAGATCGACGAAACCTACAGCGCCCTGTGTGCCGGCCTCGGCGAGCGCGGCATCGCGTATGTGCATGTGATGGACCAGACGCATTTCTTCTTCAAGCCTGACAATGCCGTGGCCAAGCAGGAAGCGCTGGACACCTTGCTCGGCAACTGCCGCAAGGGCCTGGGCAACACCGCGCTGATCCTGGCCGGCGACCTGACCCGCGAACGCGCCCAGCAATGGCTCGATGCCGGGTTGATCGACCTGGCCGGGTTTGGCCAGCCGTTCATCGCCAACCCGGACCTGGTGGCGCGCCTGGAAAACGACTGGCCGCTGGCCGAGGCGGATCGGGAGACGTACTACGGCGGTGGCGCGAAGGGGTTTATCGATTACTCACCGTATGTGGCGTAGGGCCTGGCACTCTTATCGAACACGATGCAGGGCTATCTGGTAGATCGTATTTGTGGGGGGCGGTGGATGGCCGCTTCTTTGGCTCGCGAGAGCGGAGTGTCAGTTAACGGACAGGTTGGCAGTGCTGGGGTTTCGTGGCGTTTCCGGGATTTTGCGAGCGCTGACGCACTCGGTCGCGGGCAAGCGCGCTCCTACTTGCGTAATTTCTTGTAGAGCGTTGTGCGTGAAATTCCCAGTTCTTGTGCGGTGGCGGAGATATTGCCGCCGTGGGCCTGCAAGGTTTCTTCGATGGTTCGCTGCTGCGCCGCCTTGAGTGATGAGGCGGGCGCCGCCGTAGCCGGCGACAGCCCGCATAAATGTTCAGGCAGGATTTCGGCGCTGTCTTCGGCCAGTGCGCTGGCCAGGCGCAGGGTTTGTTCCAGTTGGCGGATATTGCCCGGCCAGCGCTGGGTCAGCAGGCAGGCGAGGCTGTCCGGGTGCAGGCGGCTGTTGCCGTGACGGCGCAGCAGGGTGTCGATCAGATGATTGAGGTCCTTGCGCTCGCGCAGCGCCGGCAAGTGGGCGCTCAGGCCGTTGAGCCGGTAATACAGGTCTTCACGAAAACGTCGCTCGCCGATCAGCGCCGGCAGGTCGCAATGGGTGGCGCTGATCAGGCGCACGTCCAGCGGCCGGCTCTCGGAACTGCCCAGGCGGGACACCCGGCGTTCTTGCAGCACCCGTAACAAACGGGTCTGCAACGGCGCCGGCATATCGCCGATTTCATCCAGCAGCAGGGTGCCGCCGTGCGCCTCTTCAAGCCGGCCGCTGGCGCCGCCCTTGCGTGCGCCGGTGAAGGTGCCGTCGCTGTAGCCGAACAGTTCTGCCTCGATCAGGCTTTCCGGAATCGCCGAGCAATTGATCGCCACAAACGGTGCGTCCGGGCAGACTTCTTCATGCAGGGCGCGGGCAAAGACTTCTTTGCCGGTACCGGTTTCGCCGAGCAGCAGCACCGGAATGCTGGCGCCAAAGGCTTTGCGCGCCGCCTCGAACTGGCGGTTGAGTTGCGGATCGCGGCCCAGCGGCGACTGATCGCTGCGGTAGGGCGCAGAGGTTTTGCGCGGTCGTGCGCCCAACGCGTGGGCGTACAGGCATGAGCCGTCGTTGAGTTGCACCAGGCCTGGCGTGTGGCGCTGCGCATCCAGATTCGGATCGCGGGTAAAACACTGCTGCCAGTGCGTCAGTCCCGCAGGCATGCCCAATAGCCGCCGCGCGGTAGCGTTGGCGGCGCGAATCTGGCCGTCGCCGTCCAGGGCCAGCAAGCCCTGCAACGGTGTGCCGATCAGGCGCGGGTCGTGTTGCAGGCTGAGAATCCGGCAATCGCCCAGGTGTGCAAACAAACGGTTTTCGGTGGCCATCGCGGCCAGGCGTAGCTGGTCGAGGACGGCCTGGGCATTGCGCTCGCCGATACCGGTGATGTCCAGCGCGCCGATCAGTTCGCCGTGCACGCCATGCACCGGCATCGACACGCAGAAGAAACGCTCGAATTCGCTCAGGTAATGCTGCCAGCCGTGCAGCACCACCGGCTGGTCTTCAGCGAGTGTGCAACTGGGCGCCGTGGTGCCGATGTCGGCTTCGTGAACGCGGCGGCCGATCTGCAACGGTTCCAGCGCATCGGTGGACCCGGCATGCCGGGCCTGGACGATCACGCCACGGGTGTTGACGCAGAACAGCGTCCACGACTGGCCGCCGAACACTTGCCAGAGCCGCTCGATTTCCGGCTGCACGCAGGCGCCCAGCTGTCGGTCGCTGTCATCAAGATCGAACAGGGTGACATCGGGACGATGCAGGCGCGCTTCCCACGGGCTCAGCCCGGCATCGCGCGAGCGCTCCCACGAGCGGGCAACCGGCTCGGGCAAAAGCCCTGCCGGCAGTGGCGCGCCTTCAAACAAACGCCGGCGGGCGCCGGCCAGGCGCTGGGGATCGGTCAGCAGCAAGCTATCCATCAAGGCACCCTGATTCTTATTAGTCGTGGCTGCTGAGTAAAACCCCGCGCAGCCACTTATGTAAAGCCTCGCAAGTGATCGATCAGAACAGCAGCAGCGCCCTCAGATTAATACCGACATCCTCACGAAAGCCGCCTTCGGCCTGCACATCGTGAGTCAGTTGCGCACTGAGCTGCACGTTGCGGGCAACCATTTGCTGGAACTCGACGCGGACCTGCTGCACTTCGGTCTTCTGGCCAATGTAGTCACCGTCGATAAATTGCTTGCCGCCGGTGCTGGCCGAATAGCCCAGCGCAATGCGCTGAGTCGGGTTGAAGTCGTAGCGCAGGTTGGCCTGCACCTGATAGGTCGGGTCTTGCTCAAGCGTCTGATTGCCGCTGCCGGCGTCATCGTTATCACCGTACAGCACCGCGTCGCCGTACAGCTCAAGCGAGGTCTTGCCCCACAGCGGCTCGACCCAGCCCAGTTGCAGGTCGAACTTGTAGCGGTTCTCGCCCAGGTTCAGCGAGTCGCCCTTGTGGTAACTGCCCCACGGCACATACAGCAACGGGGTCACGCCGAAATAGCGCCCGCTGCTGCCGGCGCCCGGCTGGTTGACCAGCCAGAAGGTCGCGCCAAAGATCGGATCGGCCATGCCGCTGGCGCTGCCCAGCGACTGGCCGCCGATCTTCGCCCCATACACATGGCCGAACGGCAGCAACACTTGTGGGTCGACGGTGATGCCGGCGATTTCAGTGAAGTGGATCAGGCGCAAGATGCTGATATTGCTTTTCAGGTGAGTGTTATCCGACACCGTGCCGCCGCCGTCGGGGTTGAAGCTGCTGGAACGGCTGTATTGCTGATACCAGGCGGCGACGCTGGTGCCGGGGGGCAGGGCGGTGTAGTCGCCGGCGTTGACGTCGACGGCAAAGGCCTTGGCAGACAGCAACAGGCTGGCCGCCAGAGCGGAAGACTGGAGGGCTCGAACGTGCATGATGGGTTCCTGTTATTTTTTTAATTGGAATGGGGTGCCGTCACGGCGCGCATTTAACCGCGCAGCCGTGACGGCGGTGCTGCGTCAGGCGCCGATCATCAGCACGGGCTTGAGGGTGATGCCTTTTTCGCTGTCTTCAGCGGCCTGGTTGATCTGCTCGAAGGGGTAGAACTTCACCAGCTTGTCGAAGGCGAACCGCCCTTGCAGGTGCAGTTCCACCAGTTGCGGGATGAACTGTTGCGGCACGCTGTCGCCCTCGACGATGCCGCGGATGCTCTTGCCACCGAGCAACAGGTCGTTGACGTCGAACTCGGCGGTGGTGCCCAGCGGCGGCGCGCCGACCACGCCCACGCAACCGAGGCTGCCCAGCGAGTCCACGGCCTGGCGCAGCACTTGCGGGCGGCCGGTGGACTCCAGGGCAAAGTTCGCCCCGCCGGTGATTTCACGAATCACCGCCACCGCGTCGCTTTCCTTGCTGTTCACCACGTGCGTCGCGCCCAGCTCCAGGGCCAGTTCCAGGCGTGACGGCACCACGTCCACGGCAATGATCACCGAAGCGCCGGCCACCCTGGCCGCCAATACCGCCGACAGCCCCACGGCACCGGCACCAAAGGCGACAAAACTGCTGCCGGGCGTGACTTTCAGCGAGTTGATCACCGCACCGGCGCCGGTCTGGATGCCGCAACCCAACGGGCCGAGCAGCGCCAGCGGGGCTTCCTTGGGCACCTTGACCGCGTTGTTCTCGCGGCTGATGGCGTAGGTTGCAAACGAAGACTGGGCGAAGAAGTGGTCATGCAGCTTCTCGCCGCGTTCGTCTTCCAGCGCACTTTGGCCGTGCGGGTCGGCACCGCTGAAGTTGCGCCCGAAAAACTCCTGGCAGTAAGCGGCATGACCGCCACCGCATGGCTTGCAATGCCCGCAGTAGCCGTAGGTCAGCACCACATGATCGCCGACGGCCAGGTCGCGCACCTGCGGGCCGATGGCTTCGATGACGCCGGAGCCTTCATGGCCCAGCACCGCCGGCAGCGGCACCGGGTAATACTGGTCGCGCACGATCATGTCGGTATGGCACATGCCGGTGGCGACGATGCGCACCAGCACTTCATCGTCCTTGGGTTCGCGGATACGCGCCGCTTCGATTACGAATGGCGCGCCTTTGGTGCGGGTAACAGCAGCTTTGATGGCTCGAAAAGTAGTGCTCATTATTATTGTGCTCTTGGTTAACGCGGGTGATTGAGCGGGTCCAGTGGATACTTAAAGCGGGTACAGCGGGGCGTCGCCCTTGAGGGTCAGCCACTGCCATTGGGTGAACTCTTCCCAGTTGGCCGGGCCGCCAATGCTGGTGCCGTTGCCGGAAGCGCCGACGCCGCCGAACGGGTTGATGACTTCGTCGTTCACGGTCTGGTCGTTGATGTGCAAAAGGCCGGTGCGCAGCCGCTCGCCGAGCTTCAGCGCGCGCCCGACATCGCGGGAAATCACCGCGGCCGACAGGCCGTACTCGGTGTCGTTGGCCAGGCGAATGGCGTCTTCGTCGGTGTCGAACGGCACGACGACGGCGACCGGGCCGAAGATTTCCTCATGAAAGGCCGGGTTGTCCTGTTGCACACCGCTGAGCACGGTGGCCTGGAAGAACAGCCCGTCGTACTCGCCACCGGCTTCAAGGCGTGCGCCGGCCTGTTGCGCGGCTTGCACAACCTTGTAGGCATGGTCGCGCTGCTGGGCATTGATCAGCGGGCCCAGGTGCACTTCGCCTTGTGCCGGGTCGCCCACGGTCAGGCTGCGGGCCTTGGCGGTCAGGCGCTCGACGAACGCATCGTAGATGCCGCGTTGCACCAGCAAACGGCCGGTCGACATGCAGATTTGCCCCTGGTGCAGGTACACGCCCCAGGTCGCGTTGGCCAGTGCGGTGTCCAGGTCGGCATCGTCCAGCACGATCAACGAGTTCTTGCCGCCCAGCTCCAGCGACACTTTTTTCAGGTGCCGGCCTGCGGCTTCACCGACCTTGCGTCCTGCACCGGTGGAGCCGGTGAACTGGATCATCGCCACATTCGGCTCGGCCACCAGCGCCGCACCGGCTTCGGCTGCGCCCGGCAACACATGCAAGGCGCCCGCTGGCAAGCCGGCCAGCTCGAACAGCCGCGCCAGCACTAGACCGCCACAGACGGCGGTGCGTGGATCGGGCTTGAGGATCACGCTGTTGCCCACTGCCAGCGCCGGCGCCACGGCGCGCGCAGCCAGGTACAGCGGGAAGTTGAACGGCGAAATGACCCCGATCACGCCCAGCGGGCGGCGACGCGCCAGGCTCAGACGGCCCGGTGAGGTCGGCAATACCTCGCCCTGGCTGCGCGAAGGCAGGCCGGCGCTTTCGTAGAAGGACTTGATGGTCAGGCTGGTTTCGAAGGCCGCCTTGGGCCGGGTCGAACCGCTTTCACGGACGATCCACTCAACGATTTCATCAAAATGCTGCTCGGCCAGTTGCGCGACTTTACGCAGCACGCGGGCACGCTCGTCATAGGGCTGGGCGAACCAGCCTTCCTGTGCTTCACGGGCTGCCACAGCCGAACGGGCCACGGTGTCGGCATCGGCCAGGCCAATGCGACCCAGCGTGGCGCCACTGGCCGGCTCGATCACATCGCTGGGCGTCAACGGTCCTGCGACCCAGGCGCCGTTGAACAGGCGCTCGTTCCACAATGGTTTGGGCAGCAGGGTTTGCGTATCAGACATGAGGCATCCTCGTTGTGCTTGTTATGTGAGCCGCGCAGGGCGGCGTGGTATTGCTGATTGAGGGATGCTCAGCAGGAGCTGTGCCAACCCGGATTTATTGGGGTTGCCACAGGTTGAGTGTGCAGGAGGTGAACAACTGGACAGTGCAGTGTCCAGGAACTGCACAGTAGAATTCAGCGCATTACGGGTGTTTTGAAAAGGGTCTTTCACTCATGGGCAATGCTTTGGTTCCCGAGTTTTCCGTTTCCGACTGGCGCGCTTCCAGGCGGTTTTATTGCGACATTCTGGGTTTTACCTGCGTGTACGAGCGCCCTGAAGAGGGTTTTTGCTATTTGAAACTGGGTGAGGCCGAGCTGATGATCGATCAGATCGGCGCCGGGCGTACGTTCGATGACGGCCATAGCCCGGATCGCTACCCCTTTGGCAAGGGGCTCAATGTGCAGATTCGTGTCACGGCCGTGGCGCCGTTGCTGGAATCGCTCAAGCGGCACGGGATCGAACTGTTTTTGCCGGTAGAGGAGCGCTGGTACCGTGATGGCCTGAACGAGAGCGGCAACCGGCAGTTTGTCGTCGCGGACCCGGACGGGTATCTGCTGCGCCTGTACGAGAGCCTCGGCGTCAGGCCGGCTCAGCCTGACGCCGAGTGAAATGCCCTATTGCCGGGTCAGGCCGTTCAGCGTATCGGCAATGGTCTTGGTGCGCTGCGAGGTGCCTTCGGTCATCTGGCTGGAGTCCTGCAAGGCTTCGAACAGGCCCTTGAGGGTACCGACCGCGCCGGACTGATCCTCGATCTGCACGGCGACTTTCTGGATTTCCGATGACAACCGGTTGATGTCCACGCCGATCTCGCCGGCATTCTTGCGGGTGATTTCGGCCAGTTTGCGCACCTCATCGGCGACCACGGCAAAGCCGCGGCCCATTTCGCCGGCGCGTGCCGCTTCAATGGCGGCATTGAGCGCCAGCAGGTTGGTCTGCCCGGCAATCTGCTGGATGACCTCCACAATCGACTGGATCTTCAGGCTCGATTCGGCCAGTTCCCGGGCGCCGCCTACGACCTCTTCGGCCTGGGTCGACAGCGCGTCAAAGGTCGAGTGCGCCTGGCTTGCTACCTCTTTCTGCCGGTCGATGGTGCCGGACAGCTCGTCCATCGACAGGTACAGCTGTTGGGCATGGTGCTTCAACTGTTCATCGATCTGCTCTTGCTGGCGGTTGGCCTGGTGCAGTGCTGCGCCCAGGTCGGTCAGGCCGTTGAACACCGGTTGCAGGTTCTCATCCAGACCGCTGACATCCAGGCTGCTTTCGAAGTCGTTGTGCTTGAAAGCCTCGATCTGCTTGACCACCACATGGTTGAGGCCCACCAGTTTCTTGATCTGGCGGCGCAGGAAAAACGCCTTGAACTCGCCGTAGTGGATCGGAAAGCGGTCGACATAGTCATCCTCGAAGGTCTGCCCCTGACGGACGCGAAAAAAGAAGATCGCGGTCAATGTCTGGTTGAGGTTCAGGCCGAGGATCTCACCGAAGGTGGAAAAGCCGATCAGCGGGACCTGGCCGAACAGGCCAGTCATGCTGCCCAGGTCCTTGCCGTTGTTCAGGCGGCGCAGGATGCAGTCGTTGAGGAGGCCGGCGATGGGCTGACCGCCCTTGTTGTGCAGGAAGCGTTCATAGTCCTTGCGCGTGGCTTCGCGGATCGGGGTGCGCTTGACCATGATCAGTTCTTCACCCGGTGCCACGTCACAGAACAGGTGGATCATGCCGCGTGCGTAATCGATGCGGGCGATCGAGCGCACGAACAGCTCCTGGCCGACCCGAATGGCAAACGAATAGTCGGCCAGGTGTCTTTCCAGCTCCTGCGGGGCGCATTTGAACGTCTCGGCCAGGGCCTGGACCATGGTCTTGATATTGCCTTTGGCGTCGATGACCTGATGGATGGTGCGGTCTTCCAGCGACGCGGTCAGCACGCTGAACGTGTGCGACGAAGGCTCGAAGTTCTGGCTTTTGAACACGCCGAAACGAATGCCGGGCGGGCACTTGAGCAGCACGATCTGGGCGTGGTTCTCATAGCTGCGCTTGCCATCGTGGATCAGGGTTTGCTTGAAATCGCCCTTGCCGCCTGCCGAACCGCCGACAAACAGGCACGGAAAGCGCCCCGATTCGTAAAGCGCTTCCATGAAGAACGACTCTGACGCCGACAGACCGTCAAACAGGACATAGGCCAGCGTGTCACGCGGATCGATCGGGGTGCGCACCTGTGTCGACTTGAGGTTCTGCACCAGTTTGCCAATGCGTTCGCGCATCGGCAGGCGCCTGCCACCGCTGCGGATGTCGGTGCATTCAAGCGAAACCATGGCGATTTCTGCGCTGGCGATCACCGTGCGATCGAACAACTGCAACACCACCCGGTCCCAACGCTCGCCCGTGGCGCAATACAATGGGCCCTCGGGCGCGCAGAGTTCCCCTGAAGTGGTGCACAGGCTCAGCGTGCAACCGGGAAAGCGCTGGGCCAGGCTGCGGGCGAGCTGATCCAGGTCCAGGTGCGGCGATACAAAGCCGGTGATAAATACAGGTTCCAGCCGTATGGCTTGCAGCCTGGACGGCAGCTCGCTGGCGCTGCACACCAGACTGAGGGTGCCAGCCGTAGACGCAGCCGCTTTGCTGAACAGGCGGAAAGGGTTCATCAGGTATTACCTCGGTGAAAGCCATGGAACGCTAAAATGCGGGTCGATGCGACAGATGCACGTGAAGGTATGGAATCTGCATGCCGCAAACAGAGTGTCAGAATAATAACGAGGTTCCATTTGAAGCGTATTCCAGTCGAACCGGAACGACTGTCACACAAGACCTTGTCGATCTGGCTGGTCTTCTTCATTTGCCTGGTGTGCATTTCGCTGATCCTGGCCACGGCCTGGCAGATCAGGCAATCGGCCAACGAGCGGCTGGCCAGCGCCCACGATGCGGTGTTCAACATCGCCCGTGCCGTCGAGCAACACGCCATCGACACCGTGCACCAGGCCGACAATACCCTCAAGAATATCGCCGAGCGCATCGAGTTCGATGGCGTCGGACCTGAACAGCGGCTGCGCCTGTCCCGCGTCATGGCGCGCAATGTGCTGGATGTCGCAGGCCTGCAAGGCCTGTTTATCTATGACGCCAACGGTAACTGGGTGGCCAATTCCTTCAGTACCGACCCCAGCAGCAAGAACAACGGCGACCGCGATTACTTCATTTTTCATCGCGACAACCCTTCGATGCGGGTCAATGTCGGCGCGATTGTCGTGAGTCGTACCACCGGCGAGCAGATCATCCCTATCAGTCGTCGCCTTGAAACAGCCGATGGACGCTTTGCCGGCGTGGTGCTAGCCACGGTGCCGGTGACTTATTTCCAGAGCTTTTTCGAGCGTTTGAACGTCGATGCCAAAGGCGTGATCTTCATTGCCCGCTACAACGGTGAATTGCTGGCGCGCCGGCCCACCATCGACGGGCTGATGACCACCAACATTTCCAAAGGCGAAATTTTCAGCAAGTACCTGCCCTTGCAACCGAATGGCATCGTGGTTGTGACCTCGGTGGTCGATCACATCGAACGGCTTTATGCCTACCGCAGCGTCAACGGGCTGCCGCTGGTGATCGCCGCCGGGCTCTCGTCGGAGTCGGTGTATGCACCGTGGTGGGGCTATGTGGTGCGCTCTTTCCTGATCAGCGGGTTAATGATCGCCGCGCTGCTGGTGCTGGGTTATCTGATCTGGCGGCAGATTCAGCAATTGCTGACGGCGCAGGGCAAACTCCGCGCGGCGCACCACGAACTGGAGCAGATTGCCCACACCGACGGCCTGACCGGCATCGCCAACCGTCGGCGTTTCGACACCGCACTGGCCAACGAATGGGCGGGCAGCCGGCTGCGTCACGACGCGTTGGGGATCATCCTGCTGGATATCGACTGGTTCAAGCAGTACAACGATCGCTATGGCCATTTGCAGGGCGACGAGTGCCTCAAGCGGGTGGCCTGTCTGATTCGTGACAACCTGACGCTGCCCGGCCTCCAGCGCCAGGGCTATCTGGCTGCTCGCTATGGCGGGGAAGAGTTCGTGATTCTGCTGCCCGGCACCGACCAAGACGACGCCACCCGTGTGGCCGAACGCATCCGCGCGGCCATTGCCGCCGAGCGCCTGGAACATGCCGGCAGCCCGTTCGGGACCGTGACCATCAGCGCCGGCGTGGTCAGCACCCAGCCGCTGGACAGCGCCACGCCCGCAGACCTGCTGGCCAAGGCCGACAGCTTTCTGTATGACGCCAAGAAGCAGGGGCGCAATCGGGTGAGTCATCAGCTGAGCGTTGATTGCGCAACGGGGTAAGGTCGGCAATCAAACCTTGCGCGGCTTGAACATGCCTTCAAATAGCAGAAACAGCGCGCCGCCGGTGATGGCAATGTCGGCAATATTGAACACGCCGGTGTGCAGCGTACCGAGATTCAGTACCAGATAATCGACCACATGGCCCTCACGGTAGACCCGGTCGATCAGGTTCGAGGCGCCGCCCAGCGCGATCAGGTAAACCGCTGCAGCTTTTGCGGTAGCGACATTCCAGCGCGACAACGCCCACCAGATCGCCCAGCCGACCACAATCCCCACACCGCCGACGAAGATCGACTGCTTGACCAGCGGCGGCAACTGCGCGCTCAGGCTCAGAAAGGCGCCGGGATTAAGGCTCAAGGCAATGTCCAGCCAGGCATGCTCACTGCTGACCTGAAGTTTTCGCTGGCTAACTTTTTCAGCGCAATAACCTTGACCCATTGATCCTGCGCGATAAACGCAAGGCCTGCCAGCCATACGGTAAGCCAGCTTTTCAAAACCTGCTGGATGAACGAATTTCTATTACTGAGATTGCGAAGGGCCAAGAAGATAGCGCGGTTGATGAGGGTATTCAAAAGACCGCGCGAGCTTTACTCACTTGCACGTTAGCAAAAAACTATGTAGTGCTGACTGATTATTTTCTAGGACGGGAAAGCAAAGTGCACAAGTCAAGAATCTGCTGTTTTTGTGTGGGGTTTTCTGACGCTTTAAATAAATCCGAGCATTTCTCCAGCAGTGCAGAAGTCTGAAATCCTGCGCTCAAATTTTGCGCCGCAACGCCGGTTGAAAAGACTTTGCCTAGTTTGTTGGAAAGGTCAGTCCCATTAGAGTTTCCAAATCTGCCGTCGAATGTGCCAAATACCGATAAAGAATCTCTCTTTAAGTCGTCGAAGATGCGCTCATAATCTTGGCGCGCTTGAACTTTGGTAAGCTCGGCTGTTTCTAAGTTGCTTTTCAGCTTTTCTTTGGCTGGTGCGACATCTGAAGGGTTAAGCGGCTTGGCTTTTTCTAGTTTTTGCAAGGCGTCAATAGAAGCGTCAGACGTTATGAGTGTCTTTCGAAGCGTTGATGCCAGAGACTGTACAGTGGTGAGCGGCTTAGTTTTTGAGTTCGCATAGTTGTTGTATGCCTCAAGCACTTCCTTAAAATTGTTGAGATCCTCAGCCGCTCTCTCTTCAGCCTGGGTTGCTTTTGAAAGATTTTCTGTTGCCTGCGCCTTGTCAGAAGCAGACGTGGATACAGAAACTGGCCCTGATGACTCTCCCACAGACTGTGAGTTTTTAGTCCCGCCTTGACCGTGTGATGCAAATATTTCTGTGACAGGGATATTTGTGCTGTCCTCGGATTTTTTTGAGACGGCTATCGGAATATACGCCGCGTCCAGATTTTTAAATCCTACATTAAAGGTCACGCTGGGTGACTCACTGGATGGTGTTGAGAAGTCAACTCCGAAAACCTGTTTCGAGGTGTACACCAGTGGAGCTTGCTGTAATGGCGCACAGCCTGAAAGCAAGAGGCAGGCAACAAAAGGGGATCTGTACATGTGGTACTCCTTTTTTACGGGTAGGTACACAGGCGCGAAAGATCTATTGCGGTCTTTCGCAAGGCTGTAATAGCTTCCTCTGATGGATTTATGAAAATAGCCACGCATCGATCTTCAGAGATGGCAAGATAAGTTTCGTCGATGTACCCAAATGAAACACCTGTCGGTCCGGGTACCACCCCAATTCCACGAACTTTTATGTGGGTCGTTGTGTCAGATTTGACGTTGCCAATACGATAGACAGGAATCCCCAAGTAGTGATCGATTTTTACATCTCCGCTATATACGTTAATCATAGTGCAGCCACTGAGGATGACTGACGTACACAGGGCAATGAAGGTTTTTAAATGGATATGCATACAGTTAGCGCTCGTGAGTATTGTGAGAGCCATGGACGGGTCATACAACGCAAGTCGTGAATTCGGCTAGACGTATGAAGCTATTTTCAACTGTGCATAAATCCCTGAAAGAATACCTATAGTGGCAAAATGATTTTTTTGCCAGAATTTTTTGAACTTTTATGTGACGCGGTTCCCATCTGCATCAATGCATGACGTGCATTGAGTCTGGTCGCCATTTTCAATTGTTTGGCTTAGCACTTTTCCGATGGTTATCCAGGAAAAATGGGCAGAATTTTTTACTAATAAAGTAATTTTCGTAGAAGATTCGTGATATTTAATCCGGCGTGGGTTTGTAATCCGGTTCAAAAACGACCGGCTTGGACGTTTTTTAGGAATATCTCTTCATGAACGGCAGGACGCGCTTGCTGTTGATTCTTCTGGTTGCGGTCTCGACAGTGACCTTTGCCATGATTTTCGACTGGTCCGTCCCCGGCAAGCTGTACCGTGGCTACCAGCAGTCCCAGGCTTTTATTCCGGCGCCTGAACAGCGCGAAGAACTGATCAACAGCCTGCGGGCCGAATTCGGCCAGAACGTCGATGTCAATTACAGCGTGGGCTTCGATCAGAGCGGTGAAGTCAACAAGACCGTGCAGGTGGTCTGGTTCTGCGGCGATGATGTCGACGGCCCGCGCTTTCTGAGAACCGCCGTGCGCAAGCTCAACGACATCGGTTTTGGCTGGCCCGATCATGTGGAAATGTTATTCAAGTGCGGCTTTGCCAAGCCCGAGTAGTCCGACTTCAAAGGAGCCTGGATGAAAGTTGGTGTGATTTCCGATACCCATGGCCTGTTGCGCCCTGAGGCGCTGGCAGCGCTACAGGGCTGCGAGCAGATTATTCATGCCGGCGATATCGGCAAGGCCGGAATTCTTGAGCAACTGGCGCAGATAGCACCATTGCATGTTGTGCGCGGTAATAACGACCTCAAGGCTGACTGGGCGGCTGAGTTGCCCGACCGCCTGACGTTTGAGTTGAGTGGCTCGAAAGTGCTGCTGGTGCATGACATCGCCGATGTTCCGGCTGATCTCGACACGTCTATCAGGCTGGTGATCACCGGGCATTCGCACAAGCCACGGATTGAATGGCGTGGCGAGCGGCTGTACCTCAACCCCGGCAGCGCAGGGCCTCGGCGCTTCAAGTTACCGGTGACGGTGGCCATCGTAGACGTGCAGGACGCAAGGCTTGACGCGCATCTGGTGGCGTTGCTGGATTGATTGATACTCTGCCGGCTCAATCGTTGCCGGCCCTCGTTTATGCACATCCCCGAGCCGTTTGTTATTTACAGGTCCGCGCACTGGACGATCAATCACCATATGGCGTCTGCGTTGCCAGGCTATCTGATGCTGGGCTCGAACATGCAAACCGGCTCGTTAGCCGATTTGCCGCCAGATGCACTGGTCGAACTCGGCCTGCTTCAGGCCAGGGTGCAACAGGTCATGCAAACAGTGCTTGAAACCAGGCACCTGTATATCGGCCGCTATGGGCATGATCCGGGTTATCCGATCCACTTCCATTTCATCCCGGTGTATGCCTGGGTCGAGGCGCTATTCTGGAAAGATGATCGCTATCGAACCTTGCAGCAGTTTGCCTATAGCGAGAACGCCCATTCCAGGACCGATGGTGCCGAGTTGACCCTGTACATCTGGCGCGAGTTTTGTGAAAACCCCACGCCACCGGCTGTAGAAGGGCCTTCTGTGGCGTGTGTTATCGAGCAATTGCGTGAGGCGTTTATGACGGCGTAATCGCCAGGCGTTCGCGGCTCCCGGTTTCAGAAGGTGCTCAAGATCCGCCCCAACACCCCCATCGACGCTTCACTCTGCGATGTCCACGGATAGCCGCTGTTCAGCCGGGCGCAATGGGTAAAGCCGCGTGTGGCCGAGAACATCGGGCCCGGGGCGATGCTGATGCCCTGCGCCAAAGCGATCTGGTACAGCTTCAGGGAATCGACCCGTTCGGGGAATTCGAACCAGAGAAAGTAGCCGCCGCCGGGGCGGGTAACGCGGGTTTCGTCGGGGAAGTGGCGGGCGGCGGAGGCGAGCATCGCGCCCTGTTGCATTTCCAGGGTGTGGCGCAATTTGCGCAGGTGGCGGTCGAAGCCGCCGTGTTGCAGGTAGTCGGCAATGGCCGCCTGGGCCGGCACCGAGGGCGAGATGCTGGTCATCAGTTTCAGTCGGCTGATGGCTTGCGCGTAGCGTCCACCGGCGACCCAGCCGACCCGGTAACCGGGCGCCAGCGACTTGGAGAACGAGCCGCAGTGCATCACCAGGCCTTCAGTGTCCAGGCTCTTGACCGGACGCGGCGCACGGGCGCCGTAGTACAGCTCGGCGTAGACATCGTCTTCGATCAGCGGCAGGTCATGGGTTTTGAGCAGGTCATAGAGCGCCTGCTTGTTGGCATCGGGCATGCTCGCGCCCAGCGGGTTCTGCAGGCTGCTCATGAACCAGCAGGCCTTGATCGGCAGGCGCTTGAGGCTATCGGCCAGGCTGTCGAGGTCCACACCTTCGCGTGGGTGCACCGGGATTTCCACCGCCTTGAGCTTGAGCCGTTCGAGCATTTGCAGGCAGGCATAAAAGCCTGGCGCCTCGATGGCCACCAGGTCGCCGGGCTGGGTGACGGTCTGCAGGCACAGGCTCAGGGCTTCCATCGCACCGTTGGTGATCACCAGTTCTTCCCGGGCCGGGTGTACGCCGCTATTGAGGTAGCGCAGGGCGATTTGCCGGCGCAGTTCCTGATTGCCGGTGGTCATGTCGGCGATCACTGCATGCGGCGACAGGCTGCGCACGCTCTGTGCCATGGAGCGGGCCAGGCGTTGCAGCGGAAACAGATCAGGGCTGGGGAAGGCCGAGCCGAACGGCTCGGTGTGCGCGTCCTGCAGGCTGGCCAGCACCGAGAACACCAGTTCGCTGACATCCACATCGGTGCCGGTGCCAGGGTTGGCGTGGATCGCCGGTTCGCTGAGGGTTTTGCTGGCGTGCTCGCGCACGTAATAACCGGAGCGTTCCCGCGCCTGGATCAGGCCGCGATCCTCCAGCCGGTAATAGGCCTGGAACACGGTCGAGGGGCTGACCGCAAAGCGCTGGCTGGCGACCCGCACCGAGGGCAGCTTTTCGCCACCCTTGAGGGTCCGGGTGCGGATCATCTCGGCGATATCTTCGGCAAGCTGTTCGTAGCGTTTCATAAGGGCGGGTACGGTCTGCGGGTCGAGTGGGCCAGCATGCACGGGGTAAAAAAACAACACCAGAAGCATTTTCGAGATTTATTTGCATATCAGATGACGCAAAAACCTTTGCCCTGATCTGCATAAATTCATCGGATCTGAACCTGTCTGCCACGTTGATCACGCTCCAGACTATTGGCATACCGTAATACGGCATTCAAAAACCGGAGGAAACATGGCCTTTCAGATTCGAAAAATCGTGACGTATAAGGAGCAGATTCTGATCGAGGGCGGCAAAGCTGCCCAAACGCCGCTGAATATGGTGGCGGTCGCTGCGATCATCACCAATCCTTGGCATGGCCGTGGCTTTGTCGATGATCTCAAGCCGGAAATCCGCGAACACTGCTCTGCATTGGGCCAGTTGATTGTCGAGCAGCTCAGCGAGGCCATCGGCGGGGCTGGGCGTATCCAGGCCTATGGCAAGGCGGCAGTGGTGGGCGAAGAGGGCGAGATTGAGCATGCATCGGCGGTGATTCACACGCTGCGTTTCGGTAATCACTTTCGCGAGGCGGTGGATGCCAAGAGTTACCTGGTGTTCACCAACAAACGCGGCGGTGCGGGCACCTCGATTCAGGTGCCGATGATGCACAAGGACGACGAAGGGATGCGCTCGCACTACCTCACGCTGGAGCTGCGCATCGATGACGCCCCGCGTCGCGACGAGATCGTTGTGGTGCTGGGCGCAGCCGACGGCGGGCGTCCGCATGCGCGGATCGGCAATCGCTACCTTGATCATCAGGAGCTGGATGCAGAAGCGGCACAACGCTGATCTGATATGGTTTTTATTTCTATTTCTGCCTCTGTAACCGGATCAGCCCGAGGCTCATCATTTGTCCCATGATCACTGATGTGCAACGGGGGCAACCTGATGGGCAAGATGGCGCTTTTCATGCTTGGTTTTTTGGCGGTGACTATATTGATCGGGGCCCTGGCGACCATACCGCCACCGCTTTAAGCCCCTGACACACCCAAGGCCCTTGAGCGATCAAGGGCCTTTTGGTTTTACAATGCGCGGCATTCGTAGCCTTCGCGCAGGACATCTTCGGTGACACTCCCTCTTATCATGCTTCCCGGCCTGCTCAACGATGAGCGCCTGTGGGCGCAACAACAGGCCATTCTGAGTAGCGACCGACCGGTCCATATTCCCGACCTGACCCAGGACACCAGTATCGCCGGCATGGCCGCACGGGTGCTGGATGCAGCGCCTGAGCGCTTTGCCCTGGCGGCGTTGTCGATGGGCGGGTATGTCGCGCTGGAAATCCTGCGCCAGGCACCTGAACGGGTCGACCGCCTGGCCCTGGTCGACACCATGGCTCGCCCCGACAGCCCGGCCCGCGCCCGTGTACGCCGCGGCCTGCTGGAGCTGGCGCACATGGGCACCTTCAAAGGCGTTACCCCACAATTGCTGCCCAAGCTGCTGCATCGGCGCAGCCTCGGTACACCGGCGGCCGATCTGGTCCGCGCGATGGCGCAAACCATCGGTCGGGAAGGGTTTATCAGCCAGCAACAGGCAATCATCGGGCGCGCCGATTATTCATCGCTGCTGGAACAGATTCGTGTGCCGACACTGGTGATTGTTGGCGAAGACGATCAGATCACGCCGCTGGAAGAGGCGCAGTTCATGCATCGGCACATTGCCGGATCACGCCTGGTGGTGATCCCTGAATGCGGGCATCTGCCGCCGCTGGAGCACCCGCAGCGAACCTGTGAACTGCTACAGGAGTGGCTGCTTTAAAGCACCTGAAGGCCCAGGCCTGCCAACAGCATGCTGGCCTGGCTTCTGGAAATCGTCGCGCCCTTGAACAGTTTGGCGTCGGTGAGGCGTAGGCCGTGCAGGCTGGCTTCTCTCAAGTCGGCCTGGTCGAAACGTGCATTGTTGACCCGGGCCATGGACAGGCTGCCGCCGTCGACAAACACCGCATGGCGAAAATCGCAGTAACTCAGGTCGGCGTCGGCAAAATCGAGGTTACGCAGTTCGGTTTTATAGAACGACATGCCTGACAGGCATGCACTGCGTAACACGCAATCGCTGAAGCTCAATCCCAGCGTGGCGGTGTCGGCGAAATTGGCGCCGGTCAGTTTGCAGCCCTCAAACGTGGCATGAGCCAGCTTGCTGCGTTGCCAGAGCGTATTGTTGAGGTCTGAATTGCAAAACCGCGCTTCCTCCAGGGTGGCGGAGCGAAACACCGCTTGCGCCGCCCGGCAGCTTTGCCAGTCGGTGCTGGAAAGGTCGGCGGCGGTGAGGTCGGTTCCGGCAAACAGGCAGCGCTCGAAGCGAACACCTTGCAGGTCAAGCCGCGAAAAGTCCTGACCGCTGAAGTCGACGCCCGAGATCCATAGCGGCTGCTTGTGCGCGGCAATCAATGCCGGCAGAGAAGCCTCTTCCAGCTCTGAAGGGCCAACTTTTCTGTAGTCCTGCTCAGCGTGCATCAACCCTCCTGGGCGTTGGTGAAAAGCCGGGCAATGGTGCTGTGATGCCTCGGTTGAGTCAATATTGACTCGCAAGGCGCTTCTGTGAGCAATGTCCCGTCAAACAACCCTTGGGGAATTCTATGCAACACAAAGCCACACGCTTTCGCCAACTGCACGAACAACCCGGTGCGTTTGTCATTCCCAATCCCTGGGACGCCGGCACCGCCCGAATTCTCGGCGCCATGGGCTTTGAGGCCTTGGCCACCACCAGCGCCGGCATGGCGTTTTCGCTGGGGCTTGCCGAAGGCCAGGCTTCCTGGCAACAGACCCTTGAGCACTGTCGCAGCATTGTGGCTGCGACTGACTTGCCGGTGTCGGCCGATCTGGAAAAAGGCCTGGGCGACAGTGCGCAAAGTGCCGCCGACACCATCACGATTGCCGCCAGCCTGGGGCTGGCTGGCGGCTCGCTGGAGGATTACACCGGCAATCCTCAGCAGCCCATTTATGATTTTTCCCTGGCCGTCGAACGCATTGCCGCAGCGGCAGAGGCGCGGGACGCTTTGCCGAATGATTTTGTCCTCACCGCGCGCTGCGAAAACTTTCTGTGGGGCTGCCCGGATCTGGATGCAACCATTGTGCGCCTGCAGGCCTTCGAACAGGCCGGCGCCGATGTGCTTTATGCGCCTGGCCTGCATGACCTGAGCATGATCCGCACGCTTTGCCAGGCCCTGAGCAAACCGGTCAATGTGGTGATGGGGCTGTCGGGTGCGACCTTCAGTGTCGATGAGCTTGCCGAGGCGGGCGTCAAGCGCATCAGCGTCGGGGCTTCGCTGGCCCGCTATGCGTTTGGTGCGTTTGTACAGGCCGCACGGGAAATTCGCGGCGCGGGCACGTTCGGCTTTTCCGCCAATGCCATCGGTTTTGATGAGCTGGATGGCTTTTTCACGGGCCGCACCCAGGGTTGAGCCCGGCCCTTAATGCAGCCGCTCCCGCCAGGCTGGCAGCGGCTCGCCGTTGTGATCCACCAGTTGCGTGTTGCGGATGTCTTCGATGGTCGCCGCGCCGGCCAGTTGCATGACGGTGCGCAGTTCGGCGTGCAGGTGCTCCAGCACCGAAGCCACGCCCTGCCAGCCGCCCAGTGCCAGGCCGTAGAGAATCGGCCGGCCCAGCGCCACGGCGTTGGCACCGCTGGCCAGGGCCTTGAAGACATCGACGCCGCGACGGACACCGCCATCGAAGACGATGGGCACCCGACCGGCCACCGCACGGGCGATGCCGGGCAGCACGGCGAAAGCACCCGGTGTGGCATCGAGCTGGCGGCCGCCGTGGTTGGAGACTTGCAAGGCGTCGGCGCCCAGCTCGATGGCCAGCCGGGCATCGTCGGCGGTGGCGATGCCCTTGACGATCAGCGGCAGGTCGCAGTGCTGGCGCACGAACGCCAGGCTGTGTGCGCCCAGGCGCGGCTCGAAGACCGGCGGCGTGGCAAGGCCGGCGAAATTGGCCGGACGGGCATGCACCGGGTAGCTGAAGTCCTGGCGCTGGCTGCGTTCGCGCAAGCCGCCGACCGGCACATCGACGGTCAGCACAATGCCTTTGTAACCGGCGGCCACGGCGCGTTCGATCAACTCGCGGTTGAGGTCTTCATCGCGGGTCAGGTACAGCTGGAACCACTTCGGCCCGTTGCTGGCCTGAGCAATGCTTTCCAGGCTCAGGCTGGCCACGGTGCTGGCAGTCATCAATGTGCCGACGGCGGCTGCGCCGCGCGCGGTGTCGGCTTCGGCCTGTTGGTGGACGATTGCCTGGCCACCCATGGGCGCCACCAGAATGGGGCTGGCCAACGGGTTGCCGAGCAGTTCGATATCGGTGCGCTCGACGACCTTGCCGGTCAGTACCCGCTGGGCGATGAAACGCCGCTCGAAACTGGCGCGGTTTTCCGCCAGGGTCTGCTCGGCACCGGCGCCGCCGGTAATGTAGGCCAGGCTCGGCGTGTCCAGCAGCTCGGCGGCCAGCGCTTCGAGCTCTTCAAGGTTGATCAGGCGCAGCGCGCCCTGGCGCTGATTGCCGATCATTGCACCAGCTCCTGCGGCGGCAAGACGCCGGTGTCGAAGAACGGCTCGACACTGGCCGGCTGCTTGAACAGGCCGCGCCGGGCGTATTCGGCCGACAGCGTGCCGGTGTAGCTCCGGGTTGCCGGGTCAATGCCCTTGAACACCAGCAGGCCGCGCCGTTCCAGGGTAATGCGCGCAATGTCTTCGGGCAGGCCGGTCTGTTTGGCGTAGAAGGGCGCGTAAGTGTCCAGGTGCGCCTGGTTCCATTGTGCGGCGCGTTGCAGGCGCTGCACAAAGTCAGCCAGGGCCGCGCGTTTGGCCGGGTCCGCCAGCGCCTTGTCGGACGCGGCATAGAACGACAGGCCCTTGTTCAGGCCTTCACCGGTGCGCAACACGCGGGCGCCCAGTTGCTGGGCGCGGGCGGTGTACGGGTCGTCGGTGACCCAGACGTCGGCATGGCCGTTGCTGAACGCAGCGAAGGCATCGCTGCGCAGCAAATAGCCGACCTTGACGCTGTCCTGCGCCACGCCGGCTTCCTTGAGGGCGGCGGTCAGCAGGTTGTCGGCGGTGCCGCCGCGAATGGTCGAAACCATCACCTCGCGGCCCTTGAGGTCCTTGACCTCATGAATGTCGCTGGCGGCGCGAGCCAGAATCGCCGTGCCGCGCTCGGAGTGGTCGCTGCCGGTGGCGATCACTTTAAGCGGCGTGCCGTTGACCGCCGCGGCGAGGATCAGGTTGTCCAGCGCCGGCAAAAAGTCGACATCGCCGGATTTGACCGCCTCGAACAGCGGCGCCGGGGTCAGGAAGTTGGCCCACTCAAGGGTGTAAGGCGTGTCTTTCATCGCGCCTGAAGGTTGTGACAGCAGCCACAACCCGCGCACCTGATCGCCGATGACCAGTTTGACCTTCGACAGGTCCGGGTCGGCGTGGGCGGTGTTCAGGCTAAACAGTAGAAACAGGGCAAAAAACCGGCGCATGCTGGCTCCTTAGAAGTTGACCGTCAGGCGGGTGTAGTAGAAGCCGCCGTCGCTGCCGAACGGCGAGGAGCCGTAGGGCGCGAAGCCGGCTGCGTTGGCCAGGGCGTTGGCGTCGGGGTATTCGTCGAACAGGTTTTGCGCGCCGATGCCCAGGCTGACTTCAGGCGTGAGCGCGTAGTCGATGTCGAGGTCGGTGATCCACTTGGCGCCGAAGGTGCGGTCGTTGTCCTTGAGCACTTGCGGCGTGGTGACCTTGCCGTAGCGGGTCACGCTGAGGTTGACGGTGAATTTGTCGATCAGCCAGTTGCCGCCCAGGATCAGCTTGTTGTGCGGGGCCACGTCGGTCAGCAGCTTCTGTTGCTGGCGGTCGAAGTACACCAGCGAGTTGTCCAGCGCGTTGAGCGAGGCGGGCGCGCTCTTGATGTCGGTGATTTCGGTGTGGTTGAGGTTCAGCGCCGCGCTCCACTGCACCACGCCGAAGCGGCCGTATTCCTGAACGTAGTCGGCGACAAAATCCAGTCCGCGCGTGCGCGTGTCGACGCCATTGGTGAAGTACTGCGCCGACTGTTCGCCCGACAGGCCGTTGGCGATCAGCAGGTTGCTGACCGCGCTGCCGGTGAGCTGACTGGTCTTGACCACACGGTCCTGAATGTCGATCTGATAAGCGTCGACGGTCAGGCTCAAATCGTCGATGGGCTTGTAGACCAGGCCCAGGCTGAGGTTGACCGATTTCTCCGGTTTCAGGTCCTGCGAGCCCAGCGCGCGGGCCAGCGCCGAGTCGACGCGGGCGACCTTGATCTGGCTGGACGTGGCCACGCCGCCGGTGACATTGACGTAGTTCTGGGTCTGGCCATAGCCCTGTTGCGACAGCGACGGCGCACGGAAGCCGCTGCTCAGGGTGCCGCGCAAGGCCAGTCGCGGGGTGAATTCAAAGCGGGTGGTGAGCTTGCCGCTGATCGAGTTTTCGTCGATATCGCTGAAGGTTTCACCCCGGGCAGCGGCGCCGATGTACCAGCGATCGGTGGGGTTGTAGCCCAGATCGAGGTAGCCAGCCGAGGTGGTGCGCTCGACGCTGCCTTCGTCGGCGGCGCTGGTGCTGGGCACGCCACGGGCGCCGATGTCGGCATAGCGGCCAGCCTTGCTGCCGCTGGTGAATTGATAGCCGCCGTTGCGCCAGGCATCCGGCTCGCCGGCGATCAGGTTGTAGCGTTCCTGACGCTGCTCGAAACCCCAGGACACTTGCAGCGGGCGGTCGAGCAGGCTGAAGCCACGGGTCAGGTCGAGGTTTTGCGTCCATTGCGAGAAAGTGACTTCAAACAGATCGAACTTGGTCGGCGCGTTCACCGGTCCCAGTGACGGATTCAGGTCATCGGCCGCGTAACCCCTGACCTGGTTGCGTCCGTACGTGCTGCTCAAATCCCAGTCCCAGCCGCTCACCAGGCCCTTGGCGCCGACCGCCAGCGACAGGTCGCGCACCCGCTCGCTGTAGACCGGGTAGTAACCGTCGGGATAGATCGAGTCGAGCACTTCGGTAGACGAGGGACGGCGGAAGGTGAAGCCCATGCTCATGTGCCGCTGGCCGTAGGTGCCGAACGAATACAGTTGGGTGTTATCGCCCACCGGCAATTGCGAGTTGAAGGCCAGTGTGTAGGCCTCATGGTTCGGGGTGCCGTTGAGGGTGCCGTAGCGATGCCCCGGCGATCCGGCTTCACGCGGGTCGGCGCTGCCGTTGGCTTGCAGCGGGTAAACGTTGCCGATCACGCCTTCGTTGCGGTTGGTCGCGTTCTGGTTAAGGCCTTCAAGCGTGGCATTGAAGAAACCACCGTCGCCCAGCTCGAAGCCCTTGTTGAGGCTCTGACGGACCTTTTCGCCATCGCCGGCGTACTGGCCGCCGTATTCGGTGACCGAAGAGCCGGCCTTGTCGCTGTTCTTGAGGATGATATTGATCACACCGGCAATCGCATCAGAGCCATATTGCGCCGCCGCGCCGTCGCGCAGCACCTCGATATGGTCGATGGCCGCCACCGGAATCTGTTCCAGATCGACCGGGTTGTTGCCGGAACTGTCGGCGTTGCCCCAATTGAGCAATGCGTTGTTGTGCCGGCGCTTGCCGTTGACCAGAAACAACACATACGCGCTGCCCAGGCCACGCATGGTCACCGTGCTGATCGGCGCGCCGCCGCGTTGTGTGGTGGCAATCGACGGCACCGCTTCGGCCAGCGCTTCACGCAGGTTGCTTTTGCCGGTCTTTTGCAGGGTTTCGGCGCTGATCACATCCACCGGCACCGGGCTGTCGGTGACCGTGCGTTCCTGGCCGCGCGTACCGGTAACGACCACGGTGGACAGGTTGGCGTCATCGGCCAGCACATGGCCTGAAAACGGGATGGCAAAGGTGAGTGACAGAGCAATAGCAAGCGGCGAACGGGCAAAGCATGCAACTGAACGCATGGCGAACCTTCAAGACGGGAGGTGAGTGAACGGCCTCCTGTTGTCCTGGTCGGCGCGGGTCGCACTTTACGGGGGGAAGTGTGTAGAAGGGAAAGTGCTGTTTTGCATATCTTTATGTCTTAAATATAAAAAATATTTAATTTGAGTGGCGATCTGGACGATCTTTAGAGCAGGTAGCGCTCCAGGTCCTTGCGTGCCTGATCTTCCACCAACCCGACCACCACCTCGATACCGGCTTCCTGAAGAATCCGGATGCCGGCGCCTGCGTTTCTCGGATCGGGGTCAAGCATGGCCACGAACACCTGCTTCACGCCGCTTTTGACCAGGGCCTGCGCGCAGGAGGGGGTTCTGCCGTGAAACGAGCACGGTTCCAGCGTCACATAGGCGGTGACGCCGTGGCTGTTCGCCGGCAAGCGGCTCAGCGCCATGGCTTCGGCGTGATGCTGGCCAGGCGGTTGGGTGAAACCCTCGCTGATGATTTGCCCGTCCTTGACCAGCACGCAGCCAACCGGTGGGTTGGGCCGGCAATCGGGCAAGGCGTTGCGGCCCTGGGCCAGGGCCCGTTGCATGAAGTCGGTATTCGAGAGTGTGGACATCAGCCCGCCTTGCGAAATGTCAGGTTGATTCGTTGCGCGCCCAGCAACGGGTGATGGCCCTCGGCAATCGGCAGGATGCCATGAAAGCGCAGGCGGTCTTCATTGCCCCACACCAGCACGTCGCCATGAAACAGCGACACGCGCTGCGCCTTGTCGCTGCGTTGCAGGCCGCCAAACTGGAAGATCGCCGGCAAGCCCAGCGAGACCGAGACCACCGGCCAGCGGTGATCGCGTTCATCCTTGTCCTGATGCAGGGCCATTTTCGCGCCGGGCACATAGCGGTTGATCAGGCAGGCATCGGGAATGAAATCGGCAAAGCCTGCTTCTTGCGCGGCCTGCTGCGCCAGTTCCCGCCAGGCCTGAGGCATGTCCGGCCAGGGCTCACCGCTGAGCGGGTCGTGTTCGGTGTAGCGGTAGCCGCGCCGATCGGTGATCCAGCCCAGATGTCCGCAACAGGTCATCGCGGCCGACATGCGATAGCCGCCCGGGGTGTGCATATGGCGAAACGGGGAAGCCGCCTCGATCTGCGCCAGCAGGGTCAGGACATGTTCAGTGTGGGACAGGGCAAAACCGCGCAGCAAGGTCGCGGCCGGGGCGATGCTTTCGCGGCCCTTGGGGGTGTCATCGGCGAACAGGTCGAAAGTCAGTGATGAGGGCATGGCTGTTCGGTCATCGGGCGGGTCATGACCCGCCAGGCTGGGCCGGCGGGTCGCTGCGGGTCAGAGCGCTTTGCTGACCTTGACATCGCTGATCACGTCATCACCCTGGCCGTGCATCTTTTCCAGCGCGGCGCGGGCTTCGTCGACCGAAGCCGATTGCAGCTGGGCAAATTCAAAGCGGCGCTCGCCATTGAGCTTGTAGCTGACGGCGTATTTGGTGGTCGGGGTTGGGCTACTCACGGTCACTCCTGAGTTTGCTTGATGATCAGCTCAGCTGCGAGTGCGAGCGGCGCACGATCTTGATCGAATGGGTAAAGGTGGGCTTGTGGCCCGGATTCTTGTCGGGCTTGCGTCCGGTGGTGTCGACAGTGATGTTCCAGAAACCGCTGCTGGGCACGCTGATCTTGGCCGGGAAGCGATCGAAGGCGCCGCCATGGTACGTATGCCGGCCACCGTTTTTGAAGCTGCGAAAATTCGCATCGCTCATCAGGCGAATATTGCATGGCCGTGAGCATTCGATGACGACCAGATCGTCTTCGTTGAGGTGCTCACGCTGGTGTACGAACTTCATGGGTGTCTCCGCAACAGGCTTTTTACAAAAGCGAAACGATAGCACGAGGCGCTGGACGTTTTGCCAAATGGCTCACAGTTATTTACAGGATGATGGCAAAAAGTCCGCTGGTCCGGGATTTTATTGCCTTCAGGCTTGTCCTAACGGCTTTGGATTTGGAGGGATTGTATGAAAGTGGCCGTGGTAATCCTGGCCCTGGCAATGGCCGGGTGCGCGTCAGTCGAGGACATCGAGCATTCTCCGGCGACGCTGAGCGTCATTTCCGGCAAGAAGCCGAACGAATACGCCACCTGCTTTATCGAAAAGATCGGCGACAGCCGAACGCCACCCTTGAAAGAGGTGCGCAACGATGGCGTGCGCCTGATCGTTGCGCAGAAGCTCAGTGAGGCCCCGGCGGCAATCGTCGACATCGAGGACCGTTCCGGCGGCAGCTCGATCAAGGTCCATGAGCGGCTCAACAATCTGCCGGTGCGAGGCGGTGATGTTCAGCGCGCCGCTGAGGCCTGTATCTCCGGGTAATCTCTATTTGCACACCACCAGCACGCTGCGGTGCTTGTAATTGCCCACGTCCATGCCCAGGGTCTGATCTTCGGCCTCCGGACGTGCGGTGCCGTCGGTGCCGACGATTTCATAGCCGGTGCCGGCGCATGAGTCGTTGGCTTTTTCATAGCACTTGGCCCAGGACATGGCTTCGCCCGAGCAGTCGATGTTCAACCCTTGCTGGCCGTTCTTCAGGTGCGTGGGGGAGGCGGTGGCGCAACCGGTGAGGACCAGTACGGCAAAAAGGGGCAAAAGTCTGATCATGGTGTTCGCTTCAAAAATCGGGCTGCTAAAGGGGATTCAGGCACATCGGGTTGGACCGGGGGCGGGTGCCATCGTTCCGCCATGTATTGCAAGTCATGCATGTTCATGTGGATGTCGTGTGTCGGTCATGAGTCTGCAACCGGATGGCGGTGCAATTGTCGCAAATCCTGTCAGGAGTGACGAGCATGCGACTTTGCATCATCGGGGCCGGTTACGTCGGTCTGGTGGCCGCCACCTGTTTTGCCGAAATGGGCAATCGGGTCGTCTGTGTCGAGCAACAGCCGTCGCGCCTGCAGGCCTTGCAGCGCGGTGAGTGTCCGATCCATGAGCCGGGCCTGGAGCCCATGCTCAAGGAACATCTGGCCAGCGGGCAATTGAGCTTCACCGGCACGCTGAGCGAAGGTGTTCGCCTGGCAGAAATCGTCTTCATCGCGGTCGGCACGCCTTGTCATGAGGACGGCTCGGCCGATCTGTCGCATGTGCTTGAAGTGGCTGACCAGCTTGGGCGCTGCCTGAACCGGGCAAGCCTGGTGGTCAACAAGTCCACCGTGCCTGTTGGCACCTGTGAAACCGTAGCATTGCGCATCAACCAGCACTTGGCCCGGCGCGGCCTGGAGCTGCGGATCAATGTGGCGAGCAATCCTGAATTTCTCAAGGAGGGCGCCGCCATCGAGGACTTCATGCGCCCCGACCGGGTCATCATTGGTTGCAGCGAGCCGCAATCGGCAGAGCTGTTGCAGCGCTTGTACAGCCCCTTTCTGCGCAATCGCGAGCGCGCGCTGGTCATGGACCTGCGCGCCGCCGAGTTCAGCAAATACGCCGCCAACGCCTTTCTGGCGACAAAGATTTCCTTCATCAATGAAATGGCGGGGCTGTGCGCCCATCTGGGCGTGGACATCGAACAAGTGCGGCGCGGCATCGGCAGCGACCGGCGTATTGGCACGCACTTTATCTACGCAGGGTGCGGTTATGGCGGTTCATGTTTTCCCAAAGACGTGCGGGCGTTGATAAACACCGCCGAACAGCAAGGCTTCGATGCGCAAATACTGCAAGCGGTGCAGGCGCGTAATACCACCCAGAAACATCTACTGTTTGAATCAGTAAACCTTTATTTCGGTGGTCTTATCCGAGGCCGGGTAATCGCGGTGTGGGGACTGGCTTTCAAGCCGGGCACCGACGATATCCGCGAGGCGCCCAGCCTGGTGTTGATCGATGCCCTGCTGGCCGCCGGTGCGCAGGTGCAGGCCACGGATCCTGCGGCCATGGCGGCGGTGGCTGAACATTATCGCGATGCAATTCAACGCGGTCAGCTACGCTTGCATGAGTCGCTGTATGGCTGCGCCGAAGGCGCTGATGTCGCCGTGTTGGTGACTGAGTGGAAACAGTTTCGCCAGCCCGATTTCATTCGTATCCGGGGCGCGATGCGCAGACCGGTGCTATTTGATGGCCGTAATATCTACGACGCTGCGGAACTATCTGCCAAAGGATTTCTCTACCATGGAATAGGAAGGCCAGTGGCGGGGCATTGTAAGGTGAGCGCCGCCTGATTAGACTGCGCCGACAATGCCACGCCTTACATAAGGACTTATATGATCAAGAAATGCTTGTTCCCTGCAGCCGGCTACGGCACTCGCTTTTTGCCAGCGACCAAAGCCATGCCTAAAGAGATGCTGCCCGTGGTCAACAAGCCACTGATTCAATACGGCGTGGAAGAGGCGCTTGCAGCAGGCCTGAATGAAATCTCCATCGTTACTGGTCGTGGCAAGCGTGCGCTGGAAGACCACTTCGACATCAGCTACGAGCTGGAGCACCAGATCAAGGGCACCGACAAGGAAAAATACCTGGTCGGCATCCGTCGTCTGATCGACGAGTGCAGCTTCTCTTATACCCGTCAGACCGAAATGAAAGGCCTGGGCCACGCCATCCTCAGCGGCCGTCCGCTGATCGGCAACGAGCCTTTCGCCGTAGTGCTGGCTGACGACCTGTGCGTCAACCTGGACGGCGACACCGTGCTGGCACAGATGGTCAAGCTGTACAAGCACTACCGTTGCTCGATCGTCGCCATCCAGGAAGTCGATCCGCAAGAAACCAACAAGTACGGCGTTATCGCCGGTGAAGAAATCAAGCCAGGCCTGTTCCGTGTCAACGACATGGTCGAAAAGCCGAAGCCTGAAGATGCGCCGTCGAACCTGGCAATCATCGGTCGTTACATCCTGACGCCGGATATCTTCGAGCTGATCGAGCAGACCGAGCCAGGCAAAGGTGGTGAAATCCAGATCACCGACGCGCTGATGAAGCAAGCGGCCCAAGGCAACGTGCTGGCTTACAAGTTCAAGGGCCAGCGTTTTGACTGCGGCGGCGCCGAAGGCTACATCGAAGCCACCAACTTCTGTTTCGAAAACTTCTACAAGACTGGCAAGGCGTTCTGATTTTTCCCGCCTGTTAATCTGAAGCCACTGCGGCTTTCATGCCGAACCCTCAAGGTTCGGTGTGAAGGCGGTAGTGGCTTTTTCGTTTCTGTGTGATTGCGCAGCAGTTATGCTGTGGGCCTGCTCAAGGAGACAGTAATGGCTTACGACTTCGATCTATTTGTCATCGGTGCCGGTTCCGGTGGCGTTCGGGCGGCGCGCTTTGCCGCAGGCTTCGGGGCGCGGGTGGCTGTGGCTGAAAGCCGCTATCTGGGTGGCACGTGCGTCAACGTCGGCTGCGTACCCAAGAAACTGCTGGTCTACGGCGCACATTTTGCCGAGGATTTCGAGCACGCCAAAGGTTTTGGCTGGAAGCTGGGCACGCCTGAATTCAACTGGTCGACCCTGATTGCCAACAAGGATCAGGAAATCCAGCGCCTCAATAACATCTACCGCAAGCTGTTGCTCGACAGCGGCGTGACCCTGGTTGAAGGTCACGCAAAGCTGACCGGTCCCAATGGCGTCGAAATTGACGGCAAGCACTACAGCGCCGAACGCATCCTGATCGCCACCGGTGGCTGGCCGCAAGTCCCGGATGTGCCGGGGCGTGAGCATGCCATCACTTCAAACGAGGCCTTCCACCTCGAAACACTGCCCAAGCGCATTGTTGTGGTGGGCGGCGGCTATATCGCCGTGGAATTTGCCTCGATCTTCAATGGCGTCGGTGCGCAGACAACGCTGGCGTATCGGGGCGAGCTGTTTTTGCGCGGCTTCGATGGTGGCGTGCGCACGCATCTGCATGAAGAGCTGGTCAAGCACGGCGTGGATGTGCGTTTCAACTGTGATATCGCCCGCATCGACAAGCAGGCGGATGGCAGCCTCAAGGTAACGCTCAAGGATGGCGGCACGCTGGAAACGGATTGTGTGTTCTACGCCACCGGTCGGCGGCCGATGCTCGACAACCTCGGCCTGGAAAACGTCGACATCAAACTCGACAAGCACGGCTATATTCAGGTTGATGAGCATTATCAAAGCAGTGAAGCGTCGATTCTGGCCCTGGGTGATGTCATCGGCGGCGTGCAACTGACGCCGGTTGCGTTGGCTGAGGGCATGGCCATTGCGCGTCGTCTGTTCAAACCTGAGCAATATCGCCCGGTGGACTACAATCACATCCCGACGGCGGTCTTCAGCCTGCCTAATATCGGTACGGTCGGGCTGACAGAAGAGCAGGCTCTGGAAGAAGGCTATTCGATCCAGGTATTTGAAAGTCGTTTCCGGCCAATGAAGCTGACCTTGACCGATGATCAGGAGCGTACTTTCATGAAGCTGATCGTCGACAGCGCCAGTGACCGGGTATTGGGTTGCCATATGGTGGGACCCGATGCAGGCGAAATCGTCCAGAGCCTGGCCATAGCCTTGAAAGCTGGCGCAACGAAGCGGGTATTTGACGACACCATGGGTGTGCATCCGACCGCAGCTGAGGAGTTTGTCACCATGCGCAGCCCTGTGGCGCGCTAGATGCTCCTTGGCTAACCAGTAATACCTTGCCCCGCATTCAGGATGAAATCGGGGCTGACCCTGTTTTTGAGGATGGATCCTGCAGTGAGTAAACATAAGCCGGCGGCGGCAATGCCCTTGAATTCAGCACCACCCGACAAAGAATGCCTGCGTGAGCTCGACGCCCTGCGCGAGAGCGAGCGTCAGTTCAGAACCCTGGCCGACAACATGAGCCAGCTGGCCTGGACGGCGAATCCTGCCGGCAGCATTCATTGGTACAACGAGCGCTGGCATGATTACACCGGCGCCTCGCTGGAAGCCATGCGTGCCCTGGGCTGGCGTTCGGTGCATCACCCGGATCATCGCGAGCGGGTTGTTGCGCATCTTGAGTATTGTTTTGCGACGGGCTCCGTCTGGGAAGACACCTTTCCGCTGCGCAGCAAGGACGGCGGTTTCAACTGGTTTTTGTCGCGTGCCTTGCCGATTCGTAACGAACGCGGGCACATCACCCATTGGCTGGGCACGCACACCGACATCACCGCTCAGGTCAATGCCGAAGAGGCCCTGCGTGAACTCAATGACAGCCTTGAGTTGCGCGTTGCCGAGCGCACCCGTGAACTGGCGCAGGCCAATCAGCGCCTGCAGGTCGAGATCGCGGAGCGGGCGCAAGCGGAAGAGGCGTTGCGTCATGCGCAGAAAATGGACGCCATCGGCCAGCTCACCGGCGGTATTGCCCATGACTTCAACAACATGCTCACCGGTGTGCTCGGCGCTCTGGATCTGATTCGGCGACGTCTGGCGGCCGGGCGCGTCAATGAGGTGGAGCGCTATATCGATGCTGCTGTCACTTCCGGCAATCGCGCGGCGGCACTGACCCAGCGACTGCTGGCCTTTGCTCGTCGCCAGTCGCTGAAAACCTGTGAAGTGCGTGTCAATTGCATGGTCGCCTCCATGGAGGAACTGCTGCGCCGCACCATCGGTGAAAGCATCAAGCTGCATATCGAGCTTGAAGATCATGGCCAGGTGATTCGTACCGATGAGCATCAACTGGAAAATGCGCTGCTCAACCTGGTGATCAATGCCCGCGATGCCATGCCTGACGGCGGCCAGCTGTGGGTACGCAGCCAGCTTACGGTGCTGCACGTGCGCGATGGCGAGCTGATGCCGGGCCAGTACCTGCAACTCAGTGTTGAGGACACCGGCTGCGGTATTCCCGATGATGTGATTGCGCGGGTCTTCGATCCTTTTTTCACCACCAAGCCCATCGGTCAGGGAACGGGGCTCGGGTTGTCGATGGTGTACGGCTTCATGAAGCAAACCGGCGGCCATGTGCGCATCGACAGTGTCGAGGGGCAAGGTGCGTGTATTCGTCTGTTCATGCCGTGCGAGGCCCAAGGTGCGATCGGTGCTGTCGACGTTGGCGATGTGCCGCAATCGCCTCGCGCCAATCAGGGTGAATGCGTGCTGGTGGTCGAGGACGAAGAGGCGGTGCGCATGCTGGTGGTCGATGCGTTGCGCGAGCTGGGCTATTCAACCCAGCAGGCGGGCGACGGCGCTGGTGCAATTACCCGCTTGCAGGGTTCTGAACGCATTGACCTGCTGGTCACCGACGTCGGGTTGCCGGGCCTGAATGGCCGGCAACTGGCCGAAATTGCCCGTCAGTTCCGGCCTGAGCTGAAGGTGCTGTTCATGACCGGTTATGCCGGCAACACCCAGGATCGCGAAGAGCTGCAAGCGCAGGGCATGGACCTGCTGATCAAGCCATTCAATGTCGATGATCTGGCGGCGCGGGTGCGCGGCATGCTTGGGGTCAACGGTACGGCGTGATGCTCGTCCGGTTCACGGCTGCGGTTCTTGTTTGATCTGCGCCTGTAAATTCTCCAGCGCCGCTTCCTTTCTGCTCAGCAACAACTCCAGCACGCGATTCTGTTGCAAAGCATCGTTCATGCCTTGCTTGAACCCTGCGCCGTCCTGAAGGGCGGCTTGCAGGCGCACTTCCAGTTGTGCGCTGCGGGTAATGGCTTTCTGTTGTTCGTTGACGGCTTTTTCCGTTTGCTTGTTGGCCTTGTCCAGTTGCGCCTGGCAACTGTGCAGCTCGCGGCCAGTGCTGCGTTGCTCAGCCAGCAGGCGCTCGTTGTCGCGATTGAGGACGGTGATCGACTCTTGGTGCAAGGTCTGGGTCTGCCGGGCTTGGCGCAATTCCATCTGCACCTGTTGCAACTGGCCCTCATGACGCTGCTGATCCTGCTCGCGCTGTTCCTTCACGGCGTTGCGGTAATGCTCGAGTGCGTCACGCGCGTGCCGATGTTTTTCTTCCAGCGACTCGATCTGCCGATCGCGATCGATCAGGCGTGACTGCAGGTCCAGATTGGCCTGATTCAGCCGGGTATTTTCGGTTTTCTCTTGTTGCAGTGCCTCGCGGGTGTCCTGCAAGGCCTGACTTTCCTGCGCCAGATGCTCGCCTTGCTGGGCAAAGCGTTGTTGCAGCGCTTCCAGTTGCACCTGTGCTGCGGCCATTTCTTGCTGCAGGGCAGTACGCTGGCGCTGCATCTCTTCCTGTGCCTGATCGATGCGTTCCTGCGCCTGGCCTTGCAGTCGTTCGGCCAGGCGCGATACCAGTTCACCCAGCTCGTCGTTGATCGATGGAGCAGGGCTGTCTTGCGCCTCAAGCTCGCGCAAATAGCGATGAATCGTGGTTTTCGAGCCGGTATTGCCCATTTCCACACGTACGGCATCGATGCTCGGGTTCTCACCGCGCGCGAGCAACGCCAGCCTTGCCTTGTGCACCACCGCCTTGTTTATGCCGCCGCGTGCCATGCTTGCTCCTACGATTTCGTACTGTGGTATGTATCCTGTAATTACATACTAATTTTCGCTGATTCGATAGCGGTTTTTAGTGCTTATTTAAGGCGGGATATTGGCGTATTATCCCGTGTCAGTCGCTTATAAGCGGTTTTTGGCAGTCCCATACGGTACGAAACAGGCAGTTCAGAGCCATGAGTGATGTGGATCGCTACATCGAAGCCGCCACGCGGGACAACACCCGGCGCAGTTATCGGGCGGCCATCGAGCATTTCGAAGTGAGCTTTGGCGGATTTCTGCCGGCGACCAGCGACAGCGTCGCGCGCTATCTGGCGACCTATGCCGGCG
Source organism: Pseudomonas sp. HP_08 (assembly GCF_055284095.1). NCBI lineage: Bacteria > Pseudomonadati > Pseudomonadota > Gammaproteobacteria > Pseudomonadales > Pseudomonadaceae > Pseudomonas > Pseudomonas sp. HP_08. The sequence continues at coordinate 449,363 of NZ_JBTOQC010000012.1, read as the reverse complement.
AGCTCTCGGTCAATACGCTGAAGCTGCGGCTGTCGGCACTGGCGCAGTGGCATTCAAGCCAGGGCTTCGTCGACCCGACCAAGGCGCCGATGGTGCGTAAGGTGCTCAAGGGCATTCGCGCCTTGCACCCGGCGCAAGAGAAACAGGCCGAGCCTTTGCAGCTGGCCGATCTGCAGCGCCTGGTCATCAGCCTTGATGCACAGGCCAGCCTGGCGGCGAGCGTGCAGGACCATGCTCAGGTATTGCGTTGCCGGCGCGATGCGGCGCTGATTTTGTTGGGATTCTGGCGGGGCTTTCGCAGCGACGAGCTGTGCCGCTTGCAGGTCGAGCACGTCAAGGCGGTGCCCGGTTCCGGGATTACCCTGTACCTGCCGCGCAGCAAGAGTGACCGCGATAACAGTGGCCGCACGTTTCAGACCCCGGCCTTGCAGCGGCTTTGCCCGGTGCAGGCCTATCTCGACTGGATCGACTGCGCCGCCCTGGCGAACGGCCCGGTGTTTCGCGGCATTGATCGCTGGGGCAATCTGGGCGAGGAGGGGCTGCACGCCAACAGCGTGATTACTCTGCTGCGCCAGGCTTTCGAACGGGCAGGGCTGGCAAGCGATGCCTACAGCAGTCACTCATTGCGTCGCGGTTTTGCAACATGGGCGCATCAAAGTGGTTGGGATTTGAAGTCGTTGATGGCCTATGTGGGCTGGAAGGACATGAAATCAGCCATGCGTTACATTGAAACCTCACCGTTTGGCCCCCATGTAGGTGCGGAGCAGGCGATAAAGGTTTCTTCTATTAATAGAGAGCCTTTATAGAGAAAACCAATCGATGGCATCGACTTTACCAATGAGCCATGCCGGTCGATTGTGCGTAAGCTCCAATCCATCGAATTTACACATTCCTCTTCACAAACCATGGAGATTCACCGATGCCTATCATCAACAGCCAAGTAAAACCGTTCAAAGCCACTGCTTACAAGAACGGCAATTTCGTTGACGTTTCGGATGCCGACCTGAAAGGCAAGTGGTCTGTGGTGTTCTTCTACCCAGCCGACTTCACCTTCGTCTGCCCGACCGAACTGGAAGACCTGGCTGACAACTACGCTGAATTCCAGAAACTGGGCGTTGAGATCTACAGCGTTTCGACCGACACCCACTTTGCCCACGCTGCCTGGCACAACACCTCGCCAGCCATCGGCAAAATCCAGTACACCATGATCGGCGACCCGACCCTGACCATCTCGCGCAACTTCGACGTGCTGATCGAAGAAGCCGGTCTGGCTGACCGCGGTACCTTCGTGATCAACCCTGAAGGCCAGATCAAAATCGTTGAACTGAACGACGGCGGTGTAGGCCGTGACGCTTCCGAGCTGCTGCGCAAAATCAAGGCCGCTCAGTACGTTGCTGCTCACCCAGGCGAAGTTTGCCCAGCCAAATGGCAAGAAGGCGAAGCCACTCTGGCCCCTTCGCTGGATCTGGTCGGCAAGATCTGATCTGCATGAAACCGATCGGGGCGCCGCACGCTTGATTCTGTAAACCGCATCGCCCCATCAAACGCCCGGGCGGTCTTCGCCTGGGCGTTGTTATTTCTACCGCCTGAAAACAGGAAGCCGAAACATGTTGGACGCCAATCTTAAAGCCCAGTTGAAATCCTACCTGGAGCGGGTTACTCGCCCCATCGAGATCACAGCGTCCCTCGATGACGGCGCCAAGTCCAAGGAAATGCTTGCACTGCTGCAAGACGTTGTCAGCGTTGGCAAGGACATCACCCTGTCCACCGACGGTAATGATTCACGCACACCTTCGTTTGCCCTCAACAGCCCAGGCCAGAACATCAGCCTGCGCTTTGCCGGCATCCCGATGGGGCACGAGTTCACCTCGCTGGTCCTGGCCCTGCTGCAAACCGGCGGCTACCCGCCAAAAGTCAGTGCTGAAACCATCGAGCAAGTGCGCGCCCTGCAAGGCGAGTTCGCGTTTGAAACCTATTTTTCGCAGTCCTGCCAGAACTGCCCGGACGTCGTCCAGGCCCTGAACCTGATGGCAGTACTCAACCCGAACATCAAGCACGTCGCCATCGACGGCGCGCTGTTCCAGGATGAAGTCACCGACCGCAAAGTCATGTCGGTGCCCAGCATCTACCTCAATGGCGAAGTATTTGGCCAGGGCCGCATGGGCCTGGAAGAAATCCTCGCCAAGATCGACACCGGCGCCAGTGCGCGTCAGGCCGACAAGCTCAATGCCAAGGACGCCTTTGACGTCCTGGTGATCGGCGGTGGTCCTGCCGGTTCTGCCGCGGCGGTGTACGCAGCGCGTAAAGGCATTCGTACCGGTGTGGCGGCCGAGCGTTTTGGCGGTCAGGTGCTCGACACCATGGCCATCGAGAACTTCATTTCGGTACAACATACCGAAGGCCCGAAACTGGCCGTCGCGCTTGAAGAACACGTCAAGCAATACGAAGTCGACATCATGAACCTGCAACGCGCCGACCGCCTGATTCCAGGCAAGGCAGGCGAGCTGCATGAAGTGAAGTTCGCCAGCGGCGCGAGCCTCAAGGCCAAGACCCTGATCCTGGCCACCGGTGCGCGCTGGCGTGAAATGAACGTGCCGGGCGAGAAGGAATACCGCAACAAGGGCGTGGCTTACTGCCCGCACTGCGACGGCCCGCTGTTCAAAGGCAAGCGCGTGTCGGTGATCGGCGGCGGTAACTCCGGTGTCGAAGCGGCCATCGACCTGGCCGGTATCGTCTCGCATGTCACGCTGCTGGAGTTCGACAGCCAGCTGCGCGCCGACGCGGTACTGCAACGCAAGCTCAACAGCCTGCCTAACGTGACTGTGCTGACCAATGCACAGACCACTGAAGTCACCGGCGACAGCGAGAAGGTCAACGGCCTGCGCTACAAGGACCGGGTCAGTGGCGAAGAGCGCGCTGTCGAGCTGGAAGGTATCTTCGTGCAGATCGGCCTGCTGCCTAACAGCGAATGGCTCAAGGGTGTCATCGAGCTGTCGCCACGCGGTGAAATCGTGGCCGATGCGCGAGGTGAGACTTCGGTTGCGGGTATCTTCGCTGCCGGCGACGTGACCACCACGCCTTACAAGCAGATCATCATCGCCCTGGGCGAAGGTGCCAAGGCCTCGCTGAGTGCCTTCGATCACCTGATCCGTAGCAGCGCTCCGGCTTGATCGATGCCTGTTGAATGAAAAAGCCCCGTGATGATCAATCACGGGGCTTTTTTCGTTACAGCGGGGCGGGCTGGATGATTTCTACCCAGTAACCATCCGGGTCCTTGATAAACGCCAGGTGGTTCATGCGCCCGTCGGCCAGGCGTTTCTGGAAGTCCACGCCCAGTTGCTCGAAACGCTCGCAGGCAGTGACTACGTCGGGTACCGACACGCAGATATGACCAAAACCGCGCGGGTCGCTGTTGCCGTTGTGATAGGCAAAGCCTGCGTCGTTTTCGGTGCCGTGGTTATGGGTCAGCTCCAGCACGCCTGGGATCGACTTCATCCATTGGTGGCGGGCAGCGTCATCGGCCGGGATCAGCGCCTTGTCAACCAGTGCCAGAAAGTACAGGCTGAATTCGGCTTCCGGGAAATCGCGCTTGTCTACCAGGCTGAAGCCCAGTACGCGAGTGTAAAAGTCCAGCGAGGCGGTGATGTCCTTGACACGCAGCATGGTGTGGTTGAACACAAAACCCTGGGTAGCCGCTTCAGGGGCGGCGGTGACACCAGGGAAAGTGTCGAGATCGTGCAGGCTCATGGAAGTCTCCGGCTTGAGGGGTATAAAGGAACAAATGATACGGGGCAGGGTGTTCGATGCAAACCCTGAACCCCGCCTGAGCGCAATATTGATGGCATACCCCTTGTTCCGGTTCCCCGACAGCCTCAGACTTTTCCGATCTTCTCGCCGCAAGGGCCTGTCATGCTTTTCACTCTTTGCCGATCGTTTCTGGCCAGCCTGGGTCTTGGGCTGGTAGTCGTGCCGGCGTATGCCGCTGACGCGATGATTCTCTGGCCGGCCGGCTGGGAGGTCGAGTCACTGCCCGCCACCAGCGAAAGCGCCAGCCAGCCGTCTATTCAGCTCAGGCAACGTGCATTCAAGAAGGATGAGGCCGGTGATCCGAACATGATCATGGAGCTGACTCAGACACGCCTGACCCAAGGCCATGACGTCAATGTGCAAGGCGTGTTGCTGGAAATGCGCAAGGCCATTCAGGTCAACTTTGCCCGTGATGGCCTGCAGAGCGCCTGCACCCATGCGCGCGAAGTGAAGCTGGGAGGCGTGCCGGGCATGGAGAGCACGTGCACCATCACCCAGAATGGCGTGCATGTGATGACCCAGACATTGGTGGCCGCAGCCACTGCGCAGCAGGCCTGGTCGTTGTCTTATGCGGGGTCGACTGAAGGGTATGAAGCCAACAAGCAAGAAGTGCTGCGTATTCGCGACAGCCTGCGCCTCGGTGAGGTGCCTTGAGGTTTTCTGCGGGCAAAATAAAGCCCGCGTGAGCGGGCATGGGGCGCTAATCCTTTAGCAGCCTTGATCTTGAAGCAATCCATGTGAAAAAAGTGTGAAGCTTTTTCAGGCGTCGCCGCGCCCGGCGTGTCGCCAGTCAAACACTGGGAAAGAGCCTACACACAAGACTCAATTGTCTGATTGCATAAATAATAGTAATGCGCTCAGCCTTTTAAAGACTGTAACAAGGTCGACGTGTTTTAAGGGTTAAAATTATTGACGCCATTATTCTAGCGCGAGTCAGTTACATGACACACGTCACACTTTTATATGTCCGGTCAGTGCCGTAATCATTGCGGGCAGGCTGCACTTACTGTGTGCAGGTGTGAGCTATTACCGTGCGGCGATAATAAAAAAGCCCTGCGAGGCAGGGCTTTTCAAGAAGCGCAGTGCAATCAGGTGCGAATCCAGGAATCGACGGTGTCGACACCGTACTGCTCTTTCCAGGCTTTCAGGCCGCGGTGGTTACCGCCCTTGGTTTCGATCAGTTCACCGGTGTGCGGGTTCTGATAAACCTTGATGACGCGAGCACGGCGACGCTTTGGGCCGGCCGGTGCGGCGATCAGGCTGGTGGAGCTGCCTGGGTCGAGGATCGAGATGACGTCGCGCAGGCTTTTGCCGTAGCTGCCCATCAGTTCCTTGAGTTGCTGTTCAAATTCAATTTCTTTTTGCAGCCCGGTGTCCTTCTTCAAGGTTTCCAGCTGTGCCAGCTGTTCTTGAAGGGCTTTTTCTGCAGCGCGAAACTCGGCAAGTCTGGACAAAACAAATACTCCGACAGTCTATTGGCCGTGGCCGGCCAAACAAAGCGATAAGACAAAAATCTTTGATCCGATTCGCTCATTCCATTCCCGGCCTGCCGGCCGGATCAATGTTCAAACTAATCATTTCATCGATCACCGCCCGCTCACCGGGCAGTAATTAATCAGTGACGGCTGAATAATGCCCGTTTTTTTTCACTTAGAAAATAGTCTTGTGCAATTGTTGAACTCAACAGGCACTTTTATGGTCGTGCGCGGGTGTTATCCGCCGCACAGGTTGTAAGTTATTTCTGAAAGTTAGGGGCGTGTTGTCACGCCCCTGTCTTGTAACTTTCGTATGGCGCCTAAAGACCCTGTTGCAGCGCGGGGTCGTCCGGATTCTGCTGCTCCAGTTCGGCAAGCAGTACCTGAACGTGCTGTAACTGGCCGCTTTCGCGGGCGTACTGGATCAGCAGCACCCGCGCCCGGCGGTTGGCCGGCTGGCTTTGCAGGATGTGCACCAGTTGTTTCTGCGCCGCTTCCATCTGGTCCAGGTCATGCAGTGCCAGGGCCAGGTCATAACGGTAATTATTGTTGTCGGGCGCCAGCTCCGAGGCTTTGGCCAGGCTGAGCAGGGCATATTCGGGTTGTTCGTGCTCCAGCAGCCATTTGCCCAATGCATGCTGCAACAAGGGCGAATCGGGGTTGTGTTGCAGCAGGCGGGCAAACTGTTGCCTGGCTTGTTCCTGTTGCCCGGTGTCATCCATCAGCGCCAGCCGTGCCAGGGCGGCGTCGAGGTTGTCCGGCTCCAGGTTCACCGCTTCCTCCAGCGCTGCAAGGGCCTGGAGTTTTTGACCGGTCTGTTGGTAGAGGCTGGCCAGTTGCATGCGGTTCTGCACCGTGGGCGCCTGCTGTTGCAGGCTTTGCTGGTACAGCTCGGCGCTGTGTTGCAGGGCGGCAAAATACAGACCCAGCTCATCGGGCGACAGCTGGGTCAGCGCCAGGGTGGCGTCGAAGCGTACCGCAGCATCGGGATCGCTGAGTAACGGGCCAAGCAGCACGCTGCGGTGGGCGCGCGGTAACAGATGCAGGGTCGCCTTGATCGCGGCCTGACGCACGGCAGGCGAATCGTTGCCCAGATTGGCATCGAGCAGCTTCAGCGCCTGCGGGCTGGGGTAGTGGGGCAGTTCGGCCAGCAGGTTGATGCGCCGCTCATCGCGCAGGTCGGTGCGTGCCAGTTGCTGATAGAGCATCCGCGCCGCACCGGGTTTGCCGTCATGGGCCTGGTCCAGCGCTTGTTGATAGGTGTGGCTGAGCTTGGCCGGCGCGGTATCGATCGGCGTGTGGCGCCAGGCCAGGAACGCCACCAGCAGGGCGCACACCAGCGACGCGCCCAGTAACACGCGCCGCCAGCGCCGGACATGAGGTTGAAGAGCTGAGTCCTTGGTCATACCGATATCCACTCTTTGAGACATGCAGCTTCAAAGAGACGAAGGCAGCTGTCAAATCTGTAGGCCGGGCGAGCGCGCCTACGACTGCCAGCCTCCACCCAGCGCCTTGTAGATCGCCACGATGCCTTGATACAGGTCGATCTGTGCCTGGGCCTGAGCGTCTTCGGCGGCCAGGCGCTCACGTTCGGCGTCGAGCAACACCAGGAAATCGGCGGTGCCTTCACGGTATTGCACCGAGGCCAGGCGCGCCGCCTCGCGGCTGGCTTCGCTCTGGCGCAGCAGGGCGAGCAAGCGCTGCTGGCGCTTGTTGTAATCGCTGAAGGCGTTTTCCGACTCTTCCAGCGCCAGCAGCACTTGCTGCTCGTAACCGGCCAGAGCGCCTTCGGCATCGGCGTCGGCGCTACGGATCTGCGCCCTTACGCTGCCCAGGTCGAAGGCCGCCCAGGTGATGCTCGGCCCCAGGCTCCAGGCCTTGGCGGCCGATGAGCCAATCTGCGACCCGCGCCCTGCGGTAAAGCCGAGAAAACCGCTAAGGCTGACCCGTGGAAACAGGTCGGCAGTGGCCACGCCAATCCGTGCGGTGGCGGCTGCCAGTTGCCGCTCGGCGGCGCGTACGTCGGGGCGTTGGCGCAACACCTGGCCTGGATCGCCAATTGCCAGCGTCTTGACGATGGCCGGCAGTCCGGCCGGCCCCAGGTCCACACTCAAAGCGTTTGGCCGCTCGCCCAGCAGGGTCGCGATGCGGTTGCGCTGGCGCACCTGCTCGGCCTGCAACTGCGGCACGCTGGCTTCGACAGCCGCCAGGCGTGCGTCGGCGCGCACCACATCCAGCTCGTTGCCGACGCCGGCATCACGCAACTGACGGGTGACATTGCGCGAGTCATCCTGGTTTTTCAGGTTGTCGCGGGCAATGGCTTCACGCAGTTGGGCGCCGCGCAGCTTGCCGTAGGCATCGACCACATCGGCAATCAAGGTGACCTGCAACTGGTACAGATTGGCTTCGGCCACCTGCTGGTCAGCGTCGCTGGCTTCCAGTTGGCGCTGGATGCGGCCGAACAGGTCGACTTCCCAGGCCATGTCCAGGCCCAGGTCGTAGCGTTCGCTGTTGACCCGCTGCTCGGTCTGGCCGGGTATCTGGCCCTTGCCGATGTCGCTGCTGGCGCGGCTGGTGATCACCGGCATGCGGTCATTGGCCACATCGTCACGAATCGCCCGGGCTGCCTTGAGCCGGGCAAACGCCACCCGTAGATCACGGTTACCGGCCAGCGACTGATTGACCAGCTTGTCCAGCGTCGGGTCTTCGAACTGCTGCCACCAGTTGGCAGCGCTGCGGCTGCGGTCATAAGCGGCTTTTTCGGTGCTGGCCTGTTCACTGGCGACAATCTGCGCGGCGGCGGTTTCAGGCGCCTTGTAGTCCGGGCCGACGGCGCAGGCCGCCAGCGCCAGAACCAACAGGCTTGGGGCAAAGAGTTTTACCGCGCTCATCAGTGCGCCTCCACAGGCAGGGTCGGTTGTTGGGCGATGCGGGCCGCCTTGCGGGCCTCGCGGCGTTCAACGAAGTTACGGATCAGGACATAGAACACCGGGGTCAGCAGCAGGCCGAAGAAGGTCACCCCGAGCATGCCGGAGAACACCGCGACACCCATCGCATGGCGCATCTCGGCACCTGCACCGCTGGACAACACCAGTGGCACCACACCCATGATGAAGGCGAACGAGGTCATCAGAATCGGCCGCAGGCGCAGGCGGCAGGCTTCCAGTACCGCATCCAGCGGGCTCAGGCCTTCGGCTTGTTTATCCTTGGCAAACTCGACGATCAGAATCGCGTTCTTGCACGCCAGGCCCACCAGTACGATCAGGCCGATCTGGGTAAAGATGTTGTTGTCGCTGCCAGCAATGATCACCCCGGCAATCGCCGAAAGCAGGGTCATCGGTACGATCAGGATCACCGCCAGTGGCAGGCTCCAGCTTTCGTACTGCGCCGCCAGCACCAGGAACGCCAGTAGCACACACAGCGGGAACACGAACAGCGCGGTATTGCCCGACAGAATCTGCTGGTAGGTCAGGTCGGTCCACTCGAAGGTCATGCCGTTGGGCAATTCACTGTTGAGCAGTTTCTCGATCGCCGCCTCGGCCTGGCCGGAGCTGTAGCCCGGTGCGGCCGCACCGTTGATCTCGGCCGTGATGAAGCCGTTGTAGTGCATGACCCGGTCAGGCCCTGCGGTGTCGGTGACCTTGACGAAGGTCGCCAGCGGGATCATCTCGCCCAGGTTGTTGCGTACCTTGAGCTGGCCGATCTGGTCGGCGTCCTGACGGAACTGTTGCTCGGCCTGAACGTTGACCTGGTAAGTACGGCCAAAACGGTTGAAGTCGTTGGCGTACAGCGAACCCAGGTAAACCTGCAGGGTGTCGAAGATGTCACTGATCGCCACGCCGTGGGTCTTGGCCTTTTCACGGTCGATGGCGGCATCGACCTGCGGCACGTTCACTGTATAGCTGGTGAACAGGCCGGCCAGCTCCGGCACGCTGCGGCTCTTGGTGATGATGTTCTGGGTTTCCTTGTACAGCTCGTCATAACCGAGGTTGCCACGGTCCTGAATCTGCAGGCGGAAACCGCCAATGGTGCCCAGGCCTTGTACCGGCGGTGGCGGGAAGATCGCCATGTAGGCTTCCTGAATCGACGCAAACTGGCCGTTCAGGGCACCGGCGATGGCATTCGCCGACTGGCTCGGGTCCTTGCGCTGGTCGAACGGCTTGAGTGCGACAAACACCACGCCGTTGTTCGGGCTGTTGGTAAAGCCGTTGATCGACAGGCCCGGGAAGGCAATCGCGTTCTCGACACCCGGCTGCTTGAGGGCCAGTTCCGACATGCGCTTGATCACATCTTCAGTGCGGTCCAGGCTCGCCGCATCCGGCAACTGTGCAAACGCCACCAGGTATTGTTTGTCCTGGCCGGGCACAAAGCCGGTCGGGGTGCTGGCAAAGCCCATCCAGGTCAGGACCATGAGGCCGGCATACACCAGCAGCGCAATGCCGCTGCTGCGAATGACCCGCGCGACGGTGCCGACATAACCCCGGCTGGCTTTTTCGAAGAAGCGGTTGAACGGACGGAACAGCCAGCCACCGAACATCCGGTCAAGCACCCGTGAGAAGCGGTCTTTCGGTGCGTCGTGGCCCTTGAGCAATACGGCTGCCAGTGCCGGCGACAGGGTCAGCGAGTTGAACGCCGAGATCACTGTTGAAATGGCAATGGTCAGTGCGAACTGCTTGTAGAACTGCCCGGTCAACCCAGAAATGAACGCCGCCGGGATAAACACCGCACACAGCACCAGCGCCGTGGCGATGATCGGCCCGGTCACTTCGCCCATGGCCTTGTGCGTCGCGGCCACCGGCTCCAGGCCCAGCTCGATATTACGCTCGACGTTCTCGACCACCACGATGGCGTCGTCGACGACGATACCGATGGCCAGCACCAGGCCGAACAGCGACAGGGCGTTAAGCGAGAAGCCGAACATGTGCATCACGGCAAACGTACCGATCAGCGACACCGGCACGGCGACCAGCGGAATGATCGAGGCGCGCCAGGTTTGCAGGAACAGGATCACCACCAGCACGACCAGAATCAGCGCTTCGAACAGCGTGTGAATCACCGCCTCGATCGAGCCGCGGACAAAGATGGTCGGGTCATAGACGATCTCGTAGTCCATGCCCTGCGGGAAGCCTTTCTTCAGCTCGGCCATGCGCGCACGTACATCGTTGGAGATGTCGATGGCATTGGAGCCCGGACGCTGGAAGATCGGAATGGCCACGGCCGGCTTGTTATTGAGCAACGAGCGCAGCGCGTACTGATTGGAACCCAGCTCGATGCGGGCGACATCCTTCAGGCGAGTGATCTCACCGTTGGCGCCGGAGCGGATCACGATGTTCTCGAACTCTTCCTCGCTGACCAGTCGGCCTTGGGTGTTGATCGACATCTGGAAGCTGGTGGCGTTGGGCGAGGGCGGGGCGCCCAGTTGCCCGGCGGCGACCTGACGGTTCTGCTCGCGAATGGCGTTGACCACGTCGGTGGCGGTCAGGTTGCGCGAAGCGGTCTTGTTCGGGTCCAGCCAGACGCGCAACGAGTAGTCGCCCATGCCGAACAGTTGTACATCGCCGATGCCGTCCAGTCGCGCCAGCTCATCCTTGATGTTGAGCACGGCGTAGTTGGACAGGTAGAGCATGTCGTAGCGGTTATCGGGCGAGGTCAAGTGCACGACCATGGTCAGGTCGGGCGAGGCCTTGTCGACGGTGATACCGATGCGCGTCACCTCTTCAGGCAACTTGGGCTCGGTGCGGGTCACACGGTTCTGCACCTGCACCTGCGCGTTATCCAGGTCGGTGCCCAGCGCGAAGGTGATGGTCAGCGCCAGCTTGCCGTCGGCGGTGGCCTGGGACGACATGTACAGCATGCCCTCCACGCCGGTAATCGCCTGCTCCAGTGGCGAGGCCACGGTTTCGCCGATCACCTTGGGGTTGGCGCCGGGAAAGTTGGCGCGTACCACCACGGTCGGCGGCACGACTTCGGGGTATTCGCTGATCGGCAACTGGAACAGCGAGATGGAGCCGGCAATCAGCACCAGCAATGACAACACCGCGGCGAAAATCGGCCGTGATATGAAAAAGGTCGAAAAATTCATCGGATGTGTCCCTTAACCGCGCGGCGCAATAACGGCGCTGGCGAGTTTGACGGTGGCCTTGTTGTTGACTTGCGGTTCGTTGCTGGCCTCAAGCGCCTGGCGTTGCTGACGCAGGGCGGCCAGGGTCTGCTCGGTGGCCATCGGCGCGACTTCAGGGTCGACCGCCTGGCCTGGACGCACGCGCTGCAAGCCCTTGACCACAATGGTGTCGTCCTTGGCCAGACCGCTGCGCACGATGCGCAGGCCTTCAAGCTTCGGCCCCAGCTCTACCGGGCGGTACGTCGGGGTGTTGTCCTTGTCCATGACCAGCACGTATTTCTTGCCCAGATCGGTGCCGACCGCATCGTCTTGAATCAGCACGGCCGAGTAGGTGGCGCTGCCGACCAGCTTCAAGCGCGCGTACAGGCCCGGCGTGAAGCGACCGTCGGTGTTGTCGAACACCGCACGGCCACGGATGGTGCCGGTGCGCGGGTTGACCTGGTTGTCGACGAAGTTCATCTGCCCCAGGTGCGGGTTATCGGCTTCATTGGACAGGCCCAGGTACACCGGCGTGCTCTGGCCGCGCTGGCCTTGGCGCGCCAGCTCGTTGTACTTGAGGAACACACGCTCGTCGGCGTCGAAGTAGGCGTAGACCTTGTCGGTGGAGACCACGCTGGTCAGCGGCGTCACGTCGGCGGTGACGATGTTGCCGCTGGTGATCTCGGCGCGGCTGACCCGGCCGCTGATCGGTGCGGTCACGCGGGTAAAGCTCAGGTTCAGGCGCGCCAGGTCCAGTTGCGCCTGAATCGCGGCAACCCCGGCCTTGGCTTCCTGGGCCGAGGTGCTGCGCGAATCCGCCAGTTCGGCAGAGATCGCATTGTTGGCACGTAGACGATCGCCACGCTGGGCTTCGTTTTCACTGCGGTTGGCTACGGCGCGGGCTTGTTGCAACTGCGCTTCAAGGCGGCGGACTTCAGCCTGGAAAGGACGCGGGTCGATCTGGAACAGCACATCGCCTTTCTTGACCAGCGCGCCGTCAGTGAAGGCTACCTGATCGATCTGTCCCGACACACGCGGACGCACTTCAACAGTTTCCGGCGCTTCCAGGCGGCCAGTGAACTCGTCCCACTCGTTGATCGGCTGTTCCAGGACCTTGGCCACCGTGACCTTGGGTGCCCCCGGCCCCGACGTTGCCTGAGGCGCCTGGCCACAGGCACTGATCACCACCAGGGCCAGAGCAGTAAGGGGAAAGCGCAAATGATGCAGTGAGCGAGCCATGGAGAATCCGCCAGAGAGAATAGGGAATGGGCGGATTCTGTTGCGGGGGGGAACTATTAACGAATCGAATGGACCGAAGGTTATTATCGATCTGAATGATGGGTTCGGCGTTCGCGGTTAAAACCGCCTCTACGGAGAGCCTGGCCCCGTAGCAGCGGTTTTAATCGCGAGCAGACGTGCTGCAATTACCGCCCATCCGCCACCTTGCGCTCGACCTCGTCGACCTTGCGCTGCAATTCTTCGTTCTCCTGTTCCTTGGTTCTGATGTCGCTGGGGGTGATCACTTCGTCGATGACCCTGGTCTTGCCGCTCGTGTCCTCCAGGTCGCGGCGAACCACATCCACCGGTTTACCTTGCGCATCGGTCGGTTGGCCGGCGCCGTCTCGTTCATGTTTGCTGTCATTGCTCATGGGGACTTCTCCTGTGCATGTACAGTTTTGAGGCCCCCATGCGCGATGAGTTCGGGGTTTTTTACGTGGGCTTTGCCGATAAGGCCGCATAGAATCCGCTTCATCCTTTGTTACAGGCATGTCCATGCGCTACCGTCGTCTCGATCTCAATCTGTTGGTGGCTCTTGATGCGTTGCTCGAAGAGTGCAGCGTCAGTCGTGCGGCGCAGCGGCTTAATCTGGGGCAGTCGGCGACCAGTGCAGCCCTGGCGCGGTTGCGCGAGCATTTTCAGGATCCGTTGCTGGTGGCGGTCGGGCGTAATCTGGAACCCAGTGCGCTGGCCCGTGAGCTGGCGCCCAAGGTGCGTGAGGTGTTGGCGCTGGCCGGGGAGGTGATCGATGCCTCGGTGCTGTTCGAGCCTGCGCGTTGTGAGCGGCGTTTCACGATCGTGGCCTCGGACTATGTGGCGGCGACCCTGCTGCCGGCCGTCAGCCGCACACTGTCGCAGCGTGCGCCGGGCATCACTCTGGTGGTGCGCGACTTTCCCTTGCCGCGCGACGGCGATGTGGTGGCCGAGGCGTTGGAGTATCGGCGCAGCGATCTGGTGATCGTGCCGCAGCAACGGGTCAACCCGCGCTATGCGCAGGCGCCGCTGTTGCGTGACGAGCTGTGTTGCCTGGTGTGCGCCGAACAGCCCGGCTGGACGCAGGGCCTGAGTCTGGAGGCTTACTGTGCGGCCGAGCATGTCTTGCGCGAGTTCGCCGACGGCCAGAACCTTTCGCTGGATGCCCAGCACCTGCGCGACATCGGCATCGAACGGCGGGTGGCGGTCAGCGTGCCGAGCTTTTCGCTGATGGCCGACTATGTGGTCGGCACGCCCCGCGTCGCCACGCTGTTTCGCCGACAGGCCGAGGCGCTGGCGCAACGTTACCCGCTGCATGTGCTGTCCGCGCCGGTGGCGTTTCCGGCGGCGGTGCAAGTATTGCAGTGGCATCCCCAGCAAGATCAGGACCCGGCGCTGGCCTGGTTGCGTCAGCAGTTATTGCTGCAGGCGCAAGCTCACGCCTGAGCATCACCGGTGTCGCCGCGCAGGCCCAGTTCGGCGATGGCCAGCAGCGCGCAGCGTTCATCGTTGTCCGAGGTGTCGCCGCTGACGCCGATAGCGCCCAGCAACTCGCCTTCAGGGTTGCGTAGCAGAACCCCGCCGGCCACCGGGATCACTTCACCTCCGGTCAAGCTGTTGATGGCGTCGAAAAAGCCCGGCATCGCCTGGGCACGCCTTGCCAGTTCACGGCCGCCAAAGCCCATGCCCAGGCAACCGCGGGCCTTGCCGGTGGCGATCTGCGGGCGCAGAAAACTGGCATATTCGTCGCGCAACACTGCCAACGGGTGCCCGGCCGCATCAAGCACCGCCGCCGCCAGCGGGCGCAGGCCCAGGTGGCGGGCATGGCGCAGGGTCGCGGCGGCCAGTTGCAATGCTTGTTCAAAATCCAGTACGGCCATGCTCACAGGCTCCCTTTGCCCAGATTTCCTTTGCCCAGCTGCGCGACGCGGTCGCGGGTGTACAAGTCGGTCCACTTCAGGCTGTTGAAATCCGAAACCTGCTTGGGGTTGTAAGCCGTGCGCGTCAGGTTGACCGGTACGCCGGCCTTGTACACCGCCTGCAGGCGCTGGCGGTCCTGCAGGAGGCGAATGTCCTCCAGCGGCGAGCCGTCGAGCAGCAACAGATCGGCCTGCTTGCCGGCTTCCAGCGTGCCGAGTGTTTCGCCACGCGGCATCAAGCGTGCACCGACGTTGGTCGCGGCATACAGCGCCTCAGCCGGGGTAAAGCCGAGGCGGGTGACCAGTAACTCAAGTTCGCGGGCGTGCCATTCGCCATACGGCGTTACGGCAAAGCCGCTGTCGCTGCCACAGGCGAACGGAATGCCGGCAGCCTTGGCGCGCTTGAGCACCGGCGTGCCCACTTCCAGGGTCCGTGCGCAATAGCCGGCGTAACCGGTGGTAATCGCCGGATCATGGGGCTGACAGAAGTCCACCGTGTTCTGCGGAAAGGTCATGGTCGGCGCCAGCACGCTGCCGGCCTGCAACAGCGCCTCGATGCAGGCGTCATCCATGTAGAACGCATGAAACACCAGGTCGACCCTGGCCTTGGCCGCGTACATCACCGCTTCCCGGCCATAGGCGTGGGTCGCGACCCGGCAGCCGAGGCGGTGGATCTCGTCGACCATCTCGCGGGTTTCATCCAGGGTGAAGGCGGCAATGATCTCGCCATTGGGGCGCCGGTGCGTGCCGTCCATGGCGATCTTGATCAGGTCGACGCCGTCCTTGGCCTGCTTGCGAATCTCGGCGATGGCGTCGGTACGGCTGGTGACCAGGGCGGCGGTGAAGTATTCCGGGGCGCCGACGCGGCTGGGAAACCAGTCGTTGAGGCTCTGGCGATTGGTGATCACCCGGCTGCTGGCGGCGATGCGCGGGCCTTCGAACAGCCCGGCGTTCACCGAATTGCGCACCGCGATGCTGAGCTGGCCGCTGTCACCGGGGCAGATCATCGAGGTGACGCCGGCGGCGAGTACGTGCTGGGCAAAGAACATCCCGCGCAAGGCACGGAATTCGTCGCTGGTCCACAGATCGATGTCTTCCTCGCTCTGGGCATTGCCGAACGCCAGATGGGTGTGGACATCCACCAGCCCCGGCATGACGAAGTCGCCACGCACTTGGCGGTCGCCAACGTCAGGTCGCGGCGCCTGCGTGGTCGGCCCGACATGGCGTATCAGGCCGTTCTCGATGATCAGCGTCTGGTGGTGGCGGGCAATCAGGTCGGTGCCGTCGAACAGGGTGTTGCAGTGCAGGTGCAGGGCGCCCATGGGTCAATCTCCTCGTCTTGTTATGGACGAGGAGGCTGAGGGATGCAGGTCGGCAAGACCAACAGATCGTATTGATGGACCGCTATCGATGCGCTCGATAGCTTCCAGGCGTTACGCCAATGCCTGGCTCCACACCGCACGCGGGATGTTCACGTAGCCATCGAACAGCAAGCGTGCCGTGCGCAGCAGGCCGCAGCGGGTGGGCAAGCCGTTGTCCAGATGCAGTTCGACCGTGAACTCGCCACTCGGGTGTTCCACCGACAGGCGCTGCAAGGCGTCGTTGCTCACCTGGGCCAGCGGCGCTGCCACCGAGCCTGGAATCAGGCAGGCGCTGGCCACGCTGACCGCGCCGAACACGCCAATCGAGGCGTGGCAGCGGTGCGGGATGAAACTGCGGGTACTGATCGCGCCACCGGCCTGCGGCGCGGCAATCAGGCACATTTTCGGCACATTGCGCTGGCTGACATCGCCCAGGTTCATGCGCGGCCCGGCTTGCAGGCGAATCGACTCCAGGCGCGCCTTCAAGTCGTCATCGGCGTCCAGCGCTTCGCGGCTTTCATAGCCGCTGCGGCCCAGGTCTTCGGCGCGCAGCAGGATCACCGGCATGCCGTTGTCGATGCAGGTCACTTCAATGCCGTCGAAGCGGTCCAGCGCATTGCCGGTTGGCAGCAAGGCACCACAACTGGAGCCGGCGACATCGGCAAACTCGATCACCTGCGCCGCCGCCGTGCCGGGCACGCCGTCGATGCGGGCGTTGCCGGCATAGTTCACCTGGCCGTGCGCAGTCGCCACCCGCGCCACGGCGATCTGGCCGGTGTTTTCCATGAAGATGCGCACGGTGGTCAGTTCATCCTGCACCGCCACCAGCCCGCGCTCGATGGCGAACGGGCCGATGCCGGCAAGGATATTGCCGCAGTTCTGGCCATAGTCGACCCGCGCTTCGTCGACCAGCACCTGCGCGAACAGGTAGTCGACATCGGCATCGCTGCGCCTGGAGGCGCGCACGATGGCGACCTTGCTGGTCAGCGAGTCAGCGCCGCCGATGCCGTCGATCTGCCGGCTGTCCGGCGAGCCCATCGCCGCCAGCAGCACCTGGTCGCGCAGGTGCGGGTCGCTCGGCAGGTCGTCGGCCAGAAAGTAGGCGCCCTTGGAGGTGCCGCCTCGCATCAACAAACAGGGAATGCGCGTCTGGCTCATCTCAGTTCTCCAGTTCCTCGAGGCTGTCGATGTAGCGCAGGCCTTCGGCGACCAGGCGCTCGCGCATGTTGTAGATGTCCAGACCCAGTTCGCCAGCGGCCAGGCGCAGGCGCTTTTGCTCTTCGACCTCGGCACGCTTGCGCGCAGCCTCGACCACCTGCTGCGCCTCACTCAGGCGCACGATCACCACGCCGTCGTCGTCGGCAATCACGATGTCGCCGGCATTCACCAGTTGGCCGGCACACAACAGCGGCAGGTTCACCGAGCCGATGACTTCCTTGACAGTGCCCTGGGCATTGATGGCTTTGGACCACACCGAAAAGCCCATCTGCCGCAAGGTCTGGGTGTCGCGCACGCCGGCATCGATCACCAGTGCGCGTACGCCACGAGCCTGCAACGAAGTCGCCAGCAGGTCACCGAAATAACCGTCCTCACACGGCGAGCTGGGCGCGACCACCAGAATATCGCCGGCCTGGCACTGCTCGACCGCGACATGGAACATCCAGTTATCGCCCGGCGCCACCAGCACGGTGACGGCAGAACCGGCCACCGACACGCCTTGCTGGATCGGCCGGATGCCGGTGCCGAGCAAGCCCTTGCGGCCTTGGGCTTCGTGTACGGTGGCCACGCCGTAGCGGGCCAGTTCATCGATCACCGCGCTGTCTGCGCGGGGGATAGTGCGCAGTACCACGCCTTTCTTGCCAATCAGCGTACTCATGCCAGGTTCTCCGTCACGCGGGGGAAGATACTCTGCAAGCCTTCGGCGTAGATGATGTTGCGGCTGGAAGTGATGCCGACGTTGCGCTTGGCCTGCACGCCACGTTGCAGCGCGACGCGAGTGTAGTACTCCCACAGGTGTTCTTGCCCGGCCATGCACTGGATGGCGGCGTATTTCTTGTCCCAGACCTCGGTGATGTCGAGGAAGGTGTCCGGGCGCCACTCGCATTGCTCGGGCTGGTGCGGCTCGAAGGCATACACCGGCGGCGCGCCGACGATTTTCTCGCCGGGCTTGTAGCCTTCAGCCTGGGCGATGATGCGCGCTTCCTGGGTCAGGTTCATGGCCAGCGGGTGGTCGTAGTTGTACGGGTCCTTGATCGAGTGGCTGAGCACAAACTCCGGCTGTACGCGACGAAACACATCGGCCAGGCGGAACAGGGTGTCGGTGTCGGCGCGCATCGGGTAGTCGCCGATGTCAAAGAATTCGACGCTGGCGCCAAGGATATCGGCGGCCGCCTGGGCTTCTTCGCGGCGCGAAGCCTTGACCTTGTCTTCGGTCATCTCGCCCTTGCGCCACAGCTTGGCCGACTCGCCACGCTCACCGAACGACAGGCAAACGATGTGGACGTCGTAGCCTTTGCTGGCATGCAGGGCGATGGCGCCACCGGCACGCCAGACGAAATCGGCGGAGTGGGCGCTGACGACAAGGGCACTTCTGGATACGGCATTCATGACGGGTGACTCCTCTTGGCTTTTTATCGAGGATGTCAGCGCTGAGGGTTAAGGCCCAATGCGTTGCGTTGCATCAGGTATGCGTTTTGTTTATCGGATGTTTGCATGAATCGCCTGAATGCCCGATGCTGCAAGTCCTGGCGCCCTGTGAGTGAATCTGAATGCTTGATGAGTTTCCCAACCTGATGCAGGTCCGCGCCTTCGTACGGGTGGCCGAGCAGGGCAGCGTGTCGAAAGCCAGCGAGGTGCTGTTTCGTGCCCAGTCGGTGGTGACCCGGGCGATTGCCGACCTGGAGGCGCACTTGGGCGTGCCGTTGTTCGAGCGTCACGCCAATGGCATGCGCCTGACCGGTTACGGCGAGCGCTTGTTGCCGCGCGCGCGTCAGGTACTGGAAGAGCTGCAAAGCGTGGCGCGCCTGCTGGGGCACAGTGCAGAGCCGATTTATCTGTATCAGGTGCGGCGTTTGCAGGTGTTCGTCAAACTCTGTGAAACCCACCATATGCAGACCGTGGCCAGCCTGTTCGGCCTGACCCAGCCGGCGGTCAGCGCGGCGCTTAAAGTGCTGGAGAGCGGTTGCGGTTGCAGCCTGTTCGAGCGCACGCCGCGTGGCTTGCAGCCGACCCGCGCCAGCCTGGACATTCAGTTTCCGATCCGTCGGGCACTCAACGAACTGCGCCACTTGCAGGACGATCTGGCGCAGCTGCAAGGCGCCTTGCAGGGCGTGGTCATGGTCGGCGCCTTGCCGCTGGGCCGCACACGGATTCTGCCGCAAGCGATCTTGCGCCTGACCACACAACACCCGCAGGTGCGCGTGGTGACCAACGAAAGCCCCTTCGATTTGCTGGCAACCGACCTGCGCGCCGGGGATGTGGATTTCATCTTTGGCGCCTTGCGCGCGCCGGGTTATGCCAGCGATCTGGTCGGCGAGGCATTGCTGAGCGAAGAACTGGTGATTCTGGCCCGCCGCGGCCATGCCTTGCTGGGGCGTGAGGTGAACGTAAGCGACCTTTCCGGCGCACGCTGGGTATTGCCGCGGCCGGGCTCGCCGGCGCGGCCGATTCTCGATGAGTTTTTTGCAGCCTCCGGCATGACCGCACCGTGGCCGGTGGTGGAAAGCGGCGACCTGGCGATCATTCGCGGCTTGCTGCTGCACTCGGACATGCTTGCCGCCGTGTCAGCCCATCAACTTCAGCACGAGATCGAACTGGGCGAGCTGTGCCCGCTGGTGCTGCCGATGCCGCACACCCAGCGGTCGATCGGCATGACCTGTCGGATGGGCAGCCTGCATTCGCCGGCGGCCGCGGCGTTGATGGGGTTTATTCGCGAGGTGAGCCGGGTTTAGCTCGAATCATTCGGCTTTCTTCTCGCCCACGCTGCGGCGGATGCGCAGCCAGCCCTCGGTGATGTGTTGAGGGCTGTAGTCCAGGGTGCTCTTGGCATTGTTGATGTCGGTCAGGGCGGTGCTGTTCCAGGTCTGGTTGTCAGCGATGATCCAGTGCCAGTCGCCGCTGGCGACGCCCGGCAGGATCATCGACATCGGTGAGTTCGGGTCGCCGACATCGGGCAGGGTGCGACCCGATAACACCGGAAAATTCTCGAAGGTCACTTCCAGAGAAGCCAGGGCAGGGGCGTAATGCACCGGCGGGATATCGATGTTCTTCACCGGCAGGATGCCACTGCTGGCATGCACGCTGCCGCGCGGGTCGAGCAGCATCAGCACTTCCACCGGGTCTGCGCTGGGGACAAGGGTCAGGGCGTCGTGGGGTTGCGGGCTGTCGCCGGCTTTGATGGCTTCGTCATAGGGCGCATGGAAATGCTGGAAATCTTCGCGGCATTTCGGGTCGATCCAGTAGCCCACCAAGGTGTCGTCCAGCTGGTTCAGTGCACCGAGGCGTACCGGGAACCGTACCTGGCGCACCCCGGCGTCGTCGGGTTGGTCATTGTGCAGCAGCGACTGCTCGAAACGATCCCAGCCTTGATGGTGCGCAGCGGGGCCCGCCAGTTCCAGCGCCAGGCTGGCGCGGGCCAGCACCAGCGGCTGGCCGGTCAGGACCACTTGCTGAGCGGTTTCGGCAAATTGTGCCGGCAACGAAAAGCGCAACGCATTGTTCACGGACGCCAGGAAAGGCGCCAGGTGCTCTGAGTGGCCGTTGTTGTACAGGCGCTCGGCGAAATGCGTCAAATCCGCAGGCTGACCTTTGAACACGCTCGCCAGCGCGGTGCCGAACGCAAAGCCACCCATGGGCGCCGGTGTCCAGACGACCCGGGCACCGGTCAGCGCCAGCTCACCCAATGGCATGCCGTTGGCGGCATAGATCATCAAGGCGTTGTCCAGATGATTGGGCATGATCCAGCCCAGCACCGGGCTGCTGGATGAGGCGTTGTTGCTTTCCAGCGAGCTCTGTCGTGCCGCGCGCCAGCGAAATTGCAGGCGCGCTGGCTGGATGAGGCGCGGCGGCAGAAAGGCGCCCTCGCGGTCGCTCACGGATGAAGGGGGCTGAAGGCCCTTGGCGACCACGGTATGCAGCGTCTGGTAGTCCTTGAAACGGCCGAAAACGTCTACCAGTCGAAGCCGCTCGACATGCAGCAAGCCGGCCCGCAATGGCATGAAGCTGTTATGGGCCAGTGGCGAAAGACGGTTGTTTACGCCGACAGCGGCTTCGACCTGGCTGGCCAGCAGGCTCTCCTGCGGATCCCTCACGTGCATTTGCAGGGTATGTTGCTGCATCAACAGGGCATCGTTGAACCCGGTCATGCTCTGCGCCAGCAGTGGCAGCCGCCTGACCTTGTCGAGCAGTTGCTCCAGCGGCAGGGCCGGAGTGCCACGGCTGTCGAGATGGCGTTTGATTTCAGCCGCCAGGCCGAGTGTGGCGTTGGCCGAAAGCAGTGCGCTGGCACGGTAGGTCTGTGCCGGTGCCAATTCTTCACCCGTGTAGCTGAGGTCAAGGGCATCGAAGCTGAAGCTGAAGTGGTTCTGAATAAACGCCGGCCCAACCAGCGCACCGGTCTGCACCGGGCGCAGTTGCACCTCGTATTGCAGCAGAAACGGCATCCACATGGCCTCATCCCACGCCTGACAATAGTCAGGCCCAGGGGCGCAGCCTTGATAGTGCACCGGATCGGCAGGGTCGCCAGACAGGGTTTTGCAGGCGTTGCTCAGCAGCGCCAGGGTCGCGGGACGGTCGAGCGGGCCCTGACCGTTTGCAGCCGCCTGCCTGGCCAGTTCTTCGACCAGTACTGCTTGCAAGGCCGGGCCCACATGCAGGGCATCCACCAGCAGCGCTTGCAGTACCGGCGCCTGCGCCAGACTAGCCGGGATGTTCAGTTGCACTACATCCTTGGTGTCAAGGCTCATGGCCGGGCTGCCAGGCACTGCGCCTGAAGCGAGGGTAACGCTGTCGATCAGTTGCGAGGCCAATCGGCAGTGGCTGTCATCATCGTTACCGGTGTCCGGCGCATGACGCGCCGCAGGCTGCACATCGGCACCGGCGAGCATCAACACCGGTTCCACCGGCTGATAAAAACGCGGTGCTGCGGTTTGTTTCGAGAGCGTCAACAACGTCGGCAAGTCGGCGCTCAAGGCTTTCTCGCGCTGATTGATGCCATCCAGCAAGGTGTCCAGCTTCGCTTGCCGTGTGTTGATTTCAGCCACCTGGTCTTGCAGCCGTTTCACCATCTCGGGCCGTGCATTCTGAAGGTTGGACGGTACCCGTGCCGAAGCATGGGCAATCATCTGGTACCGATACCAATCAATGAACAGCTGTGATTGCAGTGCCTGAATGTCGCGCTCCAGTACGTTGACCTGGCCCTGTAGATCGTTCAGGTCGCCAAGGGCCTTCGTCTGTTCGACAGAGGCCTGAGGTGTTTTCGCATCGGCCTCCTGCGCATCCTTCTTATCCGTTTTGGTGACCGGGTCGATACTCCAGACCGCACCGCCGGACAGGGTGACAAAGCCTGCATCGTGTACAGCCTCTTCGAAGCGTGTCAGCGAGGTGGCCTGGTTGTCGGCGTCGGACAACAGGCCAAATTGCAAGGCATTGAGAACCTCTTCGGTGTTGTCGAGCCGGTCGGTGTTGTCCGGGCTCAGCTCATCGGCCATCAATGCCGAAAGCGCTTCGCGTGTGCTGGTAGCGATGGCTACGGTCAGTGATGGCTTGTCTTGCGCCTTGTCTTGCTGCAGATACTGCTTGTCGGCTTGCCAGGCAATACCGTCGACGATGCCACTGAGGAACAGTGCATTGGGTTGCTGGCCCGGTTCGTTGCCCGATGGTGCTTTCCAGCCGAACTGGCTGGCACCAGAAGGCTGTTGCAGCGGGTCTTGTTCCGAGTCCGAATACCAGCCACTGACCTGATAACTCAAGGTAAGGCCCACCTGCTTTTCGGTTGACAAGCCACCCAGGTCATCATGAAAGCCGAACACCGAAGAGCAATTGGGGTAGAACGCGGCAAAGGTGGGCTCACCGTAGCCCAGTGCGGTGAGCGGTTTGGGCGTGCGCGCAATAGGGCCGGGCTGCTCTTGCCATTGATCCGCGTCAAATACCTTGCCCAGCCAGGCAAAGCCAGGGCCCGATTGCTCGTTCTCGAACGGTAGGGTCGTTTGCAGCTTGCCTGGCGCCACCTCAGCGCTGTCGGTGCAGCGATCACTTTCCACCACCCAGCTGCGCAACACGGGGACCACTGAATCTGTGCCATTCGCGAGGAGGGCAATGCGCGTCACCAGCCAGCGGTTGGGCACTGCCGGAAAGATCAGCGCTTGTTTTTCGGTCTTGCCACGGGTCAATTGCCGGGGCAGGTTCCAGTGCAGGTGAATACCCGCTAGCGCTGGCTGTTCACCCTGAAAGGGTTGGCTGTTGGCAAGCACTGGCTCACTGAGCCAGGGGCCCGGCCGTCCACTGGCTGGCAACTGCGAGAAGTCAGCCATGGCTGCGAGCGTGCGGGCATTGGCCTGTACATCGCCGAGTCCCACGACCATTGCCGCGACATCGAGCGCCAC
This sequence comes from Pseudomonas sp. HP_08, assembly GCF_055284095.1. Classification (NCBI taxonomy): domain Bacteria; kingdom Pseudomonadati; phylum Pseudomonadota; class Gammaproteobacteria; order Pseudomonadales; family Pseudomonadaceae; genus Pseudomonas; species Pseudomonas sp. HP_08. The sequence continues at coordinate 425,849 of NZ_JBTOQC010000012.1, read as the reverse complement.
GATCAGTGTGTTATCGCTCATGAATCACTCCACTGAAAGGTTACCTTGTCCACGCTTTCGACCATCTGCAGGGCGAAGCTGGCCGCCGTGAGGGGCTTGCCGACGCTGCGGGCCATGTTTGCCGCTAACCCGGCCAAGGGCATGACGCGGCGCCCGCCGGGACGAAAGCCGACCTCTGCCGAGGCGCCGTTGAACGTGCCGATATCCTTGGGGTTATCGCTCTCTAACCTGCGCAGATGCTTGCGGACGATGTCATTGCCGGCTTCGGCTACGCCAAAGTGCACGGCTTCACCGGGTGTGGTGAAGCAGACCTTCTTGACCAGGCCCGCAAACAGACACATCAGCACGCCTGGCGCCACCCGCTCCATGCGCACGATGGCTAATGCCTTGTCACTCTGAAGACTGTCGAAACCCTGGACTTCAAGGCCCGGCCAACTGTTGAGCAGCGTCGAGCGCAAGAGGAAACCGCTCAGGCTCTTTCGGACGCTCGTGTCAGAGGCGTTGCCCTTTGTATTGCCTTGGGTGTCGCTTGCGGCGACATGCGAATACTGCTCTTCGCGCATGGCCTGGCGTGCCCCGGATGTGCGGGCCTGCTCTTGCGCCTGATCGCTGAACATCTGGCGCGCCTGCTGCGTGGCCGCTGGCGCAACGCCCGCTGCGCCAAGGCTGAAAGCCCCGTCAAGCATGGCATCGATCCAGGCCTTGTCGACCTGAAAAAAGCGCAGCGACTCGGCCGGCAACATGGCGATATCCGCCACCAGATAGTTGAAGGGTACGCCCTTGAGCCGGTGCAGTTGCGTCAGCCAGTCACGGATCAACTGACTGTCGGCGGCGTCGACTGTTACGTCAATCTTGCGCGCCGCAATGGGCGGGCCACTCTTCATCAGTCGCTTTTTTCCGGGCTCCTGGGGCGGTGGAGGTTCCAGGCGCTTGCGCAATGCATCCAGGGTGAGTGTTGCGCTGAGTTGCCGAGCCATGGTCAGGCGTTCTCCTGCGGATTCATCAGGCCGTCGACTGCAAGGCTCACCACCTCGGTCAGCACCCGCGCTACGCGGTTGTCATCCGACGGCAATGGCGCGCCCTTGGGCAGCGATTGCAATTGTGCATCGAGAAGCTCTTTTTCCAGGGCCTGCACCTCGTCCTGCGTGTGGCTGAGCTTCCAGCGGTACAAAGCGCTGGCAAATGAGCTGTCGTGCAGGGCGAGCTGTCGGCCGACCTGCCAGGCGGCGCTGTAGCTGACATCGAACAGGCCGCTTTCAGGGTCGTAGCACAGCCGTTGATCCGGGTTGCGCCACGGTGGCGTCGGTGACGGTGGTCCCGCCACCGGTAGCAACGGGCCGCGGTACCAGGAGACGCTGCGGCTGCCATCGCGCAGCGCGTGGTTCAGTGCCGTATAGCCAAGGCCAAAGGCTAGTTTCACCGCCTCGTCGGCGGCGCTTTGTGTGGCTTTGTCCGGTTTCCAGGGCATTTGCAGTGCGGCAGGCTGACGATCAATGCCGGCCAACACTTCGCGTAGACCCTGTGGTTTGGCTGTCGAGACAAACGACCAGCTTTTCAGGCTGACCAGGCGAATCTTGCGGGCCGTCGGCGGTACTTCTACCGACGGTGTGCCATCGGCCTGCGGCAGGCAGGCGCCAAGGTTTTCCAGAGACACCAGGTGCGCCACGCTCACATGGCCACGAACAGGCAGCCGATTACCAACGACCACGGCGTAGTCGAGCACGGGCAGGGCGCCGTTGGCGCTGGGCTTGGCCTGCGAGTCGACGCTGCGCACATGTGCGTTCCAGTCAAGGTCGGCCCGCGAAGGCGCAATGGCGTTGAACAGGTCGATGGGAACGTCGATCACGGTCACCGGGTCGTCCTTATCTTCACCGACTTCCAGGTCTGGCTCGAGAGAGAATATTTCTGGCGTATCTCGCAACTGCTCAAGGGTCAGGTGCGCAAGGGTCAGGTTCTCAAGCTTCGGCGGTGGATCCTCTTCATCGAACAGCAAGATTGCCAGCCAGCTGGCCTTGAACTCGCCGTTTTCCGGGCACCCGCCGTGACCACCGGGTGAGCGCTGCCAGGGCAGGCTTGGGTTGTTCAGTACGACATGGGGAAGTTGAAGGCTGAAATCGCCTTGCAAACCCTCGGGCGGAGACAGGCTGTTGACCGTCGTGGGAGCGAGCTGGTAGCGCTCACCGGCGATGAAAAAGTGCTGGTTGCTGCTAAACACTTCCTCTGGCCTGCCATCGACTTCGACCTGCTGGGTCACTTCGATCTTCAAGTGACCACTGCGCAGCGCGGGCAGCAGATAAGGGACGAACGTTACGCTCGGTTCTATCAGGGACATGCACAGCCTCCCAACGATGAAAGTACAGGGGCGTCGAGCAATACGTCCGCCACAGGCGTTGAAAAGACAGTCGGTTTTACCTGCGCGGCGGTATTGAGTCCCTGACGGCGCAAGGCGGCAAGGATGCCATGGCGGGCCTCGCTCACCGCCGGGTCTTGCAAGGAGAGCCTGAGGCTATCCATGGCGTCCTTGTGGGCGTAGTCATCCATCGCCACCGGTTCGCTGGGCGACCAGGCCACCTCAAGACGTTCCTCGTGGGGGGACTGCAAGGTACTGACAGCGACGGCCAGGGCGTTTTGCGCTTGTACAGGTTCAGGGTGCAGTGAAAGGCCCAGCAGCGCACGGGGTACCACCGCTTGCGCCGCCATGCCATTGCCGGTGTTGCTCCAGAGTCCGGAAGGTACACCGCCGAGTACCGGCACGATGTCCCAGGCGCCGTCATCGGGTGTGTTATTACGGGTAAGACTGACCGTCAGTGTGCTCTTGAGTGTACCGGGGCCTTTGCCCATCGGACCGACGCCCAGGTCCTGGTTCCAGGTGGTTGTTTCAGGTGCAAGGCTGCCCGTAATCAGGGTGGACGGTATCTGGGTACTCAGTGCCAGGCGCAGGCTGGCGCCGTCCACCTTCCAGATGGGGTTTTTATCATTGTCAGCACCGGTGCCCAGCATGCCGACCGGTGCGCTGATGGTGATCAACGGGCTTTGCGTCGTCACTGTCTCGGTCGTTGTCTCGGCCTTGACGTGCAGAAAGGAATCACGAAATTCCGCCCAGCCGATCGCTGCGTCATTGGGGCGCTGCTGGCTGCCAAACTCAATGGTGAACGACAGCACCGACAGGTCGACGACGGCCCGGCCGCCGAAGTCCGGCCCCCACATTTCGAGGTTGGCGCTTACCCGCGCATTGAGGGTGTAGGAGGTCAGCCACAGATCCACTCGCGCCGACACGCCGATGCTGACAGCAGCATTGATCCGGTAGGTGAACGGCTTGAAGCGGATCAGAAAGTGCGTCTGCACCTGAAACCAGGCCTGGACGGCGTCACTTCGCCAGGTCGCATCCAGCACGCCACCGGCCATGATGACCGAGGGGGTCACGGCGAAATACAGCTCGCCCTTCATCGTCAGGTTGTCCGAGACGTGCCAGTTCAGGCCCAGGCGCGGCACTTGCGGGTAGTGTTTGGGAACGTCGAACTGCGGATGGTAGCCGCCCAGGGTGACAACGAAATCCCCGGCGTGCGGGCTGTTACCGAACCACATATAAAAGGCAAAGCCGCCCGTAAGCCGGGCATCGCGACTGAAGATGAAAGAGGCGGGTGATAACTGAGCGTTGACTGCCAGCAGGCCTTCGTCCAGTTGCAGGCAGGCGCGGATCAGCAGATCGGCCTGAGCCACCACGGCTTTGGGGTTTGCCGTCGTCGACACTGGCAAGGTCAGGGTGCTTTGCCCCAGCAGGGCGATTTCATTGCGCGTGCCGAACGACACGGTCAGCAGCGCAAAACTCCTGAGCATCTGGAAAGAGGTGAAACGCACGCCGGCGGCAAGCCAGTCTTGTCCTGCCATCGGCGTGATGTAGGTCTTGAGATTCTGCTGGGCGTCCTTGGCGCTCAGGCTGCCCATCGCGCCCTGGATCAGCGGGTATTCGGCGACCTTGTCGATCTCGGGCAGCTTCAGCAATCGGTTGTAGCCGATGCCGCCGGCCAGCCCGGTGACGAAGAAGCAGGGCGGGCCGCCCAATGGCGCGCTGATGAAGGTGAACGCCGAAAATGACGGTGCACCGTTCAGGGTGGTGTACGACCCCAGCGCAGTGGCGCTAAACACCCCGGCGGTCACGGACAACAGACCGCTGTAGAGCGCGTTCCCATCGTTATCCCTGGACTTGCCCAGCGCCCCGATGATGTTCAGCGAACGACTGCGGTACTCGACGCCCAGGCCCGACAGGTTGTACTCAGGATTGAACGGCGCCTTTAGTGGAATAGCGACCTCCAGGCCGTTGAGCATGATGCCCAGCCCGCGGGTTTCGATACCGGCATCCAGCAGCACGCCCATTGCGCCGGTGGTTTTCACTGTAAAGCCGATGCGTTGCATTTGCAGAGGGCCGAAAGAGCGCTGGATGTCGAGCCAATGGATTTTTTCGGCGTCTTGATCCTCGACGGTCTCTACAGGCTCAGGCGCGATATCAACGGGTGCGGGCGTCTTGACGATCTGTGCCGGCTTTTGTGCGGCCTGTACCGGCGCAGCGGTCTTCTGTGGCAGACGGGACTGTTTGGCGCCAAAACGAACCTGCAGGGTTTTCTTGGGTTCGGTACCGGCTTGCAGATCGACGGCCAGTGACAATCCGCTATTGATCGTGGCTGGCAACAGCGACTTAAGGACGCGATCGGGAGGCAGGGCAGGGACGTGCCTGGTCGAAGCAATCAGGCGCAGCCTGTCAAGACGGACATTGTCTGCATCGGCCTGAACCATTTCGCCCACCACCGGAATCTTGCCAGGCCTGAGCGTGAAATCCATCGTGATCTGCATGACGCATAGAAAACCCCATTTGTTGTTCTGGGCATTGCGCCCGACCACCAGCGTCATGGTGGCAACGTTGGCGCTGGCGGTATCCTGCGGGTAGCGCAGCTCAGTGATAAGGCTGAACGTGAATGAGGTGTTGGCAGAGTTGAAGTCAAAACTGGCGTCACTGACTTTCAGCTGCAGTTCGCCTGGTAGATCCGGCAGCCGGGGCAGATGCAGTGCGTCGAGGATGTCATTGAAATCCACGGGGTCTTTCGGGTTTTCCCAGTGGCCTTTGATCAGGGTATTACCGTTGTTGAGCTCCCACGTGATCGCGAAGTGGTTATGGTCATTGATTCTGAAAGCGGCCTCTAAATCACCCTGCGTTTTCTGGCCCTCACGCGCCAGGCGCACGCGCAACTGGCTGAAAGCAATCTTCTTGCCTTCATCGATATCGAAGCTCAGGTCACCCTTGATATCCAGAATCGCACCGTAGCTCGAACGGGAAATGCTGGCCCAGAATTCGAGCTGATGGACCGTCATGTCGCCTTGCAACGTCTGGCCGAATAGCCGTTCCACCAAAGGATTGAGCGACGGCGGCGGTTTTTTCGGGTTCAGGCGGCCGCTCAGGGTTGCCACCGGCAAGTGGGCCTTGACCAACAAGGGCAGTGTTTCCAGGGTGAGCAATGCCTCAAGGCTGAAGGACACAATGCGTTGCCGGTCGGGCGGGCGAATGATCGCAAAGCGCAGCTGAACCTTACTGAGGGCAATCACGCCGGGCCAGATATGCCAGGCGTCGTCGGTGAATGCGTCGAGCGCCAGGTACACCTGAGTGATCGCGCCGGTATGCGGGTCGAGGCCGCAGTAGGTTTCTTTCAGTCGTAGCAGATTCGGGTCGGCAATACAGGGTTGCGGCAAGCTTTGTGCAATTTCCTCGCTGCTCTCGCCAAGCCGGCCCAGCATCGGGGCGTTGGACAGGCCAAGTGCACTGCCACTACCGGTGGAGATCGCTACCTTCAGGGTGCGCCGGTCGAGCAGGCTATCGAGGGCAGCCATGTCAATGATGCCAGTCGCCTGAGTGTCCCAGCCGTACAGGTTCACACCCGGTTTGACCTCGAGTGTTTGCGCGGCACTGGCCGAATCGAGGTCATGGTACGGCTCGGCGGCCTGGCGCAGCCAGTTGGCCGGCAAAAGCATCGCTGCGCTGGCGCACAGCAGGGAGCGGCAGGCCAATGTGTCGAGAATGGCATGCCGTGAGGTGAAAGACTTCTGATAGGTCCAGGTCAGCGGCAGGTTGATGCCCAACAACAACTCCCACTGACCGCCGACCAGCTCAAAGCGAATAAATACGCATGGGGTTTCAACCTTCAGCAGCGTGGCGTCCCAGGCCACGCCCTGGAAGGTAAGCACCGAATCATCCCTGCGCCAGCCAGTCTCGCTGCGTAACCGCAGGGGCGATACAAAGCCGTGCTGCGCGAACAGTGTTCTGCATGACTTGATCTGCAGCGTGTCGACATTGAAAGAACCAAATGTCGACCCGTTGGGGAAATCCTTTTGCAGTTGCTCAAGCAGCTTGGTTGCTTCCATTGCTTATGCCGACACGGTCTGGGAGGGGCGGTTGGGTCGTGAGTAGAGACGTTGCCTATTCAGGAACCGATGTCAGGTCTAAGACGTTCCCGATTGCGTCGGTCCCTGCAGCCTCTGCTTTTCAGCCTCTATCTATTGCGTTGTTTGCTGAGTCAAAAATTTTCTGTCTTTGTAAATTCCCTCAGAAACGACAACCTGCAGTTCTTTCACCACCTCTTGGGCTTTCGCAAGCTCTAGCACCGACGAAGGCGGCTGAACAGCAACATGAAACATGCCGGATCCACCCACTGCCACTTCCAGCATGGGCAGCTTCTTGTACAGCGCCGGTTTTTCCGGATTTTTCTCATCATTCTTGACGTGATAAACGCCGAACTCAAACGGCGTATTTGCCGAGATAGCCTCTTGTGGCATCAATAGGTCGACCTCATAGTTCTCCCCACCCACGAACAACTTCACTTGAATCTCAACTTTCATCGCACAGGCTCCATTCCAAAAACGATTGGTTATCCACCACGCACGGTTTGGCGTGGCGGACTCAAGGGTTCACCGCAATAAACATCGAAGAGCGAGGGTGCGACAGGACGAAGGCGCAGGCGCGGATTGCGCTGCAAGACGGGCACGGGAGAGGCGTTGCATACATCGTCTACGTCCTTGCAAAAGATGCCCTGGTTGATACCGGCGGTGCCGGGACCTCTGACTAGGTTCAGAATCGATAATTGATACTGTTATGCCATCGTTCGGGGAATTTTTCTACTGGAAAATTGTCACGCGCGAAACTGCTCCGCAGCCCGCGCATGCTCCTGTCAGAAGAGTGTCAGAGCAGACTCAGCGGGTAGTTGATGATTACCCGGTTCTCGTCAAAATCAGTGCCGTTGTTCGCCCAGCTTTTGCGGATGTTCGAGTTGCGCCAGCGCAGGCTGAGCTTCTTGAACGTGCCGGATTGCACGGTGTAGGCCAGTTCGGTTTCGCGCACCCATTCCTTGCCGTCGTCGACCGCACCGGTCTGTACATGCTCGCCGCTGATATAGCGGTTCATCAGGGTCAGGCCGGGTATGCCGACACTGGCCAGGTCGAAGTCGTGACGCAGTTGCCAGGAGCGTTCGCGGGCGTTGTCGAAGCTTGAGTTGTAGCTGTCGTTGGCCAGGGTGCCGCCGCTGGTGCCGTTGACACGCAGCCAGGCATCGTCGCCGCTGACTTTCTGCAAGCCCAGGTAAACGGTGCTGGCGCCATAACGGGCGGAGAACATCCCGGAAGCGGTGCGGTTATCCAGATCGCCAGCGCGTGCGGCCCCGTCTTCGTGCCCGATGAAATAGCCAAGGTTGGCGCCCAGCACCCAGTCGCCCAGCGGCTGGCTGTGGGTCAATTGCACATACTGTTGCTGATACAGGTCTTGCAATTGCGCATACCAGAGTCCGACCTGAGTGCGCTTGTCGTTGAACGCATATTCACCACCGGCGAAGTTGAAACGGTCGGAGGTGAAGGCTGCCTTGCCGGTGATCGACAGGTCTTCAAGGCTGGCGTCATTGCGCGGGCTGTTGGCGCGGAACTGGCCGCCATACAGGGTCAGGCCGGCGATTTCCCTTGAGGTGAGCTGCGCGCCCTGAAAGGTCTGCGGCAGCGAGCGACCATCATCCGAGCGCAGGATGGGCAGTACGGGCATCCATTCGCCGACTTTCAATTCGGTTTTCGACAAGCGCAGCTTGCCGGCCACGGCGAGTCGGCCGAAGTCGTCGGCCGGTCGACCATCGTCATGCACCGGCAACAGTTGCGTGCCGGCGGTGCCTTTGCCACCGTCGAGCTTGAGTGAATACAGCCCCAGCGCATCGACGCCTGCGCCGACCGGGCCTTCGGTAAAGCCACTGCGGACATCGAGAATAAAGCTTTGCGTCCATTCCTCGGCACGGCTCTGGGCACTGCTGTCGGCGTTACGAAAATCCCGGCCCTGGTAAAAGTTGCGCAGGTTCAGCGTGGCCGTGGCGTCTTCGATAAAGCCGGCAGCGGGGCAGGCCAGAGGGAGCAGGGCGCTGCTGGCCAGGGCCAGCCGGGTGAAGCGATTGGCACAGGTGGTCATTATTTTTGTTTTCCTGATATGAAGGTAAAGACGCTCAGGCTTTGCCGGCGACCGAATACAGCACTTGCTGATTACGGGTTTTCTGGAAATCTTCCAGGCTCTGCCCGCGCATGGCGGCGTAGATGTGCAGGTTGGAGACGCCCAGCACCGCGCCGAGTTTTTCCAGTACAAAGAAGATCGCGCCGTAGTGAATCAGCCCGCGCCAGTCGCGTTCGCGCAACAGGTTGCGCTCTTGTTCGCTCAGTTCTGCCTCGGCATACAACGCCTCGGGCTCTTGCAGAAAGCGGGCGCGAAAGGCCGGGTCGATCAGCCGGTGCAGAAACTTGTTGAGCCGGTAGCCCTTGGCACTGCGCTCCAGGGTGAAGGGATAGGTGCCCTCCAGTTTCTCGATACCCGCCAGTTGGTAACCCATATGCTGGCGGTGGCGCGCCTGCACATCGGCTGGCAGCGGCTGGTTGAGGTTTTCCAGCAGCAGGGTGGAAATGCCGGTCATCGACGGCAGGTAATAGTCGTTGTGCAGCTTGTTGACCGTGGCCGACAGCGCGCCGCGCATGATCAGCCAGGTGATCACCTCGGCGCCTTCCATACCGCCCAGGGTGGCGTATTCGGCCTGGGTCAGCTTGGTCAACTGCACCGGGTCGTTGACCAGCAGGTCGATAAACTGAGCGTCCCATTCCGGGTTATTGAAGCCGCAACGCTCGCCATGCACCTGGTGCGACACGCCGCCGGTGGCGACCACCGCGACCTTGAGGTCTTCAGGGTAGCTCTCGATGGCGCGGCGCAGTGCCTGGCCCAGCTTGTAGCAACGCTTGGCGCTGGGCACCGGAAACTGCAATACGCCGACCTGCAACGGCACGATCTGCACCGGCCAGTGATCCTTGTGCGGCAACAGCGCCGACATCGGCGAAAAGAAACCATGATCCAGCGGCTTGTCGCGAAAGAACGACATATCGAATTCATCGGCCATCAGGCTCTCGCCAATATGCCGCGACAGCGCCGCGTGGCCGTTCACTGCGGGCAGCGGGCGAGGGTTGCCGCCTTCATCGGCCACTTCATAATGCTCATCGACGCCCAGGCTGAACGCGCCGTAGTGGTCGAAGAAGAACGAGGTCACGTGGTCGTTGAACACATAGAACAGCACGTCTGGCTGCTGCTCGGCGAGCCACACGCGGATCGGCTCGAAACCCTGAAAAATCGGTGCCCAGGCCGCTTCTTGCTGCTTGTCGTGGTCGACCGCGAAACCGATGGTCGGGGTGTGCGAGACGGCCAGGCCGCCGATGATACGTGCCATTGAAAGGCTCCTTTAATTAGCTGTCACTGGGACAAGACGGGATGAGCAGCACGCCGGCGGGCGCGGCCGTTGGCCAGGATCGCCAGGGCGGCAATGAACGCCGGGGTGCCGAGCAGGGTGAACAGCAGCGGCAGGGACAAGCCCATGCTCAGCACCGCGCCGCCCACAAGAGATCCGAAAATAGCGCCGAAGCGGCCGATGCCCAGCATCCAGCTGACACCTGTGGCGCGGAATTCAGTCGGGTAATAGCCCGGCGCGAAAGCATTAAGGCCGGTCTGTGCGCCGCTCATGCAGAAACCGGCGGCCAGTACGCCGAGGGCCAGCAGGCTGGAGTCCAGGCTCAGCGTGCCGAGCAGCAAAATAAAAGTGCCACCCAATACATAAGCGGTGGCGATGACCGAATTCGGGTTGCGGCGGTCCATGACCCAACCGACCAGAATCGCGCCGACGGTGCCGCCAATCTGGAACAGGCCGGTGATGGAGGCCGCGCGCTCAATCGACAAGCCCGAGTCGCGCAGCAGCGTTGGCAGCCAGCCCATGGTCAGGTAAATCACCAGCACGCCCATGAAATACGTGGTCCACAACGCCAGCGTACCCAGGCGGTAGCGCTCGACAAACAGCATGCGCAGCGGGGTTTTGCCCTGGCTGGGTGTTTCACCGACCACAAAGCGCGTGGCTGCGGTAAAAGTGCCGCCCAGTCGATTGAGCGCGGCGGCAATGCGCTCGGCCGGCTGATTGCGCGCGGCCATGAAACGCGCCGACTCCGGCAGCAAAAACCACAGCAACGGTAGCAACGTCAGGGGCATGATGCCGCCGGCCAGCAACACCGCCTGCCATCCGTAATTGGGAATCAGCCAGGCCGCCAGAAAGCCGCCCATGCCCGAGCCCAGGTTGAAGCCGGTGAACATGATGGTGATCAACAGCGAACGGCGCCGCTCCGGCAGGTATTCAGCCAGCAGGGTCGTGGTATTGGGCAGCGCCGCGCCCAGGAATACGCCGGCCAGCAGCCGCAGCGCCGCCAGCTCATACGGGTTGCGGGCAAAGGCGCAGAACAGGCTCAGGACACTGAAGCCGGTGACCGCGATCAGCAGCAGTTTCTTGCGCCCGAAGCGGTCGGCATACGGGCCGGCGGCGAGGGCGCCGATGGCCAGGCCGACCATGCCGGCGCTCATCACCGGCCCGAAGGCGGCGCGCGACAGCCCCCAATCCTGCATCAGCGACGGTGCGATAAAGCCCATCACCGCGACATCGAAACCATCGAACAGGACGATAAGAAAACACAGCGCGAGGATCAGCCACTGATAGCCACATATGGGCTGGTGGTCGATCCACGCTTTGACATCAACGGTTTCATTGCGCATTGAGGATTACCTTTTGTTTTTGTAGTGCCGCCGTTGCGCGCAGGCAGGCAGCGGCCGGGGTGAGGGCGACTGTACGTCCGTTGGCGGCCCCAGGCGTGCGGGAAATCCTTAACGAGGTATCGGTTTTGTTTATTGGGGATTTTCAGGGCGGGAGAGGGTGCGCGACGGCCTGGTGAAAGCCATACGTGGGAAAGGCATTAGATTATGCCAAAAGCGAATTTTACATATTGCTATAAATGCGGATAATTCATAAATATAAGGATTTTTAGACTGAAAACGTCTACCTGCAAACTGCGCAAGGGATTCACCGGACATGAGCAAGAGACAGCTAAAACTGGGCGCATTGACCATGGGCTGCGGCGGGCCGGGCAAGCACAACCTGTGGCTTGACCCGCAATTGCCCACCGATGCCAGCGTCAATATCGACTGGTACATCGACATCGCTCGTCAGGCAGAAGCGGCGCTGTTCGACCTGATCTTCATTGTCGACAGCCAGTTCATCACCCCAGGCTCACCGTCGCATTACCTCAATCGTCTGGAGCCACTGACGCTGTTGTCGGCACTGGCCGTCAGCACCCGAAATATCGGCCTGGTCGGCACGCTGACCACGTCCTATAACGCGCCATTCAATGTTGCCCGGCGCCTGGCGTCGCTGGACCTGATCAGCAAGGGCCGCGCCGGCTGGAACGTGGTCACCAGCGGCGATGCCGGAACCGCCGGCAATTACGGACTGGACGAACACTACGACTACGACACCCGTTATGGCCGCGCCGAGGAGCATGTTCAGGTCGTGCAGGGCCTCTGGAATTCCTACGAGGACGATGCGTTTACCCGCGACCGCGCCACCGGCCAGTTCTTCGATCCGGCCAAACTGCATGCGCTGAACCACAAGGGCAAACACTTTTCGGTAGAAGGGCCGCTGAACATCCAGCGTTCGCCGCAAGGCCAGCCGGTGATTTTCCAGGCCGGCGACTCCACTCAGGGCCGCGACCTGGGCGCCGCGACGGCCGATGTGATCTTCACCCACGTCACCAGCATCGAGCAGGGCCAGGCGTTCTATCGCGATGTAAAAGGGCGGGCCGAGAAACTGGGCCGCGATCCCGAGCAATTGCTGATTCTGCCCGGTGCGGAAGTGTACGTCGGCGACACCGACGAGCACGCCCGCGAGATCGAGCGGCACTACCATCAGCTCGACCACAGTTTTGAACTGGCGCTCAAGGAGTTCGGCCGTAACTTCGGCTGGCACGACTTCAGTCAATACGATCTGGATGCGCCATTTCCGCAGGAAAGCCTGGAGTTCGCCCGCAGCAGCTTCTTCACCAGCGCCAAGCGCATTGCCGACCAGGCGAGAGAGAAGGGCTTCACCCTGCGCCAGACCGTGGAATTCGGCCGTCAACTCAGGCCGGGCGCTTTTGTCGGTACGGCAGCCACGGTTGCGGCCAAGATGGCCGACTGGTTCGAGGCGCGGGCGCTGGATGGTTACAACATCTATATCGGCCACCCGGAGCAGTTCAAACGTTTCACTCAGGAAGTGGTGCCGTTGCTGCAAGAGCGCGGGGTGTACCGGACCGATTATGAAGGCACGACACTGCGTGAAAGCCTGGGGCTGCAGATTCCACGGTTTAGCCGGTAAATAATGAAGAGGGGCGCTGTATGCGAAATACGGCGCTTATCTAGGGTATAAATATAACTCTACTAAATGTTCCTTTAGTAGAGTTATGCGTAGATCGCATGATAAGGCGAGCAGGGGAACGAGCCCCTGCAGGCCTGATACAGAGCTTACTTGCCAAACAGGCGTTCGTGAACCCAGCCATTGTTGGTCAGGATAAACGCACGGGTTTCCTTGATCGGCGTGTCCTTGCTGGCCGCCATCGGCGCAAGTTCGCGATTGGTGGCCACAACGGCCTCATCACTGGCCCATTTCGGCAGATCGTCGACCTTATAGGTGTAAGTCACCCGTGAAATCTTCTGACCCATCATGTCGCCGGGCTCGCTGAATTGCTCGATCTTGTCCACCTTGGCCTTGCCGATGCACAGGCCGGGCACCGTGGTGCCGTCACGCATCTTCTGGCCGTCGGCCTTGTAGTATTTGCGGCCTTCGTCAGTCAAGTCGTACGAATACTGGATCTGCGTACTGGCTTGCTGGAACATGCTGGCCGGGATCTCCTTGCGGGATAACTCGACTTCCTTCAGTACACCGGCACCGGCCAACGCATGTAGCGTCTTGTTGGTGTTAGTGATATCGAATTCCTTCGATTCAACCGGGAATGTCGACACCAGGAAGCATTTGGGATACGCCGTATCCAGCCAGGCCTGAGTGGCTTTCTCGAAGTTGTCTTCGGAAGCTTTCTTGGGGTCCGAGCAGCCAACCAGTGCGGTGGCGAGGATGACCAAGGGGAGAATCTTTTTATGCATCACGCTGCGTCCTTGAATGCTTGAACGAACGGCATCCAGCCTTAAGCAGATTACCGGGCTGTTTTCGATCGGGTTTTGCACTGTTGGTTCATTTGCTACAGTCAGGTGCGATATGAACTTCAAGAACGTAAGGATTCATCTCATGCCTATCTATCTGGCGGCTGAACACGTACTGAATGTAGGGCAAGCCCTGGTCGTAGAAGCTCCTGCGCAGGACGGCGCCTTTGTCGTGGTATTCGAAGACGATGAAGACACCGGCTATTTCTACGCGCTCGACACCCAGTCCCAGGACAACCCGATTCAGGAGGCGCTGCACATCTATAACGTGGCTGACGTATCTGACCGGAGCAAGCCTTCAACCATCAAGATCGGCTGGTCCGTGGACCACACTAAAGCGGTGTTGCTGATCAACGATAACCCTCATGCCATATTCGATTTCCAGGCTAAACAAGGCTATTGCCGCACCGGATTTCCGCCACCGGCGGACAACGGCTGGTCAGTCAACGGACATGAATGGGACGATGCCGCACTGGATTTATTTGCCTGAATTCAGGGTCGCCGGGTGAATATCGGGCGACTTACAGGCCTTTCATGCATTTGCGTACATCGTCATCGATCAGATTGTCGGGCTTCATGCATTCGCGCAGGGTTTTCTTGTCGGCGGCTTTATCGAACTCGCGGGCGTTTACGGGCGCTGGGGTATCACTGTCGCGGCATTGAGGGGCCTTGTTAATGCCTGGAGTGCCGGCCATGACGGTGCAGGCAAATGCATTACTGAGCGCACCGATGTGTCTGCCGAGCGGCTTTGTAATTGAATTGACCGAGTTGGCCGACCACGCTGTAGAGCTGACGCAAGCGAGTACGAACACCAGAGTGCGCTTCATGATTCATCCTTGAATTGGGGCTGGCAGTAACAGAGACGGGATTATCGCGGGAGTCAATGGATGATGTCGATGGGCCATTTATGGATAGCATTGCTTGTGATCAGTGCTGCCGCAATCGCGGACGAGCTTCCGCGCAATGAGCAGATAAAGGCATTCCGCGCCGCTGGATTCGATGACAAGTCTTCAGAGTGCGAACTTGAGGAAACTGGACGCTACACACCGGCAACCATGGAACTGGTCAAAGACCTGAACGGTGACGGCCGACCGGATGCATTGATTACCGAAGGCAGCGTTCAGTGTTACGGACCTGCGGGTGTTGGTTTCTATCTGGTCAGCCAGCAGCGTGACGGGCGATGGAAACTGATGGTCAGTGAAAGTGGATCGGCTGAGTTTCTCACCAGCAAGGGCCGCGATGGCTGGCCTGATATTCAGGTTGGCGGACCGGGTGCTTGTTTTCCGGTGCTGAGGTATGACGGACAGCGTTATGGGGTTCATCGTCGTGTGGGTGAACGGTGTGATGGGTAGCTATGGGGGTGATGGTCTGGGGGGCGGCTTTGTGGGGTTTGAAATGGGACTGCCTGAGTGTCTGGGTCTGTATGCGTAATTACGCATAATGTATATTATGTTAAATTATGTATGGTTGTAACGACGCTTTACTCATGTCACCAGTGAGTAAAAACCGTGGTTTGCCTTGAATTACCAGAATCCAACCAAATCAACGAGTTCCTTGTCCTACCTCATATGCCTTCGAGATTTTCCAAGGCTCTACCTCGGCGTCCGATCATCCGACAGACTCTCTCTCTGACGATGATCTAGGTCTGAGCTCTAAACACCATCTGCGCGGAAGCTCGTCCGCGATTGCGGCAGTACTGATCACAAGCAATGCTATCCATAAATGGCCCATCGACATCATCCATTAACTCCCGCGATAATTCCGTTGGAGTATTTCGCTTTTCTGATTCGCTGCCCACTGACGCCGGTAGCGGGACTGCAAATCCTTTTCGGGACTGATCACCAAAAGACTTCGACGCCCGCACAGAAAATCGCCGGACAATATTCAGGTCGGAGCAACTCTCCGACCTGATGAGGATTACTGAGTGGCTTGCAAACTACAGTGAGCAATTGGAACCGTTTCTGTTCATCGTCGCTGCGGCCGTCTACTCGGACATCCCCATACAGGCGCTCAGTGCAACACAGACCATCAAGCCTACGTTCTCTGGACTTGCCCCTTCAAACCCCGAGACTTCCAAGTACCCGATCCAGTCCAAACCACCCTAAAGTCGAATCGTTCCAGGAGATCACCCACGCCTTCTTAGGTGAGTATTTGCAGAGCCCGTAGTAATCTCGGGTTGGCAAGGTGAGCAGCCCACCTATGATTTCAAGGCCGCCGCGGCCGCTTGGATTTTTCGGTGGGGATTCAACGCGCACAGCTTTACGCTTCCCAAATAACCAGTCCCACATGCCCATCGCTGCCCGCCCCCCTTGGCAATGACCTGAATACAATGTTCAGTAAATATAGCTTGCCACGATGAAACAACCTCATGTCTGTATGTTGGAATAGACCGTGTCTGCCTCTTTGCCCAAGGGCGGCGCGCTAGTACGACCGGCAGCCGCCAAATGATAAGATGTGGCGAACTGCCAGCGGAGCTGGCCAACAAGATAATGAAGTAAAGGGATGTCAGTATGATCAGACGGTTTCGGCTGGAGCAGAAGTCGCTTTACGAGAAACTGGTCATTGCTCAGCGTTTGTCGGACATGCTGGAAAAATTCCTCGACGGGCGTCGAGCTCCGCTAGAAATTGGTGCTGAGCAAGGTGGTATCGAAGAGTGGGATGATGTCGTAATCGTCCATTCACGAGAGTCATTTGAGCACCTGCAAATCAAGCGTCAGAGCACGCACTTCTGCACCAAAGACCCCGATATGCAGGTATACCTGGCCAAACTCGCAACGCAGAGACTCGCCCGCGAAAAGAGCAAAGCCGCAAAAGCCGCCAAGGGTGGCAAGGCTTCCTCCGTGACCCTCGTTACGGACACGCCTGTTAAGGACAAGCCTATTGGTACGGGTGATGATATTGGTGCGGATGAAGCTGTTGCCACACCGGTTGCCGTAGACGATCCCGCAAATGCTGACGATGCTGCTGACGCGGCCAAAGACAACCTTTCCGTTCTTGATTCGGCCTTTTCAAGCTTAGCCAAGCACTCTCGCGCTGGCACATTTGCCCAATTGCCTGAACGTCGATTTCAGTTGACCCTTTTAGGGGCACACCTAAGCATCAAGGACGGCCTGACTGTTAACCATCTGGACGAGCTGTGTAAGCTGTGCCGCCAGATAGGACTCAATCCCGACGACTTGGCTAAGCGTATCGACGGGCCGACAACCCGGGCTCATCGCTGGCTTACGACCTGGTGTGGCTTCGAGGATTGGGCGCAGATCATCGACACCCTCAAGCTTGTCACGGTCGTCTGCATGGGCAACGACGCGACATTGCAGCAGCGCTCAGTCCAATCCTTGGGCAGGCATTTCACGAATCCGGAACGCGCTCTCGAACGGCTGATTTCGGTGATCACCGCCGAGGTCTCTGACGTTTCGGCCCTGGGTTGTCATGCGATTATTCATGAGCTAAGAGAAGAGCTTCGCCCCGATATCGAAACTTGGGCTCAATACCTGTTAGGGGATGAAGTTCAACCTTCCGGCAAGACCTGGTCGTTTTCTGGCACCCATGATCTCGGTGCGCTAGTCCCCCGAACAGCGCAGGCCGTCGTAAATCACCTTTGGGGCAGTGCACCAGGGAATCGGAAGCTTAAGGTGTATGCACCGTACTCGCCTCCTATCGGAGCTAGCCTCACGCTCCCGTCTGCAATATTGCGAATGGCGCTGCACCTGCCACACGGCTGTCAAAGCCTGATGCAGGGCGCGCCAACCTGGCGTACCAACGTTGGCCATGAACTCGGGCACACCCTCGGTTGCGCCGAGAGCGACCTCAAAGATCTCCCATGGATGGATAACACTGAGGCGCTCGTGTGCTCCTTGGATCATGAGTTCAAGACCCTGAGTGCTGCTCGAGCGGAAGCTCTAGCGCTCGCAAGCGCCATGGACGACGTGGTGTGGCAACGGTTAACTCAAAATGTTTCTGCAAAGCTAACAGCCGTAAAAGATCCTGCCCTTGCTGATGCCATGGAAGCGATCTGGCTGGAGTGGCTGGAGGGATTTACTAAGAACCCGGAGAGCCGTCGTCAATTTCTGGAGCAGCTTTTATACCCGGAGACGGAAGGAAAAAATGCCACCCACGCGCTTCGCCTTGGCCCTCGAACCGTAGACCTGTTGGTTAGCGCCGTCGAACTGCTCTTGCTGGTCGCGGTGGGGATCGAAGGCACAGGCACTGTCTGGAAGCACTTCCCGGATTTTGGGGAGGTGCGGAGTATTGCCCTCAAGTACTGGTCTGGCCCGGCAACTGGAGCTCCTGAAGTCCGTGAGATATCTGACGATCCGTTGATCAACGTTATCGGCCCGTCCCCTGCCCCAGTCGTGATCCTGTCTGGCGTCAGCACTCCTCCTTCAGAACTGTTGAACACAAGTATGGCTGACGATGCAGAGTCGGCCACCAGCATGGCCGCGGAACGCCGACCACATCTGCTCGTGACCCGCTCTGGCGTATTCAATCAGTTGCGCTTCGGCACGTTGGCCACGGTGCGGCAACACTTTAGTAAACAATTGCAAAATCGACTGCTGGCGCGCCAGTCTGCCATCGACATGAATACGAAAGGAATCTGAAATGCTAGCAATCTCGGAGTTGGTTGAAGCCATCTCGAACCGTGCCGAAGGTCGCTATGAGGTCTCCTATCCGGACTCGATGGAACTGCCATCGCCGCTGGCTGAGATCGCGAGCGCAGGGATGCAGCTGAAACGGTTTAATCAGGGAGGTGCGGGCTGGCGGACAGTCTTGATCGCGGCCCTCCCCTACGATGTAGCCAAAATTCAGGGAGCGTTTCGGTGGGCGGCAGATGTCCGTGACATGCTCCCAGAGCCGCAAACTGCTGACCTCTACATGTTCATGCTCATTGAAGGTATCGCGTCTGAGGACGCTGCTCGGCTCGAGACGGACGACCGCTTCTGCAGAAAGGTGGTCGTCAGAGAGGGCGAAGACGCCGGTTCATTTCTCGACCGCAGCTTCCTTGCGACACTTTCGATTCCCGGCAGCTCCGACAGCATTAGTGACCCATTGTCAGCCTCCCTTAGCGCCCTCGTCCTGGCGCATACGTGGGTCAAGCCGCATCGCAATGAATGGCGCGAACTCCTGCTTTCCGGCAAATCGGGTGGCGAGATCGCTGAGGCCCTTAGGATCTCGGTGTTTGGCGAAGAGGACGAGAAATGAATCAGTTAAAGTCTATAACGCTCTCGAACATCCGCCGGTTTGGCGCCGATACGAAGATTGAGCTCAGCCGCGGGGCTACGATTCTGCTCGCGCCCAATGGCACTGGAAAAACTGCGATCTTTGAAGCAGTTGAGTTCGCCTTGACGGGCAAGATCTCTCGACTCGACGGAAACCTTGTCCCGATTATCCGAGACTCTCAATCCATGGCTCGGGTAAGCCTCGACTTCGGTGACCTGCAAGCCAGTGCCCAAGTCAACAAAAGTGGGGGCGTTGAGACAACGGGTGATCTGAGCCTTCTATTCCCCTCGAAAGATCCTGCTGACATCCCCTTTCTGCTCAGGCTCACCCACCTACTTGATCAGCGCGAGGGTGAATGGCTGGTCAAGGCAGATCCAAAGGTCGCTGGCTCCCAGTTGGAACGGTTGCCGATTGGCAAGGACGGCAGCCAGGTAAGCTCTGCTCTCACTAGCATCCGACGAGCGCTCACAGAGCAGATCAAGCAAGCGAAAGCGTCGCTGGATTCGCTTGAAACCGAATTTGCCGAATGGCAAAGCCTGAGCCTTGACCGAAACCAGGCGGCTGTCCAAACCCAAGGGGCGCTTCGCAGCAGGGAAAGCATTGCCGAGTCGATCTCGGACATTGCCCAACAGGCGCAAAGCTTCGACCAATTGCCCTCCGGCCTGCTCGTACCTCCATTGGGCCAAGACGGATTGGAGACGGTGCATGATGCGCTGGAGCAACTGGTTCAAAACAAGCTCGAGCGACTTCGTGAACAGATCAAAGAATTGGCTGAGGTCGACGGACTCATAGGCCGGTTTGTGTCTGAACAAGCTCGTTCAGAGCAGCTCAGTACCGAGTTCCTCTCCGCGACGCAGGAACTGAACCAGAAGAAAGAGTATCGCTCGGTGGCCGTGGCAGCTCTTGAGCAGCTACAACGAGAGTTGGTCGTTGCAGAAACTGAACGCGGCACGATTGCTCAGCAACTCAATCGGTACGTGAATGAGACCAACGCCAAGGAGACGGTTGAGCAACGCCAGCAGGTTCTGAAGACAACCGACGACGCCCTAACCATCGCTGAATCGCAAGCTTCTACGGCGCGCAGAGTGCACGAAGGACACGAGCAGCTCGGTGTTCAGCATGACCTGATCAATGGACAGCGCAAGACACTGCTGCAAATAGATTCCGACCTCCTCACAGCTCAAGAACTCCTGGATCGCTGGGAGCTGACTCTTCAGCGCGTTGCAGAAGTTACCGGCACCATCAGCGGCGAAGCAGCATATGAAGAGCTCCTCAGCGAACAGCTTCGTGTCGCGCTAGAGGCCAGAGCGACCGCTGAGGAAGAAGATCAGGCCGCCAAGAGCCATCATGAAAATCTGACATCTGCGGCTGACTCAATACGCCAAGCTGTTGCAGCCATCGCGGCCCATTTGCCTCCCGACCGCGGTGATTGCCCGCTGTGTGGCGAAGAACATGGCGCGGTCGGCTTACATGAGCGTGTCGCCAAGGCACTAGCGGCGATCGACCCGAATATCGTCGAAGCCGAACGACGTGTAAAAAGGGCCGCGGATGTTCTGCGAGACTCTACAGAGGCAGTTACGAGCGCTGAAGCAGAACTCAAAGCATGTCAGTACAGGATTATTGACCTAGAGTCACAGCAGGCATATCTAACAGCTGATATCGTCGAGATCAGCTCGAACAATCTGCTCGGCGGCGATGCCGTTCCCCTGGCGAAAGAGTCCATCCGGCTTCGCGTTGATGCCAATGCCGCTGCGAAACTTCAACTGGACGAAAAACAGCGCAACCTCGCTCCGCGGGTAAGCTCAGAAGTCTTTGAGCAGACCAGAAACGAATACGACTCCGCTGTTCGTGCAGTGGACTCCGCGCGGCAGGCCCGCTCAGAGGCCAGTAGCCGGCTAGAGCAAGCGACTGCAGCATTGGCAGCGATTACCGCCGATGCCCCGCCAGCTCAATCCCTGGAAAATCTGTCCACGGCGCAGAACCAGAACGCCAATCAGCTCGTTGAGTTAGGTGCCAAGGTAGTTGCCGAGCAGTCTGCCTTGGATCGTCAGCAGGCCCAGCTGACAGATGCCACGACCGCTGCAGCTGATTTGGAAACACAGCTGTCTGAAGCACAAGCCCGACTGGCCACGATCAGGGCTTCCTGGCGTCAGCTCTCATTCGCCGGCGATCCCACAGCCGCGGTAGCGAGCAGCCATGAGGCTCAGTTGCAGTCCATCAGCACTGAGCTTACCAGGCACTCGGAAACGCTTCAGACCATCAAGATCGAGATTGGCGCGTGGAGCAAGATAGAGCAGGCTCGGCTCGCTCAGGGACTTCTTGATCGCCGGCGCGGCGAGCGGTCGGAGGATGAGTTCTCGACCCACCTGAGTCAACAGGTCGAGTCGAAGCGCACGGGCGTGCAGCGCCTATCGCAATTGTCTGCAGCGATGGAGTCGCTCAACCAGTCCCTTTCCTCCGAAATCGCGAACGTCCAGAAAAACGTTCAGGCAGTGATGCCTCGGTGGCAAGCATTGCTCAAACGCGTGGTCAGGGAGCAAAGGTTTACCGGGACGAATCTGAGTTTCAGAAGCTCCTACCAAAAGGCACGTGCAGAAGTATCTGTGCCGCTCCACGGGGGGTTAGCGCCAGTACCCTCGATAGCCAGCGAGGCTCAACTGACGGATCTGCAACTGACGTTCCTGCTGTCAATGGCCTTGGAACATCAGTGGTCTCCGTGGCGCGGGCTCCTCCTTGATGACCCCACACAGCATCACGATCTGGTGCATGCCGCGTCCGTTTTTGATGTGCTTCGCGACTACATCATTGATCATGGTTTCCAGGTGGTCATCGCGACCCACGATGCCCTTCAGGCCCGCTATTTCATGCGCAAACTGCAGAATGATGGAATCGACGCACGCATATGGTCACTTGTTCCGACCGCTGAGGGCGTAACTGCGGTTGAAACACCTTGGCCAGGTAGAAGCCAGATCACGATTGACGAGCAGTCACCACCGGCGCTCGACGATGTGTGAGCACTAGATAGGATCTGAAGGCTGCAGCGACTGTGCCGGGTGTTGATCCGGCACGGTCAAATAATAACGACGCCGCCTGCTGCAGTTCGTACTTGCCGCGACCCAACCATTGCCTCTCAGCCTCATAACTCACCAATCACGACAGCGCGAACGGCTCGCTTTTCCTTGAATCAATAACCTTTTTAAATCGGTTGCTCCGGCTTTCGCCCCATAGGCATCATGAATAAGCCGATATCCATGTCCCAGCACCCGATCACATTCCTCGTGTTTCCAATACCTCTTGCCGAATCGTTGAGCGTTCAGAAAAATTTGCTGAAACAGGACAGTCAGACATTATCGATATTCCAAGCCGTCGGGATGTCCTATCGGGTAATGGATGCGATGATCGAGCTTAGCTCTACGTTTGAACACGCTGCTGCGAAATTTTTTGTCGACACGCTGATGAGCGACGACTGGGATCGAAGGGGGCGACTCAACTTCTGAAGAAGAAGGACTGGAAGGGTCGCATGCAAAGCGCCTGGTGCTTGCTTGATGCCCAGGAGCAAGCCGCCGCCGTTGCAATGGAATATGAAGCTTACGAAAACTATTGGCCAACCCTCGATTTTTCGCGCACACGCATCTCGATGCTCAACGTAAGCGATCGTAATACAGCGATTGGGGTGACTGAGCAATGTCTCTGGAATGAAGATTTCCGATGAGATTTGCAGCTGGTGCTCAACGACCAGAGGCATTCAACGGAGCTCTGGCTCGCATGGTCAACACTTGCGACGCGCTTTGCTCAATGGTTAACGTGTAAAAAAACAATAACAAAAAGGATCGCGCGTAATGTCCCAGGCAAGCTTTAGCTTCCGTACAGTCAAATCCAAGAAGGGTGATCATGAGGCAACTAGCCATGTCATCGATAAGGGTGAAAGCCGGCCGCTCAGTAAATTTCAGTCGCTTGGCTATCTCTTGCGCTGGGTAGATGACATGGCCAAGGATGGGTCTGACAACGGACAATCCATCACTGCTCTGTTGTCCTTCGATGCTGAGGCGGCTGCCTTAGGATTTGACCCGTACGACCCGGTGCACATATTGACGGCTCCGAGCTGGAAGATACGTATGTACGCAGCCTGGTGTGTGCTGGGTGGTACAGAACGCACCATCGCTGAGCAACTCAATTACACCGACGTTCACAACTACTGGCCGAACGCTGATTTCTGTGACCCTGCGTGGGATGAGGAAGTGAGGCAGTGGGCGGCCACCGTCACGAGCTACGATGGGCCTTCTGAATTCGATATCGCCAGCGTAGCCGGATACCCTCCTCGCCCAAAACTGGAATTCAAGGATTGATAGTCAGGCGGTAGCTGGCGCACTCTCCCTCCACGGCCAGCTCGGGCCAGAGTAGAGGTTCGCCGTCGGGGCGACGTGCCCATGTGGCGGCCGAGCGTCCTGTTCAACGAACATCTCGGACGTTATTAAACGACCAGTCCGCCAGCCCCTCGCAGCCCGCTACCAGGTAATCCGATCGTATCCCCAAGGTCGGATCCGCCATGAACGCCATGAAGTCTAAAGCCTGGCTCTTCGCGACCGTATCTAGCGAGTTCCACCAGGAGATCCGGATTGCATGGTTCTCACAACACGCGAGTGAGAACCGCAGCAACATATCCTCAATCTTCCCGCCGCCTCGCCCTGATTGCGCCAACGAATAAACGAATCGCTGGCAACTCAGATCGCTTGATTCATCCCACGCCAAGACGAAAGCCCAACCGTATTCGGTGGGAGCTGTGAAGAAGACCAGAAGATCCAGATCTCTGGTCTCGGGGCCCAGATCCTGTAGCTGGCGGCCTTGAAAATCAAAATCGGGGAAGATCAGCCCCGAGGCCTGCAGCGAGCATCGCGACGTCGAACCAAAGATAATGAACTTCAGACCGCTGAAATCGCTGGCCGAGAGACATTCATCGTAGATGAGTTTGTGACGCTTGAGGCGCTCAAAACCGAGGGATTGTCCATACGCAGCGTCAGCCAGCATCTGGCGTTGCTCAACTCCGAGCCCTGGGTGCTCGAGCATCTCAGTGAGGGACTTCGACGCGTTCTCTTTGACGAAATATTCTCGGCAGATACTGCGGTATGCGTACAGTGCCACTTGGTGCGGATCGACCGACAGGGGCCGATCATCAATGGGTGAGAAGAGCTTGTTGTCGTGCTGCTTGCACATTCCTGGAAAGGTCGACGCGCGATTCACCCCAATTTTTTTGGGCAGTGGTTTGCCCCCCGTTTCCTTCAAGGTCGACAGGTCGGCATTGAGCCGATACACATGACCATCTTCAGCAATCAGGCCCAGTTGTCCCCGTTTCTGTATGGAGTGGGCCGAGATGATCTCGTTGCATTGCACGCCATCACTGAAGTGCAGGCAGCGCCCCCTCTTGCTCTGCAGCTTCATCGCTGCCTGATATGCATTTGCGAACGACATATCTGAATCCTAGGGTACGGGGTCACGGGATCGGGCTCAGCGCGGCGTCGCCGCATCCCGCATAACAAGAATGGTTGGCTATGCGGTGGCCCGATCAAGGTGCTGCGTTCTACGGGTGCAACCTCCAAATCTGGCCATGCCAACCCGATGGGGTTTCACCGTTATTTCTTCGCAGCATCTACCCAGATTGCATAGGTAGTTGCAGCAACCTCAAGGCGATCCAGTGTCGGTTTAGTCTTCAGTGCGGCGATCTTTATCGCGAGTACCGCAAGCTCATCCGCTGCATCTGGCTTCCATCCATGAGCCACCGCCCAGGCTCTGATGCCATCAGCGTCCAGGGAGTGATTCTTCCGTCGCAAGATTTTGAGAGTCCGAACTGCGTGCTCTTGGTCGTTAGGGTGCGAGAGCGGATTGGACGGGTTCACACGGCGGGTGAGTGACTCCATGGCCTTGACTACGACCGGATCATCTATCAGCTTCGCCGGCTGAGTTTGCCGCACGCCATCTACCATGGGCGACCAAGATTTAATCCACTCGGCCACGGCGTCTTCACACCAAGGTAAGGCAATCACCGCGGCCACCTGACCTGCAGCATCGACCTTGTCCATGATGTCCTTGCTAGCGTACGGACAAATGACCAAGGTACCCGGCAAAAAGTGTGTCAGCGTCCTCTTGGTCATCAACCGAGCGGGCTTTCCACCCACCGTAGTGCGCTCACCTTTTTCCAGTGCCTTGGCGCGGGTCGCGCCCAGGAAGGAACCGAGCGTGGTGCTAACTTTGATGTTGGCCATTGCCGGAACGAGGATCACGACTTCATTGATAGCGTGGCTCGGGTCGCTGCAAAGGTTGTCTGCGTATCGGAACGCTGCATCGACGGCATCGTTGGTGAACACGGCTCTGATAGGATCTGGCACGGATAACTCCTTGTAAGTTCGAGCCAACCATACTCGGCAAAGTGCGCTGAAAAATCTACTCTTAGAGGGCCGATGCGCACACTTCTGTTCGCCGTATGCAGACGCGAAAGCCTATGCGGATCACGCAACCGATCCCCTCGTTCGTATACCATTGCGTGAACTGTGATCGAGAAAGGTGCATCTGCTTTGTCCCCTACGCCCCTTACCGCCCGCGAGGCCTATCAGGTTATGCGCGACATCGCACTGGGAGTTCGCACTATGCGGCGCTTAGGCACGCATTCCTGGGCAGACATCTATACCGGGCTGATGACTGTCGAGGTGGATGGCTGGGTGATCACCTTTTATAACGATTGCGATACCCTCGATTACTGCGACAGTTGCTACTGTCCTGATGGCCGCGCCTACAGATTTGATTCATTCCAGCGATTTGGTACCGACCCGGTTGAGCTGTTGAGCACCTGGGAAAATGCCCGGCTGGAAAAGCTACTGTCTGCTCTATAAGCCATGGGGCATTAGATTTGTCCCCGGGCCTAACCCGCTGACGGCTACGTTTTAAACGAGCAGCCCGCCCAGCCTGGAGTACGTGCAGACAGGCCAGTAGTCCTCCAGATCACCCATGCATCCTCACTCAATCACCGGATGGTTCAGCATAACGATCCTTCGCGAAGAGCCAATCTTTAGGTATCTCCGACAATGATGGGTCACCTGCCATCATCGCCTCTTTCGGACGCTCGCTGCGCATGGCTTCGATTTGTTGTGCCAAGTTGTCGGCGAACCATTGAAGTGACTCGAACTGGGTCGCGACTCTCAAGAAATGCTGCTCGCTCAGCCTGAAAACCCCGACTCTGTTTTCCCAGTCAACGGCAATTCCCTTGCCCTCAGAGTTGCCGCGCTCCTTGTTTACTCTTGGCGCGATTTGAATGGCGCTGATGCCATCCATGAGAATCACCGGTTCCAACGCGCGCTCATCCAACAGCTGCCTCACCACTGCCAAGTCAATCAAGACGAGGCAGGTAAACCGTTCCTGCATGAACAACACCGTGTTGGCGGGAGACAGTGTGACGGTGAACGATTTGTGATGCTCCCAGGTGGGTTCAGGCGTTAGAGAAACAGTCAACGTGGTGGGCGTTTGATATTGCCCGTGTAGATCTAGAAAAGCATCAGCCTTCCCAGCAACATTCCATCCGCACAGGTAGGTCAGGCCAAGCTCAGGGGCCACAACCGCCGTCCCATGTTGCTGGGCCTTCGTCAGACACTCGTTGATCTGATCCTCGTAACTGACGAGGGGAACAGATACTTCGACGCGCTTGGCATTGGCCAGTCCTCGAAAATTCGCCGCGTAGTCATTTGAGAAGAACTCCTGCAGCACCCGAATTTGTTCCTGCTGCTTCTTCACGCGCACGTTGGTGTTCGTAGAGCTTTTGATCTCCCAAGGCAGTGGATCGGCAGCGCCCATCAAGCAGACGTCACCGTGACGGATGACGTTCGTAAGGTCTGACAGGATGGCAGGTACGTTCATGGCGAGCGCCCTGCGTAGAAAGCGATACTCGTTCATGAACCCGGTCTTGCCGAGCATAAAACCCGGGTCGCTCTTCACCTCGTACTCCCCATCAAAATACAGGTGCTTGAGGCTGTAGGAGCTTTGATAGACACAAGCGATACCATCACCAAAGCACTTCCACAGAAAGATCAACTGGTGGAGATCCTGGATCCGGTTAGCAGCTTTTGACGCCAGCGCCTTGAGGATTGTTGATCTTTCCCTCGTTGAACCTTTGCGTTTCAAGGCTTGCATGCGGGCTCTCGCCTTCTTAAGCCGCTTTACCCGATGCTCAGCTGTGATGATCTGTCGGAGCAGAAAGCGCTGAAGAGTCAGCACTGTGCTGAGGTCGTCAGGATCTTTCCGAATCTTGGAGAGCAGGAGCGCGGCCAGCCCGAGGTGTTGGATTTGTCTGGGAAACCTCATGACCATGGCCCTGCTTTTGAATTGATGCCGCATGGTGGACGACGAGCCCATCGGTCATCAAGCCGCATGAACGGCCGGAGTTCGTGGGAAACACTTCCTGAGTGGCCTGGCCGGTGGACGTTAACCATCAACCGATGTAGTGGTCAACTAATCCCGGACACGACGTTAAGTTTTTTCTCGGCATAAGCGGGGGCCAGTGGCGGCGCTTTGACTTTGCGTAAACAGTTCGTTAACCCGGCTGCGTAACCGAAGCCGCTCAACGTCTGGAGTTTGGCGCCTGAGACGGTGGGCGTAGTAACACGAACGAGTGACATCAAAGACTGCGCAAAGCCAATCAACCGGCTCTTGGGGGCTCAGTTGATCAATCAGCGCATGCGCTCGTGCTCTTCCGACATCAAGAGCGCGGTAGCCTTTTTTAAAATGGATTTCTCCCGCTCAAGTCGAGCGATTCGAGCTTCCAATTCCTGGATTTTCTGTTGCTCTGGCGTCAGCGCTTTACTCTGCGGAGTAACGCCGGTGCGCTCCTGCTGAAGCTGATTAACCCAGCGGCGCAACGCGGACTCAATCACACCAAGCGAGCGGCTGGCTTCGATATAGCTATAGCCTTGGCGGAAAAAGAACGACGTTGTTTGGTCATCAGACACCTCTGATCTGGCGAGCATTCTCGCCTAAATGGGTGTCCGGTTTCATTAGACCACTACACGGACACCTCATCGTTGAGCGGTAGGGTACCGCTCCTTTGGGGGTGTCCGGAATCATTAGGCCAGATCAGAGGAAGCTACCTCGGGGAGCGAATCCTTCCTAGCACCTGAGCGCCACCCGAAATTCAGTGTCGTACCCACCCCACACTGGCCATATCGATGATATGTTTCGCCCCGAATGATCCGCACATTCCCAACGTCACTTCATCAAGCGTGCCGAAATGCAAGACACTCAAAAAATCGATATCCGAGAAATACTCAATGACGTAGACGAAGAGCTCAAAGAAAGTTTGATAATGTTTTTTGAGCAGCCGGAGCACGGAACTCCAGACAGCATCAGCAAGGAAGGATGTTTGGCGCTGGCCAAAATGGGTTTCCGAGCTTGGAATTCTTGGCGAGAGAAGTTCCCATCCACGCCCTATGGTCATTTTGACTACAAAAATATTGCCGATTTTTCCGACACCGACTTCCGAGGGATGGCATGCCAGTTCGACGGAGGGGTTTGGTTCCATGACTTCAAATTTGGCAGCGGCGCAAGCTTCAAAGGGGCAAAATTTCCACGATACACCTCCTTTGATCGAGCAATTTTCGGCGAGTCATCAGACTTTTCAAATACATTTGTAGATGCACGCTCCAGCTTCAAAGACACCAAGTTCCTCAAGAACACAAAGCTGGAATCGATGACTGTCGAAGACTGGATCGACTTTGATTACGCAGAGTTCGAGGGCAATAACTCATTTGCCAAATCTTCATTTGGCCATTGCACTCGATTCAACGGAGCAAGATTTGGCCCTGACATAAGTTTTAACGACTGTTTTTTTAGGCAGGCCGTGTGCTTCGAAACCATTCAAGACACCACCAAAGAAAAAATCAACTGGACACCTTACGATCCCACAAGCGAAACATTCAACGCAATCTCATTTAAGAGATGCCTATTCAAAGAAGATGTCAGCTTCAAAAATCGCGAATTCCGGGATACGACGACATTCGATGGCGCTGTCTTTGGCAGACCTCCTATCTTTTTTGGTTGCACACTTCATCAGGATGTGTCTTTCAAAGATGTAACTTTCCCTAGACCGACCGGCAAAGAAAGTAGCGCCCGAGCGTACCGCCACCTACGCCTATCCTTCGGACAACTTCAAGCACCGCATGAGGAGCAGCTTTTTTTCAGGCTTGAAATGGCCGAGATAGCCAAAGGTTTGACAGGTGGAAAACGCTGGCTGTTTCTCGCCTACGAGAAGCTCTCATGCTATGGTTCCAGCATATCCAGACCTTTAATGGCATACCTGATATCGTTTATTTTTTTCTCATGCGTATATGGAGTGCTGTCATGGGCAACGCATTGCCTTCCTGACCAGCAAAAGTGCAGCTTCGATGTCTCCGGCATCGAATTTTCTATTCTCCAGGCCATTCCTTTACCTGGGCTTGAAAAAATGGCCGGCACCCTCAAAACCGAACTCATCTCTAGCGGTGGCTACATTAGCCTAGTGGCTACCCTCTTCATAATTCTTCAAAAATCAATTTCTATCCTTCTGATATTTTTGATAGGCCTCGCACTCAGAAACACCTTCAGAATAAAATGAAAAACGGGTCTGTGAGAGGAGACCCGTTATGTTATGAAGCGAAAATCTACGGTTCGCCTTTCTGAGTGTAAGGATGGCATCACGGTTAGATAAAGGTGGGTCACGCAATGCCGCTAGCAAATAGTCAAACCCCAAGATGCGGGTGATCATCCAGTCAATGATCTCATCTGGATCACCCGACTCCAGAAATGCCTCGCCGCGAGGCGTTAATTGCAGGTTATTTGCGTTGGCACGTAACACGCCCCACTCGGCGATCAGAGCGTTCAGCTGAGTATTGCAAGTCGACGTTTTTGATTGAGGGCTGATCGATTGCAAGTGTTGGATGAAGTCTTCACGTGTACATCCATCTGTTGCAAAGTCGATCATGCTTTGAATGGTGGCTGTGCCTCCGCCAATCGCCAGCAGACCGCGCCTCCTTCTCTCAGGAGGCAAGGGCTTGAGTACTTCGTCACCTGTCTCCAGGTCGGATATTTCGGTGGCTTCGCCTTCTGGGTTCTGAACATAGTTGACAAACAGTAGCCAAGGCAGCGTCAAGCGTGAGACGCCCTCCCTGGAATAGACGTCAGCCACCTCACCCAGCACGTCATCTAACCGGTTCAATACGAGGCGGTGCAGATGACGCCTCTGACCGCTCAGTGGAAGCCCCAAGGCATGAGCCAGCTCGCGCAGTTTTCGATGATGCGCTATCGACGTGAAAGCGCCAGGACAAAGCAATGCGAAAACACGGTACATCTTGATGTCGAGGGTTTCTTTTGGTCAGCCCAGCAACCGCGGACGCAATTTGAGCCCAGGCGTCAGCGATGAGCATCTCATTCTCAGAAGGATCGTTTGTCTGCGCGTACTTTTGCTTCAGATGCCAGAGGCTCTCTGCGATTGCCGGATTATCGGCGACCGCAGAAATGTTGATGCGCCCCATGCCTGTTGCCGAAACAGCCTCGGTGTCCCAGAGCGCCAGCTGGAAGTCCTTGCTTAGGAACTCCTCATGAGACACATCCCTAACACGCACCAACCATTTCTGGAATTCGGCGATCCAGCTTTGATTACCCGCCAAGGACATTACCTGCTCCTGGAGGCTAATACACCCAGTCCTCAGCTGTTCGTCATCCTTAAAATCCAGCAAGTCCATTCTCCACCAACGATATTTATAGATGGCGAAATAATGTCATCACTGGGAGATGGAAGCCAGCTCCGGGAAAAGCGTGGCAGTGACCCGCTCTACCCCATCTCGTCCAGCTGAAAACTTCACGCGAATTACGTACATATTGGTTCAAAAATCGCTTAAATCAATCAGCGGAAAATCACGAATCTGGTGAAAATAATTGGTGGAAAATCACAATTTATTTTGTTTCTTCAGCGGAAAAACCATAAATGATTCCACTCATTTATCGAAGTTCTCGATTTGGCCTAGGAAATACTGGGCTTTGGGGCTTTCCACTTAAATCGCGATTGGTGCAGCTGGCCTTGAGGATTAATCGGCGTCCCACCTCGATCGTCAACGCCCGGATGCCAATCAGCAATAGCATCCGGCGTTTAACTAAAGCTGGCTCCACCCTATCCCTCTGTTTTAGGCAACGTCAGAAACAAAGCCGACGTCCAGACACGCGACTGATCACGTTGCCGTGCACAGATGAACAAAGCATGTTCGCGTCCTGCCTGTAGACGCAGATCCGAGATCTTTAGCTGCCCTTGTATCTCTCGCGGTAGAGTCAGGTCAGTCATGCGCTCTAACGATAACTTCAGCTCTGCTCCGGGCAGTTCTACAACGTGCTGCCCTTGAGATAACAAATCATCCCCGGTCAGTAGCACCTCAACATTGGGAGCATGCACAAAAGCCTCCGGGTTGGCTGGATCACCCACCTTTGTGTAGTTGTCGATTCGGCTGCGAACTTCCAGGCGCGCGCCAGCCAACCGGGACAGTTCAATTTCAATGCTGTCAGTGTCGCCGTTGGTGTCCGTACGGAACGCAAGACTGGTTGAGTCCTGACGCCATACAGTCTGTTCGGGGTGATCCAGGCCACAGGCATCGAAGTGCTTGATGACAGCGCCCGTCACGCGAATCTCGCCAGTCCAGTAGGCTCCACGGTAGCGATCCTTGATCCGCGCACCGCCCAGACGCAAGCGAATACGCTGGCTGCTGAAGCCAAGTTCTTCATGCAGGTTGCGCGACCAGATCAATTGCTCGCCGTTGAACAGATCGATCTGCTCCCAACCGTTTTCACCGAGCAGACGGTAGTCGAGGCTGGCCTCTTCCGAGGCGGTGAACACCTCGCCCATCAGATGCTCGCCTGAACTCAGGCTGGCAAACGAACGCTCGCCAGTGGTGGCAAACGTGCGACGGGCACGCAGGGCCTGGCCGACACTTTTACGATCAAAGCCTGCCGACAATACGCCGGTCAGACCGCCCCGGGAGCCAAATACTGCGGTAGCAGGCACGCCACCACCGCAACGGCCCTGGTGCTCATCACTGTTGGCTGCCGCGCCCACTCGATAACCACGCTGCAAAGCTTCGGCATATACCCAGTGGAACTGCCCCCACGCCGAGCCGACTTCAATCAGGCGCTCAAGGGCTGGATGGTGCCAGTCCAGGTTGCAACGCCGCCCGCCCACATGGGGCATCATCAAATGCCCTTCAGGATCCTTGGCATAAGCGGCGTAGAGTTCATCCACCGGCCAGGCCCCAGGCTTGATGGTGCCGGCAGTGAACTCGTTCCACTCGAACGAGCGAACCAGACGGCCTTGGTTATCGAAGGGAAACTCCGGTTTGCGGTCATGCAAGAACACCACATTACGGTCGCCACCGGCACAGGAGTTGCCACACCACTCAGTCCCCGGATAGCAGACGAACCGTCCGGGCTCATTCAATTCATGAATAAGTTTGACCGCTTGATCCCAGCGCTGCTCGGTGATGTTGAAGTCATTGGCGGTGTAACCCAGTACGTCCAGACCTGCAACATCACGGCCATAGCTCAAGTTATACAGTGTGTCATTGGTGCCGACGGTGTCGTCGGAGTGCACATGCAGGTCGGCATACAGTGGCCGTAGACCGGCGCCTTGAGGGTCAACGTTGATGAATGCCTGGGCAGGTCGCACACGGGCGTCGGTGACCTGCGCGCGCAGCTGCCATTCTCCGATTTCACTCAAACTCAACGCTGGTAACCGCACCACTGCCCAGCCCTCGCTGGCAAGCGTGAAGGCAATGTCGCGCTCTCCTCCATCAGGAGAAATCAATAGCAGACTGCCTTTTAACGGCAACTGCTGGCAAGTGTTACCCCAGGCATCGTCGACCCGCAGCAAGACATCAAAAGCCTCTTCGCTACTGACCAGTCGCGGCGCAATGACCTGCAACTGGCTCGCGACACCCGGCACGATATCCCACAGCAGGTCGCCTGGAACTTCAGCAAATTTCGAACTGCCCAGCGGGTCGATGAAAAGGCGCAACCGGAAGCCTTTTTCGACAAAGCTCTGCACCCGAGTGCCCGCCCCGCCCTGACGACGATCGCCGAGGCGAATGACAATACGATCACCTGGATTCAGATAGCCGTCGATAACATCGATGATGATGGCCTTTTGAAACGGCCGCTCATGCCCCTTCTGATCAAAGCGCACCTTCAGGTGCTGTACGGTCGCCTGACTCTGCCCTGGCACCAGATCGCCTGCCTGATACTCGGCACTGACATAGTTAGGCCCCGACGGGTTAGAAGTTTGAAACAATGCCCAATCGGAATAGAACTTGAACGCCAGCTTCAACCAGGCACCATCCGCCAGTCCGCTGGCACCCACTTCATACGTCAGGGTGATCTCGTCCCACTGTCCGGCGACCAGCGTTTGTCGGTCGCCGCTGATACTTCCGAGAAACGGCCGAGCCTTGTTGCGCTCATACAGGCCAATTGGGGCGGTGTATTCACCCGCGTCGCGTGGGTCGAAGGAAGTCGTCAAAATGCACCTCGTGGGGAATCTGCTAGAAGCGGTTCGAAAAGAACGTTTTTAGTGGGCACGCCAAGCTTGGTAGTGACGCTCGATACGGCGGAAAACCAGGCTTTCCATCAGCCAGGCCAGCAAGCCGATCAAGACGATGCCGAGCAGCACCTGGCTGCTGTTGCCGATTTGTCCGCCCATTGAAACCATCCAGCCGATGCCCTGAGAAGCGCCGATCATTTCGGCCGCCACCAGCGCACGCCAACCCTGGCTGAAGCCAATGCGCAAGGCCGCAGTCAAGAATGGCAGCGAAGCGGGCAGGTAAACGTGAACCAGCAGTTGCCGGGTATTGGCACCCAGCGTACGCGCGGCCCGCACTTCTCCACCGCGAATGCTCTGCACACCTTCCTGAATAGTGACCGCCATGGGGAACACGGCAGCGATAAAGATCACCAGCACAATGGAGAAGAATCCAAAGCCGAAAATGATCAAAATCAGCGGAGCCCAGGCGATCGGCGGAATCGCCATGAACAGGCTGTTGAGCGGCGCAATGAAGTCGCGAAAACGGCGCGACAAACCGCCAGCCGTGCCCAGCAGCACGGCGATCACGACGGCGGATGTGAATCCGGCCAACTCTTCCAGCATGCTGGCGCGAAATTGCTTCCACAGCGATCCATCGTTGATCCAGCGGATCGCCTCTTGTGCAACCACCCAGGGTTGCGGCAGCACGTAGCTGGGAAAGCGTGAAGCCAGGATGATCCAGACCACCAGCAAAAATGGCAGCGAGGCCCAGCCCCAGTTGGGTTTTGGTATCGACATCAGAGGCTCAGCGCGAGGCTTTATCCAGGTAAGAAGTGTCCACCAGATCGTTGGTGTCCAGAGGGGTATTCATGAAGCCCAGTTGCGTCGAGTAATTCATCAGGCGCTGGATGAACTGGATATCGCTGGGCTGCAAATCGGCTGACCATCCAAGACGCGAGCGTGCCTGCGCGACAATCTGCTCTGGACTGATGGTTTTACCATCGGCGCCCTGAACGGCCTCGAGTTTGAAAGCCTCGGCAATTATTTTGTTGGATTCTTCGGGATGTTGATTGAGGAAATCTACGGCCTTGCGGTGTGCTCGGAGCAGCTTGACCACATCGTCCGGGCGATCCTGCAGCGTCTTGGGCAATGCAATGACCACATACCATGGGTACTGCGGGAGCGCCTGGTTGACATCGAACAGCACACGGGTATTGCCACGCAACAGCGCCTGGCTGACAAAGGGTTCCCACGTAAAAGCGGCATCAACGATGTTTCGCTCCAGCGCAGCGTTCATGTTGCCCGGTGGCATGTCGATAATATCGACGTCGCTGTCCGGATTGAGCCCGGCGGCTTCCTTGAGCACATAGCCACGCAATAGTACGTCCATGCCGCTGCCTTTCTTGACACCCGCCAGTTTCTTGCCGTGAAGCCCGGACAAATCACGGATTGGACTTTTGTTATCGACAATGACGGCTGCCTGGCCATAGTTGACCTTGGCCAGAATCGTGCTTTTGAGTCCCCGTGAGTACCACTGGTAAACCGGTGGCGTACCTACATAGGCGACGTCCAGTTCACCTGCTGCCAGAGCCTGCTGAATCACCGGGCCGTCACCCAGCGCCTTGAGGTCTACGTCCAGCCCTTCCTGCTTATAGAACCCCTCCTTCTCGGCAATCAGCGCCGGTGCGTTGGCCATGGCAAAGACATAGCCGATGCGCAGTGGTTGGTCAGCGGCCGAAGCGTTGCCAGCTAAAGTAAAAGCAGCCAGAGAAGCGGCCAGGAGCGTGCGTCTGATCATGCGGTCAACTCGGGTGAGTGAGGAGTTTGAATAGCGCCAGGAGCCTGCGCCATGACGTGGGAAATACGTGCCATCAGTTCATTGCGATAGTCGATAAAGGCTGGCAAGCGACGGGTCTGCAAATTACTGCGCGGGCGAGGTAAATCGATCTGCAGTTCGCTGTGAATACCGCCCGGAGCGATGTTCAGCACCACCACGCGATCAGCCAGAAAAACCGCCTCATCAATGTCGTGGGTGATGAAAAGAACGGTCTGGCCCAGCTGCGCCCAGATACGCAGGGTTTCTTCGTTCATGCTATTGCGACTGATGGCGTCCAGCGCAGCAAAAGGCTCGTCCATCAGCAACACGCTGGGCTCTAATGCCAGAGTTCTGGCTAGCGAAACGCGTTGCTGCATCCCTCCGGATAATTGCTGAGGCAACCGCTGTGCAGCGTGCTCCAGACCCACTAGCCGCAAGTACGACAGCGCTTTCTCGCGTTGCTCAGAGACACTGCTCTGCCCCGCCATGCGCAGGCCGAAGCGGACATTATCCAGCGCGCTCAGCCAGGGAAAGAGTTGGGGGGACTGGAACACGTACCCCAGCTCTGCACGCTCGGGACGTACCGGCTCACCATTGATTTGAACCTGTCCCTGACTCGGCTGCTGAAAACCCGACAACAGATTGAGCAACGTAGTTTTGCCACACCCTGAAGGCCCAAGGATCGCGACAAATTCGCCGGGGCGAGCACTGAGGCTGAACTGGTCGAACACTTGGTGACCATTGGCGTAACTGAAGCTGACCGCTTCAACGCTCAAGGCATCGACAGGCGGGTTTGGCTCTGGAGGCTGGGAAGGCATGGCAAGTGTAATCAGGTCGTTTACAATGGGTGTCCTGAAATAATACGTATTAATACAAGTTGAAGTAATATCATCTTGTCATAACCTTAGAAGCAAACGCAGTTCAGCCTTCCGAGGCCGGTCTCAGTGCTTAATGGAATAGAACAGTGACGATCCTTCGCGACAGCAGCACATCGCTTTACCAGCAAATCGCCCAGCAACTGCTAGAGGAGATCCACCGAGGTGATTTTGAACCGTCAGGCAAGCTGCCTTCGGAGGCAGAAATTGGTGAGCGCTTCACTGTCAGCCGCGTGACCGTACGCCTGGCCATCGGCAAGCTTTGCGACGAGGGAGTGGTTGAGCGCAAGCAAGGCAAAGGCACCTTTGTGGCGGCCAAGCAACTGCGCCATGGGCTGGATGCATTGCGCAGCTTTCATGAGGCGTTGCTGCTTCAAGGCCTGAAGCCGACCATGCAGGTCATTGCCCATCAGTTGGTGCCCACCCCGGAAGGACTGCGGCATCTGTTTCCCGAGACGGTGCAATCGCTGTGCGTGGAACGCCTGCATTTTGTAGACGAGGAGCCCATCGCTCTGGGGCGCAGCCACCTCCCCGCCGAACTGGCAAGCGTGGTGTGGAAGGACGTGGAGCAACAGCCTATCTATTCGGTACTGGAGCATGTCACCGGCTGCCCGGTTAGCCGTGCCGATATGGCCATACGGGCGCAGCAGGCCGACAAAGACCTGGCCGGTGCACTGGGCATCAAACGTGGCGCGGCATTACTGGTGATGGAGCGCACCTCTTGGTTTGCCGACGGCCGCTGCTGCGATCGCACGACCTTCTACATAAAGCCGGACCGCTACTCATTCGTGCTCAGTGGTGTTTTCAAAGTAGGTAGTTAGTATGCAGGCCGGAAATCAACCATCCCCCAAAATCAAATCAGCCCCCTTCTCCGCCACCATCAACACCGCTGCATGCGTATTACCCGACGTCACATTCGGAAAGATCGACGCATCGACAATCCGCAGCCCTTCAATCCCATGCACCTTCAAGCGCTTGTCCACCACCGATGTCTGCGGATTCTGGCCCATGGCGCAAGATCCACACAGGTGATAAATCGAGCCGCTGTTTTCACGAAAATACTGCAGCATCTGCTCATCGGTCTGTACGGCGGAGCCGGGTAACACTTCGGCCACGGTGATGCCTTTGAGCGCCGGTGCCTGCATGATCTTGCGCATCAGCCGGCTGCCCTGGATCACCTCGTCGATGTCCTTTTGCGTGCTCAGGTAGTTGGGGTCGATCAGTGCGGCATCTCGTGGGTTTTTCGAGGCGATGCGGATGGTGCCGCGGCTGGTCGGGCGGCACGGGTTGAAGCACAGCAGGAAGCCGGAATAAGGCTCAGGCTTGAGGCTGGCCTTGTTGTTTTTCGGAATCTGGTAGGACAGCGGGTTGAAGTAGAGTTGCAGGTTCGGGTCTGTCTGTTCATCGTTGCCGCGAAAGAAACCACCGGCCTGGTTGACGCTCATGGCCAGCGCGCCCTTGCGGGTCAGCAGGTACTTCAGGCCCAGTTTCAGCTGGCCGAACAGCGAGCTGAGCTCGTCGTTCAGTGTCGGGATATTGGCCTTGTAGTAATAGCTGGCGCACAGGTGGTCTTGTAAGTTCTCGCCCACCGCCGGCAGGTGCTTGACCAGCGGTATCGCGTGTTCGGCCAGCAGTTGCTGGTCAGCGACACCGGACAGTTGCAGGATCTTCGGCGTGTCCACCGCCCCGGCGCAGAGGATCACTTCCTTGCGCGCCGTGAAGGTACGGGCCACGCCGCGCTGGGTCACGGCAATGCCGGTGGCTCGCTGCCGGTCGTCGAACAGTACGCGGTCGACCAGTGCATGCAGCTCCACGGTCAGGTTCTTGCGGCCAAGCGCCGGGTGCAAGTGCGCAAAGCTGCTGGAGCAGCGTTCGCCGTTGCGCGTGTTGACGTCATACAGGCCTGCTCCTTCAAAGTTCGGGCCGTTGAAGTCGTCGCTGTGGGCATAGCCCAGTTGCTCGCAGCCCTTGAGGAACACGTCGCAGATCGGGTGAGTCTGGCCCTTCATCGGTGTGATGCTGATAGGACCGCTGCCGCCGTGGTACTCGGTGTCGCCAAGCGGGTGGTTTTCCAGCTTGCGAAAATACGGCAGCACATCCTCAAAACCCCAGCCGTCGTTGCCATTGGCGGCCCAGTCATTGAAGTCATGGGCCTGGCCGCGCACATAGATCATTGCGTTGATCGAGCCGGAACCGCCCTGCACTTTGCCCCTTGGCGCATAGATCGCACGGTCGGCCAGCTGCTTTTGCGGCTGGCTGTAGTACATCCAGTTAAAGGTCGGGTTGTAGTACATCTTGGCGAAACCGACCGGGATCCTGAACCACCAGGAACTGTCCTTGCCGCCCGCTTCCAGTAGTAATACGGAGTACTGCCCGGAAGCTGAAAGCCTGTTGGCGAGGATGCAACCCGCCGCGCCTGCGCCTGCGATGATGTAGTCGTATGTCATTCACGGTTACCGCATA
Organism: Pseudomonas sp. HP_08; assembly: GCF_055284095.1. Classification (NCBI taxonomy): domain Bacteria; kingdom Pseudomonadati; phylum Pseudomonadota; class Gammaproteobacteria; order Pseudomonadales; family Pseudomonadaceae; genus Pseudomonas; species Pseudomonas sp. HP_08. Next base: position 387,312 of record NZ_JBTOQC010000012.1, on the reverse strand, counting down.
AGTCGTTTTTTTAGCCCTTGGCGGGCGAAGTGTCTTTGACATCAGCCGGGGTCGGCGCCATTTGCAGGTGCAAACGCTCACCGGTGTACGGCGTGTGCTTGCGCACCACGTCCATATTCAGCTCCACGCCCAAGCCTGGCTCGGTAGACGGAATGATGTAGCCGTCCTCCCATTGCAGCGGTTTGGTCAGCACTTCGGCATGGAAGCCGCCCCAGGTCATGATGCTTTCCTGGATCAGGAAGTTCGGCGTGCACGTCGCCAGCTGAAAGCTTGCCGCCGCCCCAATCGGACCGTTGTACAAGTGCGGCGCGATCTGGGCGTAGTACGCCTCGGCCATGCTTGCGATTTTCTTCGCTTCCAGCAGCCCGCCGCAGCGCGCCACGTTCATTTGCAGGATCGACGCGCCACCGGCTTGCAGCAGTTTGAAGAACTCATACTTGGTGGTCAGCCGCTCGCCGGTAGCGATTGGAATGCTGGTCTTGGCCGCAACCTGGGCCATGGCGTCTTCCTGGCCCGGCGGGACCGGCTCCTCGAACCACAGTGGGTCGTATTTTTCCAGGCGCCTGGCCAGGCGGATTGCCGAAGACGGCACCATCTGCCCATGGGTACCGAACAGCAGGTCGCACTTGTCCCCTACTGCCTCGCGGATCTTGCGGCAGAAGGTCTCGCAGCGCTCCAGCACTTCCATGGAAATCTGGTGGCCCGAGTACGCGGTGTAAGGGCCTGCCGGGTCGAACTTCACGGCGGTGAAGCCCTTGTTCATGTTGTCGATGGCGCACTCGGCGGCCAGGTCCGGGTCGTCGTAGTCGTACTCGCCCTTACTGTTGAGCGGATACAGGTAGGTGTACGAACGCAAACGCTCGTTGACCTTGCCGCCGAGCAGCTCATAGACCGGTTTGTTGGCAGCCTTGCCGATGATGTCCCAGCAGGCCATTTCCAGGCCGCTGACCACGCCCATCATGGTCAGGTCCGGGCGCTGGGTGAAACCGCTGGAATAGGCCTGGCGAAAGAAGCGTTCGATATGGTGCGGGTCATGGTTGAGCAGATAGCGCTCGAACACGTCTTCGATGATCGGCAGCATGGCCTTGGGACCGAAGGTGGCGGCGTAGATCTCGCCGACGCCTTCGATGCCGCAGTCGGTCTTGAGTTTGACGAACAGCCAGTACATGCCACCGATATGCGGCGGTGGAACGGCAACGATATGGGTTTCAAGGGCGACGATTTTCATCTCAGGCACCTGTCCGGTTGAATTTTTTACGATTGATTCGGGCGCGCAGGGTCAAGGCCGCAAGGGTGCCCAGCACGCCGATAAAGGCGATGTAGCCGAAATACAGGTCGTAGCCGACCTTGCCCGGATAGGTGTCGGTCAAGTAGCCGTTGATCAGCGGGATAAAGGTGTCGGGCAGATACCCCACCACCGAAACAATGCCGATCGCCAGGCCGGTGATGCGCAGCGGAATGTCGCAGCTGTCGAGTATTGCCCAGTACAGGCCACGAATCGCGTAGGTCATCAGGCCGATAAAGATCACCGTGCCGATCAGCAAGCCCAGGCTGTTGAGCGCCGGGAATACGATCAGCCCGATCATGCTCAGGGTCACCAGCACCAGCGCGACGATCAGCACCGAGATATTCGAGAACCTGTCTCCCAGCCAACCGCCACCGATGCCGCCAATGGGGCGCATCCACAGCTTGATGGTGGTGATGGTGCCGGCCATGACCGCGGTCATGCCGCTGCCTTGCAGGTAGTCGGAGAAGCTGTAGGTGGCCCAGAACATGTGATAGCCGCAGAACACAATGGCGGTTACCAGCCACAGCTCGGGGATTTTCACCAGTGTGGCCAGGTCGGTGATCAGGTTGAACCTGCCCTTCTCTACCGCATTGGTTTCGGCCAGTGATTTGGGATCCTTGAGCAACACCAGCACACAACCGATGGCAATACAGACGAAGGAATACAGGTAGACCACCTGCTTGAAACCCTCGGCTGCCGACTGGCTGCGGGTCTCGGTGGCATAAGCGAACAGGCCCAGCGCCACAGTGGCCAGCAACGCTTCGACCAGGCCACGCCCGCCGTCGAGAATGCCGAAGAAACGGCCCTGTTCAGTGTGGTGGGCAATCATCTTCACGCGCTTGAGCACCGAGGCCCAGAACGTCAGCCCGGTGGTCAGGCCCCAGCAGCCGAAGATGATCATCAGGCCGGTCATGGACGGTACGCTGGCGTACCACAAGCCCAGCGCGCCGGTGGCCACCAGCGAGAAGAAAATCAGGAAGCGCGGCGGCAAACGGTCCGCCAGCCAGCCGCTGGGCAAGTAGCTGAGCAAGAAGACAGTGCCGAGCATGGAGTACAGGTAGCCCAGCTCGCTGTGGTTGAGATGGAACACTTCGAGCATGGTGGTCTGGTAGACCTGGCGCAGGTAAAGGATCGGGTAGATCGCGCCAGCGGCCAGTACCAGCAACATCAACTGGAAATAGCGACGGGCGGTGTCGCTGCTTGCTGCAGGCACGGCAGCGGAACCCTGAGCAACGAGTGCAGGCTTGGACATCGTGTGAACCTCAGGCACCCAATAGGCGGGCGCCCTGATAATTGTTGTTATAGAGGCAGCGGCAAGTGGCAAGCTACAAGCGGCAAGAAAGTCTTGCGCGCTCCAACTTGCGGCTTGCTGCTCATAACGCGTAGCTGCTTCTTTAGTACTTCATGACCACCAGGCGGGTCTGGGTGAATTCAAGCATGCCGTGCTTACCGTCATCGCCGCCCAGCCCTGAGCGTTTCCAGCCGGCGTGGAAGCCCTGATACGGGTCCGCCGGGGTGCGGTTGACGTACAACTCGCCGGCTTCGATGGCGTTCGCCACTTTCATCGCCGTGCGGTAGTTCTCGGTGTAGAGCACCGACGACAGGCCGAACTGATGGTCGTTGGCCATGGCCAGCGCTTCATCAATGTCGCGGTACTTGAGCACGGGCAGCACCGGGCCGAAGATCTCTTCCTGGATGATTTCCATGTCCTGGCGGCAACCGCTGAGCAAGGTCGGCGGATAGAAATGACCAGGACCTTCGGGCAGCACGCCGCCTGCTTCCAGTACCGCGCCGGCAGCGACGGCGCGCTCGACCATGGCGTGGATAGTTTTTCGGGAGCTGGCGTTGACCAGTGGGCCCATTCTGTCTGGGTCGATTGCGCGATCGCCGAATGTCACCGCGCTGATCCTGGTTTTCAGCAGCGCCAGGAACTCTTCGTAGATGCTTTCGTGCACATACACCCGCTCTACCGCCGTACACAGTTGGCCGCAGTGGGTGGTCTTGGACGCGACAATGGCGCTGGCCGCCTGCTCCAGATCGGCATCGGCTTCGATGATCGCAGGAGTCTTGCCGCCCAGCTCCAGGGACGGCTTGGCGATATTGGCCTTGCAGTAATCCAGCACAATGCGCCCGGCGTTCACGCTGCCGGTGAGAGTAATCAAGCCAACGGCTTTGTGGGTGCACACGCTGGCAGCGGTGGCGTGGTTCATGGTGAGAATATTGATCACACCGGCCGGAATGCCGGCAGTGACCACCGCCCTGGCGATTTCAAACGCCGACAGCGGCGTGTTGTTACTGGGGCGCACGACCACGGTATTGCCCGCGATCAACGCCGGCGCGATCTTGCGCAGCAGGGTGTAGACCGGGTAGTTGAACGGAATCAGGCACGCCACCACGCCAATCGGCTCGCGTTGCAGAAACAGATTTTCGTCCGGGGTATCGCTGGGGATGATCTCGCCTTCGATACGGCGTGCCCATTCGGCGTGGTAGCGGGTGATCTGCGCGGCGTAACGGGCTTCATTGCTGGCATCGCTGACGCTCTTGCCGGACTCGCTGGCCAGGGCGCTGCCGATGGCTTCGGCGTGGGCGTCCAGCGCATCGGCAAAGGCCCGAAGGTGTTCGGCGCGCTCGATACTGGTGAGCTTGCCCCAGGTTTTCTGGGCGATGGCCGCGGCGTCGACGGCAGCGATGGCCTCATCGGCGGTCGCGGCGCTGACGTGGCCGACCAGGGTTTCGGTGGCCGGATTGTAAACGGCGATCAAGGCGTCGCTGGCGGGTTCGGCGAATTGGCCGTTGTAGAAATTGCGCTCGAATTGCATGTGGTTTGCCCAACGTTGTTGTTTTGCGAGTGACATGCAGTTTTGTCAATGCGCCGGGGTTGGACAAACGACTTATTGGATGCTGTAACGTGAGAAAAAGGCAGGTTAGTGGGATTAACGCTCACACCGCTGCGGTAGAGGGCTCGAGCTGGCGCTGCGCCAACCAGATTTCTTCTTGCAACCACCGCCCGAACACCTGCAACTGCGGCATATCCGTCTGCTCGGGTCGAGTCACCAGCCAGTACGACTGATGCCCCTCCACGTGCACATTCAACACCTGCGTCAACTGCCCGCACGCCAGCTCCGCCGCAACCATATGCCAGTCCGCAATCGTGATTCCCAGCCCATCCGTCGCCGCACGGATGGCCAGATCCAGCAGGTCGAATTCGTACCCGCCCTGGGTATCCACCCCATGAATGCGCGCCGCGTCCAGCCAGTGCTTCCATGTCAGGTAACGCTGGTCCTCACGGGCCAGCACATGCAGCAAGGTCATGCGATTGAGGTCTACGCCATCACTGCATTCACGGGCATACAACGACGGGGCGCATACTGCGATGTGCCGCTCCTGGATCAGCAACGAACTGTCCAGCCCATCCCACTCACCATTCCCAAAACGAATGGCACAGTCCAGCGTGCTGGTTTGCGCCAGGCTGTCCTGCAGGCAAGTGGTGATGCTCAACTCCAGCTCCGGATGGGCCTCGCGCAAGCGGCCCAGGCGCGGCATCAGCCAGCGGCTGGTAAAGGTGGGCGGCGCGTTGATGTGCAGGCGGTTGGAGTGGGTTTTCTGCTGGATGCTGCGCACCGTCAGTTCGATCTTGTCGAAGGACTGGTGCAGCGCCCGCAGCAGCACTCGCCCGGCGCTGGTCAATTCAAGGTGATGGTGACGCCGCTCCAGCAGGTTTTCTCCCAGTTGCTCCTCCAACTGGCGCACCTGACGGCTGACGGCGCTTTGGGTCACGTTCAACAGCTCGGCAGCCCGGGTAAAACTGCCGGTACTGCCGGCCACTTCAAACGCCTTGAGGGCATTGAGACCGGGCATTTTACGTTTCATAACAGGCACTCGAAAAAGGCTGACGAGAAATGAAGCTTCCTATGATGCGTAGGAAAATTCCCGAGCAACATACCTTTTTGTGCCGGTTAGCGTGAATCCATCAGACACTTTAAAGCCTGCAAGGCAAGGTCACAGGCTGCAAGCCTGCGCTGAAGAAAAACCGACCTGGCGCGGTCTGTCTGCATACCCTGAACGCCCCAACTGGCGTTGCAGCATCTCTACCAGTGCTTCCACCAGCGCTTCCACCTCCGGCACCTGACCGCCGGCCGGGCGCCAGTACATCAAACGCACCGGGTCAATCGGCGGAAAGCCATGGCGCTCATCGAGGATCTGCCAGCCCTGCGGCACCAGCCGCCGCGCCATCACGCCAACCGACAAGCCCTGCTCAATGGCAATTGCGATGCCACGCGCGCTCTGGCTGGTGGATGCGACATGCCATGAGCGCCCGGCCCTGGCCAGCGCCTGCATGGCATTGGCGCGAAATGCACAACCCTCGGCGTACACCGCCAACGGTACCGACTGGCGCCCCACGCAGCTCCAGCTCGGCGCCACCACCCACGCCAATGGCTCATCGCACAGGTATTCGCCCGATGGCAGGCCGGCATGTTCCACCCCGAGCACCAGGTCCAGCTCACCGCTGTTCAAGCGGCTGACCAGCGCAGTGGGCATTTCGCAACAGATGTCCGGGCGCACCAGGGCAAACTGCGCCTGAAAATCCTTGAGCATGTCGTCCAGGCAATGGTCGGCGTAGTCCTGCGGCATCCCTAAGCGAATGCCCACGTGCGGATGGGGTAATTGCACAGCGCTGATCGCCTCGTAGTGCAGCTTGAGGATCTGCCGTGCATAGATCAGAAAGGTTTCTCCGCCAGGCGTCAGGCCGATGGAACCGCCGGTGCGGCGGATCAGTGGTGTGCCGACGATCTCTTCAAGGCGCTGCAAACCCAGGCTGACCGTGGTCCGGGTTTGATGCAGGCGTTCGGCGGCTGCCGACAATCCCTGGCATTCGATAATTGCCACAAACGTTTTAAGTAAGCTGCCATCCAGTTCGCCTGTCATAACGATCACCTCATATCAGCGACATCATTAATACAGAGCGATATCCCATACAGGATTCGAGCCATGTTCGATTTCAGGCGCTGATCGATCAGGCGGGTACTGAACAGGCCAAAAAACAACGCTTCCCTGCCCCAGGATGACCCGCGCCGCACTTTCATGGAGCGCGTGACCGGCGCTCAACGTGTCTAGCCTCACAGCCTGCTCCGGGCACCCGCTGTAACATGCATTTATTGAAGGTTACTGCGCAGAATTTGTCGTTTGTCGATCTTTGCGTAAATGACAAAACTGCGGGCATCTCTAATAAAAACAACATGAGAGCCGCCCTATGTCCCATCTCGTTGCCCACCTCCTTACGACGTTACGCCTTGTTCTCCTGCCAGCTTTACAGCGGTCCGTGCTGCGCCTTGCAGGCGCTTGCCACTGACCCTTGCGGTTCAACAAAAACGCATATTCGCAAGTATTGGAGAGGCTTATGAAAGACTTGACGACCCTGGACGGCAGCGTGCCGCATCCAGCCGTAAATGACCTGTGTGCCCAAGTGCAAAGTGGCGAGATCAACCGCCGGCAATTTCTGCGTACTGCCACGCTGCTGGGCATTAGCGTGGCCAGCGCCTCCAGCTTTATCGGCTCGGCCCTTCTGGGTAACGACGCCCAGGCCGCTGACGCTATCCCGGCCCGTCAGGGCGGCAGCTTGCGCTTTGCCTGTGCGATTCAGGAAATCCAGGACCCGATGCTGATCACCTGGATCGAGGCCTCCAACCTGCTGCGCAACTCGCTGGAATACCTGACCTGGGTCGACGCCGACAACATCACCCACCCGTACCTGGCCGAAAGCTGGAGCCCGTCCGAGGACCTCACCACCTGGACCTTCAACCTGCGCCAGGACGTGAAATGGAGCAACGGCGATCACTTCAACGCCGACGATGTGCAGCACAACATCACGCGCTGGATCGCCGCCGATTCCAAGTCGGTCAACCGTACCGCGTTCCAGGACATCGAGGCCTTCGAAAAAGTCAGCGATTACCAGTTCCGCCTGCAACTCAAGCGCCCGATCCTGGCGATCCCGGAGATGCTCAACGCCTTTACCTGCGCGCTCGTGCACCGCAGCTTCAAGGCCGGCGATGACTGGGCGAAAAATCCGCTGGCCACCGGGCCGTTCAAGCTGGTGTCGTTTGCGGTGAACAAGCAGGCGACATTCGCCAAGCGTGCCGATTACTGGGGCAAGCCTGCCAACCTCGACGAACTGCGCTACATCGACATGGGCACTGACGTGTCGACCCACCTCGCCGCCCTGCAAGCCGGGCAAGTCGACGTGCTGTACCGCGTCACCGTGGCCGAGCTGGACCTGGCCAAGCGCTTGCCCGGTGCGCAATTGCTCAGCTGCAAGTCGGCGCAGACCGTGGTCATGCGCATGGCCTGCGACCAGAAGCCGTTTACCGATGTGCGCGTGCGTAAAGCCGTGGTGCTGTGCGCCGACAATGCACAGATGCTCAAGGTCGCCTATCGCGGCATGGGCACGCTGGGCGAAGACCACCATGTGGCGCCCTCGCACCCTGAGTATTTCCCGCTGGCCAAGCGCGTACGCGATGTCGCCGCCGCGAAAAAACTGCTGGCCGAAGCCGGTTTCGCCAATGGCCTGGACATCGACCTGATCGTTGGCAACACCCAGGGCCGCTATGAGCAGGACTGCGCGCAGATCCTGCAACAGAACTGCCTGGAAGCCGGCATCCGCATCAACCTCAAAGTGGTGCCGGCAGCGCAATACTGGCCGATCTGGGACAAGGCCGCGTTCAGCCTGACCTACTGGGCCCATCGCCCGCTGGGGGTGATGTCCCTGGAACTGGCGTATCGCGGCGGCGGTGCCTGGAATGAAAGCCACTACAGCGACCCGGCCTTCGATGCTGCGCTGGACAAGGCGATGGGCATCATCGACCCGAAACAGCGAGCCGTGGCCATGCAGAGCGTCGAGCAGATCCTGCAGGATGCCTGCGTGATCGTGCAGCCGTTCTGGGGCGACAAGTTCACCGCGGTGAGCAAAAAGGTGCAGGGATTCCAGGTGCACCCTTCCGACTTCTATCCGATGGGCAATGTCTGGCTGAGCGCCTGAGCTTCAGGGGCTTTGAAGCCGAGCCACAACATTCATTCCCATCATCCGTCGGAGCATGCACCTGATGGTTCATTTTCTATTGCGCAAATTGCTGATGCTGCTGGCGACCCTGCTGTCGGTATCGCTGATTGTGTTCCTGGCCCTGGAACTCAATATCGAGGACGTGGCAATCAACGTCCTCGGTCCCTACTCCGCCGCCGACCAGCGCGCGGCGTGGCTGCTGGAGCACGGCTACAACCAGCCATTCGCGTGGCGCTACCTGGTCTGGCTGAAGGACTTTGTCAGCGGTGACTGGGGCACTTCGGTTTACTTCCGTGAGCCGGTGCTCACGCTGCTGCTGCCCAACCTGTGGCAAACCCTGACCCTGGCCGGGCTGGCGCTGCTGGTGATGGTGCCGGTCGCGCTGACGCTGGGCATTCTCGCCGGGATTCGCCAGGGCTCGATGATCGACCGGCTGGTGTCGTTCCTGTCGATTGTCACCACCTCGATCCCGGACTTCGCCAGTGCCGTGTTCGTCTCGGCAATCTTTGTGTTCTGGCTCAACTGGCTGCCGGGCGTCAGCAGCATGAGCGACGGCTTCAGCGCCATTGAGCTGGTGCTGCCGCTGATGGTGCTGTGCCTGTTCGGCATCGGTTACCTGGCCCGTATCACCCGTGCGTCGATGGTCGAGGTGATGCAGGCGCCGTATATCCGTACGGCGCGGCTCAAGGGTGCTTCAACCTCGCGCATCGTATTGCGCCATGCCCTGCGTAATGTGCTGATCGCGCCGGTCACGGTGATCATGCTGTACATCCCCTGGCTGCTCTCCAACGTGATCGTCGTAGAGGTGTTTTTCGCCTACAAGGGCTTCGGTTCGATGCTTTACACCGCGTCGCTGAACCATGACGTCTACCTGATCGAAGCCTGCGCGATGATCAGCGGCGTAGTGGTGGGCATCAGCAAGATCTTCTCGGACCTGGCCTACACCTGGCTCAACCCGCGCATCACCCTGCGCAGTCTTGGCGGAGGCAGCCAATGAACCTGCTCACATCTCTCAAACATCCCTTGGCCCTGCTCGGTCTGTTGCTGGTCGGCGGCTGGGTGCTGATCGCACTTTGTGCGCCGTGGCTGGCGCCTCATGATCCTCTGGAGAGCTTTACGCCGTTGCTGACGCCAATGACCGCAGGTGACGACGGCGCAAGCTTCTTGCTGGGCACCGACATGATCGGCCGCGACATTCTCTCGCGCCTGATCTGGGGCACACGCACCGTATTGTTCTGGTCGATCCTGGCCACCGTCACCGCGTTTGCCGTCGGCATCGCCATGGGCCTGTGCGCCGGTTACTTCAACGGTTGGGTGGATGCAGCGCTGTCCTATGTGGCCGACACTGTGCTGTCGTTTCCGGTGCTGGTGTTGTACATCGTGATCATCATCGCCCTCGGCGCGTCGGCGCTGAATATCCTGATTGCGGTGACCTTCACCAGTGCGCCGGCGATCTTTCGCATCATGCGGGCGTTGACCATTGACATTCGCTCCCGCGACTACGTGCTCAGCGCCATCACCCAGGGCGAAGGCTCGCTGCGCATCATGCTGGTCGAGATCCTGCCCAACTGTGGTGGCCCGCTGATCGTCGATTTCTGCCTGCGCATCGGCTACACCGCGATCATGATCGGCGCCCTGGGTTTTCTCGGCCTCGGCCTGCCGCCGCCCACTCCCGACTGGGGCGGCATGATCAACGACGGCCGTGCCATGGCCATTTCCTTCCCGCATCTGGTGCTCTTCCCGTGTATCGCCATTTCTACCCTGATGCTAGGCCTGAGCCTGCTCGCCGACGGGCTGGATGAACACGCGCAGCAAGGCGCAAGGAGTTGAGCATGAACAGCCAGCAAACCGTATTGCGGGTCGACAACCTCAGTGTCGAACTGCCCAAGGGCGCCGACCGCAGCCTCGCCGTGCAAGGCATCAGCCTGGAAGTGCGCAAAGGTGAAATCCTCTGTGTGATCGGCGAGTCGGGCTCGGGCAAGTCTGTGCTGTCGGCGGCGATCATGGGCGATTACGCCAAGGGCCTGCGCCATGCCGGTGGCGTGATCGACTTTCTCGGTGACGATATTTGCACCCTGGATGAAGGCCGCCTGCGTTCACTGCGCGGCAACCGTATCGCGATGATTTTCCAGGAGCCCATGGCGGCACTGAACCCGGCCATTCGTATCGGCAAACAAGTCGAAGAAATCTTCGATATTCATGCGCCGCAGATGCCGGCGGCCGAGCGTCGGGAGCGCATGCTGGCGCTGTTGGCGTCCACCCAGTTGCCGGACCCGCCACGTATCGCCAACAGCTTCCCCCATCAACTGTCCGGCGGCCAGTGCCAGCGCGTGGTGATTGCCATGGCGTTGGCGATGACCCCGGACCTGCTGATCGCCGACGAGCCCACCACCGCCCTTGATGTCACCACCCAGGCTCAGGTGCTCAAACTGGTGCGCGACCTGCGCGGCCGCGGCCAGCACGGCATTCTGTTTATCACTCACGACTTCGGCGTGGTGGCACAGATTGCCGACCGGATCGCGGTCATGGAGGGCGGTCGCCTGGTGGAAATCGGCGAGCGCGATCAGGTGCTGAATACCCCGGCACACGCCTATACACGCAAGCTGATCGCCGCGGTGCCCGCGTTACATCCTGAACTGCATGCACCCGGTGTCGACGGTGAAATGGCCCTGCGTATCGAGCACCTGACCAAGACCTATGACGTCGGCGGCCGTCAGGTGGCGGCGCTGCGCAATGTGTCGCTGAACCTGCCGCGGGGCAAGACACTGGCGATTGTCGGCGAGTCCGGTTCGGGTAAAAGCACGCTGGTAAAAGCGGCGATCCGCCTGGTGGACAGCGACAGCGGGCATGTGTGGGTCGGTGATACCGATTTCCTCGCCTTGAGCGGCGCCGCATTGGCGGCCAACCGTCGGCGTATCCAGATGATCTTCCAGGACCCTTACGGCTCCTTGAACCCACGGCATCGCGTCGGCGACATCATCGCCCGCGCCGCGCAACTTCGCGGCTTATCGGCCAAGGACGCCTGGGCCGAAGCCGGTGACTTGCTCGAACGCGTCGGGCTCAAGCGGGACGCCCTGCTGCGCAAGCCCAGGCAGTTCTCCGGGGGACAACGGCAACGCATCGGCATCGCCCGTGCTCTGGCCATGCGCCCTGAGGTATTGATCGCCGATGAAAGCGTCTCGGCGCTGGATGTCTCGGTGCAAAAGCAGGTGCTGGAGCTGCTGGCCGACCTGCAAAAGCAGTTGAACCTGAGCATCCTGTTTATCACCCACGACCTGCGTGTGGCCGCGCAGATCAGCGACCACATTGCGGTCATGCGCCAAGGCGAAGTGGTGGAATACGGCAGCGCCGAACAGGTGCTGCTGCGTCCACAAAACAGTTACACCCAGACGCTGCTTGCCGCCGCTCCCGGTGCTTCTGAGTTGCCTGCCCCCGGCGCCTAGGCGTTACCCGCCGCTGCGACTGATTTGCATCGTCAGCCACTGAGTTCGACCCTTTTCCCCGCGTCGCAGCATTCGCTGCGGCAACGGGCTGCTGTTGCCAAAAACAACCCATAACGAGAGCCCAACCATGCGACCAACCTTAGGCTACTTCGCCCTCATCCCCGTGCTCGGCGCCCTGGCGGCACCGGCCATGGCCGTGCAGGTCACCGACAACCTCGACCTTGGCGGTGCCATTCGTGCGCGCTGGGACTATGACCCGGACCGTGACATCCAGAAATTCGGTCTCGACACGGTGTTCCTCAGCGCCAAATACACCTCCGATACCTGGATCGGCGAGGCGCAGTACCGCTTCTACGGGCGCTCGTACCCTTACCAATACAGCAAAAACTACGGCGACATCCAGTTCGCCAAATTCGCCTGGGTCGGCTACAAGTTCAACCCTGGGCAACAGGTGCAAGTGGGCCTGAATACCGTACCGTTCGGCTTGCAGCCGTACTTCGGCAGCACCTTCTACGAGACCCTGGGCAACGTGATTGGCCTGGAAGATGTGCAACAGGTCGGGGCCAAATACATCCAGCAAAGCGGCGACTGGAACCTCCAGGCCGGCTATTACCTGCGCCCGGCATGGCAAGGCAAGGGCACCAGCAAGGGCGTGACCTACTCCAGCGTGGTCTCCGGCGCCGACAGCTACGTCGGTGACGGCAGCGACAATCAGGAGCGCAACACCGTGGTCCTGCGCGTGGCCAAGGCCCTGGACCTGAGCGACTGGAAATCCGAAGTGGGCTTGTCCGGCCTGACCTCGACCCTGAAAAACAAGGACACCGGCAACGACGGCCGTCGCAACGCCGTGGCTATCCATTACCTGGGCAAGAACGGCCCATGGGGCGTGCAATTGCAAGCGGCGCGCCAGCAAATGTCACCGCGCAACGCCGGCACCGATGAACTGGTGACATTGGGCGGCTATGACGGCACATTCAACGTTGCCAGCCGGGGCAACCTGTATGTGGCGGACCTGAGCTACGACGTGGGCGGCAAGTACCTGTGGGACCAGGTCAGCGGTGTGAAGCTGTATGCCAACTACAGCGCTTTCGACAAATCTGCGGATGAATTCAAGACCTCACAGCGGATCATCCTGGGAACCTCGTTTTCGCTCAGCAAGCTATGGATCGCCACCGAGTGGTTGATCGGCAAGAACGACCCGTACATTGGCGGCAGCAGCTATACCCAGAGTCTGGGTGCTGGAGGCAGCAATCAGTGGGAGAATCAGCTGTACATGAACATCGGCTATTACTTCTGACAGATCACTGACGTTGTCACAGGCAAGCCCGCCCGCACAGTGTGAGGGCGTGGGCTTGCCAGCAAAAACACCCTGAAACCGCTGTATGGAATCCGAGCCATGCGCCAACTGCCCGCCCTCAACATGCTCCGCGTCTTTGAAGAGGTCGCTCGCCACCGCAGCTTCAGCCAGGCTGCCATCGGCCTCAATGTCACCCAGGGCGCCGTCAGCCGCCAGATCAAGCAACTGGAAGACTATCTCGGCGTCGCCCTCTTCATCCGTACGCCACAGGGCCTGTCCCTGACCGAGGCCGGCTTTGCCCTCTCGCCCCACCTGAGCGATGCCTTCGACCATATCGAGCGCGCGCTGCAAGCGGTGCGCGTGCCCAACCTGCGCCAGCGCTTGCGTATCGTCGCACCGCCGACCTGGGCGACCCGTTGGCTATCGGCGCACCTGCGCGGTTTTTGCGAGCGCTATCCCGACATCAACCTCAGCGTCACTCATCAGAACAACCACGCCAGCCTTGCGGAAGTCGACTGCCAGATCCGCTTCGGTCTGGAGCCCTCCGCCCATTGCAGCAGCCAGTTACTGGTGATGGAGCGCCACATCGCCGTGGCCAGCCCGGAGTTGTTCAGCGATGGACAACCGCCGGATCTGCGGCGCTTTGCGCTGCTGCATATCCTGCACGACGGCAAGCGCTTGAAGGTGTGGGAAAACTGGCTGACCGCCATGGGGCGAGACGATATCGATGCGGACCAGGGCCTGGAATTCAGCACCCTGGACCAGGTGATCCACACCGCCCTGGCAGGCGGTGGACTGGCGGTGATCGACCGGCAGATGATCGAGCGTGAATTGGCCAATGGCAGCCTGTTGCCGATTACCCCCGTGGAAGTAATCGGCCCTTATGGCTATTGGCTGGAGGTGGCGCCGGACAAACTCGGCTTATCCAAGGTTCGACTGTTTACGCAGTGGCTGGGCCAGGTCAGCAACCCCTGACAGCGTGGGTGCTTGTGCCTTGCACGCATCGCTCAAGGTCAGCGCTTTGGTTTCCGGCGCCCACGCCCAAGAGATGATCGCGCCAAACACCAGAATGGCCGCCAGAATGCCCATGGTCGGGCTCAGGCCAATTCCCGCCACGCTTACCGGCAACAGGAACGTACTGACGGCCGAACCCAAGCGACTCACTGCAGTCGCCAGGCCGATGCCGCTGGCGCGTACTTCAGTTGGAAAGCTTTCCGCCGGGAACACGCCCACCAGGTTACTGACCGCCGACAGCACCAGGGTAAACACACCGAACGTGATGACCATCAACCACGCCATGCTTCCTGGCAGCACCGCCAACAGAAACAGCGCCGCCGCGAGGATAATGAACGCATTGATCAAGAAGCCCCGTCGCGAAAACTTCACCGTGCACCAGATACCGATCAGCGCGCCGACAATCAGCAGCACGTTAAGCAGCAGCTCTGTGCCAAAGCCCTGGGACAAGCCCATTTTTTGCAGGATCGACGGCAGGAACGTGTAAATCGCGAAATACGGCATCACGATGCACACGAAGAACAGGCAGTTGAACGCGGTGCGTTTGCGGTATTCACGGCTGAACAGCACGCCGTAGCCGGAGCGCGTCTGCGCGGAGGGTTCTTCATCCAGCACCACATGCTCGCCAAGGTGTTTGCTGACGATGGCGCGTGCTTCGGCCACACGTCCACGGTTTACCAGCCAGCGTGGCGATTCCGGGGTGCCGATACGGGCGATCAGGATCAGGCCGGCAGGTATCGCCGACGATGCCAGCATCCAGCGCCAGGCATCGTCGCCCAGGCTGAGCATTGCCGTGCCGACAAAGGTGGCGGCGACGTAGCCGAACGTCCAGATCACGCTGAACGAGCCGAGCAGTACACCGCGATGTTTCTTGGGCGAAAACTCGGCAAGCATGGCGTGACCAACGCTGAAATCGCCGCCCAGGCCAATGCCGATCAAGATGCGGCACAGCAGCAAGCCCATGGCCGTCTCGGCATAGAACTGTATCACCGACGCCACGGTAATCAGCACAAAGCTGACCAGAAAGATTTTCTGCCGGCCGAGGGTGTCGGAGATCCAGCCGAAAAACAGGCTCCCCAGGAACAGGCCAATCAGTGCCGAGGCGCCGATCAGACCTTGCCAGAAGGCATCGAGCTGCATCTGTGGGGCAAGCAATGTGAAGGCGATTCCGATCAGGCCGAGAATATAGCCATCAGTGAAATGCGCGCCAAAGGTCAGCCCGGCGATTTTCAGGTGAAAGCGGCCGATCGGCAGGTCGTCGATCTTGACGGGTTGAGCAGTCATGGTGTTCTCCATTTTTTTGTTCTTGACGGAGTAACAGCGGGCAAACCCTGTCCCTTGCGAGAACGGGCTCGCCCGCACATTGGGTTCTATGCCGGTTTAGAGACCGCCCATCAACAGGTATTTGATCTCCAGGTAATCGTCCAGCCCATACCTGGAGCCTTCACGACCCAGGCCCGATTCCTTGATCCCGCCAAACGGCGCGACTTCGGTGGAGATGATTCCCTCGTTGATGCCCACCATGCCGGCTTCCAGGCCCTCGGCCATGCGCCACACGCGGCCGATGTCGCGGCTGTAGAAGTAGGCGGACAAACCGAACGGCGTGTCATTGGCGCGTTGCAGCACCTCGGCTTCATCCTTGAAGCGAAAGCAGGCGGCCACAGGGCCAAAGGTTTCTTCCTGAGCGATCAGCATGTCGCCACTGGCTTCGGTGAGGATGGTCGGTTCAAAGAACGTGCCGCCCAGCGCATGGCGACGGCCGCCACACAGCAGTGTGGCGCCCTTTTCCACGGCATCGCCCACATGGGCTTCGACCTTGGCCAAGGCTGCGGCATTGATCAGCGGGCCTTGTTCGGTTTCACCCTCCAGCGCGCTGCCGACACGCATGGCGCTGACGGCTTCGGCCAGCTTGCGGGTAAACGCCTCGTACACGCCGTCCTGAATAAAGAAGCGGTTGACGCACACACAGGTTTGCCCGGTATTGCGGAACTTGGAGGCCATGGCGCCTTTGACGGCCGCATCCAGGTCGGCATCGTCAAACACGATAAACGGCGCGTTACCGCCCAGCTCCAGAGAGATCTTTTTCAAGGTGTCCGCCGCCTGGCGCATCAACAGTTTGCCGGTGCGAGTGGAGCCGGTGAACGACAGCTTGCGCACCACGCTGGAGGCTTGCAGTGCGCCGCCAATCGCCACGGCATCGCCGGAGACGATGTTGAACACGCCGGCCGGAATCCCTGCCTGTTCGGCCAGAACCGCCAGCGCAAACGCCGACAGCGGGGTTTCTTCCGACGGTTTGAGGATCATGGTGCAACCCGCCGCCAGCGCCGGGCCGACCTTGCGGGTCACCATGGCCAGGGGGAAGTTCCACGGAGTGATTGCCGCGACCACACCAATGGCTTCCTTGACCACGATGATTCGCGCATCCGCCTTGTGGCTCGGGATCACATCGCCATAGGCGCGCTTGGCCTCTTCGCCAAACCATTCCAGAAAACTTGCGGCATAGACCACCTCGCCCATGGCTTCGGCCAGGGGTTTGCCCTGTTCCAGGCTGAGCAGGTGGGCCAGGTCTTTCTGGTTGCCCAGCATCAGTTCGCTCCAGCGCTTGAGGCGCTGGCTGCGTTCTTTGGCAGTGAGCTTGCGCCAGGCTGGCAAGGCACGATTGGCGGCGTCGATGGCCAGGATGGTTTCTTCGGCAGCGGCGCGCTGCACATCAGCGATCAGCGCGCCATTGGCCGGATTGACCACCGGGTACGTCGGTCCACCGCTGGACCATTGCCCGTCGATGTAGTTACCGGTGCGGATCAGCGGGTTCATGCCACGGCCTCGATCAGATTGAAACGGTCCAGGCCCGGACGGGCTGCACGCAGGATGCGCTTGCCGGCGGTGTAGTCGTTGATCACATCGCACGGGGTGTAATTGCGTTCCAGCTCGTGGAGTTCTTCGGCATCCAGTCGGGTGTCGAGGGCCGCCAGGGCACTGTCGAATTGTGCAGTGGTGTCGGCGCCCACCAGCATGACATCCACGCCAGGGTGATTGGCCACCCACGCCTGGGCGATCTGAGCGTTGGACACGCCACGGGCGCGGGCCACGCGTTGCACCGAGTGGGCGATGTCGAACGACGCCTGGTCGCTGTACATCTGCTGGGTAAAGAAGTCGGTCTGGTTACGGGTCGATTGCACTTCGCCGGTGAGCAAACCACGCGCCAGCGGGCTGAATACCGAGACGCCCAGGCCCTGGTCGCGGCAGAACGGGATCATCTCGCGCTCTTCTTCGCGGTAGGCGCAGTTCAGTTGCAACTGCATATTGATCGGCTTGACCCAGCCATTGCGTTCGCAGGCCATGAGGATCTTCGCCAACTGGCCCGTCAGCATGGTGGACACGCCAATGTAGCGAGCCTTGCCGGAGCGCACGATGTCGTTCAACGCGCACAGGGTTTCTTCGACCGGCGTGTTGACATCGAAGTAATGCAGCATGAACACGTCGACATAATCCATTCCCAGGCGGCTCAAGGATGCATCGATGCTGTCCATGATGTGCTTGCGTGAATGACCGCTGGCGTTGATGCCGCTGCGGGTGCCGTAACCGACCTTGGTGGTGACCACGATGTCGTCACGGCGCGCCACACGTTTGAGGATGCGCCCAACCACTTCTTCACCGACACCGGCTGAATAGAAATCGGCCAGGTCAATGAAGTTGACACCGTTGTCCAGGGCGTGGGCGACGATGGGTTCGCTTTGCTTTTCGTTGAAAATCCACGGTTTCCAGTCCGGCGTACCCATGTTCATGGTGCCCAGGCACAGGCGCGAGACTTGCAGGCCGGAGTTGCCCAAACGGATGTATTGCATGGGATTCTCCTCAGGCCTTGGGCGTGTAGAAAGGGTTGCTGATGTGGTTGACCACATCGGCCAGTTGCGCGGTGTACGGCGTACCCGTCAGGGCAGCGCGGATCGCGGTGCGACAGGCGTTGTAGTTATTCAGGTAGACGGCATCCAGATCATCGCAGCCCGGGTTGACCCAGTTGGCGGTGACGATGGCCCACTCGTCCTCGGCTTCAGGCGGCAAGGTGCCGTCGAGCAAGGCTTCGAGTACGGCCTTGGCGATACCGGCCTGCGACGCACCCCAGGTGGCATTGCCATGCAGATCGCTGCTGATCTCGGCCTTATTGACATAGAGGGTCATGGGTTTGACCGGGATGTTCGGCTGGGCAATCACCATGAACGGGCAATGTCCCTGGCTCGGCGACGCCAGGCTATTGGCGAAAGCCTGCCCCGCAGGACCATTGCGCGGCCCGATAAGAATGTTTATGTGCGCGGCATTCACGCCAGGGCCTTCAAAACCTTCACCTATGTACAAGTCGAGTTCTTTCATGAGTCGTTACTCTTTTGGGCTTTTAGGGTGATATCGAGGTTTGAAGAGCGTGCAATGAGGCTGCGGTGAGGATCCGTCATGGTTGCAAACACTCTTTCTTGTTGTTGATGAGCGGTGTTTGCGATTTTTAGCACTGGGCGGGATAAAGCGATAACCATTAAAAGTCATGGGGGTATGAGCTCCGAACATACCCACTGAGACACGGCAATGTTTAGGGCACACCAGCAAAACGCCCGAACTGAGTCGGGCGTCTAACACGGTGCTGTGGTCAATTATGTTTATCTAGGCAATCTGATTCGTAAACTTGCCTACGGCGTCGACGACTCGTCTGGCACCCTCCTGAATGTCCACAATGACGTCGCCTGCCTGGGTCGCCAACTCCAGGCCCTGCTCCGCCTGAAGTTTGCTGTTTGCCATTTCACCGATGGTCTCATCGACCAGCTTCTGGTTTTGCAAGACTACAGAGGCAATTTCTTCGGTCGCGCTGCTGGTGCGCCCAGCCAGTTTCCGGACTTCGTCAGCGACAACGGCAAAGCCTCGACCCTGCTCGCCTGCGCGCGCAGCTTCAATCGCAGCATTGAGTGCCAACAGGTTGGTTTGTTGGGCGATGCTGCTGATCGTCTGGATGATCGAGCTGATTAACAGTGACTGTTTTCCTAGCGCTTCAACACCGTTGGAAGCGGCCTGCATATCGACCGCGACTTTGCGCATGGTGTGCACGGTGTCCTTGACTACCACCGCGCCACGCTGAGCCGTTACATCGGTCTGCTGCGAGATTTCAAATGCCGTTTGGGCGGCCTCACTCACTTGTTGTTCATGGGCAACCTGGTCGGTGACAACCGTCGCAAACTTGACCACTTTGCACAGTGCGCCTTCAGTGTCATAAACCGGGTTGTACGTCGCTTCCAGCCATACGGTCTGACCACGGCTGTCAATACGTTCAAATCGCCCCGCCACAAACTCGCCTTTGTTCAACGTTGACCAGAAGTCCTTGTATCGTTGGGATGAGGCTTCCTCCGGCTTGCAGAAAATACGGTGGTGACTGCCTTTGGCCTGGCCCAGGCTGTAGCCCATCGCTTTTAAAAATTGGTCATTCGCCATAAGTACATGCCCGGAGAGATCGAACTCGATCACCGCCGTCGAACGAAGTAATGCATCAATAAAGGACGCATTTTCCGATGCTTTTTCCATGCGTGAGGTGATGTTCGTCGCATGGCAGATGACATGACTCAACTTGCCCTCGCTGTCAGTGATGGGCTGCCAATGTGCATGAAGCCACACCAGTGAACCGTCAGCATGCAAGTACCTGTATTCGTCAGAAATGGACTTGCCTGCGGCGACGGCGGCTCGAAAGTTGTGAAAGCACGGCAGCCTGGAGACGTACTTCGGAACGATATCAGCCATGGCGCGGCCTAGAAGCTGATTCTGCGTGTAGCCCAATGCCTGGGCAAAATTTTCATTGCATGCGGTGATGGCAAACGCTGAATCGATACTTAACGTCAGCATTTCGCGACTCAGTCCATCGCGCAGTTGGCGCAATGCCGACAGCTCAATTGCCTGAGATTCAAGCTGGCTCTTGAGCCGGGTGTTAAACATTATGTTCGCCCTCTGGTTGCCCGAGGGCGCTGGCAGTGGTGGTTTCAAGCAGTCGAGAGAAGGTATTCACGAATATCACATCATCAATCCGCAAGGTACAAAGGTCCTGGCAACCGCGGTTGCCTTCAAGGGTCAGCGATCGTCATCCAGGATCGTTGGCGGATGCTATGAACTTTAGTAAAACTTGTACATGATTTTATTTTTGTACAGGTTCTGAACTTTTTGATGGTTGATAACAGAAACGCCTCCACGAGGGAGGCGTTGTCATAAAGTCTCAATAGACCCTGACAGGGTCAGGCAAGGTCGAAACGATCAAGATTCATGACTTTGGTCCAGGCCGCCACGAAGTCCTCAACGAATTTCTCCTGCGCGTCATCACTGCCATACACCTCCGACAGTGCCCTCAACTGGGCATGGGAACCGAACACCAGGTCGACACGTGTGCCGGTCCACTTCACTGCACCGGTCTTGCGGTCACGTGCTTCAAAGATGTCGTTGGTAGCGGAGACGGGCTTCCACTCGACGCCCATGTCCAGCAGGTTCTTGAAAAAATCGTTGCTCAGGGTCTGCGCACGATCCGTGAGCACACCGTGCTTGCTGTCCCCGACGTTGATATTCAAGACTCGCAGGCCACCCAGCAACACCGTCATTTCAGGTGCCGTCAATGTCAGCAGCTGTGCCTTGTCGACCAGTAACGATTCAGCCGAAGCCTGATAACGGGCCTTCTGATAGTTGCGAAAGCCATCGGCGAGCGGCTCCAGGTGACCGAACGACTCGACATCCGTCTGCTCCTGAGATGCATCCGTGCGCCCTGCCGTGAAAGGCACCGTGACCTGCTGGCCAGCGTTTCTGGCCGCCTGCTCCACACCCACACCGCCCGCCAGTACGATCAGGTCCGCCAGCGAGATTTTTTTGCCGCCGGCCTGTGCGCCGTTGAAGTCGCTCTGAATAGCTTCGAGCTTTTGCAGCACGCCCGACAGATGCTCAGGCTGATTGACGGCCCAGTCCTTCTGCGGCGCCAGGCGCAGGCGTCCACCATTGGCACCACCGCGCTTGTCGGAGCCGCGGAACGTGGACGCCGCGGCCCAGGCCGTCGAAACCAGCTGCGAGACGGTGAGCCCTGCGGCGAGAATACTGGCCTTGAGCGCGGCAACATCTTTTTCATCAACCAGCGGGTGATCGACCTTGGGAATCGGATCCTGCCACAGCAACTCTTCTGCGGGTGTTTCCGGGCCAAGATAACGCGCAAGCGGGCCCATATCACGGTGGGTAAGCTTGAACCAGGCTCGGGCAAACGCATCGGCCAGTTGCTCGGGGTTGGCCAGAAAGCGGCGGGAAATCTGTTCGTAGGCCGGATCGAAGCGCAGCGCCAGGTCTGATGTCAGCATGCTTGGCGCGTGTCGCTTGCCAGCGTCGTGAGCATCCGGAATCTTGCCGGCGCCTGCACCGTTCTTCGGTGTCCACTGGTGTGCGCCCGCCGGACTTTTGGTCAGTTCCCATTCGAAGCCAAAGAGGTTTTCGAGGTACTCGTTGCTCCATTTCGTCGGCGTCGACGTCCACGTCACCTCCAGACCGCTGGTGATGGTGTCAGCGCCCTTGCCGCTGCCGAATGTGTTTCTCCAGCCAAGCCCCTGCTCTTCAAGTCCGGCCGCTTCCGGCTCCGGGCCGACATTGTCGGCAGGACCTGCACCGTGGGTCTTGCCGAAAGCGTGACCGCCCGCGATCAGTGCCACTGTCTCTTCATCATTCATGGCCATGCGACCGAAGGTTTCACGTATATCCTTCGCGGAGGCAACCGGGTCCGGAACACCTTCCGGGCCTTCCGGGTTCACGTAGATCAGGCCCATTTGTACAGCCGCGAGCGGATTTTCCAGAATGCGCTCGCCATGGGCTGTGCGGCTCTCTTCGTTACCGTGAAGCTGCGGCTCGGCTACCAGCGTGCCGTCGCCTGGCTGCTGCATGTTCTTTTGCGCACCGTAACGTTCTTCACCGCCCAGCCAGGCAGTCTCGGAACCCCAGTAGACGTCTTCTTCCGGCTCCCATACATCCGGGCGACCGCCTGAAAATCCGAAGGTCTTGAAGCCCATGGACTCCAGCGCGACGTTACCGGTGAGCACGATCAGATCGGCCCAGGAAATCTTGCGCCCGTACTTCTGCTTGACCGGCCAGATCAGCCGGCGTGCCTTATCCAGGCTGACGTTGTCAGGCCAGCTGTTGAGGGGCGCAAATCGCTGCTGCCCGGCACCTGCGCCGCCACGGCCATCACCGACACGGTAAGTGCCGGCGCTGTGCCAGGCCATGCGAATGAACAGCGGACCATAATGGCCAAAGTCCGCCGGCCACCAGTCCTGAGACCGGGTCATGACATCGCGCAAATCCTGCTTGACGGCCTCAAGGTCAAGGCTCTTGAACGCCTTGGCGTAATCGAAGCCTTCGCCCATCGGATCGCTGAGAGAGGAATGCTGATGCAGAATTTTCAGGTTCAGTTGCTTGGGCCACCAGTCTCGATTGGTGGTGCCGCCACCCGCTGCATGATTGAAGGGACATTTCGATTCAGTTGACATGATTGATACACCTTTTGGTCATCTTCATCCCACCGTCAGCGTCCGCTGACACAGACGTTTACTCAGACTAGCGCCCTTTTTAAAAAGATCTAATAGTCAGAACCTTATCGTTTGATAGACAGGCTCTTGATAGACAGGCTCTTTGTACCCAAGGCCTTCAGACACTCAGCGAACCGGCGCCGCGTACTGAATACCGCCCTGGTTCCACAGCGCATTAAGGCCTCGTTTGATTTTGAGGTCGCTACCTTCCCCGAAGTTTCGATCAAAGGCTTCGCCGTAGTTACCCACCTGAGAAACGATCTGCACCACCCAGTCGCCAGGCAGGTTCAGGTCCTTGCCCAGCGCGCCCTCGCTGCCCAACAACCGTGCAACGTCGGGGTTGGTCGAATTCTTTTTCAGGTCAGCCACATTTCTGGAGGTGATGCCCAGTTCCTCTGCGTTGAGCATGGCGTTAAGTGTCCATCGCACAACAGCGAACCACTCCTCGTCGCCACGTCGTACGGCGGGCGTCAGAGGCTCTTTGGAGATCACCTCTGGCAGCACCAGATAGTTTTCGGGCGATGCCAGTTTCAGCCGCTGTCCATAGAGTTGCGACTGGTCAGAGGTCAGCACATCACAGCGGCCTGACTCCAGGGCCTTGAAGCTTTCATCGGAGGTATCGAAGGTAATGGGTGTGTATTTCATTTTGTTGGCGCGCAAATAGTCGGCAAGGTTGAGCTCGGTGACCGTGCCGGCCTGAATGCAGAAGGTCGCCCCATCAAGTTCTTTGGCGCTCTTGACCCCGAGTTTGTTGTTGACCAGAAACCCCTGGCCGTCGTAGTAGGCAACGCCTGTAAACAGAATCCCCATTGCGGCATCCCGAGAGGATGTCCAGGTAGTACTGCGTGACAACATGTCAACTTCGCCTGACTGCAACGCCGTAAAGCGTTCCTTGGCGGTCAACTGGGAGTATCTGACTTTTTTGGCGTCACCGAACACGGCTGCCGCCACCGCTCGACAGACATCGACATCAAACCCGATGAACGCTCCTTTGGCATCGACATAAGAAAAACCCGGCAAACCATCGCTGACACCGCATTGCACAAAGCCCTTTTTCTTGACGGCTTCCAGGGTCACGCCCGCACTCGCATGAAGCGAAAGCAGAGAAGCCATTGTTACACCGAGTATCAGGGCGCCAGACTTGAACAACTTGTTTTCACGTTTCATTTTTATGCACTCTTGGATGACAGGGCGAGTAAATCCAGGCCGCACGATGCCGAAGCCTCTGATGCGAGTTGAACGCTGAACAACGGATGCGAGGGCAGAAAACAAGAGCGGAGGCCGTCAGGGCTTCCGATAGACTCAATACGCGCAAGTAGACAGTGGCGTCGAGGCCCTCTTTTTATTTAAAAAACCACGTTTTATTCAAAAGTCCCGTTGGACTGGAAATAACCTAGGCGTTGCGCCCTATCAGAAAAAGCGAATATTTTTGCAACATGGCATTAGTGTGGTGTTTCACAAGTAGGGCATAAAACTACTTGCCTAATGCTTTTGCTGCACGAGCTACGGAACCCAAGATCTCGTCCGCTTTTCTGTGCCACCGAAATAGCTTCGGATTCTGGTTGTAGGTTTCCAGGTAGTACTCGATTGAGGCCTCTAAATCCTTCACGCTGACATGAGCCTGGCGCTTGATCCATTTCTCGCTCAGTGTTGAGAAGAAACGCTCCACCAGATTCATCCATGAGGCAGACGTGGGGGTGAAATGGATGCTGTAACGAGGACGTGCGGCCAGCCACGCTTTGACCTTGTCGGTCTTGTGCGTTGCGTAGTTGTCCATAATCAGATGGATCGGCACATCGCTCGGTAACGAGGCATCTACCTCTTTGAGAAACGATAGAAATTTGACACTGCGATGTTGGCGCTTTAACCGACTAATGACTTCGCCCGTTGCTACATCCAGAGCCGCAAACAGAGAAGTCGTCCCATGGCGCTTGTAATCGTGCGTACGTGTCGCAGGCTTTCCAAGCGCTAAAGGCAGCCTTGGTTGTGTGCGGTTCAACGCCTGGATCTGGCTTTTCTCATCAACACATAACACCAGTGCTCTCTCAGGCGGGTTCAAGCAAAGGCCCACGATGTCCTGCACTTTGTCGACGAAAAGCGGATCGATAGAAAGCTTGAAGGTTTTCTCCAGGTGAGGCTTGATCCCGAAGGTATGCCAGATACGCATCACGCTAGCCGGAGATATTCCTGTTTCCCAACTCATTTGCCGGGTACTCCAATGGCTAGCGTCTTCTGGTTTGCTCTTCAGAACCTGATCAACCACCTTCTGCACTTGTTCATTACTGATTGTGCGCGGGCGACCCGAGCGATGTTCATCGTTCAGGCCAATCAACCCCCATTTCGAAAAGCGCGTCCGCCACCGCGAGACCACGTCCTTGCTGACGTTGAGGCGCTGGGCAATGGCATTTCCAGACTCTCCCTCTGCGCATGCCAAGATAGTTTCGGCACGAACACAGGCATCCTGCGCGCCCTTACGCTGTTTAACGCGGCGTAGAAGCTCTGATTTTTCGGCTTCAAACAAGGCAATGACAGTCGCTGGTCGGCCCATATAAATGCTCAGCTCTCACGAGTGGGTTTCAGATGGGCATAGACCAGATTTTCATTGGTACTTGTGAAACACCACACTAGCGACTAAAAAATGAGATTCCGGTGGCTAGGCCAAATCCACCGCAATTAGCTTTTTACCTAAGCGTGTAATCCGGATACCCAAACGCCCGCTAAGCGATTCCAATAAGCCAAGAATTTCCAATCTCAAACTCCCGCTCTCTAGTGTTTCGTAAATACGGACAAGGCATTCAACTTCGGTTCTCGTTCCGCCTTTAGCTATAACGGCTATAGCAGCCCAAGCTAAATTGTGGGTTGAATTGCTCGCAATTTGTTCAAGTTCATTAAGTGAGAATTTTTGGCCATGAGAGTGAAGACATTCAAGGGCGCGACCTGCTACCGACGCACAAATATGCTCGTCTTCAGATGGAGTATCCATCGCCGAATCAAAAGTGGAGCGCAGCTTCTCAATAGCTCTTGGTGCACCCAAAAAAGCAGCATCCAAACCTATCCGCAGTCGTTGCCAAGGGGTATAGTCTTCGCGCATTACCCACTCATCTAGCATCGCCAAAGGAGCTGTCCGTCCAGGATGCGGAGGAACGAACTCCATAATACTTGCTCCCTTCCCTACCCTTTTAGCTCGATACAGCAACCCTGCCACAAATGCACTAGCCAAGACTAAGCGCGATTTAGAATCCCATACCCTAGTCGCGATAATGGATACTGCTCTTTCCACGGGTTCTCTTTCTAGATAGTGCCCAAACATTGAAATCGTGGAGCCAACCATCTCACAACTCATAGTAGGGAAACGATCAAGCAACGCTTCAAGCACACTTGGGCAGCCGTCCTCAAGCAGATAAATTGACGCTAAGTCTTGAAACTCTTCAGGCAAATTATCTGCATTTTTAATTGCGTAAATATTTTCACGCATTCCGCTTTCCTTCCAACTGGCAATGAGATATTCGATCACATCCAAGGCGTTTTCATGAGGAATCCGGGCTGAGTGCAAAATTCGAATTACAGAAGTCACGTCAACCTCCGCACTTGACAATGCTTGCGCCGCACTCGTTTGAGGGTGATACCCCTCTCCGCAAATGCCATCTATAATGAGCTCTTCAATTTCTGGCTGCAGTTTACACATCGATTTACTCCATGCAGCAAGCCTAATCGATACAGGAAGCGTTTTTTCCAGAGCAACAGATTTAGCCACTTCAAACTCAATGGAACCAATCTTCATGTGGTTGATCAGACAGCTGAGCGCCTCCTTCTCCTTTTCTGACGTTATAGGAAGTCGGCATCTTGAAATATAGAGATCAAAGGTAGCTGACCCTAAACGATCAACTTCCTTCTGAACCTCCCCGAGGTTCAGCATAAGTTCGATGTCGCCCTCAAGTAGCTGGTTGATAACCTCAAGTGTTAGATCATTATCCTGAAGCCGCGCAACAATTGTGTCAGCCCCATGATGTAGTAACCCCCGATCTCCAAGCCGTGCTCTGATTGCAGGGTGTAACGGGCACGACAGCGCGTCTACTATGATTCCGTCAATTAGGCGAGCGGATCTCCATGGCGTTCTCCCCCATATTTTTGCGAAGCGCTCTCCTACCACATGTAGTTGCGTGCTTGAGATTTTCATTCCATTCGCCAGACATCGGCCCACCAATCTCAAGCCGGTGTGAAAAACGTCGTCTTCACCGTCAAGAATTTCCGCGACTATACGTCCCGGGCTGGCATGCCGCTCTAGGGCAAACTGCATCGCCTGAGCCCATGGTCGACGAGCGATCATCGATAAGCGCGCGGACAGCCCTTCACTATGGTTCTCAAGTAACTCCGAAGACGCCAAGTACTCTTGGATGATCGGAAATGGAAATCTCAGCCCGATAAACCCGTCCTTGCGCAGCACGCCACGTCTAAGTAACGCATCTCTTACCTTATCCGGCTTTAGAGTCGAGTCGACGTTTCTGATGCAGCGCTCAAAAGCCCGTACATTCAAACCGATGGTTTCCGTTTCAAGAGCATCAAATGCAGCTCTTTCAGCAACACGTCGCAACACGCCTGTATCGATCTCATCAGGCTGAACAAGCTTCATTGGCCGAAGCAACATCTCAACATACGAATCGAGCAAATCACTGCGCCGAAGGTTATCGTCCTCCAGCTTCATTACCAGCATAAGCGCCAAAAAAATCGGAATACGGGCAAGATGAGCGAGATCTGGTCGGGCAGCCATCCGACCGAGCAGCAGCTCAGCGATTCCAGCTTCACCAGGTCTGTAAAAATCAACGTATCGCTGTATGTCCTCATCTTGGAGAGGCGCAAGCTCAAGAACCGTCGCACCTTCAGGAGGGGCAAATGCTGCGGCGTCCCTGACGGTCATCAGCCAGCGTACTCCAGGATAACGAGCACGATAGACGTCAAGCCGTTCTTGGACTGATTGACGTCGCTCACTGGATACCTCATCTAAACCATCGATGAAAAGTACAAGCAACCCAGTAGTCGCAGCAAGACGCCAGTCAATTTGTACGTCGAACTCATTATTCAAGACTTCTGATAGGTATTCCGCGATACCTAGATCTGAATCGGAGAGCTTCGTGACCGATATGACCGCTGGCAGAAGATTATAACTTGCGCATCTATGCGCGATCGCATGGACGAGAGTGGTCTTCCCAAAACCAGGGCCTGCGACAAGTACAATCCCCTTGAGGTCTGCGCTTGGAAAGGATAGGAGATCCACTCTGCCCATAGAAATTATATTTCCTGAGCCCGGAAGATCATCGTCGAAATCCGGAACCCGATTACGGTCGTATTGTAGACACTGAGGCCACAGATACGATCCATCAATGGGCCGTCTGAACTCAGTTCCGGGTACATCAATCACTGACAGCCTGCTTACTGCTTCGCGATACTGCGCACTACCCCAGCTAGGGGCGTCCTGAATGATAATCTTGGCTTCACCTCGCAGGCGTTCATAGAGAGTAGGCCCATCAAATCGTATGCGGACATCAGCACCCTCCCAGACCATGGAGGCTAATATTTTGAAAAGCTTAGCCGCAGTGACCGAGGACGGAGGAATCCATAGTGGTGCATAATCTCGCTCAAGTGCATCAGAGGGCCACACCTGTACGTCTAGGCACACTAGAATTTTCCACACCTCCTCTATTTCAGCTTTAAGCAAACGCTGGATAGAGCGCACTATGGTTTTTTGGCTAGAAGTCAGTCGATCAAGCCATTCTGGGAGGTCAGAACTTTTCATCCTTTTCGTGATTTCTATTAAGTCTGAGGCGAGCTGTGAAGGTCTTCCCAAGACAAGCTCAATACGATCACCTGTGGAGAAGTCAGAATTTATCTGCCGACCAAACGAATGCCATAGAGCCTTCCAAGCTTGCCCACTGGCCTCAAGCGAAATTTTGACTTGGAAAAAACGACGGAAGCCGTCCGCGAATCGGATGACAAAATCATCAACGTCCTTAGGGGCTTCGATCCTCAGATCTATTGGCTGGTCATATTTTGGCCGCTCTCGCGGGTCAAGCATCCGCCCCAGATAGAGCGCCGCGACCTCATCTTGATACCTGATGCCCGCCTGAGTTGCCGGGCCGCCTGATTCCGCCAAAATAAACCTCTACAGTGCATGCTATGTAGCCGAGACGATGAGCTTCGCACCATGTCACTCTGGCTTTGGACTGAGTATATCCGCAACGTGATCATCGCCGGGCAGGGTTCAAACACACGGAGTGCTGAGGTGAGAGAATCGCGAAAGCTACGATACGATTAGCTGCAGCAGAATTATAGGATTGAGTGTTTCGGATATGGGAAGTAAGCATCAAGCCCCTATCGCAATTCTGCGTTATCACCAAGGTTACTGATAGCTAACCTGATCAACCTTGGTCAACGCCAGATACACAACCGGTCCACCTTCCCCTGATGGCGCCCGATAGCAACCCACCGCTTTAAAATGATGAACCGCAATCGCCGCCAGCTCCCACGCCATACTTTCGTCTTCAATGGGGAATGCTTCTTCGACGCCAAACAGTGCAATGCCGGTGGTCTCCTCCAGTTGCTTCAACTGAAGTGCTTTCTCGCGAAGGCCCGGCTCAACGGTTGGATTGCTCCATGCCCATTTCCACGTATCGGTCTTGGGCGCAAAAGAGCCGATGTTGAGTATCCGAGCCTCAACCGCCAGCCTGTCTTGCTCATCGAAGAACTGGATCGTGCCGCTGGGCTGGTCCAGCCACCAGCGCGCCATATCACCCAGCCCGAAATCGCGCTGAAGCCCTTCCTGCTTGGCCATGAGTTCCTGCATGGCCGTCTCGAGCAGCTGTTCAAAATCGTGGTCTGCCATGTCTCCTCCAGATTTTAGATGTTGTGCCCACTCACCGAGTAATGATGAGCATGACAATGATCGTCACAGTGGCGGCGATCACGAGGGCGAACATCAAGCGGCTAAATCGACGTTCCATCCGATCAAGCTTGTGAATCAGGAGTTCCATCTGCTGACTGTGGTCGATGGTTACATGCTTGGCCGCATGCACCTCGGCATCCGTCGAGTTGCGGTCTCCGTAGGCGGCGATCAGACTCCCGCCGGCACCGCTTGCCGCTAACATGATTGCCTGAACGGCCATGTTCAAATTCTCAGCCCAATATGACGCGCTGACGGATTTACTGAAGAGGATCTGGTAAAGGAACTGAATCAGTAACCCATACATAATGACCGTCATGCCCTTGATGAAACGCTCATCCGGGCTTTCCAGAATCAGAATAAAGTCAGCAGTGACAAACGTTAGGAAAACCACGGCCGCCGTGACGGGATAACCGAACGCATTAATGAAAATCGCGATGAAAGTGCTCAGTACAAAAATGGCTAACGTGGCAGGCTTACTAACGAGGATCTTGCCTAAACGGGTACGAGGCATCAGAAAAAATTCCTTTTTTAGCTCAATGTGCATCAGAGCACTCTATAAATCTCAGCAACCACCTGCATCGTTGCCTCTTCGATCGTTCCTTCATTACGGCACAACACCCAGCCGTTATCAGCAACCGCTCGCTCGAACGACTGGGTACTGGCGACATGTTCTTCCAGGTTATGCAGCACCGTACTGCCCAGGCCACGCGAGCGTGCCGCTGCCCTCGCCCATGAAATTTCCGGGTCGGTAACAACCCCGACATGCAGGTCGGGCACTTGCACGTTACGTTCGATGTTCAACTGCAGAATCTCTGCAAACGGGACGGTCCGGCGAAACGCGGCATCGGAGGGGTACCAGCGATCAATCAGGATGATGCTGTCCGCTGGCTGTTCAGGCAGTACGTGGCGGGAAATCCAGGCACGGCTATCCGCCAGGCGCTCACACACCTGACGCTCCAGACCCTGGTCGGGATGTCGGGCGAGTTGGTTGACGAGGGCCATTGTCTCAGCCCTGTAAGGGTCGTTCTTTCTCTCGCACAGCCGGATCACCTTCTTGTTGTCGATTCTCAGGGCTTTGGTAACAGCCTCCAGCAGCGTGGTTTTGCCGGTGCCCTTGGGCCCATCCAGAGAAACAAAAAGTGGACGATTCATTCAGTGATGCTGCCTGCAAAACGAGTGTTTTAACATACCGAGCCAAGAACTCATCAAGTATTCCAGAGTCATAGCGAGCGGCTTTGCTATTCATACGCTAATCATCAGGGAGTGATCGATGCACCGGAATTACAAGACTCTTGGCACCTGTCTGTTACTGGCAACCGCCGTGACCATGGCGGGGTGCAGTTCATTGATGATGGGCAAACAATATACGTTCCCCAAGCCTGAAGAACCTTCGGCCACGGTGCGCCTGGAACACTCTGCTGGCACTTCTCTGCGCTTGATCAGTATTGGCGAAAACGGCTGTTATGCCGGTTATACCCCCGCACCGGGTGCCAATGGTTTCTTCGATACTCCGGTGCGGGTAGGCGAAGAACTGGTGCTGATGTATGCGCACAGCAGCGGTGACACAGTCTGCCAGGTGCCCTTCTCGCTCGTTCCCGAGCAAGGCGCGACCTATACCGTACAGGCCGGCAGTTGGAGCGGGCCCACGCAGAAATTCCTGTTCAGTACGTTCGAGAAGCAATATTGCGGTGTCCGGGTCCTCAAGACCCAAGGTGAAAAGGAGTCTGTCGAGCCCGTGCAGCAACTGAAGATGCGCCCGGGCTTTTGTCTGAAGTTCGTCAAGACCGATTCATAGGTCAATACGACGGCGCACGCTTCTGTAAAAACGCCAACATCCCCTCCTTCTGGTCTGCCGTCGCAAACACGGACTGAAACAGCCGCCGCTCAAAGCGCACGCCTTCATGTAATGAGGTTTCGTCTGCGCGGTTCACGCATTCCTTGAGCATCAGCACCGCTGTTCGCGACTGCGCGGCGATGCAACTGGCGGTGTCCATGGCCACGGCAAGCAGATCGTCAGGCGCAACCACCTGGGCAACCAGGCCGTAGCGTTCGGCTTGCGCAGCGTCCAGGCTGCGGCCGGTCAAACAGAGCTGCATGGCTTTGGCACGGCCCACCAGGCGGGTCAGGCGCTGGGTGCCTCCGGCGCCAGGAATGACGCCCAGTCTGACTTCCGGCAGGCCAAACCTCGCATTGTCAGCGGCGATGATGAAGTCGCACATCAAGGCCAGTTCGAAACCGCCGCCCAGTGCGTGGCCGGCGACGGCGGCAATGATCGGTTTACGGCGCTGCGCCACGCGGTCCCAGCGGCCGAGCAAGTCGTCCAGGTAGGTGGCGGGAAAGCACAGTTCAGCCATTTCCTTGATGTCGGCGCCGGCGGCAAATGCCTTGGGCGAGCCGGTGAGCACGATGCAGCCAATGCCCGGGTCGCCTTCCAGAGCGTCGAGTGCATGGTTTAGTTCATCAATCAGTTGAGTATTGATGGCGTTCAGCACATGCGGCCGGTTCAGGGTCAGCAGGCCGACAGCGCCGACCTGTTCCATCAACAGGGTCTGGTAGTTCATGGGTCACCTCATGGGTGCTACAGGTTTCGGGCAATCACCATGCGCTGTACATCGCTGGTGCCTTCGTAGATCTGGCAAACCCGCACATCGCGGTAGATGCGCTCTACGGGAAAGTCTTTCAGGTAGCCATAGCCGCCGAGGGTTTGCAGGGCCGCCGAGCAGACTTTTTCCGCCATTTCCGAGGCGAAGAGCTTGGCCATCGACGCTTCGACCAGGCAGGGCAAGCCGGCGTCGCGCAGGCTGGCGGCGTGATGCACCATCTGCCGGGCGACGGCGATGTGTGTCGCCATGTCAGCGAGGCGAAACGCTACGGCCTGGTGTTCGATGATCGGCTTGCCAAAGGTTTTGCGCTCGTGGGCATAGTCACGCGCGGCTTCAAACGCGGCGCGGGCCATGCCCACCGATTGGGCGGCGATGCCCATGCGTCCGCCTTCAAGGTTGGACAAGGCAATGCGGTAGCCCTCGCCCGGCTCGCCCAGCCGCAGCGAGACCGGCACACGGACATCGTCGAGCTGGATCTGGCAGGTGTCCGAGGCGTTCTGGCCGAGTTTTTCTTCTACCCGCACCACCTGATAGCCCGGCGTATCGGTGGGGACGATAAAGGCACTGATGCCTTTTTTACCGGCGTCGGGATCGGTGACGGCGAAGACGATGACCATCCCGGCATGACGGCCGGAGGTGATGAACTGCTTGGCGCCATTGAGCACATAGTGGTCGCCGTCCAGGCGCGCGCGGGTACGCAAGTCTCCGGCATCGGAGCCGGCCTGGGGTTCTGTGAGGGCGAAGGCGCCGAGCATTTCCCCGGTGGCCAAGGGCTGCAAGAAGCGCTGCTTTTGCGCCTCGCTGCCGTATTTGAGAATCGGCATGCAGCCCACCGAGTTGTGCACGCTCATGATCGTCGAGCACGCGCCGTCACCGGCGGCAATCTCTTCCAGGGCCATGGCGTAGGCCAGATGCCCGGTGGCCGCCCCGCCCCATTGTTCCGGGACCAGCATGCCGAGAAAGCCCAGTTGCGCCATTTCGGCCAGAGCCTCTGCCGGGAAGCGGTGCTCCCGGTCCCACTCGGCGGCGAAGGGTTTGAGCCGCTCCTGGGCGAACTGCCGGGCCATGTCGCGGATTTGCAGGTCCTGTTCTGATGGAATCATTGCGCTGTCCTCAGTTCATGCATTCGATAGCAACGGCAGTCGCCTCGCCACCGCCGATACACACCGCCGCCACCCCGCGCTTGAGGCCGTATTGGCTGAGTGCATTGAGCAGCGTGACCAGAATCCTGGCCCCGGAAGCACCGATCGGGTGACCCAGCGCGCAGGCGCCGCCGTGGACATTGAGCGCGTCGTGGGGAATATTCAGGTCACGCATGGCCACCATCGGCACCACGGCAAAGGCTTCGTTGATCTCGAACAGGTCCACCTGATCCAAAGTCCAGCCGACACGCGTCATCAGTCGCTGGATAGCGCCGACTGGCGCGGTAGTGAAAAGGCCCGGTGCCTGGGCGAACGAGGCATGCCCTGCGATTCTGGCGAGCGGCTTGAGCCCACGTTTTTCGGCCTCGGACAGGCGCATCAGCAGCAGCGAGGCGGCGCCATCGGAGATGGAGCTGGAGTTGGCTGCCGTCACCGTCCCGCCTTCGCGAAAGGCCGGTTTCAAGTCAGGAATCTTGTCAATGCGCGCCTTGGGCGGTTGTTCATCGCGGCTGACCGTCACGGATTCGCGGCGTGACGGGGTTTGCACAGCAACGATTTCGCTATCGAAGCGGCCTTCCTCCATGGCCTTTTGCGCACGCAGCAGCGAGGCGATGGCAAAGGCGTCCTGCTGCTCGCGGGTAAAGCCATAGTCCTGGGCACAAGCTTCGGCGAATTCGCCCATCAGCCGGCCCTTGTCGTAGGCGTCTTCCAGGCCGTCGAGAAACATATGATCCAGGACCTTGCCATGCCCCATGCGATAGCCGGCGCGGGCACGCTCCAGCAAATACGGCGCGTTGGACATGCTTTCCATCCCGCCCGCCAGCACCACCGAGGCGCTGCCGGCCAGCAACTGGTTATGCGCGAACATCACCGCTTGCATGCCCGAGCCGCACATCTTGTTGACGGTGGAACAGGCCACACTCTGCGGCAGGCCGGCGCCCAGTGCAGCCTGGCGCGCAGGCGCCTGGCCGAGACCGGCCTGCAAGACGCAGCCCATGATCACTTCATCAACGGCGTCACCCGGCACACCGGCACGCTCCAGGGCTGCGCGGTTACTGGCCGCACCCAGTTGCGGCGCGCTCAGGTCCTTGAAGTCGCCAAGAAAGCCGCCCATGGGCGTGCGTACGGCGCTGACAATCACGACAGGGTCGTTGTACATAGCGTTTTCCTTACTTGGCAGCCATGCGCAGCGCGCCATCCAGGCGGATGACCTCACCGTTGAGCATGCTGTTTTCGATGATATGGCGGGCCAATGCGGCGTACTCCGGCGGACGCCCCAAACGCGGCGGAAACGGCACGTTGGCAGCCAGTGAGGCCTGAACGTCCGCAGGCATGCCGGTCATCATCGGGGTTTCGAAGATGCCCGGCGCAATGCACATCACCCGTATGCCCGAGCGCGCCAGATCGCGCGCCAGGGGCAGGGTCATGGCCGCTACGCCGCCCTTGGAGGCGGCATATGCCGCCTGGCCCATTTGCCCGTCAAAGGCGGCGACCGAGGCGGTATTGATGATCACGCCTCGCTCGCCACCTTCATCTGGCTGTCCCTGCGCCATGGCTTCGGCAGCCAGGCGCAGCATGTTGAAGCTGCCGATCAGGTTGATCTCGATCGTGCGCCGAAAGCTGGAGAGGCCGTGGGCGCCGTTACGGCCCAATACTTTTTCTGCCGGGGCCACGCCTGCGCAGTTGATCAACCCATGCAGGCCACCAAAGTTATCGATGGCAGCGGACACAGCGGCTTGAGCCTGCTGTTCACTGGTGATGTCGGCCTTGAAGAACACCGCGCCGGCACCCAGCTCATCCGCCCGGGCCGCGCCCGCTTCTGCATTGATGTCCACCAGCAGCACACGTCCGCCCTGCCCCAACAATTCACGCGCCGTCGCCAGTCCCAGGCCGGAACCGGCGCCGGTGATCAGAAAAACCGAATGTTCGATACGCACGTTATCAACTCCTCTGGATCAATGAGTGGCCGCCGCGTTTGCCTTGGCGACTTCCTGATTGCGCAGCAGAAAGCGCTGAATCTTGCCGCTGGGGGTTTTCGGTATTTCGGCGACGAACTCGATCTCGCGCGGGTAGGCATGCGCAGACAGGCGCTTGCGCACGTACTGCTGCAAGTCTTCGGCGAGCTCGCAGGTGGCGGCATAACCGGCCTGCAGCACGATAAAGGCTTTGACCCGTTCAGTGCGCTCAGGATCGGGCTTGCCGATCACGGCCGCCTCGACAACGGCCGGGTGCTCCATCAATGCGCTCTCCACATCGAAGGGGCCGACCCGATAGCCCGAGGTGGTGATCACATCGTCGGCCCGTCCGACAAAGCTGATACTGCCGTCTTCATTAAGCTCGACGGTGTCTCCGCTCAGGTAGTAGCGGCCCACAAACGACCGGGTCGCCATGCCCAGATAGCCGGGAAACCAGAACAGCGGCGACTGCTGCATGTCCAGCGCCAGCGTGCCGGGGACGCCGGCAGGCAGTTCGTGATGGTTCTCGTCGACTACGACCACGCGGTGTCCGGGCATGGCGAAGCCCGCAGCGCCAAGGCGCACCGGGTGCGCCAGCGCGTGATGATTACACAGCACCATGCCCAGTTCGGTTTGCCCGTAATGGTCATGGATGGTGCAACCCAGGTGATCGTTGAACCAGCGGATAACCTCGGGAGTCAGCGGCTCTCCCGCGCTGCTCACTACCCGCAGGCGGCCGCTGATGCAGGCTTGCACTTCCTGGCGTGCGGCCAGCAACAGGCGAAACGCGGTGGGCGATCCTGCAAGGTTGGTAATCGCGTATTCATTGATGATGCGGCAGGTGCTTTCAACGCTGAACGGCCCCTCGTAAAAGGTGGTCGCGTGGCCCATGGCGAGCGGCGCGGTGACCGCGTAATAAAGCCCATAAGCCCAGCCTGGGTCGGCCAGGTTCCAGAAGTTGTCTTCAGGACGCAGATCCACCGCACTGCGCAGGTAACTGACGAAGGCCACGATCGCCTTCAACGGCACGGTCAATGGCTTGGCCAGCCCGGTTGTGCCAGAGGTGTACATCAACAGGAACGGGTCATCGGCACAGCGCATCACCGGCTCAAAGCGAGTGTCCTGGGTTGCCAGTTCTGTCTGGAAATCGGCGCCGACGGTCAGCACGCGCAAGGCGTGGTCGAACTCGTCGAGTTTGCTGCGGTTACCAGGATCGGTGACCACCAGCTTTGACCCGGAACCCTTGACCCGATGCTCGATGGCTTTGGGGCCGAAGGCGGTAAACAGCGGCTGGTACACCGCGCCGATTCGCCATGTTCCGAGAATGACAATCAGCAGTTCAGGGCATCGCGGCAGCATGCCCGATACGCAGTCGCCAGGGCCGATGCCGACGCTTTGCAGGTAATGGGCGAAGCGTGCCGAAGCCTCTTGCAGCTGGGCGAATGTCCAGACCGCCCGTTCACCATTGCGCCCTTCCCAATGCAGGGCCACACGGCCTGAATCAGCGTGCCGGTCGCAGCATTCGACGCAGGCATTGAGCGCATCAAGCTCACCCGTCAGGGTGGTAGAAACAGCATTCAAGTAATCGAATTCAAAGGCTGCATCGAAATAGTCGCGCATGACTGGCCTCCCGGTTTTTGTTGTTGGAGTGCCGGAATCATCACGCCTGACGAACAAGGCGGCAATGTCGAAAGGTATCGACTATCCAGAGAGGATTTGACAGGCCGCAGGCAATTGGCGCCGCTACGATGTCTGCGCGTACATCAGCGAGCGGTATTGGCCGGGCGCCAGGCCGGTCCACTTCTTGAAGGCCTTGTAAAAGGCGCTGGTATCGGCGAACCCCAGCTCAAGCGCCAGCTCGGTGAAGTTACCCTCGCCGCTGTCCAGCCGCGCGACGGCCAGATCTCGCCGCACCTGGTCCTTGAGACTCTGGAAGGACTGCCCTTCCAGAGCCAGTTTGCGATGCAGTGTCGACGACGCCATATAGAAGTGGCTGGCAAGCGCTTCCATGTCTGGCCAGCGGGCGGGCTTTACGCTGCGCAGATAGGCCTTGATGCGCGCTGCCAGACTCTGAGGGTCGCGGTAACGGACCAGAATGTTCTCTGGCAGACCGGCCAGAAAACGCTTGAGGTCATGTGACGTGCGACGCACCGGCAATTGCAGAAAATCGGCATTGAACAGCAAGCGGCTACAGGGTCTTGAAAAGCGCAGGTTGGCGCTGAACATGACCCGGTAATCGTCGATGAACTCCGGGGCCTCACAGCGCAGGTCGACCCCGAGAATGGGAATACGCCGCCCGGCCAGCCAGCACAGCAAGCCGTGGACCATCAACCACAAGGTGAAGTAGCTGAAGGCCCGGCATGGCTGAGGTTGCGTTTCGATCAAGGTGATTTCCGCCAGGCCATTCTGCTTGACCAGCCGCGGCGAAAAGTCATCGAACACCAGATTTAGCAAGCGCAGCATGCCCTCCAGCGCGGCACCCAGGGTGGACTCTTTCAGCGCGGTGCGCGTCATGTAGGCAAAGGTGCCCGATTTCATTCGCCGCGCGTTCATGCCAAAAAACTCATCGTCCATGGCCTGTGCAATCAGGCGCCAGAGCTGGCCATAGCGTTGCGACGAGACCCGCCCGAACGGGTTGGCGAGCAGTTGCGGAGCAATTCCGGCTTGCGTCAGCAGTTCGGTAGCGTTGCCGCCGCGCTGGCGCAACTCCAGCAACGCTTCATGGACCAGAAGTACGGAAATGGTGCCTTTGTCGGCGCAGGTCTCAGTCATTTCTGTACAACACGGTTCGTGGGACAACGCCAAAGGCTTTGCGGAACGCATGGATGGACTCCACGACAGCTGTTCATGGAAACGGTGTCGGTAACACCGCCCCATTCGTAGCAATTTGCAGGCCACTCATTCGAAGACCGGCACCCGCGCGCCTGGATCGGCACGGCGTTGATACTCGCGTACCCGAATACCGATTTCGGCAATCTTTTTCTCCCCGGCGCGCAGTGCATCAGGGTGGGTGTGCACGGAATAATGTCCAAGCGCCAAGTCGTAAGGATGAGGCACCGCCGAGCCTACGATGAACACCGTGTCATTTCGAACGGCCTCAAGGGTCACTGACCCACGGCCGGGTGCGAATACCACCATCTCGCCCGCCTCAATCAACTCTGGAGCAGACAGCGCTCCACGGCTGACACTTAGCCACAATGACGCATGACCTTGGGGCGGCGCATAGGTCCAGGACTGCCCGGCACTGAGTTTCACCAGCAAGTAATTCACGCCTTCAGGGGAGCGCACGGGGCTGCGAGCGCCCGAATATTCTCCCAGAATCACCGTGGCCGGTCCGGCTATCGGCATCAGGTTCGCCTCGATGTATTGGCTGTCTACCGCCGCAAGTTCGAGCTCGGGCGGCAGTGCTATCCATAACTGGAAACCCTGGATGCGCGCGGACGTACCCTGAGTCATTTCCTTGCCATGCCAAACCCCGCCACCTGCGCGCATCCATTCCACGCCGCCATAGTCAATCAACCCCGAGCCGCTGCCTGCAACGTCGTACCTCAGGTTACCTTCAGTAATCAGCGTGACCGTGGCAATTCCCGAATGCGGGTGCAAACCCATGCCATTGGTAAACGAGCTCTCACCTTCCACCAGGTCGAGAAATACAAACGGCTTGATAAGTTGCCCAAGATCCGAAGGACTCATTAACCGCGTTATAGGCCCGTGACGTGTACCTGTGGTGCGGTGAATGATCTGACGGTGGGCGGTGGCGACTTCAAGAGTGGCTGTCTTCATGGCGTGTTCCTCTGACATTGATGGTCTGGCCCTTCGTCAGTCCGGGCCTTGATACCGTCATGTTAGGAAATGGCGATTGCTCTGATTAGCCCCTATTATCACGTTTCACTCGTCCATATCTGGCTGAATCTCATGATTGATCTCAACGACCTGTCTCTCTTTGTACAGATCGTGGATGCAGGCAGCTTTGCAGGCGCTGCCCGACGCACTGGCGCACCGTCCAATACCCTGAGCAGGCGCATGAAACTGCTGGAAGAAGCCATGGGCGTGCGGCTCTGGCACCGAACCACGCGCAAACTGGTCCTGACAGATGCAGGCGAAGCGCTTTACAAGCGCACGGCGGCGCAGATATCAGACCTGTTGGCCACTTCGCGTCAGCTTTCGGAAGGCAGCCACGAGCCATCCGGCAGGGTTCGAGTGGCGGCGCCAGCGGATTTTTTCGAGTTTCTGCAGATGGATTTCGTCGCCGATTTTCTCGCACGTCATCCAAAAATCACCCTGGAGTTTGTCCTCAGCGATTTACGCATCGACATGATTGCCGAAGGCATAGACCTGGCCTTTCGCGCGGGCTCACTGGCGGATTCAAGTCTGGTGGCACGCAAGGTCACTACGAGCCGTCGCGTCCTGGCGGCGAGTCTTGACTACGTTGAACGCTATGGCTACCCCAAGGATGTGCCTGCGCTAAGCGAGCACACCTGTATCCGGCCTTCAAGCCCGGCCGGGTCCAGCGTCTGGAACCTGCAGGGACCGGACGGTGCGATCCAGGCAGTCGTCAACGGACGGTTCTGTGCCAACACGGCTCGCTCGCAACTGAAAGCCGCACTGGCCGGACTGGGAATATGCCTGCTGCCCGAATCCATCCTTGGCAGCAGCCTGGCCAGTGGACGCCTTGTTCGCGTGCTGCCGGAGTACAACGAGAAAGACAATGACCTGTCGATTGTGTACCCGAGCCGCAAGCAGATTCCTTTGTCGGTCAGCGTCTTTGCGGCGCAGACAATGGCTTATCTGCAACGGTTGAGTTAATGCTTTGCATCAAATGAACCTAACGTTGCCGCCGCCAGGCCAGGCCTGATCTCATCCGCTCTTTGCGCGATGTCCCTGTCCGCTTCCGGTAACTGCTCGAACACGAACGGATTCAACATCTGTCGGGTCGCCAGCACATTCCTGTCGACGACGCTGATGTTCGCCTCGTCGCACACGGCCGACCAATGTTGCCGCACCGTCTCAAGCTGCGCGAGGACAATAGACCGAGCAGCGCCTCGATCGAGCAAAAACAGGTGTGCAGCCTCCAGGCACAGCGCTATCTGGCTCTGGTTGGCCTGGCCCATGATCAACATGCCCTGGCTTGCCCAGCCGCCCGTAGCTGCCCTGTAGCGGTCAAACCGCTCGATCAACAAAATGTCCTTGTTCAGCACACTCTGTAGCTGCACGGGCGCAACGTTCAGTCCCGCCAGACCCGCCAGGCGCATCATGATGAACTCGGACTTCACGACACTGACGGTATCGTTGGAGGCCGAGAACTTCGCTACATACTTTTTCTCATTGGCCTGAATCAGCGCTTTGGGTTGGGCACCAGCGCCGTGACAAACAGCCCCGGCAACTTGTTAATGCAGGATGGAAAGCGCGCCGATCAGCAGCGACATCACAAACATCACCCCGACCGTGCCCAGCGACCACTTGAACGAAATACGCTGGTTATTGGCGTAATCGACGTCCAGCAAACCGCACAGCAAATAGGTGGAGGCCACCAGCGGGCTAAGCACATGCACCGGTTGCCCGATCAGCCCGGCGACGGCCATTTCCATCGGCCCGATGCCGTAGTGGCTGGCGGTGTCGGCAAGGATCGGCAGGATGCCGAAATAGAACGCATCGTTGGTCAGCACATAGGTGCCCGGCAGACTGATCAACGCGGTGATCAGCGACATGTATTGCCCGGCCCATTGCGGAATGATGTAGATCAGGCTTTCGGAAATGGCCTTGATCATGCCGGTGCCGCTCATGATGCCGACGAAGATGCCGGCGGCAAAAATCAACAGCGACACCAGCATCACGTTGTCGGCGTGGCGCGCGATCAAGGCTTTCTGTTCTTCGATTTTCGGGAAGTTCACTACCGCGCCCAGACCGAAGGCCAGCATGAACAGGATCGGCAACGGCAAGACACTCATGACCATGCAGGCAATCAGGGTGATGGTCAGCACGGCATTGAACGCAAAGCGCCAGTCGCCGGGGGCGGATTCCTTGAAGTGATCCATGCCCTCGCCTTCGCGCAGTTCGATCACGCCCAGGCGGCGTTTTTCCATGCGCCCCAGCAGAAAGGCGACAAAGACCACCCACACCACGGCCGCGAGCATCATCGGCAGCATTTCCATGAACAGGTCGGCAATGTCGACATGCATGGCGCTGGCGGCGCGGGAAAACGGCCCGGCCCAGGGCAGCATGTTCATCACGCCGTTGCTGAGCAGCAGCACCGTCGCCATGACTTGCAGGCGAATGCCGGTGCGCCGGTACAGTGGCAACAGCGCGGCAGTGGTGATGATGTACGTTGTCGCGCCGTCGCCATCCAGGCCCACGCAAATACCCAGAATCGCGCTGCCGATCACGATGCGTTGCGGATCGCCCTTGACGATCTTCAGGATCAGCTTGACCAGCGGGTTGAACAGCCCGGCGTCGGTCATCATCGAGAAGTACAGAATCGCGAAGGTCAGCATGATGCCGGTGGGCGCCAGCATCTTCACCCCGTCGATCATCATCGGCCCAAGCCCTGAGGCAAAGCCGCCGATGCAGGCGAAGACCACGGGCACCAACATCAGGGCCACCAACGGCGAGAGGCGTCGGCTCATGACCAGGTACATGAAGCAGGTGATCATCGTATAGCTGAGAATCGTCAGCATGGGTTCCCTCTTTTTTTTGGTTTTGTCCGGGTGATTCTTTGCGGGTGTCTTGCAACAGGTCAGGTCAGACCGGCAGCCCCTTGGCGCGTAACAACGCGTCGAAGCGTTCCGGGTCGGCCGTGCCAAGACGATTGGTCTCGCGAATCGAGGCTTCGCGCTCAAGGTGCGCGATGGTCTTGGGCAGCAGCGCCGCGACATCCGCCTGCGGCACCGCCAGCACGCCATCGGCATCGCCCAGCATCAGGTCGCCGGGCATGACGCATAAACCTGCGCAGGCAATCGGCACATTGATTTCGCCGGGGCCGTCCTTGCTCGGGCCGCGATGGGTATGCCCTGCCGCAAACACCGGCAGGATGCCTTCGGCCAGTTCTTCAAGGTCACGCACGGCACCGTCGATGACGATGCCACCCAACTGCACCCTCAAGGCCGTGGTGCGCACCAGCCCGCCAATCACCGCCTGGCTGATATCGCCGGCACCGTCGATGACCAGCACATCGCCGGGCTGCACCATCATCAGCGCCTTGTGCACCATCAGGTTGTCACCGGGCCGCACACGCAGGGTAAACGCCGGGCCACAGAGTTTCAGCGACAGGTCGCCGTGGTAAATGTGCAAGCCCCTGGCCCCGATGTTGCGGCCCAGGCAATCGCCCGCCACCGCCACGGGAATACTGCGAAACGCCTCGATCAGCTCAGCGCTCAGGTGGGCGTTGCGCGGGTTGATGCGGTAGCCGGTGGGCCAGTCGTTAAGGGCAGAAACAGTCATGGTGAATCTCCGGTCAGAGGGGAAGATGGTCAGCATTGACACACGCGGTGCGCGGCACCGGCTGGCCATCGAGCAGGGCCAGAACGTGGGTGGCCGCGTCACGGGCCATGGCGGCCAGCGCCGCCGGGGTCGAGCCGCCGACATGCGGGGTGAGCACGACGTTATCCAGCGCCAGCAAAGGGCTGTCGGATGGCAGCGGCTCAATCGCCATGGTGTCCAGGCCGGCGGCGTACAGCTGCCCGCTGCGCAAGGCATCGACCAGCGCCGCTTCGTTCACCACCTCACCACGTGCGGTATTGATCAGCAGCGCGCCTTCCGGCAGCTGTGCCAGCTCGGCGGCGCCAATCAGGTCGCGGGTCTGTGCCGTGAGCGGAACGTGCAGGCTCAGCACCTGGCTCTGGCCGAGTAATTCGGCCAACGAATCCACGGCCACAGCGCCGTGCAAATCGCTTCGGGTGTCGAGAAACGGGTCGTAAACCCGCACGGACATGCCCAGCGCCTGACACACCCTGGCGACCTTGCGCGCCACCTGGCCGAAGCCCACAAGGCCCAGCGTGCGCCCGCTCAACTCCAGCCCGTCTTGCGCACGGGACCAGCGCCCGGCGCGAATTTCGCTGTCCATCCAGCTGACTTTGCGTGCGGCGGCGAACATCAGGGCCAGGGTCATTTCACACACCGACTGCGCGTTGGCGCCCGGCGTGACATAGACCGGAATCCCTCGGGCGCTGGCGGCGGCAACGTCGATATTGCTCACGCCGACGCCGTGCTTGCAGATGACCTTAAGCGTCGGACAAGCGTTGATCGCCTGCTCGCTCAGTTCGAATGTGCGGGAGATCACGGCGTCGACCGGCTCGGTCGCCATCAGCCGCTCGATGTCGGCCACTTCCTGCTCTGCGCGGACAAACAACACCCGGCAGCCACGCTGCTGCAGGATGTTCAAGCCGGCCGGGGCCAGTCGTTGTGCGGTGACAAGAATGGTGTAAGTCATGGGGATGCCCTGTTTTGTCATGGCCCCATGTTTAACCGATTGCTCGTATAAATCTATTTCCGCTTTTTTATTCAACTATGAATTCAAGGAATACCAGTTCCCACACGTCTCCCACGCTGGGGCAATGGGTAACACTCCGGGAAAAGACTCAGGCTGAGTCGGCGTGATCCGTAAACAAGGCGGTGCCTTCGCGCTTGAGTAAATCAACCACGTACGCGGTGGGCGGTGAAACATAGGCTTCGCGGCGCATCACCACGCCGAAGCTGCGCTTCATGGTGGTTTGCGGTAACGGCACTTCGCGCAAGGTGGCGCCAATCTTGCCCGTGCCCAGGTTGTGTC
Organism: Pseudomonas sp. HP_08; assembly: GCF_055284095.1. Taxonomy (NCBI): domain Bacteria; kingdom Pseudomonadati; phylum Pseudomonadota; class Gammaproteobacteria; order Pseudomonadales; family Pseudomonadaceae; genus Pseudomonas; species Pseudomonas sp. HP_08. The sequence continues at coordinate 343,248 of NZ_JBTOQC010000012.1, read as the reverse complement.
TGGAAATAAAACTCAGCAGCGGCGTATGGGTAATAAGGCGCGGCATCATATTGATCGAGTTGGTCTGAATCTGGATCTTCGGCATGTCCAGCTGATGATTGAAAAATGTGTTATCCAGCCAGCGCCGCGTGGCCACCGTTGGCGCGGCCAGCACCCAGCGCCAGTTACACAAGTCTGCCATCACTGTCGGTTGTTCAAACAACACATGATCGGCACTGGCGACCACGACGACTTCGTCTTGTAGCAAGGCAAAGGTTTCAAACTGGGCGACATCGACCGCCGACAGCGGCGCAATCAGCACATCAAGTTGCCCGGTGCGCAACGCATTGAGCAACATATCGTTCTGCCCGGTGATCAGCTCCAGGGTCAGGTCGGGTGCTGTTTCAAGCAACAATGAAATCAGGCTGGGCAACAAGTATTCCGCCGCTGTCGGTCCACAGCCAAGACGCACGTTACCGACCGTGCCCTTGGCAAAGTCCTGAATTTCGCGGCGTGTTTCCTGAACGCCCTGGCGCAGGTGCCGCGCCCGGATGAGTAACAACTCACCGGCAGGCGTCAGGCGCATCCGGCGCCCTTCACGGAAAAACAAGGCCGTGCCCAGCATCTGTTCCAGGCGCTGAATGCTTTTTGACAACGCCGGCTGGGTGCGATGCAACTTGTCACCGGCGCGTCCCAGATTGCCCAGATCAGCGATGGTTTCGAAGTAATAAAGATCGCGTAAGTCCATCGATTTGCATCATCCACATTAAATTGGGCAACGGGCTGAGTCGCCACCGATAAATACCTGAACAAAAAACATGCAACTTGTGTTTGTGACCAGAGTCCTACTTATCAACATAACCTGATCACCAGAAAGCATGGAGCAACAATGTCTAAACTCGCTGAATTCCGCCAACTCGAACGTCACCTTGCCGAGCAGCTTGCCGCACTTGAGGCCATGAAGGGTGATAAAGGCCTGGAGCAGGAAATTGAATTCGAGACCAAACTGCGTGCCTTGCTGGGCGAGTACAACAAGAGCCTGAAGGACATCACCTCGATCCTGCAGCCTCAGCCTAATACCAAGCCTTCTCGTGTCGCCGCTACCCCGGAAAAAGCGACCCGCAAGCCGCGTTCGGTGAAAGTCTACAAGAACCCGCACACCGGCGAAGTGGTCGAGACCAAGGGTGGCAATCACAAGACCCTGAAAGAATGGAAAGCCGAACATGGCTCCGACACCGTGGAGTCATGGGTGTCCTGAGCGGATTCGCTCAAATGAAGAAAGGGCCTGATGGCCCTTTTTTTGTGGTTAAACGTAACTGTATATACATACAGCCATTTTCAAAGCCCGGTAAAATCGACACTTTTTCACTGCCCGTGGCCATTTTCACAGACGCTCGGGTAAAACCGGTTATTGCCGCAACCCCCCGTATTTACTGACGCCGACCGGTTATTGCAGTTGATGTGAGGGCTTTCATGGTCAACGAGGACCAAATATCAGGCATTTGTCTCGTAGCTGTACAAATATACAGTCACGATAAATCCTTACCCCACCAACAACCCGACCCCCGCACCCGCTGAAGCCAGACCAATCACCCGAATAACTGCCGCGCTGCCCACCGGCAGCCAGCGCGCCAGCCCATACCCGGCTGCATGCAAAGCCGATGTCGCCAGCACAAAACCGAGTGCATAGCCCATCGGGCTGCTCATCTCCGGCAACTCGAGCCCATGCGCAATGCCGTGAGCCAGGCCGAACACTCCGGTGATCACCAGGGCAACAATCGTTGGCAGCCGCGCAGCGACCGCGACCAGCAAGCCCAGTGCGAGCACGGAGGTTGCGATCCCCGTTTCCAGCCAGGGCAACGCCATTCCATCAAACCCCAGGAGGCCACCCAACAGCATGCAACCCACAAACATCACTGGCAGCATCCAGCGCGTGCTGCCCTTTTGCTGCGCCGCCCACAATCCGACGGCGAACATCGCCAGCAAGTGATCCAGCCCGGTCAACGGATGCGCCACGCCGGCCATCAAGCCCGCCTCGGCATGCCCGGGATGGGCAAACGCAAACACCGGCATCACACACAACGCAGCGCCCAGCGTCAGGCGCATAAATCGAGTCAATCGCATGAAGGGCTCCTTGATTCTGAAAGGCCCGGTGCCGATCCATACGTGCCGGCACCGGGCGCAGGGTTTACTCAGGCACGCGGTGGTTTAGGAAATGCGCCACGCGCCTGTTCGTAGGCCTGGGCCACGCGCAGCGCCAGGGCGTCCTTGAAACGCGGGGCGACGATCATCATCGCCACCGGCAAGCCGTCGGCCAGGCCGGCCGGAATCGAGGTCGCCGGGTGGCCGGTGAGGTCGAACGGCGCGGTGTTGGTGAGCATGTTCAGCGCGCTGTGCACGTACTCTTCGATGGGCGCATCGGCCGGCGTCAGTGGCGTGGCCACGAACGGCATGGTCGGCATCACCAGTACATCGAAATCCTTGAACGCTTCGTCGTACTGGCGAGTGAGTTCGGGCACCAGCATGCGGGCCTTGGCGTAGTAGGCGCCGTGCAGGTTTTTCAGGCTGTAATGGCCGGTCAGGGCCACGGCGCGCACGCTGCTGGACAAGGCATCGGCATGCTCGCGGCGCTTGGCACCGAAGTAACTCATGATGTCCGGGTCGTAGTAGCCGTCGACGTTCATGCCGTAGCCGTTGCCTTGCAGCATCTGGTACGCCGCGCCGTCGGTGGCGATGACATTCCACATGTGCAGGGCCACGCCCGAATGCCAGGGCGCGCTGGCTTCGCCGACGACCGCGCCGAGACTTTCCAGCTGGGCGACCGCGGCCTTGACCATGGCGTCGACCTGGTCCTCGGACACGCCGGGGATGGCAAAGCCTTCACGCAACAGGCCGATTTTCAGGCCGGCCACGCCCTGGTCCAGGGTCGCTACACAGGCCACGGCCGGCGGGTTTTTCTGCCGTGAATCGAGACCGTCGGCGCCGGCAATCACATCGAGCATCACGGCCACATCGCGCACGCTGTTGGCCATCGGGCCGACATGGTCGATGGTGCGTTCGATCGGAAAGGCGCCGGTGTACGGCACGAGCCCGTAAGTGGGTTTGTGCCCGACGATGCCGCTCCAGGCCGACGGCATGCGAATCGAGCCGCCCTGGTCGCCGCCGATGGCCATGTCGACCTCTTCCAGCGCGACCAGCACGGCGCTGCCGCTGGACGAGCCGCCGGCATTACGGGTCAGGTCCCACGGATTTTTCACCGGGCCGCTGGCGGCGGTGAAACTGGCCCCGGAGAAGCACAGGTCTTCGCAGACCGATTTGCCGACGACGGTGGCACCGGCCGCCAGCAGGCGCTTGACCACCGTGGCGTCTTGCGACGGCACATAACCGTCCAGGCTCAGGGAACCGTTGGCCATCGGCACGCCGGCCACCGACACGTTGTCTTTGATGACCACGGTCTTGCCAGCCAGCGGGCCTTGTGCGGCGCCGGCAATGCGGGTTTTCACGTACCAGGCGCCGTGCAGGTTCTCGGCGTCGCTGGCCTTGCTGAACTCACGCTGTGGCGGTTGCTGGGCGACGGTTGCCGCGTAGAGCGTGTCGATGGCTTCGTAGGAGCCCAGGGTTTCATCTGCCAGGTTCAAGAAAGACTCCATCTGGCTGTCGCTCAGGTGATAACCGTGATCTTCAGCGGCCAGCAGAAAGTCGGCTTTGACAGGGCGTTTTACGGACATAGGGTGTTCTCCAGAGATCGATTAGAACTGCCTGTCATCAGGCAGTCAGGTTTTTCCGGAGGACCTCGTTGTCCACGCCGGTCGCCACGCGGTGATCCATACCTGCCGAGTCAGGGCGTATGGCATCCTCCGCGCAGAAGAGGGTCAGGCCGTCAGGCTGACACTCAGGAACAGGCCTTTTGAAACAGTTCGTGGGCTTTCACCAAGGCTTCGGCGATCTTTTCCACCGGCTCGCGCTTGGCCATGGCCTGATCGCGCAAGGCGTTGTAGGCGTCAATCTCCGACAGGCCCTTGGTTTCGATCAGGATCATCTTGGCCTGCTGCACGGTACGCATCACCGCCATTCGGCCTTCGAGGCGCTTGACGTGCTTTTCGCGTTCGCGGGCCTTGCGTGACTGGCTGAGGGTCAGCGCCAGCGCGGTCAGCAGGCCGAAAGAGCGCACCGGCGAGGCGATCACCGAGCAGGCATTCAGTTGCACCAGCGCCTCGACAATGATCGGGTTTTCGTAAGCAATCACCGGAATGATCGGCGGCGTGCTGGCGTGCAGCAGCCACGGCGCATTGGTCGCCAGGCTTTCCGGCGAAACCGCCAGCACGATGACGTCAGCCTCGGTATTGAGGCGCTCCGGGATCGGCCATTGCACGCGCACCTGGCAGCCGATGCGCTGCAATTGCGCGATCAGGTTGCGGCCATCCTCATCGTCCGGGTGCATCACCAGCACACTGATGTCGCGCAGGTCCTTGATGCCGGCGCTGCTGTCGTTGCGTTGGCGCTTTTTCGCCGCGCGTAACGTCATAGCGGTCTCCCGGCAGTGCTGGACCAGTCATTCAGGCGTGGCGCAACGGCATAAGGGTCAGGTTTCAGGGCGCTCTGGCTCTCATGCAGGATGTCGAACTGGCCTTCGGCATTGGCCCGGCCGATACGTGAAAACAGCCAGGTGTGATGGTTGTGCGCATCGACCCGCACGCGCCCCTGCGGCGCCTCGAACTCCAGGCCGCGCAAGGCTTGCAACACGTCGTCGACCTCGGTACTGCCAGCGTTGAGAATCGCCTTGGCCAGCAAGTGCACCTGAAAATAGGCGGCTTCCCAGCAACGGTCGGTGACTTGCTCCTGGCCAAACAGCTCGCGGTACTGGGCGATGCACTGGCGGTTGATCGGCGTGTCGATCGACTGGAAATAGGTCGCGGCCGAGATATGCCCGGCGCCCAGGTGAGCGCCCATCTGTTTGATGTCGGTTTCGCTGGTGGTCAGGCTGGCAATCGGCATCACCGCCGGATCGAAACCGGCGTCGGCGTAGGCCTGGTACAAGTGCGCCATGGTCTCGCCGACCACGGTAGAGAAGATGAACGACGGCTTGAGCTCCCGGGCCTTGACCATCAGTTTGGCAAAGTCTTCGGGACGGGCGTTTTTCAGCGGCAGGTAATACTCGCCCAGCTTGGTGCCGCCACGCTCGTACAGCAGGTCGCTCATCAAGCGGTTGGTTTCATACGGGTAGACGTATTCGGAGCCGATCATCAGCACCCGGTTGCCGAAGTGATCCAGCATGTAGTTACCCAGCGGCACGGCGTTGTGATTGGGCGTTGCGCCGGTGTAGATGATGTTGCGCGAGTATTCGAAACCTTCGTAGTACACCGGGTACATCAACAGCGCATCGAAGCGCTCCACCACCGGCAAGGCGGCCTTGCGCGCCGCCGAGGTGTAGCAGCCGAAGAAGAACCGCAGGTTCTCTTCGCGAATCAGCGACTCGATGTGCAGCGCATACAGTGCAGGTGTCGAGTCGGGGTTGCGCACGATCAACTCCAGCGGCCGCCCGCCTACGCCGCCGGCCGCATTGATCTGCTGGATGGCGAATTGCGCGCCACGCATCGTCGAGCCTTCAGGGGCCGCAGTGACACCGGTATCGGAAAACAGACCGCCTATGCGGATCGCCTGGTCAACCATGGCTATGAACCTTGTTCAACGTGAAATGAGACGCCCGGCATCCGTCGAGGTCCTGGAATAAAGCAAAGAGATGAGGCGGCTTGTGCCTGCTACGGACGCGACAACGCTGTCGGGCTCCGTCATGCGAGGGACCTTCCACACCTGCCGAGGATGGGCGTGTGACAAGGGACCCTGCGAGGGTAATGGTTTGCTGCCATGCAGATAACGGGCCACCACGCCCTAAACTGCACCGTAGGAGCGCGCTTGGCCCTGGGCGGCATACCGACGACCGGCTGCGTAAGCAGTCGTAAATTTTCAGCGTTTCCACAATTTTGCGAGCGCTAGCGCACTCGGTCGCCGGCAAGCGGGCTCCTACAGGGTTGTGTCGTGCCGAAATATTTTGGTGCAATTTGTGGATTTTTGCGCCAATCCGGCGCACGCGGTTTTTGCGTGCAATTAATGCAGGGAAATACGTGCCCGCCGCCAATCGGCAATTGGCACCACCCTTGCAATCTCATCCCTGAGACATCGCGCCAGCTGTTTGCCCTACGCCCTCTTGGCAAGTAGGGAGACACCCGGCGTACGACTGGATCGGACACAGTTGTCCCGCCAGATTCGGCACAAGAAGCCTGACCTCCCGGTTATCGAGTTAACCGGGACGTCGGGCTTTTTTTATTCCTGGGGAGAAATCAGATGCACAACGACAAGCGCCGTTTGATCAAGCATGCCCTGTTGCTGGGGGCCTTCAGCCTGTTGCCGTTTTCCCTGATCAGTCAGGTGCAGGCGGCAGAGACCGTCAAAGTGGGGATCATCCATTCGCTGACCGGCACCATGGCCATGAGCGAGGCTTCGGTGGTGGACGCCGAAAAACTGGCCATCGACGAGATCAACGCCAGCGGTGGCGTGCTGGGCAAAACCATCGAGCCGATCGTCGAGGACGGCGCCAGCGACTGGCCGACCTTCGCTGAAAAGGCGCGCAAGTTGCTGGAAAACGACCATGTGGCCGCGACCTTCGGCGCCTACACCTCGGCCTCGCGCAAAGCCGTGTTGCCGGTGTTCGAACGCAACAAGGGCCTGCTCTACTACCCGACCTTCTACGAGGGCCTGGAAAAATCGCCGGCGATCATTTACACCGGCGCCGAAGCGTCGCAGCAAACCCTGGCAGCCGTCAGCTGGTTGATGGCCAACAAGGGCAAAAGCGTCTATCTGGTGGGCTCCGACTACATCTGGCCGCGCACCACCAACAAGCTGGCCCGCGCCTCGGTGAGCAAGCAAGGCGGCTCGATTGTCGGTGAGGATTACCTGCCGCTGGGCAATATCGAGTTCTCGTCGGTGATCAACAAGATCAAGGCGGCCAAGCCCGACATCGTTCTGTCGACCATCGTCGGCGGCTCCAACGTAGCGTTCTACAAACAGCTCAAGGCCGCCGGCATCGACAGCAGCAATCAGACCCTGATGGCGCTGGCCGTGACCGAAGAGGAAGTCACCGGCATCGGTGCAGAAAACCTCACCGGCTTCCTGACCTGCATGAGCTATTTCCAGAGCCTGAAAAACCCGGTCAACGAGAAATTCGTCGCCGCCTTCAAGGCCCGTTATGGCGGGCAGCGTGTGGTCGGCGATCCGATGGCCGCCGCCTACACGGCGGTGTACCTGTGGAAGAAGGCCGTAGAAAAAGCCGGCAGTTTCGATGTGCCTGCGGTCATCGCCGCGTCCTCGGAACTGACCCTGGCCGCGCCCGAAGGCGAAATCAAGGTGCACAAGGACAACCACCACCTGTGGAAGCAGGCGCGCATCGGCACCATCAACGCCCAAGGCCAGGTCGACGTGATCTACGAGTCGGCGCCGATCGAGCCCAATCCCTTCCCGAAACTGTAATGCAGGGCCGGGCGCGACTCACCTCGCGCCTGCAGCCACCCACCATGCGCAGCGACAGGTAGCGACGCAATGACTCTCGATATTCTGATAATGCAGGTCTTCAGCGGGTTCTCGCTGTTCTCGGTGCTGGTGCTCATGGCACTGGGGCTGACCATCGTCTTTGGCCTGATGGGCGTCATCAACATGGCGCACGGCGAGCTGATGGCGCTGGGGGCGTACATGACCTACGTCACCTCGCTGGTGTTCCAGCGCTATTTTCCCGAGCTGATGGGCTGGTACTTCATCGTCGGCATCGGCGTGGCCTTTACCGTGACCTTTGCCTTCGGCCTGGTGCTCGAACGCTGCTTCATCCGCTTCATGTACAACCGGCCGCTGGACACGTTGCTGGCCACCTGGGGCCTGTCGCTGGTGTTGCAGCAAGTGTTTCGCCAGGTATTCGGGCCCAAGGAAGTCAGCGTGCCGACCGTGCAATGGCTGCAAGGCGCCTGGAAGATCAGCGAAGGCCTGGAGTTGCCGCTCAACCGGATCTTCATCATCGGCCTGACGCTGGTGATCGCCGGTGCCGTGTTCCTGTTTCTGTACCGCAGCCGCTGGGGCCTGCGCATTCGCGCGGTAACCCAGAACCGCGCCATGGCTGGCGCTGCCGGCATCAACACCGCCCGCGTCGATGCGGTGACCTTCGCGCTGGGCTGCGGGCTGGCCGGTATCGCCGGCAGCTCGTTCACCATGCTGGCCTCGACCGGTCCCGTGAGCGGCCAGCAGTACCTGGTCGACACCTTCATCGTCGTGGTGTTCGGCGGTGTCGAGAGCCTGCTGGGCACCTTCCTGTCTGCGTTCGCCATCGGCCAGACGCAAATCTCGCTGGAGTACCTGACCACCGGCTCCATGGCCAAGGCCATCACCCTGATGGTGGTGATCGTGCTGCTGTTCTTCCGCCCCAACGGCCTGTTTGCCGCGAAAGTGAGACGCTGAGATGAATGACATGACTGAAAAGCCGTTTTCGCTTGATCACAGCAAGGGTTCGGCCAAGGCCCCTGCCCGCGTGCCAGGCTGGCTGCGTGGCGGCTGGCTGGCGCTGCTGGAACGTCACAGCCTGATCTGGCTGTCGATTCTGCTGCTGGTGGTGCTGCCCTTGTGCCTGGGTGATTTTCGCCTGGGGCTGGCCGGCAAATACCTGAGCCTGGCGTTCTGCGCCGTGGGCATGGTGCTGATCTGGGGCTACGGCGGGATTCTGAGCCTGGGCCAGGGCATCTTCTTCGGCCTGGGCAGCTACATGATGGCGATGTTCCTCAAGCTGGAAGCGACCGCCAACGATGAAGCCGCCAGCGCCCTCGCCGCCTTCTACGGCTCGGCCTTGCCCGACTTCATGATCTGGAACAGCGTCGAGTCCTTGCCCTGGTGGTGGAAACCGTTCGAGTCGGCGGGCTTTACAATTGCCGCGATCCTGATCATCCCGGCGCTATTGGCCTTCGGCTTCAGCTACGCCTATTTCAAGAAGCGCGTCGGCGGGGTGTATTTCTCGATCATCACCCTGTCGCTGGCCTCGATCATGTCGATCATGATCATCGGCCAGCAAGGCTACACCGGCGGCGTCAACGGCCTGACCGACTTCAAGACCGCCTTCGGCCTGAGCCTGCAAACCCCGCAAACGCCCTGGATCCTGTACCTGATCACTACCGTGCTGCTGCTCGCCAGCGTCGCGTTGTGCGGGTTCATCCTGCGCAGCCGGCTGGGCAAAGTGGTGGTCGCCATCCGTGACCGCGAAGACCGGGTGCGCTTTTCCGGCTACAACACCGCGCTGTTCAAGGCCTTTATCTTTGCCGTCGCGGCGCTGATTTCGGCGCTGGGCGGGGTCATGTTCACCTTGCAGGTCGGCCTGGCATCGCCGTCTCTGGTGGGCATCATCCCGTCCACCGAAATCGTCATCTACGCAGCCTTGGGCGGACGCCTGTCGCTGGTCGGCGCGGTCTACGGCACGTTGCTGATCGGCGTGGCGAAAACCTACTTGTCGGAGAACTTCGTCAGTTTCTGGCAGTACTTCATCGGCTTTCTGTTCATGGGCGTGGTGCTGTTCCTGCCGTCCGGGCTGGCCGGCCTGTTGCAACGGTTCAATAAACGAGAGGTGCAGCCATGAGCGGCATGTTGCTGAGTGTCGAAGACCTGACGGTGTCGTTCGATGGCTTCAAGGCCGTCGACAGCCTCAATTTCTATGTCGAGGAAAACCAGGTGCACGTGGTGATCGGCCCCAACGGTGCCGGCAAGACCACGCTGCTCGACATGATCTGCGGCAAGACCCGCCCCAGCGCCGGCAGTATCCGCTTCAAGGACCTGCAACTGGCCAACATGATCGAGTACCAGATCACCCGCGCCGGCGTGGGCCGCAAGTTTCAGAACCCGTCGGTGTATGAAGACCTGACCGTGCGCGAGAACCTCGACATCTCGTCACCCGACAAGCGCGGTATTTTCAACTGCCTGTTCGCCCGCAAGGACCCGGCGCTACAGGCCGAAATCGAACAGACCGCCGAAATGATCTTTCTCCGCGATCAACTGGGGCGCAAGGCCGGGCTGCTGTCCCACGGCCAGAAGCAATGGCTGGAGATCGGCATGCTGCTGATGCAACGCCCGCAATTGCTGCTGCTCGACGAGCCGGTGGCCGGCATGAGCGCAGGCGAGCGGGAGAAAACCGCCGGCCTGCTAAAGCGCATCGCCAAGGGCCGCGCCATGGTCATCATCGAGCACGACATGGAGTTCGTGAAATCGGTGGCCGACAAGGTCACCGTCCTGCACCAGGGCAAAACCCTGGCGTACGGCTCGATGGACAAGGTGCAAAACGATCCTCGCGTCATCGACGTCTATCTGGGGCACTGAGCATGCTGACCGTCAATAATCTCAATGTGTATTACGGCGACAGCCATGTGCTGCGCAATCTGGACCTGAACCTGGCGCCGGCCGAGTCGCTGGCGATCATGGGCCGCAACGGCATGGGCAAGACCACGCTGCTGAAAAGCCTGGTGGGCATGCTGCCGGCGCGCAGTGGCAGCATCAAGCTGGCCGGCCATGAACTGACCGGGCGCAAGAGCTACGACCGCGTTGCGGCCGGCGTCGGCTTTGTGCCGCAGGGACGCATGATCTTTCCGTTTCTGAGCGTCGAAGAAAACATCCTCACCGGCATGCAGGGCGCCAAGGCGGCGCCGATTCCCGATTACATCTACGAGTACTTTCCGGTGCTGTTCGAGATGCGCCGACGCAAGGGCGGCAACCTCTCCGGCGGGCAACAGCAACAACTGGCGATTGCCCGCGCGCTGGTTTCCAACCCCAAGGTGCTGATCCTCGACGAACCCACCGAAGGCATTCAGCCGTCGATCATCAAGGACATCGCCAAGGCGCTGAACCTGCTGAAAAAGGAGCGCGGCTTCTCGCTGATCGTCTCCGAGCAGGTGCTGTCGTTCGCCATGGCCGTGGCCGACCGTTACCTGATCATCGAGAAAGGCGAGTTCGTGCACAGCGAGGTCCGCGACACCGTCGACCGCGAGCGCATCCTGCGCTACCTGACCATCTAGTGCATATGAACGACGCGGGCTTGTGGGAAGCGGCTCTGCCGGCGATTGCAGTGCGTAGCGCTGCCAGAGGCCATGAATAAACCCTCGCGACCAGGAGAAGCTTGTCATGTTGATACTCGACCGCATCGTCGGCCAGGCCAGCGACCCTGCCCTCGCCGACCGCTTGCATGACCTGAGCCACAGCGGCCAGGTCGAAACCCTGAGCCTGTCGGCCAGCGACATTCAGCGTCACCGGCTGCGCCTGGCCAGTGACCGGGGCACCGATTGCGCGATTCGCCTGGAGCGTCATCAGCAATTGCGCAACGGCTCGGTGCTGATGCTCGACGGCCAGCGCGCCATCGTCGTGCAGATGCAGGACCAGCAGTACCTGGCGCTGCGCCCGCGCGATGCGGCGGCCGCGCTGGAGCTGGGTTACTTCGCCGGCAACATGCACTGGAAGGTGCGTTTCGAAGGCGAAATCCTGCAAGTGCCGCTCAACGGCCCTGAAGCCGATTACCTGGAACGCCTGGCGCCGATGCTGGCCGACGGCCGGGTTTCGCGGCCATGAACACGTTGCACAGCAGCCTGCTGGCGTTGCAGCAGGCCGACAGTTTTTTTCCGGGCGGCGCGGTCGCCTGGTCATGGGGGCTGGAAACGTTGGTTGCCGATGGTCGGCTGGGCATCGCCGAGACACAGCCGGTCAGGCGCCGTCAGCGCGACCGTGATCGCAGCGCTGAGGTGCGCGGCTTTGTCGAGGGCCAGTTGCGCTACCGCTGGGCCGGTTTCGACCGGGCGTTCCTGTGCGCAGCCTGGCACGCCGCCGACGATATTCCGGCCTTCATGGCGCTGGATGCGCAGATCGAGGCCTTGACCCTCGCCGAAGAACTGCGCCAGGGCTCGCGCCGTGTCGGCCAGTCCTTGCTGGGCGTGCATGTGGCCCTGGGCACGGCGGGTGCCGCGTCCTACCAGCGGCATGTGCTGGCCGCTGAAACGCCCGGCCATCTGCCGGTGCTGCAAGGCCTGCTGTGGCAACGCCTGGGCATGGATTGCGCGCACTGCCAACTGGCCGGCGCGCATGCGCTGTGTACCGGGCTGGTCAGCGCGGCGGTGCGCCTGGGCGTAATGGGCCATATCGACGCGCAGCGGGTGCTCACCGACATCCAGCCGCTGCTGCTGGAGGTGCTCGCGCAGCCGGTGCCGGACATTGCAGACGCCTGCGGTTTCACGCCCATGGCCGAGATTGCCGTGATGCGCCATGAAACCCAGGACTTGCGCCTTTTCGCCAACTAACTAATCGAGGAGCAGAACATGCTGCTGACCCCCACCGAACTGGAGCGGTTGACGCTGTACAGCGCCGCAGAGCTGTCACGCAAGCGGCGCGGCAAAGGCTTGCGCCTGAATTTTCCCGAGGCCTCGGCGCTGATCGCCGACGAGATTCTCGAAGGCGCCCGTGAAGGCCGCAGCGTCGCCGAACTGATCGGCTTCGGTTCAACGATTCTCAACACCGACGATGTGCTGCCCGGCGTCGCCGAGCTGCTGCCGGTGCTGCAAGTGGAAGGCACCTTTCCCGACGGCACCAAGCTGGTCACCGTGCACCAGCCCATTCGCCCCGGCCGGTTACCGTTGGCCAGCCTGCCCACGCCCGGAGAAATCATCGCCGCGCCCGGTGATATTCAGCTGAATAGCGGCCGCCCTACGGCGACGCTGCGGGCGGTCAATACCGGCGACCGCCCGGTGCAGATTGGCAGCCATTACCACTTTTTCGAGGTCAACAAGGCCCTGGATTTCCCCCGCGACCTCGCCTTCGGCATGCACCTGGACATTCCTGCCGGCACGGCGGTGCGTTTCGAGCCCGGCGAGCTGCGTGAAGTGCAACTGGTGCAGTTCGGCGGCAGCGGCGATATCCACGGTTTCAGCGGTTTGACCAACGGCAACCTGCACGACCCGGCCTGCAAGGTCGCGGCGCTGCAGCGCGCCCGTGCCCAACACTTCAAGGGGGCTTGAACCATGGCCACGATGACCCGCAAGGAATACGCCGCCATGTACGGCCCCACGGTGGGCGACGCGGTGCGCCTGGGCGACACCTCGCTGCTGGCCGAAGTCGAGTTCGACCATGCGGTGCCCGGCGACGAATGCCTGCACGGCGGCGGCAAGACCCTGCGTGACGGCATGGGCTTGATGCCCGGCCACGACAGCGACGACGGCGCGCTGGACATGCTGATCTGTAACGCGCTGATCATCGACCCGGTGATCGGCATCGTCAAAGGCGACATCGGTATCAAGGACGGCAAGATCGTCGCCATCGGCAAGGCCGGTAATCCGCAGGTCATGGACGGGGTGCACCCGCAATTGATCTGCGGCGTCGCCACCACGGTGCGCGATGCCGAGGGCATGATCGTCACGCCAGGCGGCATCGATGTGCACGTGCATTTCGACTCCGCGCAATTGTGCGAACACGCGCTGGCGGCCGGCTTGACCACGCTGATCGGTGGTTCGCTGGGCCCGATCACGGTGGGTATCGACTGCGGCGGCGAATGGAACGTGGGCAAGATGCTCCAGGCTTCAGAGGCCTGGCCGATCAACTTCGGTTTTCTCGGACGCGGCAATTCCAGCAAGCCCGAATCGCTGCTCGGCCAATTGCGCGGTGGCTGCCTGGGCCTGAAGATTCACGAAGACTGGGGAGCGATGCCGGCGGTGATCGACACCTGCCTGAAGGTCGCCGACGAGTACGACTTTCAGGTGCAACTGCACACCGACACCCTGAATGAATCGGGGTTTCTCGAAGACACCCTGGCGGCGATTGGCGACCGCACCATTCACATGTACCACACCGAGGGCGCCGGCGGCGGGCATGCGCCGGACATCATCAGCGTGGCCGGCAAGGCCAACTGCATTCCCTCCTCCACCAACCCGACCAACCCTTACACCGTGAACACGTTCGACGAGCACCTGGACATGATCATGGTCTGCCACCACCTCAACCCCGATGTGCCGGAAGACGTCGCCTTCGCCGAGTCGCGGGTACGCCCGCAAACCATCGCCGCCGAGGACATCCTGCACGACACCGGGGCCATCTCGATTCTGGGCTCCGACAGCCAGGGCATGGGCCGCATCAACGAAGTGATCTGCCGCACCTGGCAACTGGCGTCGAAAATGAAAGACCAGCGCGGCCGCCTGCCCGAAGAAAGCACGGCGCTGGGCGACAACGAGCGGATCAAGCGCTACATCGCCAAATACACCATCAATGCCGCCAGGGTGTTCGGCATCGACCGCTATATCGGCTCGCTGGAGCCGGGCAAGATCGCCGACCTGGTGCTCTGGCGCCCGGCGTTTTTCGGCATCAAGCCAGAGCTGGTGGTCAAGGGCGGCTTTATCGTGCACGGCGTGATGGGCGACTCGGCCGCCTCGCTCTACACCTGCGAGCCGCTGATGATGCGCCCGCAATGGGGCGCCTTCGGCGAGGCCAAGCAGGCGCTGTCGGTCAACTTCGTCAATCGCCTGGCCGTCGAGGCCGATACCGCCAGCAAGCTGGGTCTGAAAAAAGCCCTGCTGCCGGCCATCGGCACCCGCACCTTGCGCAAATCCGACATGTTGCACAACGACGCCTGCCCGGACATTCGCGTCGACCCGCAGACCTTCGATGTCTATGCCGACGGCGAGCGCCTGACCTGCGAGCCGGTCAGTGAAGTGCCGCTGGCCCAGCGCTACATGCTGCGTTGATCCCTTTCGTTTCAGGAGCCTTGATGATGAATGCACTGCCTCTGGCCTCACAAGCAGCATCCCCACAACCGCATCCCGGCGCCGCGCGCGTTGGCATCGGCGGCCCGGTCGGCTCGGGCAAGACCCGCTTGCTGGAGCAATTGATTCCGCGCTTTATCGCCCGTGGCACGCAACTGGCGGTGATTACCAACGACCTGGCGACCCGGGAAGACGCCGAACGGGTGCGGCGCAGCGGCCTGATCGATCCGCTGCGGGTGCGTGCCGTGGAAACCGGCGCCTGCCCGCACACCGCGATCCGCGAAGACCCGACGCTGAACCTGCAAATGGCCGACGAACTGGAAGCGCAGTTTGAAAACCTCGACCTGGTGCTGATCGAGTCCGGCGGCGACAACCTGGCCTCGACCTTTTCCCTCGACCTGGTGGACTACTGGATCTTCGTCATCGACGTGGCCGGCGGCGACGATATCCCGCGCAAACGCGGGCCCGGCGTGTTGAGTTGCGACCTGTTGGTGGTCAACAAATATGACCTGGCGCCCTATGTCGGGGTCGATCTGCCGCGCATGCGCCGCGAGTCCGACGAGGCGCGCAATGGCAAGCCGGTGCTGTTCACCAACTGCGCCACCGGCGAAGGCGTCGACGCGGTCGTCGAAGCCATCAGCCGCGCCGTGCTGTTTGATTGCCCATGAACATTACCTTCAGCCAGAGCCCGGCCGGCACCACTTACATCAGCGGGCAGCACGTGGGTTATCCGTTTCACCTGGGGCGCACGCTGACACTGCCGGATGACCCGCCCGGCATGGCGGCGGTGTACCTGCAATCGTGCTCCGGAGGAATCTTTGCCGGCGAAAACCTGCAAGTGCAGTTGCAGGCCGAGCCTGGAACGCTGGCCCACGTCAGCACCGGCGCTGCAACGGTGGCGCACAGCATGCTGGAACAACCGGCGCGGCAAGTCGTCAACCTGGTCGCCGAGCGCGGGGCGTTGCTGGAATACCTGCCGATGGCGATGATTCTGTTTCCGCAGGCCAGGCTGCACAGCCAGGTCAACGTGACCCTGCATCGTGAAGCCAGGGTGATGCTCTGCGATGCCATGTGCCTGCATGCACCTCAAGGAAGCGCGGGCGTGTTCGACCACTATCGCGCCGATCTGGCCGTGCGCAGCCCGTGCGGCCGGTTGCTGGCCGGCGACCGCCTGGCCTTGAGCGGTCAGGACATGGGCCGCCAGTTGCCCGGCGTCAGCGAACACATGCAAGCACTGGCGACCTTCATGCTGGTGGGCCATGAACTTCCGGTCGAGGCATTGAAACGCAGCCTGCGTGAAGCGTTGTCCAGCCTGCCTGACAGCTACCTTGGTGTCAGCGCGCTGCCTAACGATTGCGGGGTGAGCGTACGCATCATGACCCTCGATGCCGTGGCCTTGCGCAGCGCGCTGCACCACGCATGGGCCTGCGCCCGCGAATCGCTGACCGGCATAGCGCCGCGGGTGCGGCGCAAGTAAAGGGTTAATGGCCAGATCAGCGATGACCGGCCCACACCGCCGGGCGGCGATTGCTCCATGGCAGCGCACGCTCCAGTTGCCCGGCCAGGCTCAACAGCAGGCCTTCGGCACCGAAGCCGGCCATGAACTGCAAGCCGATCGGCAACCCGCTTTGCGGATCATGCGCCAGCGGCACGGACATCGCTGGCGAGCCGATCACGTTGGCCAGCGCGGTGAATGGCGACTGATCGAACACCCTGTGCATCCAGCCGCGTGCGTCCAGATGCTCCTGGCCTGCGTTGTAGGTGCCAATCAGCGGTGCCAGGCCGGGCAAAGTCGGCGACAGCAGCAGGTCGTGTTGCTCGAACAAACGGCCCATGTGCCGGGCAACGATATTGCGCTCGTACAACGCGCCCAACAGTTCGGTGGCGCGCAGGATTTTGCCGGACCGATACAGCGCCAGCGTCGCCGGCTCCAGGTGTTCGGCATCCACCGTGCGCCCGGTGGCGGCGGCAATGGCGTCGATCCAGGCAGCGGTATTGGACGACCAGAAGCGCGTGTTCAATTCGACAAAAGCTTCCCAACTGATGCCGATCTCCGGCTGTACCTCCTCGACCCGATGCCCCAGAGCCTGAAGATGGCCAACGGTCTGGTTAAGCGCCGCCTCCACCGCCGGGTGCAGCGGCTGGGCATTGAGCGGCCGCCGCTGCACAGCGATCCGTAACGGTCCCGGCTCGCGTTGAGCCTGCTGCAAAAAAGCCGTTGCAGGCGCCGCAATCTGAAACGGATCACCGCACGCGGCGCCGTGCAAGGCATCCAGCAGCCGCGCACTGTCACGCACCGAGCGCGTCAACACGCCATGCACTGCCAGGCCGCTCCAGACCTCATCGACCTCCGGCCCCATCGGCAGCCGCCCGCGACTGGGTTTAAGACCGAACAGTCCACAAACCGAAGCCGGCACCCGAATCGAGCCGCCGCCATCGGTGGCATGCGCGACAGGCACCATGCCGGCAGCCACCGCCGCTGCCGAGCCCCCACTGGAACCGCCGGCGCTGCGCTCGACGTCCCACGGGTTGCGGGTCGGTCCGCATAAACGGCTTTCAGTGGTGGTGCTGGCGGCAAACTCCGGCGTGGTGGTTCGGCCCAGCGGCAACAAGCCGGCCAGGCGCAGGCGGCTCATCAGTTCAGAATCGGCCGGCGCCGTGCAACCCAGCGCCAGCGCACTGCCCAGTTCGTTGCGACGTCCTGCGGCCGTAATGCCCAGATCCTTGACCAACAACGGCACGCCCTGCAAAACGCCAGGCCCCGCAGCGGGCTCATCGGCCCAGATTTCGACCAGTGCATTGAGCTGTGGATCGAGCGCTTCAATCACCTGCAAGGCCGTAGTACGCACCTCTTGGGCAGTGACCTGCTGGTCCTGGATCAACTGCGCCAGCCCGGTGGCATCGTGTGCGGCGTATTCGTACGAGTGCATGAAACTCTCCTGATCGGTATGATGGATACTATTCGGTATCGCGCGATACTTATCAGTATCATGCAATACTAACCAGTATCGCTGTCAAGCGGAGCGTTGCCATGCGTCCTGACCGAACACCCCAGTTGCCCCCTCGCGAGCGCATCGTCGATGCAGCGCAAGCCTTGTTCACCGAACAAGGCATCACCCGCGTCAGCGTCGACGCCATTGCCGCGCTGGCGGCGTCGACCAAAATGACCGTGTACCGGCATTTCGAAAACAAGGACTCGCTGATCCTGGAATGGCTTGAACGGCTGACCGAAAGCTACAGCGACGTGCTGGATAAACTGGCTGCCGAGCACCCCGACTCGCCGCGTCAGCAACTGCTGGGCTTTACCGATTTCATCGTTCGGGACCTGCAGCGTGCGGGCTATCGCGGGTGTCCGTTCACCAACACCCTGGCCGAACTGCCGGAGGCCGATCACCCGGCGCGGGCACTGATTCAGGCGCACAAGCAGCGCCAGTTCGCGCGGCTGACGGCGCTGTGCGTCCAGTCAGGTGTCAGCGAACCGGAGCAGGTGGCGCAAGAACTGACCCTGTTTCTGGAAGGCGCTCAGGTGGTGGCGCAGAACAAGGGGATTGAGCAGGTAGGAGAGCAATTGAGCCGAATGGTACGGCGGCGGTTCGAGGCTATTGCATAGCGTACGGACGCGCCTGACGCCCTCCCCGCCGCCAACGCACGAAATACCGTGGCCGTTGCCATTTTCGCAATAAAGCGCTTTTCATCCGCGCATTTGTGGCCGCTTCGTTCATGGGCAAGCCGGTACATTAGATCTCCATGGTCCCGCAGAGCGACCGACAACAAAACCTACAGCTCGCCTCAGAAAACTGCCAACCATTCGGAGTCTTTCCATGAGCACATTGCGCACCACAGCTTTCAAACTCGCGAGCCTGGCCCTGTTCATCGGTGGCGCTGCCCAGGCCATGGCCGAGGACATCACCTTCGTTTCCCAGGGCGGTGCCTATCAGGAGGCACAGAGCAAGGCGATTCTTGAGCCGGCTGCCAAAAAGCTCGGTTTGACGCTCAAGCAGGACAGTTCACCGAAGGCCTACCCGATCATCAAGACCCAGGTCGAGAGTGGCAAGGTCACCTGGGACGTGGTCGACCTGCCCACCGGCGATTGCATTCGCGGCCAGGCCGAAGGCCTGTTCGAGACGCTCGACCTGTCGCTGATCCCCAACGCCGCGCAGATACCCGACAGCCTCAAGGACGCCTACAGCGTCGGCTACATCAGTTATTCCACGGTCATGGCCTACCGCACGGACGCCTTCAAGGGCGATAACGCTCCCAAGACCTGGGCCGACTTCTGGGACACCAGGAAGTATCCGGGCCAGCGCTCGCTGCGCAACCTGCCGCGCCCGACCCTGGAAATCGCCCTGCTGGCGGACGGCGTGCCGATGGACAAGCTCTACCCGCTGGACGTGGACCGTGCGTTCAAGAAGCTTGAACAGATCAAACCCGACATTGCCACCTGGTGGACATCCGGCGGGCAGTCGGCGCAGCTGATCAGTGACGGCGAAGTCGACATGATCCAGGCATGGAACGGCCGTATCACCGCCGTGCAGGCCGCCGGCGCACCCGTGGCCTTCGATTACAACCAGGGCATTCTGGAAACCAACTCGCTGTGCGTACTCAAGGGTTCCCCGCACAAGGTGGCGGCGATGAAGTTCGTCAACGAAGCGATCGATGCCAGGCTTCAGGCGGCGCTGCCGATGATCATCGACTACGGCCCGCTGAACCCCGAAGCCTTCAAGACCGGCGTGATCCCGGCCGAGCGCGAGGCAAAATTGCCGTCCTCTCCCGAGAATCTCTCTCGCCAGGCCCTGCTCTCGGCGCAATGGTGGGCATCGCAAGACGGCGTCAAGGCCGAAGAGCGCTGGCTGGCCTTCGTCCAGAAAAAGTAACGGCCGCCTATCGTTGCGCCGCGGGCCAGACGCCCCGGCGCAGGACATGCCGTCTGCCTCCCCGATTTCGACATAAAGCACTTCGGCACCGGCCAATTCCACCCGCTTCGTTCGTTGGCATCCCGGTACATTAGGCCTGAGGGTCCCGCAGAGTGACCTGTGCCGATCACTCGCGCTTGCCTTAAGTACCTGCCCACCCTTGGGAGTTCTTTACACATGTCAAACGCCTATCTGGCCAAATCCGTACCCGACTCCAGCGACCAGCCGCCGCCGTTGACCAGCGAACACGCGCTGGCCCGTGAAGAGCGCAAGGAACACACCTCGATGCTGTTGCTGCTCACGCCCGCGCTGGTGATGGTGGTGGTGCTGTTGATCATGCCGCTGTGCTGGCTGGCCTTGCAGTCGGTGCAGACCGAGGAAGGTTTTTCGCTGGCCAACTACCTGCGGATTTTCCAGGAAACCATCTACTGGGACACCTTCGCCCTGACCTTCAAGATCAGCTTCATGGTGACCGTCCTGTCCATCGTGATGGGCTTCCCCATCGCCTACGCCGCTTCGCGCCTGCACGGTTTCTGGGCCAACCTGATTCTGATCTGCGTGATCCTGCCGTTCTGGACCAGCGTGCTGGTGCGCGCCTATGCCTGGCTGGTGCTGTTGCAGCGCCGTGGTCTGGTCAATCAGACGCTGATGGACCTGGGCATCATCGACCAACCCCTGACGCTGATGCACAACACCACCGGCACCGTGATCGGCACGCTGCACGTGATGCTGCCCTTCATGGTCCTGCCGTTGTATTCGGTGATGAAAAAGATTCCCCAGGACCTCATGCAAGCCTCGGAAAGCCTGGGCGCGAAACCCTTCTATACCTTCCGCCGCGTGTTCCTGCCCATGGCGGCGCCGGGAATCATGGCCGGTTCGATCCTGGTCTTCGTCATCTGCCTGGGCTTCTTCATCACCCCTGAGCTGCTCGGTGGCGGTCGCACGATCCTGGTGTCGATGCTGGTGCAACGCAACGTCGAGCTTTATCACGCCTGGGGCGCGGCCAGCGCGGTCGGCCTGGTGCTGCTGTTCGTGGTGTTCCTGATTTTCTGGGGCATCAACCGCTTCATTCCCATCGAACGTATTCTGGGGGCTCGCTAAATGAACCTGCTTGCCAAGCTGCGTCACTTTCGCCTGTCCCACGTGCTGTTCACGGTCGTGGTCGCGGTGATCCTGCTGTACCTGATCATCCCGGTGTTGATCGTGGTGCCGATGTCGTTTTCCGAAGCCCGTTTTCTGCAGTTTCCGCCCAAGCAATGGTCGTTGCATTGGTACGAAGCGTTCTTCAACAGCGCAGAGTGGATGTCGGCGGCACGGGTCAGCCTGATCACGGCCTTTTTCACCATGGCGATCAGCTTGCCGATCGGCATGGCGGCCGCCTACGCCATCAACAACTCAAGCTTGAAGGTGGTGCGCACGCTGCAGATTATTCTGCTGTTGCCGATGATGGTACCGATCATCCTGATCGCCGCCGGTGTGTTCTTCGTGTATGCCCGGGTCGGCCTGATCAGCACCCTGACCGGGCTGGTGCTGGCGCATATCATGCTGGCGCTGCCCTACGTGATCATTGCGCTGCTGGCCGGCTTGCGTAATTTCGACATGTCGCAGGAGATGGTCGCGCGCAGCCTGGGCATGAATCGCTTCCGGGCGTTCATGGCCGTGACCCTGCCGCAGATCAAGCCGAGCGTGGTGTCGGCCACGTTGTTCGCCTTTATCACCTCGCTGGATGAAACCGTGGTGGCCCTGTTCATCTCCGGTGGCGACAACCAGACCCTGACCAAGCGCATGTTCACGGCGCTGCGTGACGAGATCGACCCGACCATTGCCGCCATCAGCTCGATCCTGATCCTGGCCTCGCTGATCCTGGTGGTGATCGCCGGACGCAACAAGCAGTAAACCCTTCGCGCCGTAACACCTTTGCCCGCGCATGCGGGCAAAGGCGTTCATGGGATTACCGTAACCCGTCACACAGCCGTTTTCAGCCCAGCACAGCCTGCCGTCCTGCGCCTCATTTCAGCATCTATCACCCGTGCGCAGGCCTATCTCGGCATCGGCCACTGGACGGGGCTTTTTACAATGGGCCCATCGTTCGTCCCCTCAAGGCCCTGATCATGTTGAAAAGCCAACTGCGTGACCCTTCCCTGCTTGTCGAACGCGCCTATGTCAACGGCGCCTGGATCGAGGCCGATGACGGCGCGACGATCGAGGTGACCAACCCCGCTGATGGCAGCGTGATTGCCAGGGTCCCGGCGCTGCAGGCCGCCGAAACCCGCCGTGCGATCGAGGCCGCGCAAGTGCGCTTTACCAGCTGGCGCGAAGTGCCCGCCGCCGACCGCGCGCGCTATCTCGAAGCCTGGTTCGGCCTGATCATGGAAAATCAGGAAGACCTGGCGCTGATCATGACCTGCGAGCAAGGTAAACCGCTGACCGAGTCGCGCGGCGAAATTGCCTACGGCGCCAGTTTCATCAAGTGGTTCGCCGAGGAAGCCCGGCGCATCTATGGCGACACCATCCCTTCGCCGGCGGCGGACCGGCGCATTCTGGTGCTCAAGCAACCCATCGGCGTGGTCGCGGCGATCACGCCCTGGAATTTCCCCAACGCGATGATCACGCGCAAGTGCGCACCCGCTCTGGCGGCCGGCTGCACGGTGCTGGTCAAGCCATCGGAGATGACGCCGCTGTCAGCCCTGGCGCTGGCGGTGCTGGCTGAGCGCGCGGGCATTCCGGCCGGCGCGTTCAACGTCCTGACCGGCCTGCCTGCCGGCGTGGGCGGCGAGATGACCGCCAACCCCGATGTGCGCAAGCTGTCGTTTACCGGTTCCACCCGCGTCGGTCAGATGCTGATGAGCCAATGCGCGGCCACCCTCAAGCGCCTGAGCCTGGAACTGGGCGGCAATGCGCCGTTCATTGTTTTCGACGATGCCGATCTCGACCTGGCCATTGCCGGCGTCATGCAAAGCAAATTCCGTAATGCCGGCCAGACCTGCGTCTGTGCCAACCGCATCCTGGTGCAGGACGGCATTTACGAGCGTTTTGCCGAGCGCCTGAGCGCGGCCGTTGCAGAATTGAAAGTCGGCGACGGCCTGCAAAGCGGCGTCAGCATCGGGCCACTGATCAACGCCGCAGCCGTGGACAAGGTTGCACGGCACATCAACGACGCCCTGGCGAAAGGCGCAAGCATCGCCATCGGTGGTGCGCCTCAAGGCGAGGGCCTGTATGTGCAGCCGACCGTGCTGCGCGATGCCAGCGCCGACATGCTGCTGGCCACGGAAGAAACCTTCGGCCCGGTGGCGCCGCTGTTCCGCTTCAAGGATGAGGCCGAGGCCCTGGCGCTGGCCAATGCCACGCCGTACGGCCTGGGCGCGTATTACTTCACCCAGGACATGCGCCGTGCCTGGCGCGTGGGTGAGCGCCTGGAATTCGGCATGGTCGGGCTCAACACCGGGATCATTTCCATGGAAGTGGCGCCCTTCGGCGGCATGAAGCAATCGGGCACCGGCCGCGAAGGCTCCAAGTATGGCCTGGATGAGTTTCTCGAGATCAAAGCCTGGCACATCGGCGGCCTGGGCTGATCGCAGCCTGTCGCACCCACGGGTGCCGGACAGCAGATCCTGTTGGTCCGGCCCTGCAAAACGGCACGAATCAGGCCTGCGCCTGTGATCAGATAACCCACAGGCTTATTGGGCAATCCCTGGTTCTACAGAGGACGACGCTTCATGAATTTCACTGAAGGTTTTGAATCGGTCAGCGTCAACAAGGTGTGCAAGCACTACGGCAACCTCAAGGCGTTGAACAACGTGGACCTCAAGGTCGAAGCCGGGGAGTTCATGTCCTTGCTGGGCCCGTCCGGCTCGGGCAAAACCACCTTGCTGAGCATTCTGGGTGGTTTCATCCGGGTCAGCTCCGGCAGCATTTTATTTGGCGAGCGCGACGTCACCCTGATGCCGCCGCACAAGCGCGAAATCGGCGTAGTGTTTCAGAACTACGCGCTGTTCCCGCACATGACCGTTGGCGAAAACGTGGCCTTCCCGCTGCGCGCCCGTGGCGAAAGCGCCAGCAAAAGCCGTGACCGGGTCAAGAACGCCCTGGCGACCGTGGAGCTGTCCGGCTATGAAGACCGCAACATCGCGGCCCTGTCTGGCGGGCAGCGCCAGCGCGTGGCCCTGGCCCGCGCCATTGTCTTCGAACCCAAGTTGATTCTGATGGACGAGCCGCTGTCGGCCCTGGACAAGCAACTGCGCGAAATCATGCAGATCGAGCTGCGCGCCCTGCACAAACGCTTGGGCGCCACCATGATCTACGTGACCCACGATCAGCGCGAAGCCCTGACCATGAGTGACCGTATCGCAATCATGCGCGGCGGCCAGCTGGTGCAGGTCGATACACCGCGCCGCCTGCACGATCACCCGGCCGACGATTTCGTCGCCAGCTTCATCGGCGAAAGCACCCTGGTGCCGCTGCAACGCAGTCCGGACAACGGCCTGACCCTGGGCGCCACACCCCTGCGCACCACCCGCCCGGTGCCCGCCTCGGGGGATGTGTTCCTGGCCCTGCAATCGGAAAAACTGTTGCTGGACAACGACAGCTCGGGACCGGAGTGGAACCGTCTGCGGGGGCGCGTCGCCGACATTGTGTTCCAGGGTGAAAGCCTGAAGGTGTTCGTCGACCTCGAGGGCGGGCCAACGGTCAGCCTGCGCCAACCCAGCCACCACGAAGGCAACCTCAGCCTGCCACCGATCGGCGCGCCCATGATGATGCGCCTGCACCCGGAAGACACCATCGTCGTGCCACGCGCCGGGGTTTGATTCAAGACACTTCGGCCCGTTGCACCACGGGCCGTGTCGTTTCGGGCAGCCACCTTGCCTAGAAAGCCGGGCGCCCTGCGCAGCGAAATATTTCGTCACACCCCTGCAAAACAGTCGATCAAGGCGCCCGATGCCGCAAGTTCAGCGCTTGTGATTCCGGGCAATCCTTATCCTGATGACATCACCCGCCACCCTCGGCGTTCACGGAGATCGAGATGAATTCTGCACTGACTGAAAACCAACGCCTGCTGGCCCTGCGCGAACAGCATGTACCGCGCGGTATCGCCACAGCTCACCCGGTTGTCGCAGCACGCGCCCAGGGCACTGAGCTGTGGGATGTCGATGGCAAGCGCTACCTGGACTTCGTCGGTGGCATCGGCGTGCTCAACGTCGGGCATAACCACCCGAAGGTGGTCGAGGCGGTGCGCCGGCAGGTCGGTGAGATTTCCCACGCCAGCTTCCAGGTGGTGGCCTACGAGAACTACATTCAGGTGGCCGCACGCCTGAACAAGCTGGTCGGCGGCAACGCTCACTACAAAAGCGTGCTGTTCACCTCCGGCGCCGAAGCGGTCGAAAACGCGGTCAAGATCGCGCGTGGCTACACCAACCGCACGGCGGTGATTTCCTTTCGTGGCGGCTTCCATGGCCGCACCCTGCTCGGCGTGACCCTGACGGGCATGAGCCAGCCCTACAAACAGAATTTCGGCCCCTTCCCCGCCGAGATCTATCACGCCGTCTACCCCAACGCCTACCGCGGTATCAGCAGCGACGACGCACTGGCTCAGCTGGATGAGCTGTTCGCCACCGACGTGGCGCCGGACCGTGTCGCCGCGATTATCATCGAGCCGGTGCAGGGCGATGGCGGCTTCCTCGCCGCGCCTAAAGAGTTTCTGCAGGCCCTGCGTGCCCGCTGCACCGAGCACGGCATCGTGCTGATCCTCGACGAGATCCAGGCAGGTTTTGGCCGTACCGGCACGATGTTCGGTTTTCAGCATGCCGATATTCAGCCGGACCTGGTGACCGTCGCCAAGAGCCTGGCCGGTGGCATGCCGCTGTCTGGTGTGGTCGGTCGCGCCGAGATCATGGATGCACCGACGCCGGGCGGCCTGGGCGGCACCTACGGTGGCAACGCCGTCGCATGTGCGGCCGCGCTGGCGGTGCTGGACCTGTTCGAAGAGCAGGATCTGCTGGCACAGGGCGAGGCACTCGCGGCCCAACTGCATGACGGGTTGCTGGCCCTGCAGAAACGTTATCCGAGAATCGGTGACGTGCGCGGCCTGGGCTTCATGCAGGCGATCGAAATGGTCGCCGACGATGCCGCTCGCAGTCCCGATGCGGCGCTCGCGCAAAAGGTCATCGATGAAGCGCGCCACGCCGGTTTGCTGGTGATCAAGTGCGGCGTGCATCGCAACGTGGTGCGTTTCCTGGCGCCGCTGGTGACCACGCCGGCGCAGGTGACAGAAGCCTTGCAGATGCTCGAAAAAGCGTTGGCCGCCGCCTGCTGAACGCCGTCACGGTAACACCCGGCCCGACCTGCCCCGGCAGTGTCGGGCCTTTGGGTTGCAGCATGATGGAACCGGCATGATCTACTCAGGAGCACGTCATGAGAGTCACCCATTACAAAGCGTTGGGCCTGTCGTTCGGTACATTGGTTGACCGCGAACGGGGCATCCTCGAAGGTCTGCGACCGCTGGCAGTGCAAAGTGAATCCCGGGCCAGCGACGCGCAGTTGCTCAGCGCTTATCGACAGGTGGCACAGGAGCTGGCCAGCCGCGCGGCGCAGCTCAGCGCAGCGGCTTTTCATGGCCAGCTCTACCAGCGTGTGGCGCAACAATTGCAAATCATTCCGGGCTGGGATGAAAGTGTGGCATTCAGTAGCTCTTCGTCCCTGTGGCCCATTTTCGAAGATGCTCCCGGTGCCCTCCAGTACCTGGGCAAGTTCTACCGTTTGATACTGATCGCCCCACCCCAGGGTATCGATGTACAGGCCCTGGCCCGTCGTCTGCCGGTCGAGTTCGATGCGATTGTCGAACCCCGCGACGAGGACTGGCACAACAGCCTTGAAAGCGAGCTGTATCGCCTGGGGCTGGAGCGTTCTGAACTGTTACCGGTGCGCAGCACGGAAAGCGATGACCCGTGGAACCAGCGGGTGGACTTTCCGGTTTGCACACTGCGTCGCGGCCATGAGCAGCCGTGGAACCATTCGCCTCAGGCAATGGACGGCAAGCGCTGTGAATACGCCAGCCTCGCTGACCTGGCCCATGCCCATCAAAAGGCATTGCACGCCTGAGCACGACGGCCCTGATTTGACATTGCGAGGACTGATCAATGGACGCTGCAACCAAGCTCGACCGAATCGACATCAACATCCTGGTGCAATTGCAGAAGGACGGGCGCATGACCAATGTCAGCCTCGCCGAAGCCGTCGGGCTGTCGCCCAGCCCGTGCCTGCAACGTGTCAAACGCCTGGAGGCCGCCGGCTACATCAGCGGCTATGAAGCCCACGTCAATCTGGCCAAGTTCGCCAACTCGGTCACCGTGTTCACCGAAATGACCCTCTCGGACCACAAGCGTGCCGACTTCGTGAAGTTCGAGTCGAGCATCCGCAACATCGACGAAGTGCTGGAATGCCATTTGATCAGCGGTGGCTACGACTATCTGGTGCGCTTCCTGTGCAGCAGCATCCAGCACTATCAAGAGCTGATGGAGTCGATCCTCGACAAGAACATCGGCATCGAGAAGTACTTCAGCTACATCGTGATCAAATCGCCCGTGGTCAAGAGCACCGTGCCCTTGCGCAGCCTCGTTCGGGCGGTCTGAAAACAAAACCTGCCGCTACAGGGCGGCAGGTTTCATTGACCGAACGGGACGCTTTCCGAACCCCGCTTCACGACGTCACGACACGATGCAGAACACCTTGCGCACGGTCTCCCCGCTGGTCCACGCATTGGTGTTGCCCCTGGGCACGATCACCGTTTCTCCCGGCCGTACATGATAGCTGTCGCCCTGCGCGGTCTTCAGGGTCACCGCGCCTTCGAGGATAAACATCAATTCGCTGTAGTCCGGCTCGACCTGCTTGCGCGCGTACGCCTCGCATTGCCACAGCCCGATGCGCAGGTTGGCCACACTGAACAGGGTCTGGCTCCAGGCTTTCGGCGTAGCGGTCAACAGCACACTGGCTGCCGGCGGATTCGTCGGCGCCAGCGGCTGGGACAGATCGATCCTGACCGGGCTTGCGGGCATGTCCGTACGGCCTGAAAGCCCCGGAAACGCCATGAACAGCCGGCGCAGCGGGCCGTTATGTTGCCAGCGCACACGCACGCCCTGGGGCACGACGAAACAATCGCCGGCCCTCAGGTGCAAATCGAAACCTTCACCCTGCAAATGCAGCTCGCCGGCTTCGATCACGCCCAGTTCAACCCAGGGAAAGGCCTCGATCAGCAGGTTGGCGCCGGTGCTGGCACTGCTGCCGGCCGCATAGCCTTGCTCCGGGTCATGGAGGTTGATCACACGCCCCGCCGCCAGCGGGTCGTCCGGCAGGGCGAAGGGCGCGCAGGGCAACTGGCGATCCGTGTGCGGATGGGAGTAATGCAAAAGGGTTGGCATAGGCTTAACGCTCGCTCATCGGCCGATGATGTCCAGAAACTGCTGCCAGCCCGCCGCCAGGCGAACGCCCGGCGCGCGGAAGGCATGCAGCGGAATGGGATTGAAATGCTCGCCCGCCAGCAAGCCGAGCTCGACCTTGTCGCCCGCCGTCATGGCTGCCAGTTGCCTGCCCATCCAGGTCGACATCGCGACGCCGCCACCGTTGTAGCCGATGGCGTAATAGCTGCGTTCATCGAGCTGCCCGGCATGGGGAAGGTAATCGAGGGTCATCGCCACCAGCCCCGACCAGCGATAGGCGATGGCCTGGTCACGCAGAATCGGGAACACCTCGACCATGCTGCGCTGCAGAGCGTCGAACGCGCCTTGTGAGTCGTTCTTGCCGAAAGCGCCGCGCCCACCAAAAATCAGGCGATCGCCGATGACCCGGAACCAGCGCAACATGCGCTTGGTGTCGCCACACACCTGGCCGCCCGGCATGATCGCCGCGAGGATATGCGGTGGCAGTGGCTGCGTGGCGATGATCGCGCTACGGAACGGAATCAACCGCCGGTGCAGCGTATCGGTGGCTCGGGTCTGGTCGGAATAACCGTTGGTGGCGTAGATCACTTGCCGGGCGCTGACCCGCCCTTGCGGCGTCTGCACGATGACCCGGTCACCTTCGTGACGGACCTGTTCGGCCGGGCTGTTGATGAAGATTTTCACGCCCTGGTCAACCAGGTGCCGAGCCATGCCGCGCGCGTAGTTCAACGGATGAATGCCGCCAGCCTTGGGGGTCAGCAGGCCGCCGGCAAAGAGCGTCGCGCCGGTCATTTCCCGCACCTGGTCGGCCGAGATCATCTGCGACGAGGTGCCGCCGGTTTCGCGCTTGATCCAGTTCGCGGTGGACTCCAGTGCGCCCAGCGCGTGGACGTTATGCGCCGCCGCGATATGCCCGCCCAGATGCAGCTCGGCGCCGGTCAGGCCGAGGGTTTCGATCATCTCGACCAGGCTGTCCACGGCGGCATAACCGGTGCGGTACATGTGCAACGCCGTGTCACGGCCAAAGCGCGACATGAGCGTGGGAAAGCCCACTCGGAACTTCGGTGACACCACGCCACCGTTACGTCCGCTGGCGCCCCAGGCCAGGGTATTGGCCTCGACGATAAGGGGCTCGCGACCACTGCGGGCGATGTGATGCGCAGCCGAGAGGCCGGTGTAACCGGCACCGATAATCACCACATCGCACTGCCGCTCGCCTTCCAGCGATTGCAGCGCGGGCGCCGGTTGGGCGGTGGCCGCCCATAAGCTCTGAACCGTCATGCCAGCCTCCCGACTCAATAAGGATTGGCGCCCGTGGCCAGGACCCGGGCACCGAGGGGATCAGCCCAGCTCTTTCTCGACCGCGTCAGCCAGTTGCGCCAGCGAGGTGAAGTGGTAATGCGGCTCGGTGCGCTCCGATTCCAGCGTGCCGCCGGTGCCTTTCTGGGCAAAGCGACGCTCGATCCAGCAGGTTTGATACCCCAGGCGCATGGCCACGCCAATGTCGTGGTACTGGCTCTGGGCAACGTGGAGGATGTTTTCGAACAGGATGTCCTGGGTGGCCAGCACGCCTCGGGTGTAGGCAAAGAACTGCGGGTCGGGCTTCTCGAAACGCACATCGTCGACGGTGACGCGCACGTCGAACGGCTGGTCGAGGGTTTCGGCCATGTGGTTCAGGGCCCAGACCTGCGAGTTGGTGGTGGCCACCAGCTTGAAGTGCTTGCGCAGGCGCTTGAGGGCTTCGACCGAATCAGGGAACGCCGGGAAGTTCTTCACCGCTTGCGCCAGACCCTTGGCATAGTCGTCGTTGTCCGGCAGCCCCAATTTGGCGGCGATGACGTGGTAGCAACGCTCCAGGTCATCCGGCCACCAGCCTGAATCGGTGGAGGCGCGGGCCTCGCGATAGGCCTTGAGGATGTCGTCGTCGCTGTGGGCCTTGCCCGCTTCACCCGTGACTTCGCGTACATGGGCCAGGATTCCGGCTTCGAAATCGATCAGGGTACCGACAACGTCAAACGTCAGGGCTTTGAACTGCTTGAAAGACATAGGGCGCTCCGCAAGAAAAGTCGTAAAGGTGAAACTGACTGGACAGGCCCATTATCTGCCCGCCTTCTCGCGAAATATTCTGTTTTGCCCTGCCCCAGAGGCATAACCTACTGTTTTTCTACTCGACGTGCCGCACCTGTGCTCAATGGGCGGATTGCAGGGTGGCGAGTAACTTCAGATCAGGGTAAAGCGCATCAATCCTGAGCATGTCCTCGCGCATCTCTTCGATGATCCAGTCACGCACGCTTTCGACGATCGGACGTACCGGACGATTGGCCGGAACCACCAGGCAACACCGTCGGGAATGGAC
The DNA here is from genome assembly GCF_055284095.1 of Pseudomonas sp. HP_08. Classification (NCBI taxonomy): domain Bacteria; kingdom Pseudomonadati; phylum Pseudomonadota; class Gammaproteobacteria; order Pseudomonadales; family Pseudomonadaceae; genus Pseudomonas; species Pseudomonas sp. HP_08. The sequence continues at coordinate 312,770 of NZ_JBTOQC010000012.1, read as the reverse complement.
CCGCAGCGTGTCCGTCGCCGGCACCAGTTCACCCTTGCACAGCGAGTTCGACACCACGTTCAGCCACCCCAGCGCCATGCCCTGGCCCAGCAATGCGGCCTGCACCACCACGGCATAATCGGAGAACACCAGCGCATTGTCGGCGCGGCCCGGCGCTTCGAAAGCGGCGGCCCAGGCACGGTCCTGATTGTCCATGCTGATCAGCGTCGGCAGCTGATTTCTGCCCTTGTTCTGCACGACATCGGCCAGGTACTGGGCATTGCACACCGGCAGGGTGATTTCCGGAATAACCAGTGTATCCGTGGCTTTCAGGCTGCCTGCTTCCAGGTAACGCATGCCCAGGTCGACATCTACCAGAGGGCCGCCGATCCTGCCGGACATCAACTGATAACGCATGTCGACGGTGGGAAATCGCTGGCTGAAACGGCTCATGCGCGGCATCAGCCAGTGCGTGGTAAACGCGGTGGACACCGACAGCGTGACGGTCTCGATGCCGGTCGCCCGGGCTTCGATTTCACTGATGGCCGACTCGATGGTGCTGAAGCCTTCCTGCACCCGGCGATACAGAATGCTGCCGCTTTCAGTCAACCGCGCCCCGCCGCGAACCCGCTCGAAAAGCTGCACGCCAAGGTGCTCTTCGAGGCGTGACAACATGCGGCTCACGGCCGGTTGGCTGACACACAGCTCATCCGCCGCCCGGGTGAAGCTGCCACATCGAGCGGCGGCTTCGAAGACGAATAGCGAGCTGGAACTGGGGAGCTTGCGACGTAGATTAGACATGACCTGAGTTTATGCCTGACACAACTATTAGTAAATTGTCCCGAACAAAATACCCCGCCTATTCTGGTGAGCACCTGCGCAAGGCAGCCACGGATGTTCGGCGCTGCACACCTCCCCTCACGAGACCTTCCTTTGTTATGAAAAACACGCTGAAGTTTTATATCGATGGCCGCTGGGTGGAACCTCACAGCGTTGAACGCCTGCCCGTGATCAACCCCGCCACCGAGCAGGCATTCTGCGAAATCGCCATGGGCGACCCGGATGATGTCGAGTCTGCGGTCATGGCCGCCCGCCGCGCCTTTGCCGGGTTCTCAAGCACCACACCTGCGCAGCGCAAGCAACTGCTGCAACGGATTCTTGAGGTGTTCATGGCGCGCTACGATGAAATCGCCGAGGCCATCGTCCAGGAAGTCGGCGCGCCGAAAGCCTTGTCCCACGCCTGGCAAGCCGGGATCGGTCAGCGTCATCTGCAGCAACTGCTGCGCACCCTCGACACCTTCGAATTCCAGAAAACCCGTGGCACCACGCTGATTACCCACGAGCCCGTGGGCGTGGTGGCGCTGATTACGCCCTGGAACTGGCCGATCAACCAGATCGTCTGCAAGGTCGCGCCCGCGCTGGCCGCCGGTTGCACCATGGTTCTCAAGCCCAGTGAAATCGCCCCGGTCAATGCCTTGCTGTTTGCCGAGGTCATGCACGAGGCCGGCGTGCCGGCGGGCGTGTTCAACCTGATCAACGGTGATGGCCCAACGGTCGGCGCGGCACTGTCGGCACACCCGCAGGTGGACATGGTTTCATTTACCGGCTCGACCCGCGCCGGCACGGAAATCGCGCGCCTGGCCGCGCCGACGGTCAAGCGCGTGCATCAGGAACTGGGCGGTAAATCAGCCAACATTTTGCTCGACGATGTCGACCTGCAAGTGGCAGTGACCAGCGGCGTCGACAGCTGCTTTGGTAATAGCGGTCAGTCCTGCAATGCGCCGACGCGCATGCTGGTGCCCGCCGCGTTGCACGATCAGGCCGTGGACATTGCCCGTCGCGCCGCACAAAAACACATCGTCGGCGCCCCGGATGCAGCCGCCACGACCCTGGGCCCGGTGATCAGCCAGCGTCAGTACGACAGCATCCAGCGGATGATTGCCATCGGCATCGCTGAAGGCGCGCAACTTGTGTGCGGCGGACTGGGTCGCCCGGAACATCTGCCGCAGGGCTATTACGTGCAGCCGACGATTTTCGCTCAGGTCACGCAGGACATGACCATTGCCCGCGAGGAAATTTTCGGGCCGGTGCTGGTCATCCAGGCCTACGAAGACGAAGCGCAAGCGGTGAGCATGGCCAACGACAGCGTGTTTGGCCTGGCGGCCTACGTGCAATCGAGCGATCGGGCGCGTGCCCGCGACATTGCCCTGCAAATGCGTGCCGGCAGCGTCTACATCAACTATCCGGATTGGGATTCCGGCGCGCCGTTTGGCGGCTACAAGCAATCGGGCAATGGCCGCGAATACGCCGAATGGGGACTGGAAGCTTTTCTGGAAGTAAAGGGGATTGTCGGCTGGGGGGCTTGATGCCCCCGTTTTGACAGGCTCGCAGGTGGTTGCTACAGCTGAGGCGCCACCTCGACCGCACGCACCGACACCTGCGCCTCAGCCTTGATCAGGTCGGCCATCCGTTCGGCGATCATCAAGGTGGGAACGTTGGTGTTGGCGCAGGGAATCGACGGCATCAGCGAGGCGTCACACACACGCAGCCCTTGAACCCCGATCACACGACCGTCACCCGTGGTCACCGCCAGTGGATCGTCGGCGCGGCCCATGCGGCAGGTGCCTGACGGATGCCAGGTGCCACCGACATTGCGCTGCACGAATTCGGTCAGCGCCTGGTCATCGGCGAGCAGCTTTTTCAGGGTAACGCCCTGCGTCACCAGGCCATGAATCAGCACGCCCCGCAACGGACCGGCGATGTCCAGCAGCAGGCTCAAGGCACCGCGCTGCAGGGCATTGATCGCGCCCGGCATCGCGACCCTGGCCACCCGTGGGGAATAGCTCGATGGAAACACCACGCTGCATTCGCGGCTCAAGTCGTGCGCCGACAACGTCTGGGCGCCGAAGCGTAATGCCTGCTTCAGCCGCTCAAGGTCGCGACCATCGCTGAGCATGTCGAAGCGCACATGCGGCTCGTCATGGGGATCGCTGGACGTCAGGCGCAGGCGCCCACGGGAAAAGGACTTGTTGACCCAGAAAAACAGTGTGCCCAATCGATAACCCACCGAATGCCAGCCCGATCGAGAAAGGATTGCACCGTGCATATCACAGGGCACCGTGTCTGCCAGCCCCGAGGAAAAACGCACGATGGCCTGCTCATGGTGCTCTTCGGGAAATGCCGTGCGGCCTTTGCGGTTAAGCAGCGCAGACACCGCAATCGAAGGATGCTCCATCAGGTTGGCGCCCACTCCCGCACGATCGGCCACCGGGACAATGCCCAGCGCAGCCAGGTCGTCCGCCGGGCCGATGCCACTGCGCAGCAACACCGCCGGGCTGTGGATCGCACCGGCACAGACGATGACCTCATGCGCACTCAAGGACTCGACGCACCCTTTTACGTTAATGATCCGGGCACCCTTGGCGCGACCGGCCTCGATCAGCACGCGATCCACCACACAGTGGGTACGCAGGGTCAGGTTCTTGCGCCGGCGCACCTCATCGGTCAGGTAACAGACCGATGTGGGGATGCGCTCACCCTCCTCGCTGACGCCGATGGCGCCCACGAACACGCCTTCCTCCCAAAGGCCATTCTGGTCGGCCTTGTGCGCAAGGCCGCGACTGCCCAGCACCTTCATCACCGCTTTGACGAAAGGCGAAAGGCGCTCCGCTGATGTACGCCGGATCCTCACCGGGCCGTCGCTGCCATGCAGCGCCTTGTCCTGCGGCGCACAGAAGTCAGTGTCGTTTTCCAGTTTGCGAAAATACGGCAGGCACGTTTGCCAGCTCCAGCCCTCGGCACCCAGCGCCTGCCATTCGTCATAGTCGGCCGGCGCGCCCCGGTTGGTCATCAGCGCGTTGATCGCCGAGCCGCCACCGAGGATCCGCGCTTGCTCATAGCGCCGCGTGGCATTTGCACGATTGCCCATCAAGGCCGTCAGGCGCTGCCAGATATTGCTGACATCCAGATAGGCCCGCCCCGGATAACGGCTACGTATCTCGGGCGGCATGGTGTGCCTGGAAATATCGCGCCCGGCCTCGATCAGGCACACCTGTTTATCGGGGTCTTCCGAGAGCCTGGCGGCCAGCGCACACCCGGCCGACCCACCGCCCAGAATCAGATAATCGATCATGCCGACACCCAGCCTTACTGAACGAACTTGAGCCAGCGATCCTTGGCGGCGATGCCTTCGGCGGAGGCCCACCACTCTTCCGACATCAGCGCTTGCCTGGCCGCGTTGTCCGGCGAGCTTGGCAGTTCCTTGGCCCGCTCGGCGGTGATTTTGCCTGTGGCGAAGGCCGCAGGATTACCCGGACCGTAGTCGATGTAGAGCGGCAGGTTGGCTTGCAGCTCAGGCGATACCGCCTCGTTGACGAACTTCACGGCCGCCGCATAGTTAGGGGCGTTTTTCAGGATGCACAGCTGGGTGTTTTGCAGCAGGCCGTCGTTATAGGTGAAGGCCACGTCCGGATTGCTTTTCTGCACGGCGCTGGCGCGGCCATTCCAGATCATCAGCATGTCGACCTCGCCATCGGCGAGCAATTGCGCCGACTGGCCACCGGAGGTCCACCACACGGCGATGTCCGGCTTGATCTGTTCGAGGCGCTTGTAGGCGCGATCGACATCCAGCGGGTAAAGCTTGTCGCGAGGCACGCCATCGGACAACAGCGCCGCTTCCAGCGTGCTCATCGGATCGTTACGCAAGGCACGCACGCCGGGGAAGCTCTTTACATCCCAGAACTCGGCCCAGGTCTGCGGGACTTTTTTCAGGTTTTTCTTGTTGTAGCCAATGACCGACGAATAGAACTCATACGCCACCGAATACGGGGTGCGGTAGGCCGCCGGCATGTTTTGCACGTTTGGCAGCTTGCTCAGGTCCAACGGCTCGATAAGCCCTTCCTTGCCACCGCGCAAGCAGTTGGAGGGCGGTGTATCGATCACGTCCCAGACCGGTTTTTTCGCCTCGCCCTGAGCCTTGACCATCGGCCAGGCATCGGGGGCGCTGTCCTGTTTGATGGTGATGTTCAACAGCTTGGCCGCCGGGTCCAGAATGGCCTTGGTCTGCGCCTCCTGATAAGCGCCGCCTTGGGACACAAAGACGATTTCGTCGGCCACAGCGGGCATGGCGCACGCTACGGAAAGACTCAACAGGGAAATGACGGAACCGAACGCTTGAGCAAAAGACAAGGTTTTCATGGCAAATCATCCTGAGCGTAGATTAATTCGGCAGCGTTAAAACCTCGACTGAACACCCTGCACAGCGTGCTTTGCTCAGGTTTGATTTTATTGTTTGACCGAGCGGGACATTTCGACGTTACAAGAGCATGACACCCGCGGGCAATGCACGAATAGTCACAGATGGCATAACCTCAAGGCATGTTTGTCTTTCCGGGGCAATTGATAGCGTCCTTGCCGATCACGCACTCATTTTAGCGCTGCGAACGGCAAGCGCCTGGCCAGCTCTTGCGCAAGGTACCGGGCGAAGACCGAGATGCGTTGCGGTATATGCCGGCGATGCTGATAGACCACGAAGATATCCGCCCTGGGCGTCTGGTAATCACTCAGCACCGCCTGCAGGCGCCCGCTTTCAAGGTATTGCTGAACATTCCAGCGCGAACGCAGGATCAGCCCGTGCCCGTCCAGCGCCAGGTGCAGCGCGACTTCTCCATCGTTGCTCGACAAGGTGCCGCTGACCTTGTGCGAATAATCCTGGCCATCCTTGTTGAATCGCCAGATCGCATAATCGCTGCCGAACTGACGCAGCACGATGCAGTTATGCCGGACCAGATCCGCGACCTCTTTCGGCTCAGGCATAGCCTCAAGGTATTGTGGCGACGCACAGAGGATGCGCGGATTTTCCAGCAGGCGCACCGCGATCAGCCGCGAGTCCGGCGGTTCACCCATGCACACGCTCAGGTCGAACTGATCATCCAGCAGGCTCGAAGGCTGGCTGGACAGCTCCAGGGACAGCTCCAGTTCCGGGTGCAATCGGGCGAAGCTGGAGACCACCGGCGCCAGATGCTGGCGCCCGAAACCCAGCGTGCCATTGATTCGCAAGCGGCCTTGCAAGGTGGGTTGCCGACTGTTGAGCGCACTTTCCAGCTCTTCCAGTTGCCGCAGGATCGGCCGCCCGCCTTCAAGGTACAAGGTGCCTTCCGGTGTCAGCGACAATCGCCGGGTGGTGCGCTGCAACAACTGCACCCCCAAACGCGCTTCAAGCTGGCTCAGGCGCTTGCTCACCGCCGGTAACGACAGCCCGAGGTGCCGCGCGACTTCGGTGAGGCTGCCGCGCGTCGCCACCTGCTGGAAGAAACCCAGGTCATCGATCATCGCCACGGATTCTTTCCTTAAAATTAAGAATGGCTTTCGCTCAAGACTAATTATTAATACAGGCCTACTGCATACACTGACAATCGATCCCCATCAATCCCAGGAGTCGAATTCATGAGCAACGCCCAGTACAAAATTGCAGTGATCCCAGGCGACGGCATCGGCAAGGAAGTCATGCCCGAAGGCGTGCGCGTACTCGACGCAGTGGCGGCCAAACACGGCCTGACGCTGCAATGGGACTGGTTCGATTTCGCCAGCGCCGATTACTACCTGGCCCACGGCAAAATGATGCCCGACAACTGGTTCGACCTGCTCAAGGGCTACGATGCGATCTACTTCGGTGCGGTGGGCTGGCCAGACGTCGTGCCCGATCACATTTCTCTGTGGGATTCGCTGTTGCAGTTCCGCCGCGAATTCGACCAGTACGTCAACCTGCGCCCTTGCCGCCTGATGCCGGGCGTCAAGGCACCACTGGCCAATCGCAAGCCCGGCGACATCGACTTCTGGGTCGTGCGCGAGAACACCGAAGGTGAATATTCCAGCGTCGGCGGCAAGATGTTTCCGGGCACCGACCGTGAGATCGTGCTGCAAGAGACCGTCATGACCCGCGTGGGCGTCGACCGCATTCTGAAGTTCGCCTATGACCTGGCGCAGAGCCGGCCGAAGAAACACCTCACCTCGGCGACCAAATCCAACGGCATCGCCATCACCATGCCGTACTGGGATGAACGCGTCGTCGAGATGGGCAAGAAATACCCTGACGTCAAAGTCGACAAGTACCACATCGACATTCTCACGGCGAACTTCGTCCTGCACCCGGACTGGTTCGATGTGGTGGTCGCCAGCAACCTGTTCGGCGACATCCTTTCCGATCTCGGCCCTGCCTGTACCGGCACCATCGGCATCGCGCCGTCGGCCAACATCAACCCGGAGCGCAACTTCCCGAGCCTGTTCGAACCCGTGCACGGATCAGCGCCGGACATCGCCGGCAAAGGCATTGCCAACCCGATCGGGCAAATCTGGTGCGGGGCGATGATGCTCGAACACCTGGGCCACCCGCAGGCGGGCGCGGCGGTACTGGCGGCGATCGAAACGGTACTGGCGATGGGGCCGGAAAACGCGCCATTGACCGCCGATATCGGCGGCAAAGGCAACACCGAAGCCCTGGGCAAGGCCATCGCTGCTGCGGTCTGAGCCGGCAAATAATGCGCAATCTTCCGTTCACAGCCTGTGATACGGGAGATTGTTGCGTGTGAATCCGGCATCGTTTGAACATCTTTACAGCGCTTGCGAGAGATGCCATGACACTGCTGTTCAAAGTCGACGATGCCCGTGGCGTCGCCTGGAAATCACTGTTCGAACAGCACGCGCCAGACATCGAGGTGCGCCTGTGGCCAGATATCGGCGACCCGTCGCACGTGCGTTATTTCGCCGCCTGGCAACCGCCCCGACAGCTGCATGAGCGCTTCCCGAATCTGCAGGTGATCTTCGCCACCTCGGCGGGAGTCGATCAGTTCGACCTCGGCGAACTGCCAGAACACATTTTGGTGGTACGCATGCTCGACCCCGGCATCGCTCAAGGCATCGTCGAGTACGCATGTTTCGCCGTATTGAGCTTGCACCGCCAGATCCCGCTGTACCTGCATCAACAACAGGCCGGACGCTGGCAAGACCACCTGTTGACCCCGGCAGCGCAACGTCGTGTTGGCGTCATGGGCCTGGGCAATCTGGGCGTTGCGGTGTTGCAGAGCTTGCGCGCGTTCAACTTTCAGCTGCATGGCTGGGCGCGCTCGCACAAGAGCATCGACGGCGTGCAATGCCATGCCGGCAGCGAGCAGCTCGAGCCTTTTCTCAACCAGTGCGACATCCTCATCTGCCTGCTGCCCCTGACCGACGACACCCGCGGCCTGTTGAACGCCAGAACACTGGCCGCATTGCCAAAGGGCGCCAGCCTGATCAACCTGGGCCGGGGCGGGCATCTCAAGGAAGACGACCTTCTTCAAGCACTGGAGTGCGGGCAACTGAGCCACGCCATTCTCGATGTGCTCGACGAAGAGCCGCCCTTGCCGGATCACCGCTTCTGGCAGCACCCGCAGATCTGGCTGACCCCGCACATTGGCGCAATGACCGCACCGCACAGCGCCTTTGCAGGGTTATTGGCCAATATCAGGCGTCATCAGCGCGGCGAAGCCCTGCACGGCCTGATCGACCGCGATCAGGGTTATTGAGTAATGCCGACCAGTTAGGCTCTGTACGAAAAGTCGGCGAGCGAAGGTCAGGCAAGGCAAAAAGCGGCGAGGAAGCGGAGTTTACGAGTTGTAAATGAGCATTCCGAGCCGGTTTTTAACGCAGCATGGCCGAGCGCAGCCACTTTACGTTCAGAGCCTAAGGACAATGCGGTCATTGTGGGAGGAAGCTCTGCTCGCGACCGGCTCGCTTTTCATCCGCTAGTCGCCTGTACCCGCAACAGCAGTCTCGATGCGCCCTGCCCGCCCATGTGTACCGTGTTCAGTGCTACGCGCTTATGCTCCGCCTGTCCTTCTGGCTCGCCGCTGTTGGGGTTGACATCGAAATGCGGAAAGTTGCTGCTGGCAATATCCAGCCTCAGTCGATGTCCCTGTTTGAACAGGTTGCAGGTTGCGAAAGGCTCGATCACGACCTTGAATCGCTCACCGGGCACCACGGGCCGGGGCGCGCTCCAGCCATCGCGATAACGGCAGCGAAAGATGCCGTCGGTGATGTTCATGCAATAGCCCTCCGGGTAATCCGCACTCGGCGGGTAGACATCGACAAGCTTGGCGGCGAAGTCGGTATCGAGCCCGTCGCTTTCAACCCACAACTCGATCTGTACCGGCCCGGCCACTAATAGATCCTGGGTCAAGGGTGCTGTTGCGAAGCTCAATACATCGGCGCGCTGGCTGAGGGGCTTGTTATCGCCTTGAGTACCGAAGAAGTCTGCAGACTCACGCTGGTCAAACGCACCGCCCACGAAGACAGGCGCGCCAGAGGTCAGCGCGCCGCCAATGGTCGGCACCGGATGATCGGGGTCTGCGCGGTACTGAAGCTGGCCGGCCGCCACATTGCTTGCCTCGGTCACCAGCTCGCCTTGCGCCGTGAGGTACAACGTTTGTGTCTCGGTGTGCGGCAGCGGCCACTGATGGCTGTCGATCCAGTAACCGCCATGCTCGATCCGCTGCTGCTCGTTGCGCCGGCCACTGCCGCCGCCCATGACGAAAACCTGCACCCGGTGTTCAGGCGCAACAGCCGCCGCAGGGTCGAGCAAATGCTGCTCGAACCAATGCAAACGACAGGTCAGCCAGTTGTCGCCGACCTGGCCATCAAAGGCCGCTGCCGGCCCGAATTCGGCATTGCCGCTGTGGGTGATATTGCGATCGCCATGCAGCCATGGGCCCATGATCAAGCGTTGCGGCGCCTTACGGTTCTTGGTGAAGGCGGCGTAGTTGGCCAGGGTAGAACTGACATAAGCGTCATACCAACTGGACATCAACAGCACGGGAATATCCGGGATCCGGTCGTAGTAGCCTTCGGCATAGAGGCCCAATTGTTGCCAGTACGCATCAAACGTCCCGTGTTGCCATTGCTCGAACAGGTAGTCCTCATATTCCGGCGCCTGCCTGAGCGGCGACTCGCCGGGACGCCAGGGCATGCGGGCGAACCAGTCGCGGATATCTTCCTGTTCCAGCGCGTGGCGCAGCAAAGGGTCGGCCTTGGCGGCGGGGCTCTCCCGCGCCTGTTTGCAGGCCCACGTTGCCTGCTTCAGTTCAAACGCGCCGCCCTGGCGAATGCCGCATTGGTAGGCATTGGCGAACCCGCCAGAGTCCAGCACCATCGTCACCAGCCCAGGTGGAGCAAGGCAGGCCATGGCCAGTTGGGTATGGGCCGCATACGACAGCCCCATACTGCCGACACGGCCGTTGCACCAGCGCTGTTCAACCAGCCAGCTCAGCGTGTCGTAGCCATCCTCGGCTTCATTGATGTATTTGACGAACTCGCCCTGCGAAGCGTAGCGCCCGCGACAGTCCTGGAATACCGCAATGAAGCCACGCGAAGTAAAGGCCTCGGCCATGTCTTCGCGGGACAAATGGCGCCCGTCCAGTTGTTTCTCGGAACGCGAAGGTCTGGACTTGTCATACGGAGTGCGCTCTATCACCACAGGCTTTGGCTGGGTAAGGTCGTCGGGAAAGTAAATATCGGTGGCCAGGCAGATACCGTCCCGCATGGGCACTTCAATGTTTCGAATGATTTGCATACGCCGGGTGCTCGAATAGCGAAGGGTAAAAAAGACTCAGTAGCCCGAACTGACCGCGAACGTCAGAAGGCCCAGGGCAATCACCGCAAAGATGACAAACAGCGGCCAGATGAAGCGGGCCCACTGTCCCCAGCCGACGTTGGCTGTCGCGAGCAACACCAACAAACCACTGGAGGTCGGCGTGATCAGGTTGGTCAGGCCATTGCCCAGCAGGAAGGCAAACACCGTACTTTGCGGGCTGACCCCGGAAAGCTGGCCCAGCGGGCCGAAGATCGGCATCGTTACAGCGGCCTGGCCAGAGGTCGAAGGAATCACCACATCCAGGCTCAACTGGGCGAAGAACATGCCGTAGGCAGAAACCAGCGGACCGTGGTCGCCGATCAGGTTCGACAGGCTATGCACGATCGTGTCGAGCACCTGGCCGGTGCTGAGGATGATCTCTACCGCCGTTGCCAGGCCAATCAGCACGCCGGCCATCAGCACTTTCTTCATGCCCTCGATGAACGCCCCCGCCGCCTCACTGGCGCCCAGGCCTGCGACGACAGCAAACACCGCGCTCAAGGCCAGGTAATAGGAAGAGAGTTCCGGGTACTTCCAGTGCCAACGGTTCGAGGCATACACCAGAAAACCGACACCGACGGCCAGGATCAGCAAGTTGATGGCGTGCCGCAAGGGCAGCCGGGTTTTCTCGAAGGCAAACTCTGCGCTGGCATCAAAGCCCAGGCGGCGAATGCTGTAGAGCACGAACGCAATGCCGGTCAACAGAAAGATCACATAGGCCGTCACGCGCATGCTCAAGCCACTGAACATCGGCACGCCCACCAGCGGCTGAGCCACCGCCAGAGCGATCGGGTTGGTGATCGAGCCCAGGTAGCCGATCTTCACCGAGATGGCCACGATCGCCAGGCCAATGATATTGGGCAAGCCCAGCCGTGTGGTCATCGCCACCATCAAGGGCACGATGAGGATGAACTCCTTGGCCAGCCCCATGAAGGTACTGCCGGCCGAGAACACCAGCATCAGGCAAGGCACCAACACATGGATATTGCCGCGTGTCAGGCCCAGCAGTCGCTCCAGCCCGGCATCGATCACTTTCGCCTTGTTCAAGACACCGAACATGCCACCAATGAACAGCACCATGAAAATCAGGCCGGCGCGCTTCTCAATGCCCTGTGGAATGGCCATGACCGCCTCGATCAGCGACACCGGCCGTGCCTGCCCGCTGTCTTTTGTGCGCGCCTCCAGGGCAAATAACTGGGCAGGCGACGTCTCTTTTTCAAGCGTCGTATAAGACCCCGGCACTACGGCAATGCCGGTGCGCTGGAACTGGCCGGAGTCGATTAGGTAAGTGACGATCAATGCAAGAAAAACGATGGCCAGCAGGATCAACGAGGGGTTGAGTTGCCTGGGCTGGGCCTGAAGCGGTTCGCCGGTGCTTGCAACTGCAGAGTGTCGGGTGAGTTCGGACATTAAATGGCCCTGATCAAAGCGCGCCTGGGCGTGCAGGTTGTGGCAGAAGGCAACGTGCGTTCACGCAAACATGAAGCACGAAGGGAAAACAGCGCGGTGTCCGATCAGACCTCGATTAACACGAGAAATATAACAACGGGCGTCACGCTGTTTTCATATTGTTTTTAGTGTTGCGCCTGGCAACGAGCGAGACAGTAGTTCAAACATCCTGCGCTCACAACGCTATGAAGAATTTCGATTGCCCTATGCGTCAAGTGATTAAACCGGCCTGTTGAAGATGAACTAATTGCATAGGGCAATGCACCCTTGTCATAAGATTGCGCGGCCGTTCACTGCCCGCTACTGTCCGCCGAGAAGCGCACTTCTCCAGCCCTCGCGCACCGATTTCAAAGGCCTCGTGCCCCTTCATCCGCACGCCTGTTTGCTGCCAATAACATAATATCCAGCCAAGGACTCTTTATGCGTGAACGTCTATCCAGCGCCTCGCTGGCGTGTGCCAGTGTATTGATTGTTGTTTGTCCGTCTGCCGAGTCTCAGGGCTTTATCGAAGACGCGCACGGCACGCTCAATATACGTAACTATTACTTCAACGATGATTACCGTGACGGTGGCAACGACCGTCGGGAATGGGCGCAGGGTTTATTGCTCAATCTGCGTTCGGGCTTTACTGAAGGCACAGTAGGTTTTGGCCTCGACGCCCTGGTGCTTGCAGGGTTCAAGCTTGACTCAAGCGCTGAACATGCGGGCACCGGCCTGTTGCCGGTGCATGATGACGGCCGCGCCGCCGATGACTTTTCCAGCGCCGGACTCACCGCCAAAATTCGTTGGGGCGATGCCTTGATCAAGACCGGCACGCTGCTGCCCAGGATTCCAGTGCTGGTCTACAACGATGGTCGCTTGCTGCCGCAGACCTTTCAGGGAACCCAGGTGGAATACACCGGCATCGACAAGCTGTACCTCAACGCCGGTCATCTGGACAAGCTCAAGGCGCGGAACTCGACCGACAGCGTGGATATTTTTCCTCAGGGCTACAGCGGCGCCCAAGGCACGGATTTCGACTTCGCCGGCGCCACTTACACCTTCAACAAGAACCTCAGCGCCAGCTATTACTACGGTGAAATGCGCGAGTTCTATCGCCAGCATTTTCTCGGCCTGGTGCACAGCCTGCCGATCGGCCCCGGCAAGTTGACCAGCGACTTGCGCTATTTCAACAGCCGCGACAGCGGAGCTGCACGCAACGGCGCAATCGATAGCGACATGTTCAGCGGCTTGTTCACCTATCGCCTGGGCGGCCATGCCGTAGGCCTGGGTTACCAGAAACTGTTTGGCGACACTGCCCTGCCCTATACCAGCGTCAGCACCGTCTACTCGTTCAGCAATGCCGGCGTCGGCAAATTCATCCAGGCCGGTGAACAGACCTGGATGTTGCGTTATGACTATGATTTTTCGGCGTTGGGCGTGCCGGGGCTGAGTTTCATGGCGCGCTATTACAAAGGTGATCATGGTGAATATCGCGGCACCGTGGCCCGCGAGCACGAGACCAATAGCAGCATCAAATATGTACTGCCGGATGGGGCGCTGAAAGGGCTGGGGGCCGAATACCGTTACGCCAATTCGCGCTCTACCTACGCCAGCGACCGGGACAACAACCGGCTGTATCTGACGTACACCGTCAACCTCTGGTAAGCCGCCCGGCCAGGGAATGGCCTTGGATCATTCCCTGGCCGCCATGCCGGCTAACCGCGACTCATCGACTCCAGCAGGCGCTGCCTGAGCAACTCGGCAAATGCGCTGGCCACCCGTGATCGCGGCACATCGTTACGCCAGGCAAGGCCAAAGGCGTAAGGCAGCACGGGCCTGAACGGGCGCCGCTCGATGGGCAGATAAGAAAAATCACTGGCCAGCAGGCCATTGATGATCGAAACCCCGATCCCCTCCGCCACCAATGCACACGCACCGCTGACCGCATGCACCTCTACCCGCACGTTCGGGGTGATATGAGCCGCTCGAAATACCTGGTCCAGCTCGTTGCGCAGGTTGCGCTGCCGCCCCAACAGCACCAGCGGTGTATCGCGCAAATCTTCGGGTGTAATGACCTCTTTGTCGCACAGCGCATGACCACGCGGCATCACGCAGACGCCCTCGGTTTCAAGCACGGGAATGATGTCGAAATCCTGCTGTTCGGTGGGCAGGCGTACAAAGGCAAAGTCTGCAGAACGGTCCAGCACCGCCCGCTCCAGAGCGTCGTAAGAGCCTGTCAGCAACTCGACAACCGTGTCCTCACGGTCGCGCAGGAACTCGGCAATGATCCTGGGCAACAGGTGCTGCGCCATGCTGGTCGGCACCGCGACGCGCAACAGACTGCGCGCCGAACGCCCCAGTCGCAGCTCTCCGGCCAGGCGCTCGACACGCTGCATGTTGTCGACCAGCGTATCGACCTCATGCAGCAACTCCTCGGCCTCGGGCGTCGCCGTCAGACGCCCCTTGCGCCGCAGAAACAAGGCAAACCCCAAGGCCTCTTCAAACTGGCTGAGCAAACGACTGACCGCCGATTGCGACAGCCCCATCCGGGTCGCGGCGCCAATGGTCGAGCCGGTGGCCATGATGGCCTTGAACGCTTCTAGCTGCTTGAGGTTCATGCTGGTTTCCAACGCGCTTGCAGGTTCTGGATCGAGCGGCAAGTTTCCTTATCGGACGTTACTGCGTCCAGCATTACTGCTCTATCGGCATTAGCCCAAGCCCTGAAAAAAATTTTCACACGCGCTCTTGAAACCTGTTTTCTCGATCCTAAATACGGGATTACGTGATGCCGAAAACGGGTCACGTCTTGAATCACTTGGAGAACCTCAGGAGATTTCGCAATGGCTACTACTCTTTCGCTGGCCCCACTGTTCCGTCAGTCCGTTGGCTTCGATCGCTTCAACGATCTGTTCGAGTCGACGCTGCGCAGCGAGACCGGGAATGCCTATCCGCCTCATAACGTCGAAAAGCACGGTGACAACCAGTACCGAATCGTGATCGCTGCCGCCGGTTTGACCGAGCAGGACATGGACATTCAGGTCGAGAAAGGCGTGCTGACCGTTTCCGGTGGCAAGCGTGAATCCGAAAAAGCAGTCACCTACCTGCACCAGGGCATTGCCCAGCGTGCATTCCGGTTGTCGTTCCGTCTGGCCGATCACATCGAAGTCCAGGGCGCATCGCTGACCAACGGCTTGCTGAGCATTGACCTGCTGCGCGTGGTGCCCGAAGAAGCCAAGCCGCGGCGTATCGAGATCGGTGGCTCATCGAAGCCCGATCCTGAAACCGTCAGCTTGCAGTAACGGGTCATCAGCAAACGTGCAATAAGCACAAGAGGCGCTCTACGGAGCGCCTTTTCTTTTCTACAGACTTTCAATCCCTGCCCAAAGTCTTGGAACCCACACGCCAGACGCCACTCAGAAATTGACTACCCGCTACTGGTGACCGCAATGAGTGACGTCAATACCCGCGACAGCCTTCTGCACGACATCCCGCCAACACCTGACGAGCGCGCCCGCGAGCTGGTGGCGCAGATGACTCAGGACGAGAAGTTTTCCTGGATCTCCGGGCCGATGGCGATACCGGTGATGGGCACCGACAAGCCCGAGGGTGCCTTGGGTTCCGCCGCGTTTTACCCGGCCATTCCTCGCCTGGGAATCCCGGCCATGCAGCAGTCCGACGCCAGTCTGGGCGTCGGCAACCTGGGCAATGTCAGGCCGGGCGATCACGCCACCGCCCTGCCCAGCTCCTTGCTGCTCGGGGCCACGTTCAATCCCGAGCTGGCCTATGAGTCCGGCGCACTGGTGGGCCGCGAAGCGCGGCAGAAAGGCTTCAATGTGCAGCTGGCGGGCGGTGCCAACCTGATTCGCGAGCCGCGTGGCGGGCGCAACTTCGAGTACATCTCGGAAGACCCGCTGCTGACCGGCGTGCTGGCTGGCAATTCCGTGGCGGGCATCCAGTCGCAAAAAGTCGTTTCGACCGTCAAACATTTTGTGGCCAATGCCCAGGAAACCGGCAGGGTCATGGTCAGCTCGACCATGAGCGAAGCCACGCTGCATGAGTCGGACTTGCTGGCCTTTCAGATCGCTATCGAAACCGGCCAGCCCGGCTCGGTCATGCCGGGCTACAACCTGATCAATGGCGACTATGCCTGCGAGAACGCTTACCTGCTCAACACCGTGCTCAAAGGCCAATGGGCTTACCCAGGCTGGGTGATGTCTGATTGGGGCGCGACCCATTCCACCGTCAAGGCCGTGCTGGCCGGGCTGGATGTGCAGTCGGGCGCCAATCTGGATGACGCACATTATTTCGGTGAAGCGCTGCGCCAGGCGGTGGCCAGCGGACAGGTTTCGCAAGCGCGTATCGATGACATGGTCACCCGTATCCTGCGCAGCCTGATTGCGGTCGGCGCGCTGGATGACTCCACGGCGCCGGCATTTCCTGTCGACTACAGCCTGCACAAGCTGATCGCCCAGCGGCAGGCCGAGCAAGGCATCGTGCTGCTCAAGAATGCCGGCCAGGCATTGCCGCTGCCGCAGCGGGCGCAGCGCTTGCTGGTGATTGGCGCGCATGCCGATCATGGCGTGCTGTGCGGCGGCGGGTCATCGTCGGTCACGCCGGTGGGCAGCGTGTCGCTGCCGGGCCTGGACATGATGGGCGTACAGGTCAACAAGGTGTATCAGCCCTCTTCGCTGGTGCAGGCCATCAAGGAAGAAAGCGGCGCGCAACAGGTCGATTTTCTTGACGGCACAGACGTTGAGCGGGCCGTTGCCCAGGCGCGGATCTCGACGGCGGTCATCATCGTTGCCCAGGAATGGCGCTCCGAGGGGCTGGACGCTGAAGGCCTGGGCCTTCCAGACGGGCAGGACGCCTTGATCGAGGCGCTCAGCCAGGCCAATAGCAACACCATCGTCGTGCTGCAAAGCGGCGGCCCGGTGCTGATGCCCTGGCTCGATACCGTTGCCGGCGTGCTGGCCGCCTGGTATCCGGGTTCCGGTGGCGCACCGGCCATCGCCGGCGTGTTGTTCGGTCGGGTCAACCCGTCAGGCCGCTTGCCGCTCACCTTCCCGGCCAGCGAAGCACAGCTGCCGCGCCCGGAGCAGATCGACCCGCAGACCACGACCTCCAATCCCGGCATGCCACGCAAGGGCAAGATCATCCCGATCGACTACGACATCGAAGGCTCGGACGTCGGCTATCGCTGGTATGCGCGTGAAGGCCTTGAACCGTTGTTCCCGTTCGGTTTCGGGCTGTCCTATACCCGCTTTGAAACCCGCGACGCCTACATTACGTCCGGTACGCATTATCAGGTGTCCGCCACCGTGAAAAATACCGGCGAGCACGCCGGCGCGAAGGTGCTGCAGGTTTATGTGGCCAAAGCCGGTGAAGACGGCTTTGCCAAGCGCCTGGCCGGTTTTCAGAAAGTCTTTCTGCTGGCCGGTGAACAGGCCTTGGTGGATGTGCTGCTGGAATCGCGGATTCTGGCGCGCTATCAGGATGGACGCCTGGTCATCGCGCCTGGAGACTATACGGTCTGGGTGGCCAGTGACGCTTCAGACGAAACCCTGGCGCTGAGCCTTCAAATCGCATGAACCAAGGAAATTGAAAATGGACTTGCCAAGCGTCGCCGTATTTGGCGAAGCACTGACCGACATCGTGCAAAGCGAACCGGGGCATTGGCGCAGTTACCCTGGCGGCGCGCCGTGGAATGTGGCGCGTGCCTTGAGCCGGCTGGGGGTGAGCAGCGCCTTCGCCGGCGCGATCAGCACTGACTCTTTAGGCGATGAAATTGCCCGGCAGTCGCACGTTGCCGGGCTCGACATGCGCTTTCTCCAGCGAGTGGACGCCGATCCACTGGTTGCGGTCGTGCCATCCAGTCGACCGCCCCGCTATTTCTTCGCCGGCGAGGCCGATCTGCATTTTGATGCCGAAAAACTGCCTGACGGCTGGCTGGAAGCCGCGCAAATCTGCCATTTCAGTTGTATCAGCCTGGCGCGCCAGCCGCTGGCAACGCGGCTTGTGCAAGTGGCCCAGACGGCAAAGCGCGCGGGCAAGCACATCAGTTACGACCCTAACTGGCGCAACCTGATGGACGATGACTTTCGGCAACAGACCTTCCCGACGATGGTGCAACTGGCCGATACGCTCAAATTATCGGATGAGGACCTCAAGCATTTGTATCCGGGGCTTGATGAACGTCAGGCGCTGGCCGCGCTGCGGCTGCTGAATCCCGCTGCCGACATTCTCTTTACCCGAGGCGAACGTGGCCTGGTGCTGTATGCCGGTGACGAGGTCTATGAACAAGCGGCCATTGCGGTCGAGGTCGGCGATACCGTCGGTGCGGGTGACGCGAGCATGGCCGGCTGGCTGGCCTCGGGCCTGCTCGGCATCGATGCGCCACGGCAGCGGCTGAAATTCGCCGCTGCCTGCGCGTCGGTCGCCTGCACACGCGCTGGGGCTTATGCGCCGGCGCTTGCCGAAGTGCAGAACCTGCTGGCCAGCGCTTAACCGGTCATGCGCTCGACCCGCGCCGGGCTGCGCTGCATGATCACTTTGCCCGCGCGGATCGACATCAACACCTGGCCCTGGCTGCGGATCATCTCGTAGTCGTCCGCGGCGGAAAGGATCAGCAGGTTGGCCGGGCGACCGACCTCCAGCCCGTAGCGTTCACCCAGGTGCAAGGTGCGGGCGCTGTTGTCGGTGATCAGGTCCAGGCAGCGCTGCAGGTCTTCATAACCGAGCATGTGGCAGATGTGCAGCCCCGCCTCGAGGATGCGCAGAATGTTGCCGTTACCCAATGGATACCAAGGGTCGACGATGGAATCCTGGCCAAAGCAGATGTTCATGC
Organism: Pseudomonas sp. HP_08; assembly: GCF_055284095.1. Taxonomy (NCBI): domain Bacteria; kingdom Pseudomonadati; phylum Pseudomonadota; class Gammaproteobacteria; order Pseudomonadales; family Pseudomonadaceae; genus Pseudomonas; species Pseudomonas sp. HP_08. The sequence goes on along the minus strand of NZ_JBTOQC010000012.1, from coordinate 293,856 downwards.
CGGCGCGGTCGATTTCGGCGACTCGGGTCAGCCCGCGACGCTTGGGGTAACCGTCATAACGCCCTTGCAAGTGGATGCTTTCGGTCGGGCAGGAAATGAAGTTGATCCGCGACTGTTTGAGCAGGCGGAACAGCTTGTAGCAATAGGCGTTGTCGTAAGAACCCATGGCCACGGTATGGCTGGCAGTGACCCGCTCGCCCATGTCGCGCGCCCTCGCCTCCTCGGCCAGCACTTCAAGAAAGCGCGACTGCGGATCGTCGGTTTCATCGCAATGCACATCCACCAGGCAGCCGGTGCGCTCGGCCAGGTCCATCAGGAATTTCACTGACGATTCGCCCTGCGCCCGGGTGTTTTCAAAGTGTGGAATACCGCCCACCACATCGGCGCCCAGCGCCACCGCCTCGGTCATCAAGGCCCGGCCATTGTTGAACGACTCGATGCCTTCCTGAGGAAACGCGACGATTTGCAGGTCGATCAGGTGGCGGGTTTCGTCGCGGACTTCAAGCATCGACCTGAGCGCCGCCAGGCTGGGGTCGGTGACATCGACGTGGGTGCGCACATGCTGAATGCCGTGATCGACCAGCATGTCGATGGTCTTGCGCGCGCGCACCTTGGTGTCTTCATGGGTCACCAGTGCCTTGCGCTCGGCCCAGCGTTCGATGCCCTCGAACAGCGTGCCGCTCATGTTCCAGCTGGGTTCTCCGGCCGTCAGCGTGGCGTCCAGATGAATGTGTGGCTCGACAAAGGGCGCCGTCACCAGGTTCTGTCCGGCGTCCAGATCAGCCGCATTGAGTGCTTTGATCACGTCTGCCTGAGCGACGATGGCCTTGATCTTTCCAGCGTCGAGCTCCAGACGATACAGGCCGGTCTTGCCGCGCAGGCGGGCATTGATGATGTTCATGGTCATTCCTTGCTATTGGGCACTTTATGGATTGGGGTCATGCGCCAAACCAGCAGCGCCACCGAGGCGTTCATGCGAAACAGCGGGTCATCGAGCGACTGTCCGCTCTGTTGTTCGATGCGCTGGATGCGTTGGTTAAGGGTATTGCGATGGATCGCCAGGCGCATGGCGGCCTTGAGGGCGTTGCCGTTTTCCTGAAGCAGCGCATCAAGGGTTTCGATCAGGGCAAACGGCTGCTTGCGCGACGGCTCGATCAGCGTGCCGAGGGTCTGCTTGACGAAGTGATCGATCAGCGAGCGGTCTTCGATGCCTTGCAGCAGGCGCAGCACGCCCAGTTCACTGAAGTCGCAGAAACCACTGGCCGGGTGCAGGTTTTCCGCCACGTCCAGCGCCTGACGCGCCTCGTTCAGCGCCTTGCGATAGTGGCCGCACTCCTCGACCCGACTGGCCAGCCCCATGAACAGGGTCATGTCGCCGGTCAACGAGGTGAGCGCCTGGTAAAGACTCAGCAGGTCGGCCCGCAGGCTGTCGCTGTCCGGCAGCAACAGGATGAACAGATCACCCTGCACGATCACCGGCAGCGGCGCGGGCAAATCACGGTTCCAGGCTTCCAGATGGTCCTGCAATGCCTGGCGCACGTGCTGCAACATCTGCTCGGCCAAGGCCGGCGCATGGCGCTCGAACAGCACGCTGACCGACGACAGCCGCAGCGCCAGCAGACGACGCGGGCCGTCGACCGGCAGGTTCGCATGCTCGGCACGCTGGCGGGCAATGACCAGGCTGGGGTAATCACCGGTCAGCAACTGGCTGAGAATGTCGTGCTGCGAGCGCCGGGCCTGGGCCATATGCACCAGCGCCGTGCCGATCGCATGGGTGACGATGATCATCTTCAGCAGGTACGGCTGCTCGATCAGCGGCAGACCCAGCATGTCTGCGCGCTCGATCACGGCCTTGGGAATGCGCTGGATGAACGTGCCGCCGGTGAGAATCACCAACCCGGCAATGCCGCTTGCCACGCCGTCCTCGACCAGGCTCAGCAGGTTCGCCTCATCGCGGGCGTGGTTGATGCCGGTGACGAACACCAGTTCGCCGCCCATCACCCACTCGGCGATGCCCTCGTTTTCAGCCACGTACGGCCAGCGCACGCTGCGGTGCAACTGCGCGGCGCCGGCACGCACCGCCAGCTCTTCAAGCCCTGGCAGCTTGAGGATTTCAGCGACGGTCAGGCTCATTGCTCGCCCTGCACCTGACCCAGCGCCGCGCGACGGCCACTCAATTGCAGCAGGCCGATGTAGCAGACCGCAGCCACCGCGATGCCGACCAGCGGTGCAACCCAGGGCGAGCAGTACGCCACCAGCGCGCCGACCGCATAGGAAAACAGCCCGATGAGGTTGTAGCGCGGCAATGTGGTATTGGCCAGCAGCGGGTACTGGCCGCGATGTCGATACCAGAAATCCGCCATGATCACCCCGCCCACCGGCGGAATGATCGAGCCCAGCAACACCAGAAAAGGAATCAGCATCTCGTACATGCCGCCAATCGCCAGTAGCACGCCGACGCCCGCCGACACCAGGGTCATGGTCCGCCTGCGCTCGCTGCGCAGCAGGTGACAGGCGGCGGCCGAGACGTTGTAGATGGTCGGCCCCTGAATCGTCCACAGGTTCAGGCACAGCATGACCACCGCTGCGAACGACAAGCCCTGCAGGATCATCACCTCGACGATATCGGCCTGCTGATAAACGATGGCGCACCAGGCACCGGCCACCACCATCAAGCCGTTGCCCAGCAAAAAACTGACGACACTGGCGATGATCGCCACCCGCCCGGTGCGCGACAGGCGCGTCCAGTTGGTGGCCTGGGTCGCACCGCTGGCGAAGGTGCCGAAGACCATGGTCACGGCGGCGGAAAAGGTCATGGTTTCATGCGGGATAACCGCTGCCAGGCCTGCGAAGCCGCCGATATCGCGGGTGGCGATGACCATCGAGATAACCAGCAACACGAACATCAACGGCACCGAAATCCGCGACAGCACATCCAGGCCTTTGAAGCCGACAATGGCAGTGATGCAGAAACCGAAGCCGAACAGAATCATCAGCGGCATCGTCAGGCCTTCGCTCAGGCCGAGGATCTTCACCAGCACAATCGCCACGGTCGCCGTGCCCCAGGCGTACCAGCCCAGTTCGGCGAAGCCAAGCAGAAAGTCCGAAAGCCGGCTGCCCGCCTCGCCAAAACAGAAACGCCCCATCAGCACGGTGTTCAAACCGCTGCGTGAGGCGATGAACGCCAGCGCAGCCGCATACAACGCCAGCAGGCTGTTGCCGATGGCCGCGATCCACAGCATGTCGACGAACGAAAACGCCATGCCCAGCTTGCCACCGGCAAACATGGTGCCGGTGAAGAACGTGAAACTGAACAGCACCATGGAAATGGGCAACAGCCCCTTGCGGGCAGACTGCGGGGCCTCGGTTAACGGAAAATCACCGGATGAACTCATGTATGTCTCCTGCTGGGGTGCGAGGTGGATAAAAAAGCGCACGACAACAAGAGCAATTAACAGGCCCGTTCCTGGCAGGTTTAAAACGCCGTTAAAACGGGGCGCAGGTGATATTCAGCGGTGTTCACATTGCACAGTCATGGCGAACAAAGCCTGGAATAACTGTGCGTAACGCACTTTATTCAGGCATGGGTGCACCAGATGGGTTCAGTGACTCAACAAGCGATACAGCGCTTGGGCATGGGAGATTTTCAACCCGGCACGTTGCAGATTGCGCCGGCTTTGCGAGTTGGCTAACGCGGTGGCTGCAACCGCGCGACACCCCCGTTTTCTGGCTTGCTCGATTCGATGCGCAATCAACGCCCCGTGATAACCACGGCCACGATCCGCTTTACGGGTAACTGCCGTGCCCAGATAAGCAATACCGTTACTGGCCAGGAACATCACGGCGCCGGCAACCACTTCACCCGCTTCCTTGATTACATAGATCTTCAATGAATCACCCGCCGCCGCACCTGAAAACGACGCCTGATTCAGTGCCCGCTGTGCAGGTTTGGTATGAAAGCCACCGGCATGAATTCCGGCAAATGCATCCAGCGTCTGTGGCGTGGCTTCTTCAATGTCGAAGGTTTGCGGGCTGATCACCGTATGTTCAATCGCGCAGGCCAACTGCAAATGCGTCCATCCCTTTAAACGCTCAAGCTCACAGCCCGCGATGGCTACGAGTGGTTCAAGCGTCGAGGGAGAACCGATCAGAGGCGTGACGCTCGTGTTTTGCTTGAGCAGATCCAGCGTGGGCTGAAAGTCCGCCGAATGATCACCGTAGATGCGGTTGAGCATCGGACTGGGCGACGCTGCAACTTGAAAGCACGGCAGGTCACCATTCAAAAACACGTGTGCGCCATAAGGATTGCCTTCCAGACGCAATAGGTTATTCACCCGCGCCCGCAAGTACTCGCGCTCGGCGGCTTCAATCGCAAGGGCTGATTCGATATCCATGTGAAGTGTCGTTTTCCTGAAAGATCTGCGTGTGCCAGAACAATACGCCTGTCCTTGATTAACAGGTATGGTGACGTTTTTAACTCAAGGAAGATCCATGGCCATTCACACTTCCAGCAACGCGCAAAAGCACCTTGCCGTCTTGATCGACGCCGACAACGCGCCGGCTGCCATTGTCGAAGGACTGTTTGAAGAAATCGCCAAGTACGGCGTCGCCAGCGTCAAGCGCATCTATGGCGACTGGACCGGGCCGCAGTTGGGTGGCTGGAAAAAAGTCCTGCTCGACCACTCGATTCAACCTATCCAGCAATTCGCCTACACCAAAGGCAAGAACGCCACCGACAGCTCGTTGATCATTGATGCGATGGATTTGCTCTATACGCGGCGCTTCGATGGTTTCTGCCTGGTTTCCAGCGACAGCGACTTTACACGTCTTGCCTCTCGATTGCGTGAGGAAGGCTTGACCGTGTATGGCTTTGGCGAGGAGAAAACGCCCAAACCGTTTGTGGCGGCATGCGACAAGTTCATCTATATCGAACTGCTTCGCGAAGAAGTTGCAGCGCCAGCCAATGGCGATGTCCAGCCAGATTTACCGGCGGCTACAGGCGCGGCCAGGCCGCCGGCTGTAGAACCTGCCAAAAAGCCAAAGGCTCCGGTGGGTTTTATCGCCAAGATCATGGACGACATTGCCGACGAAGATGGCTGGGCGCACCTCGGTGCATTAGGGGCGAACATTACCAAGCTGAGACCGGACTTCGACCCGCGCACGCATGGCTACAAGAAGCTCAGTGACTTGATCAAAGGCTATCCGCAGGCGTTTGAGCTTCAGGCCAGAGGGACATCGGGCGGAACGGCGGTGATGTATGCGCGGCACAGGCAGTTGGGTAAGTGATCATCGGAGTACCGCCCACAGCAGAGCTGCCTCCCAAGGACGGTGTCCACTCATGGCCATGAGGCTTGAATGGCCGTGAGATCGCTGGCGTCTGAACATCAGTCATCGCCAGCAGAGCTGCCTCCCACAGACCAAGCGTCGATCACTCATTCAACGCCAGGCACAAACCTGTGGGAGGCAGCTCTGCTGGCGATGAGGCCGGTGCAGGCAAAGCTCCCACAACATGGCGTTAACCACCCATTCACAGCGCATGATGCCAGCGCTCTAAACCTTCAGCCCCGTCAACCAGCCATTCACCGTCTCCATCGTTCTCCTCTCCTGCGGCCCTTCCATCACAAAGCCTTTCACAACCCTGGCACCCGGTGCGTGTCGGGCGATGACTTCAAGGCTGTTACCCAGCCCGTAACCACCGTGCGTCACAAACGGCACGATGGTTTTCCCCGACAGGTCATGGGCCGATAAAAACGAGCGGATCACCGGTGGCGCCGTGGTTCCCCAGACCGGAAAGCCGAGAAACACCACTTCATGCTTGTCGATGCCGGGCACCGTATCTGCCAGCGCAGGCTTGAAGCCATCGGCGGTTTCGCGGCGGGCTTGCTCGACCGTTTGCAGATAGTCCTCGGGATACGCCGTCGCCGGCCTTATCTCGAACAGGTCGGCGTATTGCGCGCGCTGGATCAGGCCGGCCACGACGCGGGTATTGCCGGTGCGCGAAAAGTACGCGACCAGGGCTTTGGCCCCGGATAGGCGCGAGCCAGGCGCGTCAGCGCTGGCGTCGGTGGCCAGCAGTGGCAGGCTGGCAATGGCCGCGATGACCTGGCGGCGGACCGGATCGTGTTCAGCCATGCCGTTAACTCCCTGCTATCGATCAGTGATGAATGGCAGAGGCTAGTTTTATAAGGGCGACTCAACAATCGGCAAACGGCTTTATAGCCCCGTGAGTAAAACTCACCAATCGTTCATTCCTGCCGCCGCGCCCAGTCGCGCACCGCCTCGGCGAACATGCGCAAGGCCATGGGCGGGTGTCGATTGGCCGGGTAGTAAAGGCAGGCGCCAGGGTAACAAGGTCCCCATTCAGGCAGCAGGTGCACCAGGCGTCCGGCCTGCAAGTGGTCGGCGACCTGATGTTCGGGAACCCAGGCGATGCCGATACCGGCCAGAGCGGCTTCGGTCATCAGGTTGATGTTGTCCAGGGTCATGGGACCGTCAACGTCGATGCTGGCTGAGCGGCCTTCATGGTCCAGGTCCCAGCGAAACAGCGTGCCGCTGGCAAAGCGAAAGCGAATGCACCGATGCGCCTTGAGGTCGTGGGGCGTTTGTGGCGCCGGGTGCCGGCTCAGGTAGTCCGGCGAAGCCACGGCGGCAAAGCGCACATCGGGCCCGAAGCGGACGGCGATCATGTCGCGCGGCACGTCGTCATACAGCCGGATACCGGCATCGAAACCGTCGGCGACGATGTCGATCAGGCGGCTGTCGGTCACGCATTCGATGTGGATCTGCGGGTTTTCCTGCAAGAACGGTGGCATGACATGGCGCAGCAACAGCTTGAACGACGACTCCGACGCGCTCAGCCGGATCGACCCGGAAGGCGTATTGCGCGCCGAGGTCACGTCATTGACCGCACATTCCAGGTCGCCCAGCAGGGGTTGTACCCGCAGAAACAGTTGCTCGCCCGCCTCTGTCAGCGCGACCGAGCGGGTGGTGCGATTGAACAGGCGCAGCTCCAGGCGCGCTTCAAGCCCGCGCATCGAGTGGCTGAGTGCCGAAGGCGAAACCCCTAGCGCTCTGGCGGCGCCGCTGAAGCTGCGTTGCTCGGCGATCGCGACAAAAGCGGTCAATTCTGGAAGGCCAGCGCGGATCATTAGTGAATTAACCTCAAGTACCCATGAAACGGTGTGCCGATTGTTGAGCCGGACACAGGAATTTAGAGTGTACCTATCGACTTAAGCATCGACTACACCATCGACCACATCATTGCGAAGGAGACAACACATGCAAAAACGTCAGCTGGGTAAAAGCGGTTTGCACGTATCTGCCCTCGGTCTTGGCTGCATGGGCCTGAGTTTCGGCTATGGACCGGCACAGGAACACAAGGCGGCGGTCGCGCTGATTCGGGATGCCTTCGACAAGGGCGTGACGTTCTTCGACAGCGCCGAGGCGTACGGGCCGTATACCAACGAACAATTGCTGGGCGAAGCTTTGGCTCCGATGCGTGATCAGGTAGTGATCGCCACCAAGTTCGGCTTCAGAAATGGCGTACCGGGTGACGGCCTGGACAGTCGCCCGGAAACCATCAAGGCGGTGGTCGAAGCCTCGTTGAAGCGCCTGAAGACGGACCGTATCGAACTGCTTTATCAGCACCGTCTCGACCCGCAAGTGCCGATCGAGGACGTGGCCGGTGCCGTGAAGCAACTGGTCGAGGACGGTAAAGTGCTGCATTTCGGCATGTCCGAAGCCGGCGTCGATGCCATTCGCCGGGCGCATGCGGTGCTGCCGGTCGCGGCGCTGCAAAGTGAGTACTCGCTGTGGTGGCGCGAGCCTGAAGAGCAGATCCTGCCGGTGCTGGAAGAACTGGGCATCGGTTTTGTGCCGTTCAGCCCGCTGGGCAAAGGCTTTTTGACCGGCGCGATCGATGAGCGCACGCAGTTTGCCGATAACGATTTCCGCAAGGTGGTGCCGCGTTTCACCGAAGAGAACCGCAAGGCCAATGCACGGCTGGTCGAGGTGCTGGGCGACATTGCCGCCGGTAAAGGCGCCACGCGCGCGCAGGTCGCCCTGGCCTGGTTGCTGGCGCAAAAGCCCTGGATTGTGCCGATTCCCGGAACGACCAGGCTGCACCGGCTGGAGGAAAACATGGGCGCCGCCAGGCTTGAGCTGCATGACACCGATCTGGCGGCAATCGCCACGGCGCTGGAGCAGATCAAGGTAGTCGGCGACCGGTATCCGGCGCATTTGCAGAAGAACGTCAATCGCTGATCACAAGGTTTCAAGGGCGATACCGTTGGACACCCGGAGGATATCGGCCATGACCGCCAAGGCGATTTCCGCCGGGGTCTTGCTGCCCAAGTTCAGGCCTATCGGTGCGTGGATTCTGTGCAGCGTGGCGTCGTCGAGCCCGCCGATCCGCGCCAGGCGCTCCAGGCGTTTGCTGCTGGTGCGTCGCGAGCCCATCGCACCGATGTAAAAAGCCTGCGTACGGACGGCCTCAAGCAAGGTGAGGTCGTCCAGCCGAGGGTCATGGGTCAGCGCGACCACCGCTGTGGCGGCATGGCAGCCACCATTGGCGATATAGACCGCCGGCAGCACCTCAAGCACCTCGACACCCGGCAGGGCAAAGCCTGCAATCACCTCGGTGCGCGGGTCGCAGACGATCACTTCATAGCCCAGCGCCACGGCAAAACCTGCACAGAACTCGGCCACCGGCGAAAGCCCGGCCAACAGCAAGCGCTGCACGGCGCCCATGCGAATGGTCACCTGCTCCAGGCCCACCTCGACACGCGCTGAATTCATGCAGCCGGGCACGATTCTGCGATGTGGCGTGCCCAGCAGCACCGTGCGAGCGATCAGGTCGGCGCCTGCGAAAGCCGCTTCAATCATCTGCAGGTGTGCGTCGCTGTCCGGGCCGGGGGCCAGATATTCCACCAGCACATCGAGCCCGCCACCGCAGGGCAGCGCCCGTGTTGGCGGCAGCCCGCCTTCGCCGTAGCGCACCACCTGGCTGACCGGGCTGAACAGGCGGTCGGCCACCCGTTGCAGAAAATCCTCTTCGACACAGCCGCCCGACAGTGAGCCGCAGTGCTCGCCGCTGCCCAGGCACGCCAGCATTGCCCCCGGCCCGCGGGGTGCCGAGCCAAAGGTGGCCAGCACCGTGCACAGCCACACCGGCTGGTCCTGCGCGATCCAGGCGCGGGCCTGTTGAATGACGTGAAGGTCAAGCGGTTGCATGGCATCTACTCCTCAACAGCCGTCTCAAACCGTCATCAACTTTTCCTTGGTGATCGGCAAGCTGCGAATACGTTTGCCGGTGGCGTGATACACCGCATTGGCAACCGCCGCCGCCAGGCCGGTCACGCCGATTTCGCCGATTCCGCGCGCACCGAATTCACTGAGGTTGTAGTCCGGGTAATCGAGCAGAGTGACTTCGATGTCAGGCAGGTCGGCGTGCACCGGCACCACGTATTCCGCGTAGTTGTTATTGACCGGCAGGCCGCTGCGCGGGTCGTGCTCCGAGTCCTCGAACAGCGCCATGCCCAGCCCCATGATGATTGCCCCTTCGACCTGGTTGCGCGCCGCCAGCGGGTTGACCACCTTGCCGACATCGATGGCGCTGACCACCCGCGCCACCCGCAGCCGGGAAATACCCGGGTCCCAGCGCACCTCGACAAAATGCACGCCGAACGAGCGATAAGAGAAGTCGCCGCCTTTGACGCCGCTCTGAAAATACCCCTCGGCGCGGGATAGCCGTTGATGGCGCAACACATCGGCAAAACCGACACGCCGCTCACCGCTGATCAGTTGCCCGTCTGCAACCGTGAGGCTGTCGGCCTCGCTGCCGGCCAGCAGCCCGCCGTTCATGACCGCGTATTGGCGCAGCTTGCCGAGCGCGGCGCGGGTCGCGCCGGCCACGGCAGGCAGAATACTGGCCGTGGCCCAGGAACCCCCGGCCAGCGCGCCCGGCGGAAAAGTCGAGCTGCCCAGTTGCACTTCAATCCGCTCGAACGGCAAGCCGGTCAGTTGTGCGACCGTTTGCGCCGCCACCGTGTAAGTCCCGGTGCCGATGTCCTGCTGGCCGCATTGCACCAGCGCGCTGCCGTCGGCGCGCAGAATCACCCGCGCGTCGGTCGGCACCTGATACGCCTCCCAGTTGCAGGCGCCCATGCCATAGCCGATCAGTTCATCCCCGTCGCGCATGCTGGCCACTGCCGGATTGCGCGTGTGCCAGCCAAAGCGCTCGGCGGCAATGTCGATGGCTTCGGGCAGATGATTACTCGACCACTCAAGGTTCAGGCTTTCGTCGCGGGTGGCCAGGTTCAGCTTGCGCAACGCCAAGGGGTCAATACCGCGCAACAACGCCAGTTCGTCGATGGCCGACTCCAGCGCGAACAGGCCGGGCGCCGCGCCCGGCGCCCGCATCGAGGTGGGCGTGCCGCGATTGAGCGGGCTGTTCTTGTGGTTCACCAGCACATTGGCGCACGAATACAGGCTGCGCGTGACGCCGCCGCAGGCTTCGGTGTAGGCATCGGTGGTCGAGGTGCTGTTGAACGACTCGTGACGAATCGACACCAGCTTGCCCTCGCCGTCGGTGGCCAGGCGAATACGCTGCAAGGTTTCCGGACGGTGGCCGGCGGTGGTGAACATTTGCGCGCGCGGCAGCATCAGTTGCACCGGGCGCTTCACCACCCTGGCGGCGGCGCAGGCGGCAATCGAGTGGGGCCACGGCCACAGCTTGCTGCCAAACCCGGAGCCGATAAACGGTGCATGCACTTCAACCTGGTCTTCAGGCAGATCGAAGACGTTGGCCAGCACATTGCGGTGGTTGACCACGCCTTGGGTGCCTTCGTAGACAAACAGCTTGCCGTCGCGCCAGTAGGCGGTGGTGGCGTGCATTTCCATCGGGCTGTGGGTTTCCACCGGCGTGGTGTAGGTCTGATCGAGACGGGTACTTGCTGTTTGCCATCCGGCATCGGGGTCACCGCGTTTGTGCCCTCGCCCGCCTTCACGCGCACCTTTTTGCCGCAAGGCGTCAGCCAGGCGGGTGATGGGCCGGGTTGGCGCATAGTCGACCTTGACCTTGAGGGCCGCCGCGCGGGCCTGCTCGAAGGTGTCGGCCACCACCAGCGCCACGAACTGCCCGGGATACGCGACCTGGTCATCTTCAAAGGGCAAGCGGCGCTCGTCGACCTTGGCCGCGCTGAGCATCTCCTTGAAGCTCAGGGCCACATCCGGGGTGCGGTGCAACGCCGGAAAGTTACCGTGGTGCAACACCGCCGCGACGCCGGGCATGCCGCGCGCGATCTTGTCGTCGATGGCGATGATACGGCCGCTGGCGATGGTGCTGTAGACGCCATAGGCATAGGCCATGTCCGGCAACGGGTGATCGGCCGCATAGCGGGCAGCGCCGGTGACCTTGAGCCGGCCGTCGATCCGCTTGTAGGGTGTGCCGATAATGGACTGGCTCATCAGCTGCGCTCCTGTTTTTTCATCGGGACGGTCAGATCGCGAAGGTTGCGCGTCACCACCTGCTGGCCGAGCGGAATCTTGAAGCCGTTGTGCTCGTAAGCCTTGGCGCCTTGCATGGCGCGCTCGCCAATCCGGGTGAACAGCGCCATATCGACCGTTTGCCCGATCAGTGCGCGCTCGGCGTCCAGGGCTCGCCACGGTTTGGTGCCGACGCCGCCCAGGGCAATCCGCGCCTCACGAATACGTTGGCCGTCCAGCACCACAATGATCGCGCTGGACGCCAGGGCAAATTGATACGAAGTTCGGTCGCGCAGTTTCAGGTAGGCCGAACGGTTGTTGGCCAGCGGCGCATCGAGGGTGATGTGAGTGATGAGTTCGTGCGGCTCAAGCGCATGCTCCAGCCACGGCGTATTGCCCGGCAGCCGGTGAAAATCGGCAAACGGTATCTCGCGCACACCGTTCGGCCCTTGCACCGTGACCAGCGCGCCGATGGCGGCGATGGCCATGCACATGTCCGAAGGATGGGTGGCGATGCAGTGTTCACTGGTGCCGAGCACCGCATGCACGCTGCGGTTCAGGCCGCCGACCGCCGCGCAGCCCGAGCCCGGCTGGCGTTTGTTGCACGGCGAAATACCGTCGCGAAAATAATTGCAGCGCACCCGCTGCATCACGTTTCCGGCAGTGGTGGCCTTGTTGCGCAGTTGTGTCGAGGCGCCGGCCAGCAACGCTTGCGACAACACGGCATAGCGCTCGCGAATCAGCGGGTGGCTGGCCAGCGCGGTATTGCTCACCAGGGCGCCGATGCGCACACGGCCATCGGCCAGGGGCTCAATCTGTTTGAGCGCCAGCCGGTTGATATCGACCAGGCGGTCGGGCTGCATGATATCCAGCTTGACCAGATCAAGCAGCGTCGTGCCGCCGGCCAGATAGAACGGCAAACCCGGTGCCGCATGGCTGGCGATGGCCTGGGCCGGCGATTGCGCGCGGGCATAATCGAATGTTTGCATCAGACCGCCCTCGGCATCTTGCCGCGCGCCGACTGGATCGCCGCGAGGATGTTCTTGTAGGCGCCACAGCGGCAGATATTGCCGCTCATGGCCTCTTTGACGCTGGCATCGTCGGTGCCAAGGTTGGGGTCGTTGAGAATCGCCACGGCGCTCATGATCTGCCCCGAAGTGCAGTAGCCGCATTGATAGGCATCGTGATCCCAGAACGCTTCCTGCACCGGGTGCAAGTCGTCGCCCTGAGCCAGGCCCTCGATGGTGGTGATGCTGTCGCCGTCGTGCTGCAAGGCGATCGACAGGCACGAGTTGATTGCCACGCCATTGACCAACAGGGTGCAGGCGCCACACTGGCCGTGGTCGCAGCCCTTCTTGGTGCCGGTCAATTGCAGCCGGTCACGCAAGACATCCAGCAAAATCGCATTGGCCGGCACATTCAGAGCATGCAACTGGCCATTGACCGTCAGTTTGATGCGCTGCTCACCGGCCTTGGGCGCGTCCTTGTCATCGATGACCGCAGCAGGCACCGCCGCGCCCACGGCGTCCGGAATCCAGGTCGAGACCGTCGCGGCGGCGATGCCCGAGACGCCAAATTTGAGAAAGTTGCGACGTGAAGGTGCTGCCCCCTCATGAGGGTCGGTTTTTTTGCTGTCGGTCATCAGGTTTCACCTTTAACGGGCGCCGCCACGGCTACAGATCGAGCAGGCGGCGCAGTTGTGCTTCAGAAGTATTGGCCCGGAATCCCGGCCCGCCGCGCTCGAAACTGACCGTCTGGGCCAGTGTGCCGACCACGACCGGCGCGCAGCCGGCGTCGCGCACCAGCTGCGCAACCACCTGCAAAGCGTCCTGGTCGTCGCTGGCAATCGGTACGCCCAGCGTGGCGCCGGAGCCTGCGAATGACGCCTCGACCGCCGTTGCATCCACGGCGCTGAAGGCGCGTACCACGTGGGCACCGGCCAGGTATCTGGCGGTGGTCACCGCCGCACCGTTGGCCCGCGCCTCCAGCACCAGCGCGGTGGTGCTGGAGGCGGAAGGGTTGCAGGCATCCAGCACGATCTTGCCGCGCATGAACGTCCCAAGGTTTTGCGCCAGTTCTGGAATGGCTTCGTAGGGCACCGCGATCAGCAGAATGTCGCCGAACCCGGCAGCCTGTTGCGGCGTGCCGAACGAGGCCTGCGGGCCCAGCGGCTTGACCCACGACTCCAGCTCTTCAGGGTGCCGGGTCGAAAACAGCACCTCATGCCCGGCCTTGACCCAGCAACGGCCAACGGTGCCGCCCAGCCAGCCGGCGCCGATCACGCCAATGCGCAGGGGTTTGTTCACCAGGCTGCTGCCAGAACCGCCTGAAGCGGCAAAGCCAAGAACGGGCATCGCCGCCAGCGCGCTCATGGCGACTAACACGGTGCGTCGGGTCGGGGTCATGCGGGTTCTCCTTGCGACATGAAGCTGCCAAGACTCACAGGGTCGAGGCAGCCGGCGCTGCTTGCTTTATCTGGCGCGAATCTAGCCGCGCTCAGGCAGCGCGACTATGTCAGCAAAACGGGATGAGCTTATGAGCGTGGCTCATGAATGAGCGGCAAGCCCCGAGGACCGGGGCCTTGGCAGGTGGGCGCGGTTAGCGCCGATACAATTTGCAATCATTGACGCTGCTGAAAGTCGGCAATCCTGCGCCACATCTCAATCGGGTTCGAATACATCGGAAAGTGCCCGCACTCAGCAATCCTGGCAAGTTCCACACCTTGCGCCTGAATATCGGCCAGGTACGACAGGTGACTGTTCTGATCGCCGAACATGAACATTCGCGGGCACGGCAAGCCCAGGAACTTGCTCATCAGGTCGCCATGGTCGGACAACTCCACCATCGAGGTGAAAATTGCGCGCACCGCCTGGGCGCGGACCTTGTGCGGCAGGCTGGCGGCATACAAGGCGCTGGCCGGGTCCGGGCTGTGGCGGGTGCGTTCGATAAAGTCGTTGAAGAATACGTGGGGGTCATCCGCCGGGTAGTCGACGATCTGGCGGCTGAGAAAGCAGTCTTCCGGGGCGATATTGCCTTCTATGTCGATGAAACTGAGTACCCGCTGCGGGCAATGGTGGGCCAGCAACAGCGCCGTGAGTCCGCCCATCGAGTGGCCCACCAGGTGAAAGCGCTGAATGCGGTAGTGCTCCAGCACCTTGAGGGCCGTGGCCAGCAACAACGGAATCGAGACGCGCGACAGGTCGCTGCATGCACTGTCGCCACAACCCGGCGCGTCATAAGCCACGAATGGGCGGCCGTCGAACGCGGCCTGGCGGGTGATGCCGGCGTAGTCTTCCTTGGTCGAGCCAAAGCCATGCAGAAACAGGATCGGCTCACCCTCGCCTTCGCGGTAAACGCTGGCCAGCTCAAGGTCTATGCCGTCGAGGCTGACATTCAGCCGGTCTTGCTTGAAAGAATGCGATTGCGGCACGTGTGGGCTCCTCGGTTTATTCAGCCCGACACTGTCGACGCCGGCACCTTGATCTGTAAATTCCCGATCGACGATGGCTTTCATACGGCAAACCTATTGATCGATGGCGCCCACCTGGCTCACCAGCGCCTCGACCAGGGGATTGGCACGCTCGCGGTTCCAGGCAATCGTCGTGGTGACCACGCTGATTTTCTGGGTCAACGCCCGCAGCACGACGTTACCCGGCGCCAGTTTTTTCATGGCGGCCGGCACCAGCGCGATGCCCTGGCCGCAACTGACAAAGGCAATTTGCGAAGCTACCGAGCGTACTTCGTGCAAGACCCTGGGCGAGAAGCCGTTGGCCCGGCAGGTGGCAATAATATTGTCGAAATACAGCGGGCTGACCTTGCGGGCAAACATCACCAGCGGCTCGTTGGCCAGGCTTTCCAGCCCGATGCGGCTGCGACTGGCCAAGGCATGATCGGCCGGCAACGCGACCATCAGGCGTTCTTCGGTCAGCGGGCGCCACTCGATGGCTTTGCCCAGGTCGCCGTCCAGACGCGCAAAGGCCAGGTCGATATCGCCCGCTTCAAGGGCCGGCACCGCCTCGACGCTGTCGATTTCACGCACTGACACGGTGATATGCGGGTGTTCGAGCTTGAAGCGTTCGATCACTCCCGGCAGTACATCGAACATGGCCGAGGAGATCGCACCGATGGTCAGCATGCCGCGATGACCTGCAACCGCCTCCTCTACCGCCAGTTCCAGGCGTTCGAGCTGATCGGCGAATTTGCGCACCGCCGGCAGAATCGCCGCGCCCACGGGCGTCAATCGCGCACCGCGTCTTGAGCGGTCGAACAGCTTGACCTTGAGTGCCTGTTCAAGAATCTGGATCTGCTCGGTCAAGGGCGGCTGGGTCATGCCCAGGCGCTTGGCGGCGCGGCCAAAGTTCTGCTCTTCGGCCACCGCCAGGAACAACCACAGGTGGCGTATCAGGCGAAAGTTGATCATGTCTTTTCCATAGGTTGAGCGTATGCAATGCATCGTTGATAAGGAATATACCTATCAACCCGCCTGCCTGACACTGGCGCCCTCCTTCACCATCAGGTTCATCCCATGACTCAGGCTTGCGCGCTCGAACGGCTGGCGGCACTGGACACCAACACCGTGTCCGATGCGCTGGATTTCCTTGATCTGCCCGGTGCCACGTTCGGCCTGCGGCCTTTGTGGGGCTGCGGCAAAATCGTCGGCCGCGCCAGCACCGTGCAGTTGGCGGCCAAGACCGGCAACGCGCCCACCGTGCACCTGATTACCCCGGTGATCGAGGCCATTGCCAGCGGCGACAGAGTGCTGGTGATCGCCGGCGGCCTCGAAGGCATTTCGTGCTGGGGCGACATTCTGGCCAATGCCGCCGTTGCCAGGGGCGTGCGCGGCACGGTGATCGACGGCTACAGCCGCGACATCGATGGCAGTGCCGACATCGACTATCCCGTGTACGGGCGTGGCGTCACCATGATCAGCGCCCGCAACCGCGTGGTGCAGGTCGATGCGGGCTGCACCCTTGAGGTGGCAGGTGTTGCCGTCAGCGAGGACGACTATGTGATTGCCGATAGCTGCGGCACGGTGTTTATCGCGCAGGCGCAGATCGACAAGGTGCTCGATCTGGGCGAGCGCATCGCCCGCCGCCAGGGCGGCATGGTCGCGGCGGTGCGCAGCGGCCAGTCGGTTGCCGAGGTGATGCACGACACGCAGTTCGAGGCGATCAATGTGGAGTGCGCACTATGAACGCCGACCTGCAACGACTCAACCAGCGGCTGGCCAGCGCCCGCCCTTCAGCCACCTACGGCATCATTGACCGCGTGGCGCAACGCCGGGCCCAAGGCGCGCAGATTATTTCGCTGTGCGCCGGCGAGCCGGACTTCGACACGCCCGCGCACATTCGCGAAGCCGCCAAACAGGCGATCGACCAGGGCCACACCCGCTACACCCAGGTGGCCGGCAGCCGCGCGCTGCGTGAAGCGGTCGCCGCCAAGTTTCGCCGCGAAAACGGGTTGCAGGTCGAGTGGCAGGACACCCTGATCGGCAGTGGCGGCAAACAGGTGATCTACAACGCGCTGTCGGCCACGCTCAACGACGGTGACGAAGTCATCGTGCCGGCGCCGTACTGGGTCAGCTACCCGGAAATGGTGCAACTGTGCGGCGCGCGCTGCGTGACCGTCACGTGTGACGCCAGCAGCGGCTTCAAGCTGACGCCGCAGGCACTGGCCGCTGCCATCACCCCGCGCACCCGCTGGCTGATCATCAACTCGCCGTCCAATCCGACCGGTGCGGTGTACAGCCGTGATGAGCTGCAGGCTTTGGCCGGCGTGCTGCTCGACCACCCGCAGGTGCTGGTGCTGGCCGACGATATCTACGAACACCTGCTGTTCGACGACCAGACGTTCTACACCCTGGCCCAGGTCGAGCCGCGCCTGGCCGAGCGCACCCTGACCATGAACGGCGTGTCCAAAGCCTACGCCATGACCGGCTGGCGCATCGGTTTTGCCACCGGGCCACGCTGGTTGCTGGCCGCCATGGAGAAACTTCAGGGCCAACAGACCTCGGGCGCCTGTTCGATTTCCCAGCAGGCCGCGATTGCCGCGCTGCAAGGCCCCAAGGACTTCATTGCCCAGAGCCGCGAGGTGTTCCAGCGTCGTCGCGATTTGATGGTGCGGCTGATCAATGCCATTCCAGGCTTGCACTGTGAATGCCCGGCCGGGGCCTTTTATGTGTTTGCCAACTGCACAGGCTTGCTGGGCAAGACCTCGGCGCAAGGCCGCGTGCTGACAACCGATGAAGACGTGGCGCTGGCCTTGCTCGAAGAGAACGATGTGGCCGTTGTGCAAGGCAGCGGCTTTGGCGTCGCGGGGCATTTGCGCATTGCCTACGCGATTGATGATGCTTCGCTGGTCAAGGCCGGCGAAGCGCTCAAGCAGTTTTGTGAAGGCCTGAAAAGTCAGCAAGACCCCGTCGGTGCATGACGCGACGGGGCCTGAACAGTCAAATCTGGAACCGGCCCACCAGGGTTTGCAGGTGCACGCCAAGGCGCGCCAGCTCAATACTGGAGGCGGCCGTTTCCTCGCTGGCGGCGGCGGTCTGTTCGGACACTTCGCGCACATTGAGCACGCTGCGGTTGATCTCGTCCGCCACGGCGCTCTGCTGTTCGGAGGCGGCTGCAATCTGCAGGTTCATCGACTCGATGGTGGCGACAGATCGGGTGATCTTCAGCAGCGACGAACCGGCACGGCGCGTCAGGTCGACGCTGTTACCGGTCAGTGCGCGGCTTTTATCCAGGGTGTCTGCCACTTGCTGGGTGCGTCGATGCAGGCCGCCGATCAGCGCTTCGATTTCTTCGGTCGAGGTCTGGGTGCGTTGCGCCAGGCTGCGCACTTCATCGGCCACCACGGCAAAGCCGCGCCCGGCTTCACCGGCACGCGCCGCTTCAATCGCGGCGTTCAAGGCCAGCAGATTGGTCTGTTGCGCGACCGACTTGATCACGTCCAGCACCGTGCCGATCTTGTCGCTTTCACGCTTGAGCTCGGCCATGGCCTCGGTCGAGTTGCCGACTTCCGCATCCAGATGGGTAATCTGCTCGATCGCCTGGGTGACGACCGTGTCGCTCTCGCGGGCCTCCTGGGCGGCATTGACCGCCGCACGCGAGGCCTCTTCGGCACTGCGCGCGACCTCTTGCACGGTGGCCGCCATTTCGTTCATGGCGGTTGCCACCTGGTCGGTCTCGACTTTCTGGCTGTTGACGCCCGCACTGGTCTGCTCGGTGACGGCAGACAGCTCTTCGGCGGCGCTGGAAATCTGTATGACACCGTCGCGCAAGCCGCCAATCAACTGACGAAGGTTCACGGTCATACGCTGCATGCTGGCCTGCAACATGCCCAGTTCATCGCGACGTGACACCTGGATGTCGTGGCTCAGGTTGCCTTCGGCCACCCGTTCGGCGCTTTGCAGCGCTTCATTCAACGGCACGACGATCAACCGGGTAATCAGCCATGAGGCCAGCAGCCCCAGCAACAAGGCCAGAACGGTGGCGCCGATCAGCCTTTCGCCGGCGGTTTGCACTTCAGCGTCACGCTTTTTGGACTGACTGTCTGTCAAATGCCCGCTGGCAGTAAACAGGGCCTTGATATCGCCGTCCAGAGCAGACTGGGCCTGCCGGGAGTTCACCTCGCTGCGCGCTTCTGTGGCTTGGACAAAATCCTGAAAGTGGCCACGGTAACTCAGTACCGCACTGTCGACTTCCTGGACCAGACGCAGATCGGCAGGGTCGGTAAACTTTTTCGCCAACTCATCGATTCGGGCATCAAGGTCGTCCATCACTTTAATTACAGCGGCGGCGCGTGCAGCGTCTGGCGTAATCGTATAACTCAGGCGCGCAATGCGCATGTCGCGCACCACTTCATTGATCTTGGCAATGCTGCTCAGCCTGGCACTGCGCTCACCCAGGCCGTTGAGCCCGGACCAACCCACGACAGCGATCATGATGGTCAACAATAAAACCACAATAAAGCCCAGGGCCAGTTTGGACCTGACACTTATATTCCCCAATCCCTTCTCTACCGCATCGAACATGTGCGCCACTCAGTGTTTACAAACGTGATGGATGGATACGCTGGAAATAGCCTGCATGGGCTATCTTCAGCACCCGACTATTTTAAAATTCCGGAAGGCCATCCATTGGCTCGGCAAGGCGCCAGCCTTGTCGACGGTTGTCATCAATGCGTGGGGAAAGTATCAAGTTTGATACTTGGGCTCTCGAGTAGGACATTGAGCAAGAAGAGTGAGTCGGCCCTCAAAGAGGGCGACCTTAGTGCATATTATGCAGGGATGCTACCACACGGATCAGGCAAATCGCCATCATCATTAAAGGTACATAAAGAAATATCAGCGACCCAACTTCAGTCGCTGACCAAGAGCATGTTTTAAAAGGCGCGAGACAATCAGAACCCGCAAAAGTTTGCCGGCCCTGATCAATAATAATAACGACTCTCCAGATTTTCTTACGGCACCTTCGGCAACTGGCGTTTATGCGCAGTACGCCTATAAGCCGCCTCAATGATTGCCTGGGTCGTCGGCGTCACTTCTTCGCCCATCAGATAGGCATCAAGTTCTGCATAGCTGCAGCCGTAAGCCACTTCATCCAGCTTGCCGGGTTGCAGTTCTTCAAGATCGGCCGTCGGTGCCTTGTAAACCAGTTGCGCCGGTGCCCCGAGTGCAGCGGCTAGTAAGCGTACCTGGCCCTTGGTCAGCCCCGACAGCGGTGCCAAGTCACAGGCGCCGTCACCGAACTTGGTGAAAAAGCCCATCAGCGCTTCAGCCGCGTGGTCGGTGCCGACTACAAGGCCGTTGGTGAAGTTGGCGATCGCGTACTGCGCCACCATCCGCGCACGGGCCTTGACGTTGCCTTTGGCGAAGTCGGTCAGTTCGGGCGACGGCTGCAAGCCTTCGATGTCGATGGCGGCCATCAAGCCGTCCACGCCTTCGGCAATGTTGGTCGTGGTAATCAGGTCCGGGCGAATGAAGTCCAGGGAGGCCTGCGCATCGCTTTCATCGGCCTGGGTGCGGTAAGGCAGGCGCACGGCGATAAAGCGGGCGTCATGCCCCTGCCCGCGCAGTTGCTCCACCGCCAGCTGGCACAACCGTCCTGTGGTCAGCGAGTCGACACCGCCGCTGATGCCCAGCACCAGGGTCTTGCAGCCTGAGTCTTTCAAGACGTTTTTGATGAAGTCGACGCGCCGGGCGATGTGCTGTTGCTCGCTGCCGGCTTGCCACTGGCGGTCAATGCCCAGATCGCGGGCGATGTCTGTCTGTAGTGTGCTCATGGCGAACGCTCCGTTATTGGTTGTTCAGATCGACGTTGAATACCTGGGCGGCGTATTGCAGGAACGAGGCGTCTTCGCACACGTTCTTGATCGGGTCATCGGAAAACTTCACCACCGGCTCACCGTGTACCCGCACCAGTTTCATCACGATGCTCAGCGGCTCGACACCGTCGACATCGCAAGCCAGACTGGTGCCCATGCCAAAACCGACGCGCGCCTTGCCACGAACATGGCGCAGGATCGGCAGGCACTTCTCGAAGTTCAGGCCATCGGAGAACATCAAGTCCTTGGTCCTGGGGTCGATGCCCAGTTCCTGATAACGCTGCAACACCTTGTCGGCCCAGACGATCGGGTCACCGGAGTCCTGACGCAGGCCGTCGTACAGCTTGGCGAAGTACAGGTCGAAGTCCTTGAGGAAGAAATCGGTGCTGATGCAGTCGGTCAAGGCAATGCCCAGACGACCACGGTATTCATGCACCCAGTTTTCCAGCGCGGCGCTCTGGCTCTCGCGCAGGCGCCCCAGTTGCTGGTGCACCATCAGCCATTGGTGAGCCATGGTGCCGATCAGCGGCAGATCGAATTCGTAGGCAATGTGCGCATTGCTGGTGCCGACAAACACACCGGGAAAGTCCTTGCGCATGATGTCGACCACTTCGCGCTGGGCACGGAACGACAAGCGCCGGCGGGTCGAGAAGTCCGAAACGCGCAACTCGGCCAGCTCTTCAGGGCTGGCGTTTTCCTCCAGCCACTCGAACTTCTGATAGAGCCTGCGGGTGACATCGGCCAGTTCGACGTCCGGGTATTTGTCACGGTTGCGCAACTCGCTGACCATGGCCAGCACCGGCTGCTCGAACATGATGCAGTGCAGCATCGGCCCGCGCACACGGATGTTCAGTTGCCCATCGACCTCTGCAACATGGATATAGCGCAGGTTGAAGCGAAACAGGCCCAGGAACTGCTCGAAATCCGGGGTCAAGTATTCACGGGAGCGCTTGTTGAACAGAAAGCGCTGTTCGCCTTCGCGCATCTGCAGGTCGGCAAGCTTTTCCAGTTCGTCACGGATCTCGGGAATCAGGTGGCCGAGCGACTCTTTGGAGCGAACGATGAACAGGTACTCCACATCGACGTTGGGGTGCTGGTGCAACACCGCCTGCATCATGGTGAAGGTGTAGTAGTCGGTGTCCAGCAGGCTCTGGATAACACCGGTGCTGCGATCGAATGCACTGTCCATGAGTGTCGCTCCTTATTGAGTGGCCAATCGGCTGGTTTCTTCACGGGTTGCCGCCACGGCAATCCCGGCCTTACGCATGTCGTCAATCGCTTGAATGGCGCCTGGCTCGCTGATCGCGCGGCAGGCCGGCAAGTGCACGATGACCTTGAAGCCGGCCGCCGCCAGTTGCAGGGCGGTGGTCTTGACGCAGTAATCCAGTGCCAGTCCGCCGACGATGACCTGTTGTACGCCCCGGCTGTTGAGGTACTCGACAACACCGGTCGACAGCTTGCCGTGCAGGTCGTGGTACAGCGCGCCGTACGGGTGAAACTCAGGCTCTACGCCCTTCCAGACGAAATAGTCGTAGTCATACGGCGCCGGCAGTTCGTCCAGCAGGGTGAAACCTTCAGTGCCCGGCACGCAGTGGCTGACCCAGGTCAGGTCGGCATGCTCAAGCCCGGTGGGCTGCAACATGTCTGTGTGCTGCGCCACCACCCAGGGTGCTTGCGGGCTGTGGGCATCCTTGCTGCCGAGGCGCAGGCTGGCCAGGGTTGCGATGAAATTCAGCTCGCCGCCGATCTGATCACCGCCGGTGACCGGGAGTTCATCGGGACACAGCGGGGTAAAACCCTTTTGTGCATCGACATCGAAAGAAGCCGTGTTTCTCAGTGAAAGGTTCATGTCGTGTACCTCCTTTGCATGAGCCAAAGGTACATGTCGTGTACCTATGTTGCAACCCCTTTCTGAAAATATCCCGCAAGCCCTGTTACGGCAGCGAACAATAGCCATAATGCAGGTAGCGCTGAAACAAGCCCTTCCATCACAGATCAATCTGTCTTAAGGTACACGTCGTGATCTTATTGAGGATTTTGCGATGTATGACATTGCGCTCTACGGCGGCGCCTTCAACCCGCCGCACGCCGGCCATGCCAGCGTGATGATCGAAGCTTCGCGCCAGGCGCATAAGGTGCTGGTGGTGCCCAGCTTCAGGCACCCCGATGGCAAGCGCATGGCCGATTACGCCTTGCGCCTGAAATGGCTGAGCAGCATCGTCGCCCATGTCCGAAAGGACTGCGCCGCCGGGATTGATGTGTGCGATATCGAGGCGCAACTGGCCGCCGTACAGCCGGGCCCGATCTACAGCTATACCCTGCTCGACTATCTGGCCCGCGGCCTGGGAATCGCCGACCGGCAGGTGGCGCTGGTGGTCGGCCCGGACGTGCTTGAGCAGTTGCCCCGCTTCTATCGGGGCAATGAATTGCTGCAACGATTTTCAGTGGTGTGCATCGACGAGCAGATCGGCGTACGCAGCAGCACCCTGCGCGAGCGGCTGATCAAGGGCGAACCGGTGCCAACCCACTGGATGGCGCCAGGCATGAATCCGCTAAACTATGGCCTCTACGCCGCACACGGAAACTGACATGCAAGACCGCATCGCCCCTAGAAGTGCCTATCTGCACACCATCGACTTGTGCGTGCTGCGCTACTGCCGCGACACACAGACGCTGCAAATCCTGTTGAACCAGCGTGACAACGAACCTTTTGCCAACCACTGGGCGCTGCCCGGCATCGTGGTCAATGGCGATGTCGAAGACCGCACGCTGGAGGACGCCCTGGAGCGTCTGCGCAGTTCCAGCAAAGTCGGCATGCCGCTGGCCTGGACCGAGCAGGTCGGCACCGTCGGCGATGCCTTTCGTGACCCGCGCTGCTGGTCGTCCTCGACGTTCTACCTGGCGATCGTCAGCGACAGCGTAGAACTGGCGCCGAATCAGGGTTTCTTTGCGCTCAGGGACGTCGCCTCCGGAGCGTTCAAACTGCCCTTCGACCACAACGAGCTGGTGGCCCGCGCCCACGAGCGTCTGTTTTCCAAGTCGATGTACAGCAGCTTGCCGCTGATGTTCCTCGGCGCGGAATTCAGTGCCCCGCAAGCGGTAACTATCTTTTCGCTGGTGCTGCAGCGCCCGGTGCTCAAGACCAGCATCCGCCAACGGCTGTTGAAGATGATCGAAGCCGGTTACCTGCAAGAATCCGGGCGCAAGAAAAACGGCGAAGGCGGCCGGCCGCAGGCAACGCTGGATAACCTGAAGCCGCAAAGTCTGTACCTGTTTGATCGCAGCTTCCTGGACTGAAACGATTAACCGCCCGCTCTCCTGGCACTGAAAAAAATTGAACGATGGCCTTCCTGCGGCTTTCAACTCTCCTGACTGATCGATGCTGATCGGGTGTTATCCGATCGGCATCCGTGTTGGATTTTTACTGTGGAGAGTACCGATGGCGACCGAAAACCAGTACAGCATGCAGAACCCGTTGACTCAGTACCCGACCCCGAAATTTCCGGAGCAGCCACAATCGGCGCCGGGCACCGTGCATAAGTTGCAGCCAGCGGCGGACCACGGCGAAACCAGCTACAAAGGCTTCGGGCGCCTGAAAAACCGCAAGGCACTTATCACCGGTGCCGACTCGGGTATTGGTCGGGCGGCAGCGATTGCGTATGCCCGCGAAGGCGCCGACATCGTTCTGAACTATCTGCCGGAAGAAGAGCAGGACGCGCAGGAAGTCATCAAGCTGATCGAAGCGGAAGGCCGCAAGGCCGTCGCAATTGCTGGCGATCTGAAAGATGAGCAGTTTTGCCAAAGCCTGATCAGCAAGGCCGTCGAAGCACTGGGCGGGCTGGATATTCTGGTGAACGTGGCGGGCAAGCAAACGGCGCAAAAAGACATCGCCGATCTGACCACCGAGCAGTTCGATGCCACGTTCAAGACCAATGTCTATGCCATGTTCTGGTTGTGCAAGGCAGCGTTGCCGCACTTGCCTGCCGGGGCGACCATCATCAACACCACCTCGATCCAGGCCTACCAGCCTTCGGAAACCCTGCTGGATTACGCGCCAACCAAATCTTCGATCGTGGCGTTCACCAAAGCCTTGGCCAAACAGGTGATCGGCAAGGGCATTCGGGTCAATGCCGTAGCGCCCGGCCCGTTCTGGACACCGCTGCAACCCAGTGGCGGCCAGCCGCAGGAAAAGATTCCGGATTTCGGCTCCGAGACGCCGATGGGCCGTCCCGGCCAGCCGGCTGAATGCGCACCGATCTATGTGCTGCTGGCCAGTCAGGAGTCGAGTTACATCACCGGTGAAATCTTCGGTGTGACGGGCGGCAACCCGCTGCCGTAAAGCGGCGCATCAAAATCGCTGGCGGCGCAATGACCCTTATCCTTGCGCCGCTGAATACCGCCAGCGCCCCGCCTCGCTGGAGCTTTTCTAAAGCATGTGCCCCGCCCAGATCCCCTGCTCTACCAGCTCTGAAGCCAGTTGCACAAACGTCTCCCCGACATAGCGTGTCGCCGGGCTGACGCGGCGGTCTGCCGGTGACACCATCACTACCTTGCGCATCGGCGTCGGCTCGATCAGCGGTGCGGCGCACAAGGTGCCGTTCTGCAAGTGGCCGTAGATCGAAGCCAGGGGCAGTACGGTAAAGCCAAAGCCATGACGAACCAGGTCGATCATGGCGCCAAAGGAATCGGCCTCGACGTGCGTGACCAGCTTGAAGCCGACGTCAAGGGCGCACTGATCCAGAATCTTGCGCAAGCCATGCCGGGCGCTGGGCAGCACCAGCGACTCGCCAGCGAGATGACTGAAGTTGACCGGCGTGTGCATGTTCAGGCCGGCGCTGACCGGGCCGACCAGAATCAGGGTTTCCATCATCACCGGCACGATGCGCAGCGTGTTCAATGGCTCAAGGTCGTAAGAGATCGCCAGCTCCAGCTCACCGCGTTGCAGCCAGTCGACCAGATAGCCACTGAACGCCGAAGAAAGTCGGATCGACAGCTGCGGATGCGCCTCGCGGATGCGCTTGATCAGGGGCACGGTGGCAATTTCGGCAATGGTCGGCGTGGTGCCGATGGCCACGGCGCCGCGCAAGGAGCTGTGCCCACCGGACACCGAACTGCGGATCGCTTCGAGTTCATCCATGATCCGCGTTGCGTGTTGCAGCACTTCATTGCCAGCCTCGGTGATGACCATGCCGCGTCCGTGGCGCTCGAACAGATAAACGCCCAGTTCCTTTTCCAGTTGCCGGATCTGGCGACTCAATGCCGGCTGGGCGATGTGCAGCCGGTCGGAGGCCTTGCTGAGGCTGCCGAGTTCGGCCACATGAATCAGGGTTTTGAGCTGAACGACGTCCATGGGTTGACTCACTGATAACCGCACTGTTGGCCCCCAGTCTAAACAAGCACCGCCCCGGCCAGCTATAGCATTCGGGCATAGCTGTTAGACGCCCCGCGCTCTTATTCAGGGCAACGCTCTGGAGTAGCGTTGCACCACTGGCTATCGATGCCCGCACGGCATATCTCAAAGAGAAAAACGGTAGTCGTCGTGTCCGCTGCTTCACCCCATGCTGAACCCCGACAAAAGCACCATCCATAACAAGAGCAATACGTACGGGAGACACTCATGTCATCGCAAGAAACTGAACAACACTGGCAAGAGGACGTGTTCAGCGTACTCAAGGCCCATGACGTCAAACACATTGTGTTCGTGCCGGATGCAGGCCACAGCGCCTCGATCCGCATGGCCTATACCGACCCCGATATCAAGGCCGTGGTGCTGACCACTGAAGAAGAAGGCATTGGTTATCTCGCCGGCGCCTGGCTGGGCGGCGAGCGCGGCGCGCTGTTGATGCAGTCTAGCGGTGTCGGCAACTGCATCAACACCCTGGCCTTGCAGAACTGCGCCGGTTTTCCGCTGCTGATGGTGGTGACCATGCGTGGCGACTGGGCTGAATTCAACGCCTGGCAAAACCCCATGGGCCAGGCCACCGAGGCCGCGCTGAACCTGATGAAAGTGATGACCTGGCGCGCCGATGTGCCCGAAGACGTCGCGCCGCTGCTGCACGGCGCCGCCACCATGGCGTTCAACGGCGATTCTGCCACCGCACTGCTGCTCGGTCAGCGCCTGATCGGAGAAAAGAAATGGGTCAAGTAAGTGCTAATCACAGCCTCTGCCGCCGCGAAGTGGTACGCACCCTGCTCGCCGACCGTAAGGATGTGCTGGTGGTCACCGGCCTGGGCTCGGCCTCTTACGATGTCATGGCCGCCGGCGACCACGACAACAACTACTACCTGTGGGCGGCGATGGGCAGCTCGATCACCGTCGGCCTGGGCCTGGCCAATGCCCAGCCGGACAAGTCGGTGGTGGTGATTACCGGCGACGGTGAACTGCTGATGGGCTTTGGCGCCCTCGCCACTGTGGCCCTGCAAAAGCCTGCCAACCTGACCGTGGTGGTGCTGGACAACGGCCACTTCGGCGAAACCGGCATGCAGATCAGCCACGCCGGTTTCGGCATAAAGCTCGATCAGGTCGCGCAGACCTGCGGTTTCAGCTGGACCGGCGAGATCCGCGACCTCGATGGCGTACACGACCTGCGCGAACGCTTCGCCACGCGCGAGGGCGTGAAGCTGGCCACGGTCAAGATCAAGGCCGAGAACCCGCCGCGCGTATTGCCACCGCGCGACGGTTTCTACATCAAGAACCGCTTCCGCGCAGCGCTTGGCTTTCAGCCGACCTGATCTGGAGAACACGCATGAGCGACTACGACAACGATGAACTCAACGCCATCCGCGAAGGCGTGCGCGCCCTGTGTGGCGACTTTCCGGCCGAATACTGGCGCAGGATCGATGAAGAAAAGGGCTTTCCCGAAGCCTTCGTCACCGCCATGACCGAGGCCGGCTGGCTGTCGGCGATGATCCCTGAAGAATACGGCGGCTCGGGCCTGGGCCTGGCCGAAGCTTCGGTGATCCTTGAAGAGGTGAACCGCTGCGGCGGCAACTCCGGCACCATTCACGGGCAGATGTACAACATGTTCACCTTGCTGCGTAACGGCAATGAAGAACAGAAAAGCTATTACCTGCCGCGTTTCGCCAGCGGCGAGCTGCGCTTGCAGTCGATGGCGGTGACCGAGCCCACCACCGGCACCGACACCACCAAGATCAAGACCACGGCGGTGCGCAAGGGCGACAAGTACGTGATCAACGGCCAGAAGGTGTGGATCTCGCGGGTCCAGCATTCCGACCTGATGATCCTGCTGGCGCGTACTACACCGCTGGCCGAGGTGACGAAGAAATCCGAAGGCATGTCGATCTTTCTGGTCGACTTGCGTGAGGCCATCGGCAACGGCCTGACCGTGCAGCCGATTGCCAATATGGTCAACCACGAGACCAATGAGCTGTTCTTCGACAACCTGGAGATTCCGGCCAGCAGCCTGATCGGCCAGGAAGGCAAAGGCTTCCGCTACATCCTCGACGGCCTGAATGCCGAGCGCACGCTGATCGCCGCCGAGTGCATTGGCGACGGCCGCTGGTTCATCGAAAAGTCTGCCCAGTACGCGCGTGATCGCGTGGTCTTCGGCCGGCCGATTGGACAAAACCAGGGCGTGCAGTTCCCGATTGCCGAGGCCCACATCGAAATCGAAGCGGCAGACCTGATGCGCTGGCAGGCCTGCGAGCTGTACGACAAGGGCCAGAACGCCGGTGCCGCCGCCAACATGGCCAAGTACCTGGCGGCCAAGGCCAGTTGGGAGGCGGCCAACGCTTGCCTGCAGACCCACGGCGGCTTTGGCTTTGCCAACGAATATGACGTGGAGCGCAAGTTCCGCGAGACCCGGCTGTACCAGGTCGCGCCGATCTCGACCAACCTGATCCTGTCGTATGTGGCCGAACACCTGCTGGAGCTGCCGCGTTCTTTTTAGACCGAACGTTTCACCGCCCAAACATGGATAACAAGAGAGAAAACGCCATGAACATGCGCCCGCTGGACGGCATCACGGTCGTCAGCCTCGAACACGCGATTGCTGCGCCCTTCTGCACCCGCCAACTGGCGGACCTGGGCGCGCGGGTCATCAAGGTCGAGCGCCCGGGCACCGGCGATTTTGCCCGGGGCTACGACCAGCGCGTCAATGGCCTGGCCTCGCATTTCGTGTGGACCAACCGCTCCAAGCAAAGCCTGACCCTGGACCTCAAGCAGGACCCGGCTTGCGAGATTCTTGATCAACTGCTGGAACAGGCCGATGTGCTGGTGCAAAACCTCGCGCCGGGGGCCGCGGCGCGCCTGGGTTTGTCGTTCGAGGCGCTGCATGCGCGCTTTCCGCGGCTGATCGTCTGCGATATTTCCGGCTACGGTGCCGGTGGCCCTTATGAACAGAAAAAAGCCTATGACCTGCTGATCCAGAGCGAAGGCGGCTTTCTTTCGGTGACCGGTGGCGCGGGCGAAGAACAGATGGCCAAGGCCGGCAACTCGATAGCCGATATCGCCGCTGGCATGTACGCCTACACCGGCGTGCTGTCGGCGCTGTTGCTGCGCGGCAAGACCGGTGAAGGCAGCCATGTCGAGGTGTCGATGCTCGAAAGCCTGGTCGAGTGGATGAATTACCCGCTGTATTACGCCTACGACGGCGCCAGCCCGCCGCCGCGTGCGGGCGCGGCGCACGCCACGATCTACCCGTACGGGCCGTTTCCGATCGGCGATGGCAGCACGGTGATGCTGGGCCTGCAAAACGAACGCGAATGGCGGCTGTTCTGCGAGCAGGTGCTGGTGCAGCCGGCCCTGGCCGATGACCCGCGTTTCGAGGCTAACTTCAAGCGTGTGGAAAACCGCGAGGCCTTGCGGGCGCTGATTGTCCAGGCCTTTGCCACGCTGGATTTCGACACGGTGATCCAGCGTCTCGACCAGGCCAGCATCGCCAATGCGCGGGTCAACGACATGCAGGGCGTGTGGGAACATCCGCAGTTACAGGCCCGCGAACGCTGGTGTCAGGTCGCAACGCCGGCCGGCCATATTCCCAGCCTGTTGCCGCCGGCCAACAGCAACGCCTTCAGTCCGCGCATGGACCCGGTGCCGGCACTGGGCGAACACAGCGCCAGCATTCTTGCCGAGCTGGGCCTGTCCAGCGAGCGCATCGAGCAATTGCACAGCGCCGGGGTCATTTGACTGCCATCAGGCTTTGAACAAGGACATTTGCATGCCAACTCAAGACTTCAGTGCCTGGATCGGCCGTACCGAAACCAGCCACGACCGCATCACTCCCACGCTGGTCAAGCGCATCGCCGCCACACTCAGCGAACCGACACCTGAGGCCGGTAGCGCCCTGCCGCTGCTGTGGCACTGGGCATTTTTTCAGGAGCCAGTCGAGGCTGCCGGCCTGGGCGGCGACGGCCATCCGGCGCGTGGTGGTTTCCTGCCGCCGGCTGATAACCGCAACCGCATGTGGGCCGGCGGCCGCCTGCACTTCATTCAGCCGCTGCGCGTGGACGCCGAGGTGTCGCGGCGCTCGACGATTCTCAATGTCGAAGAAAAGCACGGCCGCACCGGTTCACTGCTGTTCGTCACCGTGCGCCATGAATACCTCCAGGATGGCGACACGCTGCTGGTCGAAGAACAGGACATCGTCTACCGCGAACCGACGCCGCCCAAACTCGGCGGTACCGAGGCGGCACCCGTCGCCGAGTGGCAAGAAACCGTGCAGGCGGACGCGACCTTGTTGTTTCGCTATTCGGCGGTGACCTTCAATGGCCACCGGATTCATTACGACTGGCCGTATGTCACCGAAACCGAAGGTTATCCGGGGCTGGTGGTCCACGGCCCGCTGATTGCCACGCTTAACCTGCGCGCCTTTCAGCGTGCCAACCCGACAGCCACGGTGCAGCGCTTCAGCTTTCGCGGCCTGCGGCCATTGATCTCGCCGACGCCTTTCGAGGTCGGCGGCCGACGGCTTGAAGACGGCAAGGCGCAACTCTGGGCCAGCACCGGGTCGGGCATGGCCCAGGCCGGCGAAGTCGAGTTCACAACGGAGGACGCGCAATGACTGCGGCTGTCGTACGTTCAGCGCTGTTCGTGCCGGCCAGCCGCCCGGAACGTATTGCCAAGGCGCTGGCCAGCGGCGCGGACCGGGTTATCGTCGACCTGGAAGATGCCGTCGAAGAAAGCGCCAAGGAACAGGCCCGCGACAATCTGGCGGCCTTTCTACAACAGCAGCCGGACGCGCAGGTGCTGGTGCGGGTCAATGCGCCGGAGCACTGGGCGCACGAAGCCGATCTGGCGTTGTGTCAGCGCCATGCCGGCGTCAGCGGCATTCTGCTGCCCAAGGCCGAAACCGCCGGGCAGGTGCGGCTGGCGCATGCGACGGGCAAACCGGTGTGGCCCATCATCGAAAGCGCCAAAGGCCTGGTTGCGCTGGCGCACATTGCGGCCAGCGCCGGTGTCGAGCGTTTGTCGTTCGGCAGCCTCGACCTTGGCCTGGACCTGAACCTGCGCACCGGCAGCGAGGCGGCCGAACAGGTGCTGAGCCACGCCCGCTATGCCGTGCTGCTGCACAGCCGCGTTGCCGGACTGGCGGCGCCACTGGACGGCGTCTTTCCGGCTATCCAGGACACCGAGGGTTTACACCGCCACGTTCAGTTTGCCCGTGACATGGGCTTTGGCGGCGCGTTGTGCATTCACCCCAGCCAGGTCGCGGTGATTCACCGGGCGCTGCAACCGTCAGCCAGTGAGCTTGAGTGGGCGCGGCGCGTGGTGGCCGGTGCCGAGAGCGGCGCCGGCGTCTTCACCCTCGACGGCCAGATGGTCGATGCGCCGGTGATCCTGCGCGCCCGCGCCATCCTCGAACAGGCCGCCGACCATGGCTGAACCGGCCTGTAGCAGCCCGGATTTTCTGTTGCAGGCCGCACGCGAACTGATGGCCGAGGCCGGCTACGGCGCGATGAGCATGCGCCAGCTCGCCGGTAAGGTGGGTTTGCAACCCGGCAGCCTGTATCACCATGTCGCCAGCAAGCAGGACCTGCTGGTCGATGTGCTGCAGGACATCATCGAGCGGCGCGTACACGCCTGGCGCACCGGGCGATTCAGCCGCGACCTGCACGGTTATCTGGTTTTCCTGCTCAAGCGTCAGCGCTCCTATCCCTGTGAAGAGCGGGTGCTGTGCCATGAAATCTGCCATGTAGAACCGGCGCTACGGCCGTGGATCGATCAGAAGATGGATCGCTTGCAGGCGCCGTTGCGGCAGATCATCGAGCGTGGCCAGCGCGCGGGCAGTTTCAAATGCCAGGACAGCCACAGCTCGGCCGAAGCGATCCTGGCACTGGTGCAGGCCGCCGACGGCATGCGTCGCCGGCGTGTGCCCGTCGATGAAACCTGGATCGAGGCCTGGGTGTTGCAAATGAGCCTGGCGTTATTGACCGCTTGAAGATAACGCCCCGTTCAGGTGGCGTGCCACCTGCTCGGCGGCCACGCTCAGGCAGCCCTTGAAGAAATGATTGGCGCCCGCAAACACCGTGACCGGGCGCTGATCAGGCCGCGCCCAGTCAAGCAGATTTGCCAAGGGCGCCATTTCGTCCAGCTCGCCATGCAACAGCAGGCAGTCGGTCGGCAGCGGCAAAGGCTGGTAATAGCGGCCGCCCGGCACCTCAGCCACCGGCAGCCCCAACAGCGCGACGGCATGCAGAGGCTGGGACACGGCGCAGGCCACGTGTGCGAACACATGCGCGCCAAACGAGAACCCCACCAGCGCAAGCGGCAGATCAGGGTATCGGCCCTTGAAATACTCGACCACCGCCAGGCTGTCCTGGGTTTCGCCCTGCCCCTCGTCATAGGTGCCGGCGCTGTTGCCTACGCCGCGAAAGCCTGGGCGCACCACCAGCCAGCCGTCGGCACATAAATGCCGCGCCAGGGTCAGCGGCACCACATGCCGTGGGCTGCCACCCAGCAAGGGCTGAGGGTGGCTGATCAGCACAATGCCTTTGGCAGGTTGTGCGGGCGCATCGATAAACAATTCAATGTGACCGACCGGTCCATTAATAAGCAGTTCACGGGGCAGATCGTTGGGCATGAGGCGCGGTTCCGTATCCAGGGGCATTGCGCAGGCTAGCAGCCAGCGCCACAGCCTCCAAGGTGCAGGCTTGTCTAGCTGTTATGGCGTTCGGGCATTGCTGCCATGGCGCGACCTGCGGCAGCGCTCGGAACAATAGCGAACCTCGTCCCAGCATTTTTCCCAGCGCTTGCGCCAACTGAACGGCAGGCCGCACACCACGCAGGTCTTGTGCGGCAAATCGGCCTTTTTTACACGCTTCAAAGAGTCTCTCCTGCATCGAGCCGGGCCAGCAAGCGTTCGCCGCGTTGCCACAGCGCTTGCTGGCGGCTTTCAGGCATGTCGTGCAGGTTGCGGTAAACCATGGTCAGGCGCGGGTTGGCGGCCAGTGCTTGTTGGTGACGCAGCAGAAAGTGCCAGTAAAGCGCATTGAACGGGCAGGCATCCTCTTCCACGGAGCGATCGACCCGGTACTGACAGTTGTCGCAATGGTCGGACATCCGCTGAATGTAACGGCCACTGGCGCAATAAGGTTTGGAGCCCAGGTAGCCGCCATCGGCGTGCATCACCATGCCCAGCGTGTTGGGCAATTCAACCCAGTCGAAGGCGTCCAGATAGACCGCCAGGTACCAGTCGCAAATGGCCGACGGTACGATGCCGGCCAGCAAGGCAAAATTGCCGGTGACCATCAGCCGCTGAATGTGGTGCGCATAACCGTGCTCCAGCGTCTGGCCGATGGCCTGGGCCATGCAGCGCATGCCGGTGGCGCCGGTCCAGTAAAACTCCGGTAACGGCCGTTGATTGCCGAAGGCATTCAGTTCGGCGTATTCAGGCATGCGCAGCCAGTAGATGCCGCGCACGTACTCACGCCAGCCAAT
Organism: Pseudomonas sp. HP_08; assembly: GCF_055284095.1. Taxonomy (NCBI): domain Bacteria; kingdom Pseudomonadati; phylum Pseudomonadota; class Gammaproteobacteria; order Pseudomonadales; family Pseudomonadaceae; genus Pseudomonas; species Pseudomonas sp. HP_08. The sequence goes on along the minus strand of NZ_JBTOQC010000012.1, from coordinate 260,150 downwards.
CAGTTGGCGGATAAAGCCCTCGGCCGCATTGAGCTTGACCCTGCCCTGACGATGCGCGGCCTCGACATCGCTGCACAGCTGGCGCAGGTCGAGCAAGCCGATGTTCAGCGCGGCGCTGATCCGCGCATGAAACAGGAACGGCTCGCCCTCGGCCATGGCGTCCTGATAGTCACCAAAGGCGGCCAGCGAAAAGTCGAGAAAGTGCAGCCACAGCGCCTGCGCCTGTTGATGAGTCACCGGGTAATCGAAACTGTCGACAGCGCCGTAATGGTCACTGAAACGCTCGCGTACCAGCGTCAGCACCTCAAGGGTAATGGCGTCATGGGCAAAGTGTGCGGCAAACGGCCCGCGCAGGCAGCGTGGGAGGGACTTGCGGTTGCTGCTGTCGAAATTCCAGCTGCCGCCCAGCGGGCTGCCATCGGCGTCGAGCAACAGGCCGCTGCGTTTGCGCATCCACTGGTAGAACGGTTCCATGCGCAACTGATCGCGGCCGCTGGCCCAGCCGGCAAATGCCTGGCGCGAGCACAGAAAGCGCCGGTCCGCGTGCCATACCAACGGCAAGCCGCTGTCATGCAGCGCCTGCTCCAGGCGCCATTCGCCGCACTCGGTCACGTGTAACTGCGACGCCCCCAATGTGTGCTGCCAGCGGCTCAGCTCACCCGCGATACTGCCGCTGTTGCCCGGCGCATCCAGGCGCACATACACCACTTGCCAGCCACGTTCGCGCAACGCCTCGGCGAAATGGCGCATGGCACTGAAGATCAGCACGATTTTCTGGGGATGATGCGGCACGTACCGCGCCTCGCCCTCGACTTCGGCCATCAGCAGCACATCGCGCTGCGGGTCCAGCGCGTGCAGCAGGTCGAGGTTGAACGACAACTGGTCGCCCAGAATCAGCCCCAGACGCGGTGGTGGATGGTTTACCACTGCCGTTCCAGGCTCACCGGCAGGCGCAACGGTTCGATCGGCCCGTCGCGGCGCCCGCACATTTCATCGTGGACCACGTGCTGCACCAGCACGCAAGGCAGCGCCGGCAAGGCGTATTCATGCAGCAAGTCGCGCAGATGCGTGGTTGAACGCAGGCGCAGGGTTTCGCCGCGCTCATCGACCAGGTAATGGCTGCCGTGTTGAGACTTTACCCGCAGCAGGTAGAAACCGCCCTCCAGAGAGAACAGCTCCAGTTCATGGATTTCCCCGGCCCTGGCGCGTTCGACAAAGCGTTTCAGGTTCACTTGAGTGTCTTGGCTCATCGCGCTCATTCCTCATGGAAAACCAGGGAAATATTGTACAAATAAAAATCTTTGTATAGTTTTTTCAGTATGGGATGACAAACCGGTACAACTTTTTGCTCAACCTTGTATCGAAAGACAGACGAGTATTTCCGGCCGCCATTGCTCAAGAGGTTTTCCATGAAAATGCGCACCACCATGCTGCTCTCATGCCTGATGCTGACGCTGGTCGGCTGCGCAGGTTCCAGCAGCGACGACAAGAACTCGCCTGCCACTGTGCAAGTGGACCTGCAACGCTATCAGGGCACCTGGTACGAGCTGGCGCGTTTGCCGATGTTTTTCCAGCGCAACTGCGTGCAGTCCCAGGCCAAATATGCGCTGCGTGAGGACGGGCGCATCGATGTCATCAACTCGTGCCGCGAAAAAGACGGCAAGGTCAACGAAGTGCAAGGCATCGCCGAGCCGCAAGTGGCCGGTAAGACCGACAAACTCTGGGTGCAGTTCGACAACTGGTTCAGCCGTTTGCTGCCGGGCCTGACCAAGGGCGAATACTGGGTGCTGTACCACGACCAGGATTACCGCGTTGCACTGGTCGGCCATCCGAACCGCGAATACCTGTGGCTGTTGTCTCGCTCGGCGGTGATCACCGACGAAGTGCGCGAACAGTTGCTCGACACCGCACGTAAGCAGGGTTACGACACCAGCAAGCTGATCTGGCGCGAGGCGGATTGAAGCCGGCATTCGCGATGCACTTCTGCGAACGCTTCGCGCTCGGTCGCGGGCCAAGCGCGCTCCTACAAGCGGTGTTTTTTAAATGAGTTTGAGCCTCGGTCTTACGGGATGCGGGCGTTGGTTTGCTTGATGAAGTCCACTAATGCCCGCAGCGGTGACGGCAGATAGCGCCGGCCGGGGTAATACAGGTAGGGTCCCGGAAATTCCTGCCACCACGGCTCAAGCACCGGCACCAGTGCGCCGCTGTCCAGGTAGGGTTTCAGCCAGTCTTCAAACAGATTGATGATGCCCAGCCCGGCCAGCGCCGCTTCGATTGCCAGGTCAAACCCGCCTCCGAACCTGACGACTAGTGGGCCTTTGGGGTCCACGCACACTGTTTCGCCCTCGCGCTCATATTCCCAGACCGGCATCACCCCGCTGGGAAAACGTCCGCGCAGGCAATCGTGCTCAAGCAGATCGGCAGGATACTGCGGGCGGCCTCGGGCCTTGAGGTACTCCGGCGAAGCCGCAGTGGCCATGCGCTGAATACGCGGGCCAATCGCAATGGCGATCATGTCTTGCTCAAGGCGCTCGTCATAACGGATGCCGGCATCGCAGCCGTCCTTGAGCACATCGACGAAGTTTTCTTCGACGATCACCTCCATGCGGATATCGGGATAGGCCTTGAGAAACGGGGTAATGATCGAGGGCAGCACCAGTTTTGCCGCGCTGGAAGGTACGTTCAGCTTGAGGCTGCCAGAGGGACGATCACGGTAGTCATTGACCACATCCAGTGACGATTCGACCTCGGCCAGCGCCGGCACGATGCGCTCCATCAAGCGGGCGCCGGCTTCAGTCAGCACCACACTGCGCGTGGTGCGATTGAGCAGGCGCACACCCAGCTCGCTTTCCAGGCGCCTGACCGCATCGCTGAGGCTCGACGATGACTTGCCGCTGATGCGCGCACCTTCACGAAAGCCGCCCGCCTTGACCACCGCGATCAGTGCCAGAAGATCTTGAATATTGTTCAGCATTGTCCGCCCACCCGTACAGCCCGTGCCGATTGCACCCGATTATCGTCGCAGCGGTCAATGCCTATAGTGAGCGCTCCCACAGCACAGGTGCACTGACATGAGCAACGCAAGCGCAGCAGGAACGTATCGACTTGGTGATCAACACGTCAATCGCATGGGCTACGGCGCCATGCAACTGGCCGGCCCGCATGTGTTCGGCCCGCCCAGGGACCACAAGGCCGCCATCGCCGTGCTGCGCGAAGCGCTGGCAGCCGGCGTCAACCATATCGATACCTCGGACTTTTATGGCCCGCACGTTACCAACCGACTGATTCGCGAAGCATTGCACCCTTATGCGTCGGACCTGGTCATCGTCACCAAGGTCGGGGCGCTGCGCGATGCCGCAGGCGCCTGGCTGCCGGCGCAAAGCCCTGAAGAACTGACCCGGGCGGTGCATGACAACCTGAAGAATCTGGGGCTGGACGTGCTCGATGTGGTCAACTTCCGGGCCTGGGGCGATCAACAATCGCCCACCGAAGGCTCTATCGAAGCCTCGTTTACCGCCCTCGCCGAGCTGCAACAACAGGGCTTGATCCGCCATTTGGGCGTGAGCAATGTCACCGCCGCCCAAGTGCAGCAAGCCCAAGGCATCGCCCCTGTCGTTTGCGTGCAGAACCATTACAACCTGACCCACCGCAACGATGAGCAACTGATCGCCACCCTCGGCGAACAAGGCATCGCCTATGTGCCGTTCTTCCCGCTGGGCGGCTTTTCGCCGCTGCAATCGGACATTCTTTCGGATGTAGCCAAGCGCGTCGGCGCATCACCCTTGCGCGTTGCGCTGGCCTGGTTGTTGAAGCGTGCGCCGAACATTCTGCTTATCCCCGGCACTTCGTCGGTGGCGCACTTGCACGAAAATATCTCGGCGGCCGGGTTGCCGCTTGATCAGAGTGTGCTGGCTGAACTGGATGGTCTGGCGTAGCTCAGCGCGCCAACTTGCTCATCAGCAGTTCAATAACGGCCGACACCGCCAGCGGCAAGTGCTGGCGGCTGGGGTACAGCACGTGCAGGCCGTGGCCGGTGCGGTGGTAGTCGGGCAGCACCGGCACCAATCGGCCGGTTTTCAGGTCCTGGCCGGTCAGTGTGCCTGGCAGCAAGGTAATCCCCAGCCCGGCCACGCAAGCCTTGCGCAATGCCTGCGCGGTGTTGCCGGCGAAACGGCTGCTGACCTGCACCTCTTCCTCGACATCATCCGGTCCTTTCAGACGCCAGGTCGAAAGGCCGCCCGGACAGGAAAAACTCACGCAATCGTGATTGACCAGCTCTTGCAGCGTGCTCGGCGCACCGTGCTTTTCGAGGTAAGCGGGGCTGGCCACCAACTGGTCCTTGCCGGGACTGAGCACCTGACGCCCGACATAGCCGGAGTCCTGCAAGATACCGCCACGCAGTGCAATGTCGATGCGTTCGGCGATCAGGTCGCTGCGTGCGTCGCTGAGCACAAAATCAAGCCGCACCTTGGGATATTCATCGAGAAAGCCGGCCACCCACTGCATCGGAAAAAAGTCGAAGAAATCGGCCATCACCGCAATGCGCACGGTGCCGCTCGGTTCCTGACTGCCGCTCATCAACTGCTGGCCGGCATCGATCAGGCCTTCAACCGCTCCCGAGCAGCGGTCATGAAATTCCTGGCCTGCCTGGGTCAGGGTGAGTTTGCGCGTCGAGCGCTGCAACAGCCGGGTACCCACCTGATCCTCAAGCTGCTGGACCCGTCGGCTCAGGGTATTGGCGGGCATGCCCAGTTGCCGTGCCGCTTCGGCAAAGCTGCCATGGCGCACCACATGAACAAACAAGGCAACGTTGTTGAGATCAAGCATACGAAGACCATTACCTTATTAACTGGATGAGTTCATTCCAATTGTGCCATCTAATAACTCAATGAGTAGACGCTTATGCTGTGTTCATTGCACATTAGGAGCACACGTTCATGACTGCTAACGCTGCCGCTAAACAACCTACCCTGGCGCCTCGGCGCATTGTCCGGCAAACCAAAGGCCGTGTTCACGGCCCCATTACCCGCCTGATGAGCCCTGGCGATCTGGGCCAGGTGTTAAAGCCGTTCGTGTTTCTGGACATTTTCAGCCTTGAAGCCCAGGGCGGTAAGACCCGCTTCGGCATGCACCCGCACTCAGGCATCGCGACGGTGACGTACATGATCGAAGGTGATGTTGCTTATGAAGACTCAACCGGTGTCTCGGGCGTATTACCCGCCGGCGGCGTGGAGTGGATGCGCGCCGGCAATGGCGTCTGGCACGACGCGGCGCTGAACGGCGAGGCTTCGATGCTGGGTTTCCAGTTGTGGCTGGCCTTGCCGGCAGCCCTGGAAAACGCGCCCGCGCAGAGCGTTTACCTCGACCCTGCGCACATCGTGCAGGAAGGCCCGGCGCGCGTACTGCTCGGTCATTACGGCGCCGCAAGCAGCGTTATTCCGGCACCGGAGGGCATCAATTACCTGGCAGTGAACCTGCAAGACGGCGAGCACTGGCGCTACACGCCACCGGCCGGTCACCGCGTGGCCTGGGTCGCGGTCAACGCAGGAAGTCTGGACGCTGACGGCCCGATTGAAGCCGGCGAACTGGCGGCCTTCGAGGAGTCCGGGCAGGCCATCGATTTTGTCGCGCACGGCGCGACTTCTTTCGTGCTGGGCTCGGCGGTCAAGCACCCGCATGACCTGGTGACCGGGCACTACTCGGTACACACCAGCCAGGCCGCCCTGGCGCAGGGTGAAGCGGAGATTCAGCGAATCGGCGCCCTGCTGCGCGTCTGACCAAGCAATTAATCCGCAGTGGATCGCGGTGGCAGATCATCCGGGTTTTGCTGCTGCGCATCGTAGGCTGCGCGCGCCGCATCGATATCGGCAATGTGCTGGCCGGCCCAGTTGCCCAGCGCAATCACCGGTTCGGTCAGCGACAGCCCGAGCGCCGTCAGTTCATATTCGACATGCGGCGGCATGACGGCATACACCGTGCGTTTGATCAGGCCGTCACGCTCAAGCCCGCGCAGGCACAGCGTCAGCATGCGCTGCGAGATGCCATTGATGGTGCGTTTGATTTCGCTGAAACGATGCGGCCTGCTAGCCAGCAACATGATGATCAGGATGCTCCACTTTTCGCCCACTCGGGCCAGCACCTGGCTGATTCTCTGGCAGTCGGAGCCGTGCAGGTTATCCAGGGGAATGGTCACATTCATGATACCGGGTTCTCTTTTTGTGCCGTATTGTCGGCCAAGTATTGGCTAGTTACATTATTAGCCCCAGTCACAATTCTATACCACGGACTTTAACCATGACACTTCTGCATATCGACGCCAGCATCCTCAACGACCAATCGATCAGCCGCCAGCTCACCGCTGCGATCGTTGAACGACTGCGTGAAACCACGCCAGGACAATCGGTTGTGCGTTACGACCTGGCCGAGCAACCGGTGGGCCATCTGTCTGCCGCCGAGTTTCTGGCATTTCAGGGTGTTGAACCCCAGGACGAAAGCATTCGCCAGCAAGTCGCGCGCAATGCTCAGGTGCTGGAGGATTTTCTGGCCGCTGAAGTGATTGTCATCGGTGCGCCGATGTACAACTTCTCGCTGCCGTCGCAGCTCAAGGCCTGGGTCGACCGTCTTGCCGTGCCGGGCAAGACCTTTCGCTACACCGCAGAAGGCGCCGAAGGGCTGGCGGGCGGCAAGCGGGTGATTATCGCCTCGACGCGCGGCGGGCTGTACAGCGAAGGCAGCCCGGCCGCATTTCTTGACCATCAGGAAACCTACCTGCGCGGCTTTTTCGGCTTTATCGGCATCACCGATGTGACCTTCGTTCGCGCTGAAGGCCTGGCGCTGGGCGAGCAACCGCGCAACGCCGCCATCGAAGCGGCCGTGGCCGAAATCGACAGCCTGGCCTGATCAGAGACTCAGGACGATCTTGCCAAAGTGCGCGCCCGACGCTTCGTGGGCGAACGCTTTGGCGATGTCATCCAGCGCAAACACGCTGTCGATCACCGGCTTGATGCCCAAGGTGTCGAGGGCCCGCACAAACTCCAGCTGATGCTGGCGGCTGCCGACGATCAAGCCCTGCAAACGTTGCTGCTTAGCCATGAGCGCAACCGTCGGCACATCACCGGCGATGCCGGTCAGGATGCCGATCAGGGCGATGTGCCCGCCAATCCGGCATGCCGTGATCGACTGCGCCAGAGTGCCCGGGCCACCGACCTCGACCACGTGATCCACGCCGCGCCCGCCGGTCAGGTCCAGCACTTGCTGGCCCCATTGCGGTTGGGTGCGGTAGTTGATGACATGGTCGGCCCCCAGCGCTCGCAGCTTTTCAAGCTTCTGCTCCGACGATGAGGTGGCAATCACCGTGGCGCCGATAGCCTTGGCCAGTTGCAGCGCAAAGATCGACACCCCGCCCGTCCCCAGCACCAGCACCGAATCGCCAGGCTTGATCGCACCGTTGACCACCAGCGCCCGCCAGGCCGTCAAGCCGGCGGTGGTCAGTGTCGCGGCCTCCTGATGAGTGAAGCCTTTGGGCGCATGGGTGAACCAGTGGCCGGGTTTGACGACGACCTCTTGCGCATACCCGTCGACACCATCGCCCGGCGTGGTGCTGAAATCGGCGATGGCCGGCGCGCCGTCATGCCAGTGCGGGAAAAAGCACGAGACCACATGATCGCCGACCTTGAACGCCGTGACCTGCTCACCGACCGCCTCGACGACCCCTGCCCCGTCGGCCATGGGAATGCGCCCGTCAGCGGTTGGCATCTTGCCGGTCACCACGGCGTAGTCATGAAAATTCAAGGCACTGGCATGCAAGCGCACGCGAATCTGCCCAGGTCCCGGTTGCCCCGGATCTGGCAGGTCCACGACTTCAAGCGTGTCCAGTTGCGCAGGCAGACGAATCTTGATGGCCTTCATTGCATTGATTCCCTTTGAAGAATGAACCTCAGTGCTTGAGTGCTTCGGCAACAGAAACCGCAATAGGTGTCGTTGCACGGCCAATAAGCTGGCTCAACTGGCGGGATTCTTCAAACAGAGCACCCTTGGCGGCACCGGCATCGGAGTCGGCCAGCAACGCCGCGAAGCCTTCAGGCAGGCCGACGCTGATCAAGGCGGCCCTGTACTGATCTTCCGTCAGGTCGTTATACACAACGGGCTTGCCCGATTGAGCCGCGACCAGCGCGGCCAGTTCCTGCAATGAATAACTCTCGTCGCCCGCCAGCTCGTAGACCTTGCCGGCATGCCCTGGCTGGGTCAACACCGCCGCCGCGGCCTCGGCAAAGTCGGCACGCGAGGCCGACGAAATACGACCCTGGCCGGCACTGCCCAGAATCGCGCCATGCTCAAGCGCCGAAGGCACGCCTGCGGTGTAGTTTTCGTTGTACCAGCCGTTGCGCAGCACCACATGGCTGACGCCGGAATTGGCCAGTGCCTGTTCGGTGTCGCGGTGTTCAAGTGCCAGGCCCAGCGGCGAGGTGTCAGCGTGCAGCAGGCTGGTATAAGCCAGCAACTGCACGCCTGCGGCTTTGGCCGCCTGGATGACCGCACGGTGTTGCGCCGAACGCTGACCGACTTCGCTGGAAGAAATCAGCAGCAGTTTGCTGACGCCAGCCAGCGCGGTGTCGAGGGTCTGCGGCTGGCTGTAGTCGGCCTGACGTACGTGTACGCCCTTGGCCGCCAGGTCTTGCGCTTTCTGTGGGTCACGCACCAGCGCGATGACATCGCCTGGCTGTTCGGTTTTGAGCAGCGCGTCGATTACCAGACGGCCCAACTGACCCGTAGCACCTGTGACAGCAATCATGAAAGCACCTTGATTTGGATGAAAGGAAACCTGATCCTACGCCGCACACTTACGATGGGTAAGTACGCACAAAAAGGTAAGTGCCATGACCATCAATGAACAGATCGATACACCGTTTTCAGTCAAAGTCCGGCGCGGCGAGGTGCTGGATACACACTGTCCTTCACGCGATGTGCTCAAGCACATGACCAGCCGATGGGGTGTGCTGGTGCTGGTGGTACTGCTGGGCGGCACTCACCGTTTCAGTGACCTGCGGCGCAAGATCGGCGGCATCAGCGAGAAAATGCTCGCCCAGACGTTGCAAGGGCTTGAAGGCGATGGCCTGGTGCAGCGCGTGTCGCGCCCGGTGGTGCCACCGCATGTGGAATACAGCCTCACGCCCATGGGCAATGAAGCGGCCAGCAAAGTCGAGGCTATGGTCGACTGGATTGAAGACAGGCTGCCGGAAATCATGCAGTTTCGCCGCGAAAAGGCCGATGCCTCGGCCTCCTCCGACTAAATAACCAGATCCTTGTCCGGCACCTCCCGCTCATGAATTCGCAGGTTGGAGGCGTGCAAGGTGATCGGCACCGATTTGGCGGCCGGCACCTTGCTGCGCTGGGCGTAATGCCAGAGCGGCACCAGCGGATTGCACTCCGGGTAATAAGCCGCGGCGCAACCTTCGGGAATGTCATAGGCGATGATTTGCATCGGCCCGACTTCACGCCGTACCTCAGGCTCGACAGCGGTGCGCAGCATGATCCAGTCGCCCGGCGCAAAGCCCAGCCGCACAATGTCATTGCGGTTGAGGAACACCACGCTGCGCGTTCCCTTGACCCCACGAAACCTGTCGTCGTAGCCATAGATGGTGGTGTTGAACTGGTCGTTGCTGCGCAGCGTCATCAACTGGATGACGTCCCGTCCTGTGCGACCGCTGAACACATCGTCATCTTCGTTGAGCGTTTCAGGGGTAATGAACTGCGCCTTGCCGGACTCGGTTTTCCATTCCCGCTGGCGCGCCGGCAAGGGCCGATGAAAGCCGCCGGGCTCCCACATCCGTGTTTCCATGTCATGAAATATCTGCGGGTAAACCTGAGCGATCGCGGTGCGAATCTGCGCGTAATCCGTGCGCCATTGCGCCCAGGGAATCTGCGCGCTGCCATCGAGCGTGGCGTGCGCCAGGCCGGCGATGATCGCCACTTCCGACCTTAATTGCTCACCGGCCGGTTCGCTGGTGCCTTGCCAGGCGCGAATGAAACCGGTGCTATCCTCGGTGCTGTAAACCTGTTCATGGCCGTCTTGCCGATCCTTTTCGATATGTCCCAGGCACGGCAACAACCACATTTGCGCACCGGGCAACAGGTGGCTGCGGTTGAGCTTGGTCGCCACCTGCACATTAAGCTGCAATTGCGACCAGGCCGGCTCCATGCGGTTGGTGTCAGGAATGGCGCGCAGGAAATTGCCGCCCAACCCGATAAACCCCTTCACGCTGCCGTCGACAATGCCCTCGCACGTGCCGACCGTGGCCAGCCCCATACGCTGCGGCACGCTGAATTTGAACAGCGCCTCGATCTTGTCCTTCGGCACCTTGGCCGGGTCTTCGGTGATGCCCACCGTGCGCTGGCCCTGCACATTGGAATGCCCGCGCACCGGGCAAATGCCGGCGCCCTGCTTGCCGATATTGCCGCGCAGCAGCAGAAAGTTGACCAGCATCTGCACATTCTCGACGCCATGCCGATGCTGGGTCATGCCCATGCCGTAGATCAGCATCACCCGCTCGCTGCGTGCATACACCGTCGCCGCCGCTTCCATGGCGCTACGGCTCAGGCCGGAACGATGCTCCAGCGTGCTCCAGGGCTGGCGTTCGACTTGCGCAATAAACGCCTCGAACCCTTCGGTGTGTTGCGCGATGAAAGCATCATCCAGCACCGGCTGGCGCTGCTCGGCGCGTGCCAGTCGATCCAGTTCCAGCACGGCCTTGACCATGCCGGTCAGCGCTGCAATGTCACCGCCAATCGCCACCTGGTGATATTGGGTACTGATCACCGTCGATTCAGGCCCGAGCATCTCGACCGGCGACTGCGGATTGACGAAGCGCTCCAGGCCGCGTTCGCGCAAGGGATTGAAGGTGATGATCGGCACGTGGCGTTTTCGCGCTTCCTGCAACGGGTGCAGCATGCGCGGACTGTTGCTGCCCACGTTCTGGCCGAAGAAGAAAATGCAGTCGGTATGTTCGAAGTCGTCCAGCGTCACCGTGCCGACCGGTACGCCAATGCTTTCCTGCAAGCCGACCGAGGTGCTTTCGTGGCACATGTTCGAGCTGTCGGGCAGGTTGTTGGTGCCGTAGGCGCGGGCAAACAACTGGTACATGAACGACGCTTCGAGCGAGGCGCGGCCGGAGGCGTAGAACACCACTTCATCCGGCGCCAGCGTGCGCAGGCTGGCACCGATTTCGCGGTAGGCCTGCTCCCAGGTCGTTGGCACATAGCGATCGGAAACCGCCTCGTAGCGCAGCGGATGCGTCAGCCGGCCGTGCTGCTCCAGGGCATAGTCGCTCCAGCCACGCAGTTCGCTTAACGTATGGGCGGCGAAAAAGTCCGGCCCGGTTCTAAGCGAAGTCAGCTCCCAGGCGGTCGCCTTGGCGCCGTTCTCACAAAACTCCAGTGCGTGCGGGTTACCCGGTTTGGCCCACGCACAACTGACGCAGGCAAAACCCTTGGGCTTGTTCTGTTTGAATAGCGCCACAGGCGCCTTACCTAGCGCCTGCTCTCGCCACAGAATGGTCATGACCGAACGGGCCGAACCCCAGCCGCCCGCAGCCGAGCGGTAAGGTTTGAACCGGGCGGTGGAATGGAGTAAGTGCATCAGCGTGGCTCGTGCATGGGGCAACCGTTGTGCTGCGCCCGAAAGCCTGAAGACATTTCATAGGCCTGCTTGCGCACCCGCATTACACCACCCAATGGCCGGTGAGCCTGCAAGCCATGCCAGGGACTGAACGCCATGCCGTCGTCGATGGCCTTGACGTTTTCAGGGCTCCAGGAATCCTGCGGCTGCACTTCAAGCCGCGCGACGGTGACGAAGGGGCTGAGGTCTTCGGGCCAGACCTTCGAGGCGTCCTCAATCGGCATTTTCTCAAGGTCGGTGGCCAGTTGAATGCGCAACTCCCAGACACCGCCGTATTGGGCGAACCAGTCATTGACGGCGGTGCGCAGCCCATTCGGATTGTCGTCGAGATTCACCGGCTGATCGGTCAGCGATTGCAGGCCTGGAGACACCGGCACCAACGCCAGCTTGGCGTAATAATCGCCGTACAGAAACGGCACAACGCTGTGGAAGGTCTCGCCCAGAATGTGCGTGGTCGGGTGGCCGCCGAGGCTTTTCAATGTGCCGCTTTCGCCGCCCATCGACTCGATGGTCGACTCGATGCCACGCAACAACGCCGAAAAGGCCTTCTTCATGCCCGGCACCTTGTCGGTGGTTTTGGCCAGCAGCTTCAGCGTCTTGAGAAAGTCCTTGGGCGTTGCTGCCGTAAAGGCCTTGGCGTTCTGCATCACAAAGTCCTGCGTCACCTGGCCTTCGCTGCCCGGCAGCCGTGGGCCCTCGACGCCGACCAGCTTGATCGCCAGACCACGCGGGGTCGACACCTTGTCATCAAGAATGTCGCCGGGGTTGGTGGAAAAACGCATCACCACCGGCAAGCGCGCCGGGGTGGCAAACGCGCCCTGAGCCAGTTCGGCAGGCAGATTGTCGAGCACCGTCAGGTGACCGTGCAGCAGCCCGTGTGCCTTGGCGTGCACGCTGCGGTCGGCGTGGCCGTTGTCCTTGAAGGTGGTTTCCATGATCGAGCGCAGCGTTTCAGCCAATTCCTGGCTGGTCTGGGCTTCATCGTCAGGCACTTGCTCGAACGAAGGTTCAAAGCGCAGCGGGCTGATCGCAAGACGTGTTACAGGCAAGTCGCTCATCACGGTATCTCCAGAGGCATCAGGGCAGCGCTGTGTCGCGCCGTTCTGAGAGTGACTGTGAGCGATTTACACTTGTTCAACGCATCCATCGCGTTTGACGACAGATGGCACATAGGCATATTGCTGATCGGAAAATTGACGTCCTCCCCCACCTCGATCTTCGATCGTCGCCACAGGCGAAAAGCAAGGGGGTTCCTGCTTCACAGAGCACAGCCTCAGGCTACTTGAGCCATCGGTCTTACACGCTCTCCACAGGCTAAAACTGTGAGTCCCACGGATTTGATATTCTTTGCAGCATTGGTGTCGCGGTCATGCTCGGCGTTGCACGATGGGCATGCCCAGATTCGAGTCGAGAGTGACAATTTGGCCAATACGTGACCACAACCTGAACAGGTTTTGCTGCTCGGGTACCACTGATCAATCCTCACGATCTGCCGGCCCGCCCAGTCACCCTTGTACTCCAGCTGTCGGGCGAACTCACCCCAGGCGGCGTCAGCAATGGCCTTGGACAGCGTGCGATTCCTGATCATGTTTTTGACTTTCAAAGACTCGACGCAGATCACTTGGTTTTCGTTGATCAATCTGCGCGACACCTGATGAAGGTTGTCCTGGCGGGCATCTGAAATTTTTGCGTGCAGCCTGGCCACCTTTCGCTTGGCTTTCAGGCGATTGGCTGATCCGAGCTTCTTTTTGGCCAGTCGACGCTGTAGCAGCGCCAGCCTGGCGGCGTATTTGGCCGTGTGCTTTGGATTGGGCTCTTTCTGTCCGTCGCATCGCGTAAACAGATCCGTGATCCCCAGATCAATGCCGATCATGTTTGGCGAAACCGTGAGTTTTTCAGGCTCAAAGTCGCACAGTAAAGACACGAAATAACGACCAGACCCGTCTTTTGAAACCGTGACGGTGGAAGGCTCACCCGGAACGCCTCGGCTCCAGCGAATATCAAGGGGCACCTTGCTTTTCGCAATAAAAAGCTTGCCGTCGACATATTTGAAGGCGCTGCGCGTGAACTCAGCGGACTGACGATGGTGTTTCTTTTTGAATGAAGGGTATCCGCAACGCTTTTCGAAGAAATTGATGAAAGCTTTTTGCTGGTGGCGAAGCACCTGCTGCAGAGGAACGCTGGAGACCTCGTTGAGCCATGCCCTCTCTGGATCTTTCTTCAATTGGGTCAACGCCGCATTAGCGCCAGTAAAGCCAATGTTCGTCTTGTCTTCGGCGTAAGCTTTGGAGCGAAAATCCAGGATGTAATTGTAGACGTAGCGTACACAGCCAAAGGTTTTCTCCAGTAGCAGCCTCTGCTCTGAAGTGGGATAAAACCTGAATTTATAGGCGCGCTTGCTCATCGATGGATAGTGCCATCAAGCTGTATTTATGTACAGCCCATGCGGCTACGCCGCGCTCCTTTCCTACCCCCACCTGAAGGAAAGGGTTTCTCGGAGCAATCTGGATGAAACTCGGTGCCTGGGTTTTGCTCCATAGCAAAATCCTCTTCAGGTGTCGCGCATGCTCCCCAACAGTCAGCAAGGCCACGGTTCGCCGGTTTTCATCCTGATGCATTTTCTCGGTGGCTCTCACCGCACCTGGTCGGCGGCCACGCCGTTTCTGGACCGTGAGCACCGCTGCGTGGCCCTCAATACACCGGGCTTTGGCGATGCGGCGCACATCAGCGGTTACAGCGTCGAAGCAATGGCCGATCAGGTCGACAAGACCATTAGCGAGCTCGGGCTTGAGCGCTGCATCCTGGTCGGCCACTCGATGACCGGCAAGGTGGCCGTGGTGCTGGCGGCACGCCGTCCCGAGTATCTCGCCGGCCTGATCCTGGTTGCGCCCTCGCCGCCCGGCCCGCAGCCGATGAGCGAAGACGACCGTGACCAGCAACGTGGCTACGACCGCTCACGCGAGCAGGCCGAACAGTTTGTCGACGAGTCCAGCGCGCATCGCTTGCCAGAACCGTTGCGTGAAATCGCCATTGCCGATGCCCGGCAGGTCAACCTCGACGCCTGGCGCGCCTGGGTCGACCACGGCAGCCGCGAAGACTGGAGCGATCGCATCGGCCCGCTGCCGTACCCGGCCCTGGTGGTGTGCGGCGCCGATGACCGGCAAGTGCCCGGCCCTGACGAGCAGGCACGTACTACGCTGGCGCACTTTGCCAACGGTGAGGTCAAGGTCATACCCGGCGCCGGGCACTTGATGCCATTGCAGACACCTCAGGCATTGGCGCAACTGATGCTGGAATTTGCCGACGCCATCATCTGAAAAGGCCTTTGCCGATCGCGCGCGCGGCCTGCAGGTGCACCTGTGGATCCAGTGTTTCCGACTCATGGATGAGTTGCGAGGTGATCACCCGCGCGCCGCAGTAATCGAAAATGCCGTGATCGATCTGCACTTTCATCGCCGCGTCGTAGCCGTGGCGCTCGAAAGAACCCGCGTCGGCGCCGGCCACGCCTACCAGATGCACCTCCAGATGCCCCAGTTTTTTGGTGAAATCGCCATCGATGCTGAAATCGAAGGCCCAGCCGTTGGAAAACACCCGGTCGATCCAGCCCTTGAGCAAACCCGGCATCGACCACCAATAGACCGGGTACACCAGCACCAGCGCATCGCTGCGGTCGATGCGCGCTTGCTCGACAGCAACATCCGCAGGCGGGCGAGCCTTGTAGCGATGCACTGCACTGTCGGCGTCCGAAAACCGCGGGTCGAATCCTGATGCGGCCAGATCGTACAGCTCATGGCTGTGCGACGGGTTGGCCTCGCTCAGGCCTTCAGCGATCTGCGCCGCCAGGCTGTGGGTCAGTGACTGGGGATTATGGTGAGCGACAACGATCAGGGTATGCATGGTCTGGTCTCTGTGATGGGTTGCGGGTGAATGCAGCGCGCAATATACTTTTGGTAGGTTTCGATAACTTACTTTTGGTATATAACCGTGTCAAGCCCACCTTCATCCGCCCCATCACAGCCGCGCCAGAGAATGACCCGAGAAAATCGCCTTGCCCAGTTGCTCAGCGTGGCGTGGCAAATCGTGCGCCAGCAAGGCACTGAAGCGCTGACGCTGGGGCACCTCGCCGAGCAGGCCGGCGTCACCAAACCGGTGGTCTACGATCACTTTCCTGACCGGCCGGCGCTGTTGTCGCGCCTGTACCAGGATTTCGATGAACGCCAGACAGCACTGCTCGACGAGGCCTTGCACAACAGCGAAGCCAGCGCCGAGGCCAAGGCCCGGGTGATCGCCGACGCCTATGTCGATTGCGTGCTGCACCAGGGCCGCGAGATTCCGGGCGTCATTGCAGCACTCAGCAGCTCGCCGGAACTGGCCCGGGTCAAACATGAGTATGAAGTGCTGTTCATGGACAAATGCCGCGCCGTGCTGGCGCCGTTTCTCGGCGGCGCGCAGCTTTCAAATGCGCACTTGCGCGCCATGATGGGCGCTGCCGATGCGCTGTCGAATGCGGCGGCATCAGCAGAAGTGCTGCCCGAGCAGGCCAGGCACGAGCTTTTCGAGGTGATCATGTCGATGCTGGCCAGGGCACAGAATTAATCAAGGAAGCAGAACGATGGTTCAAGGTTTCAACGTGCTTTTTCAGGAAGATAACTTCGAGTCTCCAGAGGTAGACGTCTACTTCAGCAATATCGAGGCCATCCTGCTCAAGAAGATCGAGCAATACGACGCCGTCGTAGGCTGCGTGGCCTGGTTGTCGAATGTCGGTCTGTTACAGGCACTCGCCAGTCGGCCCAGTGGCAGCTGCATCATCATGGAAAAAAAAGCCAAAACCTGTCTGAGCCGGTCCGGTATCAACATCGTCAAAGCGGCAAATGCACTGCCATTTCCGGTATCAGAGTCTGCGTTTGCGGCGACGCTTTTATTCAGTCCTGATCTGGTTGATCACAATGCTGTCAACAATGACTTCCTGAGGTTATTTGGTGGAACAACGCCAGGCACCGTCACCAACAAGAACCCTCTGCTTCATCACAAATTTATCGTCTGCTGTGACATCAAAGAGGGTGAGCCCATCCCGAAGGAAGTGGTAACAGGCTCCTATAACTACTCGGACAACGCTAATTACAGCCGTGAAAACATCGTGGTGCTGAGAAATGCCAAAGCCGTTCGCAGCTATTACAACGAATGGCTAAAGTGCTTTTTGCTTTCCGAAGCGTTCGACTCGACATACACGAACATGACCCCGCAACACCTGAGCGCCAGCGAGTTTGCGCGTTTCTCGGACTGGGTGAAGCAACAGGAGGAATACCTTGACGCCATGATCGAAAAAGAACGGGAAAAGGATGACTTCGGCCGGCTTTGACAGCGGCCATACCATCGGTAGATTGCGTTGAACTAAGCCCGCCAGCCCTGCCTCAGTTGCTTATCACCCCACCAACAGGCTGATAACCGATATGAGAGCACTCACCTACCATGGCGCGCATAACGTAAAAGTCGATACGGTTCCGGATCCTGTGCTGGAGCAGCCCGACGACATCATTCTGCGCGTTACTGCCACGGCCATTTGTGGCTCGGACCTGCACCTTTATCGCGGCAAGATTCCGTCGGTCGAGCATGGCGATATCTTTGGCCATGAGTTCATGGGCATCGTCGAAGAGACCGGCACCGGCGTCACGGCGGTCAGCCCCGGCGACCGGGTGGTCATTCCGTTTGTAATTGCTTGCGGCAGTTGCTTCTTCTGCCAGCTCGATCAGTTTGCGGCGTGCGAAACCACCAACACCGGGCGCGGTGCGATTCTCAATAAAAAGTCGATTCCGTCAGGTGCGGCGTTGTTCGGTTACAGCCATCTGTATGGCGGTGTTCCCGGCGGGCAAGCCGAATATGTGCGAGTGCCGAAAGCCAACACCGGCCCTTTCAAGGTGCCGGGCACGCTGTCGGATGAGAAGGTGCTTTTTCTGTCCGATATTCTGCCGACCGCCTTCCAAGCGGTGAAAAACACTGAAATCGGTGCCGGCTCAAGCATTGCCATTTACGGCGCGGGGCCCGTCGGCCTGCTGTGCGCAGCCGTGGCGCGGATGCTCGGTGCCGAGCGCATCTTCATGGTCGATCATCATGAGTACCGGCTGGCCTACGCGCAGAAAACCTACGGTGTGATTCCGATCAATTTCGATGACGACGACGATCCGGCCGACACCATCATCCAGCAAACACCGGGCATGCGCGGTGTCGATGGCGTGGTCGACGCGGTCGGTTTCGAGGCCAAGGGCAGCACCACGGAAACCATTCTGGCGACCCTCAAGCTCGAAGGCAGCAGCGGCAAGGCGCTGCGCCAGTGCATTGCCGCCGTCAGGCGCGGCGGTGTAGTCAGCGTGCCGGGGGTTTATGCAGGCTTCATTCACGGCTTCTTGTTTGGCGATGCCTTCGACAAGGGCCTGAGCTTTCGCATGGGCCAGACCCATGTGCAGCGTTATCTGCCGGAACTGCTCGGGCATATCGAAACCGGCCGGTTGTCGCCTGAAGCCATCATTACGCACCGACTGTCGCTGGAACAGGCGGCCGAAGGCTACAAGATCTTCGACAAGCGTCAGGAAGATTGCCGCAAGGTCATCCTGACGCCAGGCAGTCCGTATATCGAAGCGCCGATCATGGAAGCGGTCGATATCGTGCCGGCTACCTGACAAACCGCTCGAAGCTGTAAGGCGCCGGATCGATGATCGGCGCCTGCCCCGACAGCAGATCGGCCGCCAGTTGCCCCGCCGCCGGCGATGTGCCAAAACCGTGGCCGGAAAAACCGGTGGCCAGGGTAAGGCCGGGAATTTTCGCGACCGGGCCGATTACCGGGTTTGAATCCGGCGTGACATCGATGGTCCCCGCCCACGCCTGCTCGATCTGCGCGTTTTGAAACACCGGCCAGGCCGCGCGCAGGTTACGCAGCGCTTCCTCGTTAAGCCCGGCATTGGCGGCCGGATCCTGAGCCCGTACGCGCTCGAACGGCGAAACGCTGCCCGCCTTCCAGCGCCGCGCCAGGGTCAGGTCATTGAAGAAATACTTGCCCAGCGAGATGCGCAAAAAGTCGCGCTGCGCCTTCAGTTGCGGCAGGTACTGCGGCCCGAGCAGAAAGTGGTCCAGGGTCAGGAACGCATCCAGCGCGCCGCGCTGGGTAATGATGTAGCCGCCGTCGATGTGCTTGCGAAACGAAAAGTCCGGCGCGCCGACGGCGATGTCTGTCGGACCGGCCATGGGTTTTGTGCGCAGCACCGAACAGGTCAATGGCAAGGTGGGCAAGTTGACGCCCAGATTGCCGAGAAACCGGCGTGACCACAGCCCGCCAGCCAGCAATACCTGCTCGCAACGAATCTCGCCTTGCTCGGTGACCACGCCGCTGACGCGCCCGCCGGAGGTCTGCAAGGTACGCACCGCGCAGTGTTCGATGATCACCGCGCCCTTGGCGATGGCCGCATTGGCGATGGCGCTGGCCGCCAGGGTCGGCTCGGCCCGACCGTCCGAAGGCGTGTAAATGCCGCCCAGCCAGTCGCCCTGTCCACCGGGCACATGCCGGGCAATGGCCTGTTTGCCGAGCAAGTGCGAATCCAGCGCCAGGTGCTCCACGCCCTTGAGCCACTGCTCATGCATAGTCATCTGCGTTTCGTTGCGCGCCACAAACATGATGCCGGCCTGGCGATAACCGACATCGCTACCCACCCGTTCGGGCATCTGCGCCCACAGGCGGTCGGCGGCCTGAGCCAGGGGAATATCCCCGGCATGGCGGCTGGTCTTGCGGATCCAGCCCAGATTGCGCGACGACTGCTCGCCGGCAATCCGGCCCTTTTCCAGCACGACCACCGGAATATTGCGCTCGGCCAGGGTCAGGGCCGCCGTAAGACCGATGATTCCGCCGCCGATGATCACGACCGTGGTCGAGGGTGGAAGCGTCTGCGAGGTGTGGACGGGGGCGATGATGGGGGCCATGGGTCACTCTGAAAGCGAATGGTATGGACTCGTAGGCGTGAGCGTCAGCTCGCGAATGCTGATCATCAGCCACAACATAGTTTGAATGTGCCGGCCTCTTCGCGAGCTTGACGCTCACTCCTACGAATGCGGTGAATCCAATAATTATTCGTGTGCCTATGCCAAGGTGATCTGCATCACTTTGGCTTGCGAAGCGCCGCGGTAGGCGGTCACTTCCAGTTCGACCTTGTAGACGGTCGAGCCCAGCGGTGGGCAGGTCACGGTACTGGCCGGGTCAATGCCGCGAAACTTCTCGCCGATGATGTTCATTACGTGCGGCACATCGGCCGGGTTCTGGATAAACACCCGCGAACACACCACGTCCGCAAGGCTGGCATCCACCGCCGCCAGGGCCGCTTCGATGTTGGCGAACACCTGGTGGGTCTGCTCGGTCAGGTCCTCGGGAATCTCTTTGGTCTGCGGGTTGCGACCTGCGGTGTTGGACACGAAGATCCAGTTGTCGACCGCGACCAGGCGCGAGTAGCTGGCCTGCTCTTCGAATGTCGAGCCGGTCTTGAGTTTGGTGATTTGAGTCATGTTCACTTCCTTTAAAGAGATTCAGTCAGCTGAGGACCGGGGTTTCCCAGAGGTTCAGCTTCACGCCGATGCCGCGTTCGATGGCGTTGCGGTACACCACCGTGCCCCACGCCACATCCTCGACCGGCATGCCGCCCACCGACATCAGGATGATTTCTTCATCGTTCAGGCGCCCCGGTGCGTCACCGGCGATGATCTTGCCGATGTCCTCGACCTGCTCCGGCTGCAGCAAGCCCTCGGCGATCATGTCCATGAAACGCACGCCGATCACCGGCACGCAGTGGTGCGCAGGCTTGGGCAATTCGTGAAACCAGGCCTCGTAAAGGCCGGTGTTATCGACCACCTTGCGCACATCGGCCTGCTCCATGCCGGCGTCGATGTTGCAAGCGGCCGGCATGGCCAGGAAGGCACCGGGCTTGACCCACTCACGCTTGACCTGCGGATAGGCCGTCGGGTCGCCGACTTCGCCGGAGCTGCAATAGGTCACCAGGTCCGAGCCGCGCACCACCTCTTCAAGGGTGTCGACCACCTGAACATTGACGATTTGCGGGAATGTCACGCGCACCCAGGTCAGGAAATCGTCCAGGCTGCGCTGGCCACGGCCCTTGATCTTGATTGTGTCGATCTGCGGGCACACCGCCATGAAGGCGGCGACTGAAGTCTTGCCCATCACGCCAGGACCCAATAAACCGATCACTCTGGAATCCTTGCGCGCCAGATGCCGGGCGCCAACCCCCGGAATCGCACCGGTGCGGTAGGCCGACAACAGGTTGGCCGACATATGCGCCAGCGGCGCGCCGGTGTCCGGGTCATTAAGGGTGAACATCAGAATCGAGCGCGGCAGGCCCTTGTCGCGGTTGGCGATGTTGGAGCCGTACCACTTGACGCCAGCGGTGCAGAAATTGCCGCCCAGATAGGCTGGCATCGCCATCATGCGCCGGTCAGCCGTGGGCTTGGGCATGTTCGGAAACGGCGAGTTTTCCGGAAAGATCACCATGGCGCCATGCGAGTCGTTATTGGGACCCGCCATGCGGTAATCGCCGTGGTACAGCAGGCCGAACATCTCCTCCATGGTGTCGACGCACGAAGGCATGTCGGTCACCCCGGCGCGGATCATGTCCTGCTCAGACAAGTAGATAAAGTCGATCTTGGCGTTGTTGGTCATGTTTATCTCGACGCACTGAGACATAGTTGGCGGCTGGCGTTACACCGCTTGAGGCCTGCCACGCTTAACGCTGTCTGGACAAGGTGATATCGAGTTTATGAAGAGCAATCCGGAGCGTATTGTAAAAATCGGACATGCCCTGCCCGCTGGCGCTTTTCTCCCTGGCGATGCCTGCGAGCAGCCTTGGTTTGTGCTCAATTCATCGCGCTATCGGGTGATCAACACCGCGCATCCGGCGATTTCGCACTTCTATGCGCTGGACATCGAGACGCCGGCGGATCAGACCTTCGCGGTGCCCGATGGCTGCGTCGATATCCTCTTCGACTGTGACGCCAGCCGCCCCGGCGCCAAGGTCTGTGGTACGCCACTGCAGGCCCAGCGCGTGGATTTGCTGCACCGCCACCGTTACTTCGGCGTGCGTTTCCGGCCCGGTGTGATACCGGGTTTCGTCAAGGGCATGGTTGAGGATCTGGCCGAACAGCAAGTCGACCTGCAAGAGCTGTTGCCGGGGGCGCAATCAATGATCGAGCGCATGGCAGGCACTGTGCTGTTCGGCGAGCAAATGGCGTTGTTCAATCGCTTTGCCGCACCGGGGCTGGCGCCAGACACCTCTGAAGTCACGGCCATGATCATCCGCCAGGTGCTGGCGCACCGCGGCGATGTTCGTATCTGTCGGCTGGAAGCCTTGAGCGGCTACACCGGCCGCACATTGCAACGCCTGTTTCGCCAGGACACCGGCATGACGCCCAAGACCTTTTGCCGGATCATCCGCTGCCAGGCGGCGTTGAACCGCATTGGCGCGGGGGCTGAAGTGTCGTTTTCCGAGCTGGCGCTGGACTTGGGCTTTACCGATCAGTCGCATTTCTTGCGCGACTTTAAAAAGCTGGTGAGCACCACGCCCAATGATTATCACCGGCGCGTGGTGCAAGGCTCGTACGGAGCGCGGATCAGTATGATGAACCCTGAATGCTCGCCCGCACCTTTTCCCTGAAGCTGTTCTCGAAACCGTCCTGCACCTTGAGTTTTTCCAGCAACGAAGGCACTGCATGGCGGTTGATGACGATGATACCGTCGCGATCGCCCAGAATCGCGTCACCCGGGTTGCACACCACATGGGCGCACGCCACCGGTGTTCCGACCTGACCGGGTCCGGACTTGGAGGGTCCTGCCGGATTGACCGCCCGTGCGTAGGTGGGCAAGCCCATGACGTCCAGCTCTTCGACATCGCGCACGGCGCCGTCGATGACCACGGCCGCAACCTCTTTGGCCAGACAGACCTCGCCGAGCAAATCACCAAAGACGGCCCGGTTGGTTTCGCCGTTGGCGTTGATCACCAGCACATCACCCGGCCGGGCATCGTCCAGTGCGCGGTGGATCGCCAGGTTGTCACCCTCACGGGTCAGGATCGGAAGGATGGTGCCGAAGAACGACGCCTTGCCTGCGACATGGCGAACCACCGACGCCATCATGCCCATGCGTTGCAAGACATCGCCGATGAGAGCGACCGGGTAGTGCGAAATGGCTTCCAGTGCAGCCAGGTCCGCGCGCTCCCAAGGCGTTGCAACGCCAATGTTTTCAGCCGATACGTTTATAAACATGTTGACCTCGATAGCAGTATCAAGCCTGGCGCAGCAAGGCGGCCACGGGCTGGTTGACGGGATGCACCGGTGCTTCACCGCGCAGCACGGCGGCAATCGCCTCGACCGCACTCATGCCGACGCGCAGCAGCGACTCGTCGGTCTGCCCGGCCACGTGCGGGGTCACGATCAGGTTCGGCAGCCCGGCCACAGGAAAGGTGTTGTGCTTGAAGGGATCGATCATGTCGATGTTCTCGGCATCCAGCACATCGACGCCGGCTCCAGCCAGCTTGCCGCTGCGCAAGGCGTCGGCCAGAGCGCTTTCATCGACCACGCCACCGCGACTGGTATTGATCAGCACCGCACCCTGTTTCATCTTGCCCAACTGTGCAGCGCCCAGCAGGTTGCGGGTGCCCGGCAACAGCGGTACATGCAGGCTGATGACGTCGGAAGTGGCCAGCAAAGTGTCCAGGCTGACACAACGCTTGTCGGCGCTGGCGTCATAGGCCGGGTCGGTAAACAGCACGTTCATGCCGAAGGCTTCGGCCACTGGTGCGACAAGCTGGCCAATGTTGCCAAAACCGATCAGGCCCAGGGTACGGCCTTCAAGCTCGATACCGCTCAGGGCCAGCCGGTCGCGGGCCCAGTTGTCGTTGCGGGTCTGCTCGGAGGCGGTGTGCAATTTTCTACTGATCGCCAGCAACAGCGCGAAGACATGCTCGACCACGCTGCGGCCATTGGCGCCCGGCGCATTGGTCACCCAGATACCGTGTTCGGCGGCGGCAGCGGTGTCGACGTTGTCGTACCCGGCACCATGCCGGGCGATGATTTTCAGGCGTGGCGCGGCGGCGATGCGCTCGGCGGTCATGTGCCCGCCGCGCAGGAACACGGCATCGACCTGGTGTTTGATCTCATCAAAGGTGACTGCGTTAACGCCGTAGCCCAGGCGAACCTCGCCGTAGGCCGAAAGCGCGTGCAGGACCTGTTCATGAATGGGGCTGGTAACAAAAATCAGAGGCATGACAGATCCACTCACTTGAATTGATGGTTATCGGTGTTTTGGCTCGAGGCGTCGTGCGGGCGAACCGTGGAGATGACCCACAACCCCAGCAGGCCTGCGGCACACAGGATGTAGCTGGGCGCGGACAGATCACCGGTGCTGCCGGTCAGCCAGGTCGCCAGATACGGCCCGGCACCGCCGCCGATCACCGCGCCCACGCTGTGCCCGAAGGCCACGCCGGTATGGCGGATGTGCGTCGGGAAGAATTCCGGCATCGCCGAATAGGTGCCGGCTACGCACAGGGCGTAAGGAATCATCAGGATGGCCAGGCCCAGAATCGCGTAAGTGATGTCGCCTTTCTGCATCAGCATGAACGCAGGAATCGACAGCAATGCGTAGCCGGCATACGAGTAGCGCAGCAACGAGCGGCTGCCGCGCACAGAACCCAGCTGCCCGGCCAGCGGAATCAGAAAGGCCGCCAGGGTCACGGCAATCAGCACGATGGTCGACGCCTGGCCCTTGGAGTACTTGAGTACCGAGCTGAAATAGGAGGCGATGAACACGGTGCCAATGTAGGTGCCCACGTTCTGCACCAGGGAAATCATGATGACCTTGCCGAGCTGGGCCGGGTATTCACGAACCAGTTGCATGAAAGGCTGGGTTTTCTCGACCGCGCCGCCCTCTTTATGTGAGGAGAACTCCGGGCTGTCTTCGATGCTCAGGCGCATGTACAAGCCGATGATGCCCAGCGGCAGCGCCAGCAGGAACGGTACGCGCCAGCCCCAGTCCATCATTTGCGGATCGGTCAGGAAGGCCGCAGCCAGACCGGCAATCGCCGCGGCCAGGCCTTTGCCGAACTGAGCGATCGAGGGCAGGAAAGAAATGTACAGCGCACGGCGATTGGCCGGTGCCCACTCACGAATGTAGCTGGCCGCACCACCAATTTCGCCACCGGCTGAAAAGCCTTGCAGCATGCGCAGCAACACCAGAAAGATCGGCGCCCAGACGCCGATCTGCGCGTAACCGGGCAGCAGCCCGATCAGGGTCGCGGCGGCGCCCATCAAGGTGATGCTGGCAATCAGGCTGGTACGCCGGCCTACCTTGTCGCCCAGCCAGCCGAACGCAATCGCGCCCAAGGGCCGGACCAGGAACGCCGAGCCAAACACCAGAAAGGTATTGAGCAAGCCGGTAGTCGGGTCGTCCGAAGGAAAAAACACCATGGCCAATGTGGCGGCCAGATAGCCGTACACACTGAAATCGTAGTACTCGACAAAAGTGCCAAACACCGCCGCGCGGGTGGCCTTCTTGGCTTTGCGGGTTTGTTCGGATGTTGTTTCGGATGGCTCCGTGGCCAGGCTCACGGTGGCTGCAGCAGCATTATTGTTATTCATGGCACTCCCCATTAATGGGACTCCGGGTTTATCGGATTCGATCGTACAGCGCAATTACAAAAAATGGGACAACGTCCTGTTTTGTTTTTATAGAATCTCCAAGCCACTGATCCTTGTCAACCGCCACATGCAATTGCGATTCGATGGCCTTAACCCGCAAAATAGCGCTCCCCTGCGGCGACCTACTCGAAGATGAACCAGGCAAACCCGGCAACTCCCGCTGTAACCCGTGCTGCAGCCACCTCCAGCCATACTCGGCTGATCGAAGTCATCGACGCGCTGGTGCGACGAGTGGCATCTGAACCCTGGGGCGTGCGGGAATTGGCGGCTGAACTGAACGAGAGCCGCAGCACCGTCAACCGGTTGCTGCTGTCGTTGGTCGAACGAGGGTTTGCGGTCGAGGCAGGTACAGGGAAATACAGCCTGGGACCACGGCTGAAAGTCCTTGCCCATTCGCTCAGCGAACACAGCACCTTGCTGGGTGCCTGCAAACAGCTGTTTGGCGCACTGGCTGACAGCACCCGGCATACCGCGCTGCTTTCGATTTTCTCAGCGGTAGACCAGGGTTATTTCGTGGCAGCGTGCAGCGAGTCGAAAGGCACGCTAAGTTTCAGGCCGGAGCTGGGGGTTATTTATCCGCTGACGTTCGGCGACATTGGCCGGCACTTCAGCGATTTTTTGCACATCAAGCCTGCAGACGCTGACAGCTCGATGGGCGCGCAAGGCTCCCCGCTGATGGCCGAATCGGAATTTCCGCGAGCGCTGTCGATCGCGCTGCGTACCCTGCCCAATGGCCTGACCGTGGCCGTGTCGCTGCACTCTTTCAGTGAGGCATCGGCGACGGATGATCCAGTGCAGAACGCGGACCTTGAAGCCGTAATCGGCAACATCGATGCGCAGGCCGGTGCGCACTGCACGCATGACATCCAGCACCTGAGCGAAGCGCCTGAAAGCGATGCCAAATCCACTGTTGCCCGGCTGGAGCGGCTGCTGCAAATGGCCTGTGCTTGCCCGAACGGCTTTCGCGATGGCGCCCGAATCCACGACCACCTGCTGTGCAACGGCATCACCGCCAGGCGCCTTATCCAGTCGGCCGCTCAAGAAGATTTGCTGGCCAGTGCCGAGCAGCAATTGTTCCCCGGCCCCAGGCTGTATCAATGGGCGGCCAGAATCGCAAGCGAACCGGTCGATATCGCGCAGTTATGCCGCACCATCCTGCAGGAACTGGTGCAGGAAACCGGAGAAACCGTGGCGTTTCTCAGCTATGACCGGCACACGCAAACAGCAAGGTTTCTGGAGGTGCTGCAAGGCTGGCGGCCCATCCAGTACAAGTTGCAGACCCATGTCGATGTGCCGCTTTACGCAGGCGCTGCGGGCAAGGCCGTGCTGGCGTGGCTGGACCCGGCAGTGGCCGGCTCTCTGCAACTGACGCCGATCACCGAGGCGACCATCACCCAGGCAGATACGCTGGCCGCCGACCTGCAAGACATCCGCGCACGTGGCTGGTCCACCGGGGATGGCGAGCGAGTGCCCGGCGCTTTCGGCCTGGCGGCGCCCTGGTTTGTCGACGGTGAAGTGCGCGGCTCCATCTCGGCAACCATCCCGCAGTACCGCAAGGATGATCAGGAACTGCCGAAAATCGCCCAGCGAATGCTGGACGCCGCGCGCAAGATTGAAAACCTGTTGTCGGTGGGTGTGACGTTTACCGGGTAAGCGCCATGGCTACATCAACCCCGCCAGCACCACCGGCAGCCACACGAACGACAATACGGTGGAACACATCACCAGATTGGCGACTTTCTCCGGCGATTGATTGGCACGCACCGCCAGCAGGTAATTGAACACCGCCACCGGCATCGCCGACTGGGTGATCAGGATCGCCCTGGCCAATGGCTCCATGCCCAGCGCGATACCGATGATCCACCCCACCGCCGCACCCAGCACAATACGCAAGGCGCCTTGCAGCATGCCGCTGGCGACATGGTGCAAACGGATACTGGCCAGCGACACGCCGAGGGTCAGCAGCATCAGCGGAATGGTCATGCCGCCCAGCAGATCAACCGTGTTCGCCAGCCAGCGTGGCAGGTGCAGGTCGAAGAAGATGATCGGCAATGCCAGCACCAGGCTGATCAACACCGGATTGCGCATCAGGTCCTTGAGCGAGGCGGCACCGCCTGACAAGGCAATTCCGAAGGTGAACTGGAAGATCGACAGGGTCAGAAAAAACGCCACTGCCAGCGCCAGGCCGTGATCGCCGAAGGCGTACAGGCTGATCGGCAAGCCCATATTGCCGGTGTTGGGAAACATGAAGGCCGGCACCAGCACCCGCCAGTGCTGACGGAATGCCTTGCTGACCAGCAGGCCGATCAATGCCATGGCAATCATGCTCAGCACACAGGCCACGGCCATGCTGGTGAACGCTGCGGAATCGAGGCGGGTACGGCTCAGGGTCGACAGCACCAGCGACGGCGTGCCGATGGTCATGACCAGCCGGGCGATAAAGTCGGTCGGGTAATTCTGTCCTTTGCGCGCCCAGGCATAGCCGATGAGCGAAACGATGAACACCGGTGCCAAAACGGCGAATAACGAAGCCAGCACGGGCTTTTCCTCCCTGAAAAAAGCGTCATGCTGAAGCCGATGCGGTTAAGGTGCAACAAATGTTGCGATTTGTTGCCTCAGAGCCATTCACCTCAAGGATCCGGTGCCTATGCACGCAAAGCTACTGAGACTGCCGCCCAATACCCAAGGCCGGGATTTTGTGGTCGGCGACATCCATTTCAAAATCACCGAGTTGTTCGAGGGGCTTGAGGCGCTGGGGTTTGATCGCGCGGTTGACCGGGTAATCGGCGTCGGCGACCTGATCGATCGCGGGCCCGGTGTGCTGCAAGGCCTGAAACTGTTGGGCGAGCCCTGGTTTTATGCCGTGCAAGGCAACCACGAACAGATGCTGATCCGCGCCTGGCTGGACAATCCCGATGTGCCCTACTCCGCACACGGCGCGCGCTGGTGGATGAACATTGCCGATGAGTCCAAGGACATGATCATCGCCAGGCTGCAAAGCCTGCCGATCGTGATCGAAATCGAATCAGCGCACGGCACCGTCGGCGTCCTGCATGCCGATGTGCCGGCCGCCATCAACTGGTCGATGTTCATTGAGCACCTGCATGACCCACGCATCGAGCAAACCGCGCTGTGGGGTCGCGAACGCATTCTCAAGCAAAACACTGACGGCATTAATGGTGTCTGGCGCGTGTGCGTCGGCCATACCCGGCTGCGCGCCCCGCAGCGGCTGGGCAATGTCATGGCTCTGGATTGCACCGGTGGCGGTGAAGGCCCGCTGGGCATTTATTGCGTACAGGACGACACGCTTTATACCGACGGCCTGGCGGTCTAGACGCAGGCTGCACCGGCCCCTTGCATTGATTACTCAGGGTTTGCGCGGTTTATGGCAAAAAATACATTGCAAGATATGGGGTGGTATTACCTGATGTGTCTGAATGACCTGCCTGCGGCCTGCCGAGTGTTTATCTGTCAACACTTGCGCCGCTGTTGTCCCAGCAACACCTGATCCACAGTTGTCCGCCGTAGCAACACGTCGTCCTGGCCGATTAAACCCAGCAACTTGCTGTTTCATAACGGGTTTTTAAACATGGAACGGTGCTTGCTGTGTAAACGTCACCTTCCTTGTTCCAGGACATCGTGACCCCTCATGAGCCTCAATCAACAAGCCATCCCGATCAACCCGTTGCAGGCCGTGCGCGAGCTCACGCCGTGGTTTGCCGAAACCGCCGTCGAGCGCGATGCCAAGGGCGGCACGCCCAAGGCCGAGCGCGATGCGTTGCGCGACAGCGGCCTGCTGGGCCTGGTGATCCCCCGCCAGTACGGCGGCCTGGGCGCCAGTTGGCGGGACACCTTTGAAGTGGTGCGCGAAGTCGCCCGGGTCGACAGTTCCCTGGCCCACGTGTTTGGTTTCCATCACCTGATGCTGGCCACCGTGCGGCTGTTTTCCAGCCCTGAACAGTGGCAACCGTGGTTCGAGCAAACCGCCCGTAACCACTGGTTCTGGGGCAATGCCCTGAACCCGCTGGACACCCGTACGGTGCTGCGCAAATTTGCGGGGTGGTATGAGTTCTCGGGCAAGAAGAGCTTCTGCTCCGGTGCCAGCGACTCGGAAATGCTCATCGCCTCGGCCATCGACGAAAACGCCGGCGGCAAGCTATTGATCGCCGCCATCCCCAGCGGCCGTACCGGCATCAGCCTGCATGACGATTGGGACAATATCGGCCAGCGCCAGACCGACAGCGGCAGCGCCACGTTCGAGCGCGTGCGCGTCGAACACTCCGAATTACTGCTTAATCCGGGCCCCTTGAGCACGCCGTTTGCCGGGTTGCGCCCGCTGATTGCCCAGTTGCATTTCGCCAATCTGTTTCTTGGCATCGCCGAGGGCGCCTTTGAAGAAGCGCGTCAGTACACGCTGAAAGAAAGCCGGCCATGGTTTCGCTCAACGGCCGAAAGCAGCGGCGAAGACCCTTATATCCTGCGCCACTATGGCGAATTCTGGGTGGGCCTTGAAAGCGTGCGGTTGTTGATCGAACGCGCCGCCCACCTGCTCGACGAAGCCTGGAGCAAGGAGCACGACCTCAGCAGCGAAGAGCGTGCGCAACTGGCGCTGGCAGTGGGGACGGCCAAGGTCGCCGCCACCCGCCACGGGCTGGACATCTGCAATCGGCTGTTCGAGGTTACCGGCGCCCGCGCCACGCACGCCTCGCTGCGCTTTGACCGCTACTGGCGCAACCTGCGCACCCAGACCCTGCACGATCCGGTGGACTACCGCATCCAGGAACTGGGCGACTGGGCGCTGAACGGTACGCGCCCTGTTCCGTCCTTCTATTCGTAAGGTTCGCCCATGCATTTGCTGACCCTGCCACCCTCCCCGACCCTGGCAACGTCCATCAGGGCCACGGCCCAGGTCTTCGAAGACCCCAAGTCGCAGGCACTGCTGGCCCATGTGCAACAGGTCGCGCCCAGCGAAGCCAGCGTGCTGATCATCGGCGAGACCGGCACCGGCAAAGAGCTGGTCGCCCGGCACATCCATAACCTCAGCGCGCGCAAGACCGGGCCATTCGTGGCGGTCAACTGCGGGGCCTTTTCCGAATCGCTGGTCGAGGCCGAGCTGTTCGGCCATGAAAAAGGCGCGTTCACCGGTGCTTTAGCGGCCAAGGCCGGCTGGTTCGAAGAAGCCAGCGGCGGCACGCTGTTTCTCGACGAAATCGGCGATTTGCCGATGGCCATTCAGGTCAAGCTACTGCGCGTGCTGCAAGAGCGTGAAGTGGTGCGTTTGGGTTCACGCAAGAGCATCCCGATCAATGTGCGGGTGCTGGCGGCCACCAATGTGCATCTGGAAAAGGCCATCAACGCCGGACACTTTCGCGAAGACCTGTACTACCGCCTCAACGTGGTCAGCCTGCAGCTTTATCCGCTGCGTGAGCGGCCCGGCGATGTACTGCCACTGGCGCGGCATTTCATCAACCAGTACAGCCAGCGGCTGGGTTATGCCGAAGTCACGTTGGCCGAGGACGCGATCAAACGCCTGACCGGCTACGGCTGGCCGGGCAATATTCGCGAGCTGGAAAACGTCATTCATCACACGCTGCTGATTTGCCGCGAGCGGTTGATTCGCGCCGAAGACCTGCACCTGTCCAACCTGCGCATCGAGCGCGAAGACGACAACCGCCCGCGCGATGAAACCGCCGAGCAACTGCTGCAACGCGCCTTCGTGCGTTTGTTCGAAGAGCAAAGCGGCGCCCTGCATGAGAAGGTCGAAGACAGCCTGCTGCGCGCCGCCTACCGCTTCTGCCATTACAACCAGGTACACACCGCAAGCCTGCTGGGCCTGTCGCGCAACATCACCCGCAGCCATCTGATCCGTATTGGCGAGCTGGTGGTGAACAAGCGCAAGCCGGCGCAAAGCTCACAAGGCAACCGCCTGGTGCACCTGTCGATCTGACGCCGAATCGCAATAACTGACCTTATTGAATTTAAAATTCACCTCTTGTGTAGGAGCGCGCTTGCCCGCGATTGAGTGCGAAGCACTCACAGAACTCTGCGAAACGCTGAACCTTCACGACTGCTAACGCAGCCGGTCGTCGTTATGCCGCCCAAGGCAAGCGCGCTTGTGTCGTACTCAGTATCAAGGCCAACCCAAAACCCGTAGGAGCGAGCGACAGCTCGCGAAGGCGAAGGTACATTCACCGCAAATGTGCTGATTTCACTGGCCCTTTCGCGAGCTGGCGCTCGCTCCTACGTAATTTGTGTCGTGCTCAGTATCAAGGTCATCCCAAAACCCGTAGGAGCGAGCGCAAGCTCGCGAATGCGAAGGTACATTCACCGCAAATGTGCTGATTTCACTGACCCTTTCGCGAGCTGCGCTCGCTCCTACGAAACGTGTGTCGTGCTCAGTATCAAGGCCATCCCAAAACCCGTGGGAGCGAGCGCCAGCTCACGAATACGACGGTACATTCACCGCAAATGTGCTGATTTCACTGGCCCTTTCGCGAGCTGCGCTCGCTCCTACGCAATGTGTGTCGTGCTCAGTATCAAGGCCAGCCCAAACTCTGTGGGAGCGAGCGCAAGCTCGCGAATGCGACGGTGCAGTCACCGCAAATGTGCTGATTTCACTGACCCTTTCGCGAGCTGCGCTCGCTCCTACGTAATTTGTGTCGTGCTCAAGGCTGACGCGCAGTTGGCTTGAGAACACAGTTGTTAAGCCGCCCCGCCCAGATAAAAATCGTGTATGTCCTCACGTGCAGCCATCTGCCGCGCTTCTCCTTGGTCCACCACTCGCCCGCCTTCCATCACATAGGCGTAATGCGCATGGCGCAGCGCGACGTCGATGTTCTGTTCGGCGAGCAGAAAGCTCACGCCTTCGCGGGCATTGAGGGCGGCGACGATGTCGAAGATCTCGTCGACCAGTTGCGGCGCCAGGCCCATGGACGGCTCGTCGAGCAGCACCAGGCGCGGGCGGGAGATCAGCGCGCGGCCCAGCGCGACCATTTGCTGTTCGCCGCCCGAGGTGTAGCCGGCCAGGCTCTTGCGCCGGGTTTGCAAGCGTGGAAACCAGTCGTAGATGCGCGCCAGTTCGTCGCGTACCTGGCCGCGTGACATCCGGGGTCGGGCGAAGGTGCCGGTCAGCAGGTTTTCCTCGACTGTGAGGTGCGCAAAGCAATGCCGGCCTTCGAGCACCTGCACCAGTCCATCGCCGGCCAGGGCCTGGGCTGAGCGGCGGGTGATGTCGTTGCCCTGGTAATGCACGCTGCCGCGCACCACCTCGCCACGTTCGGCACGCACCAGCCCGGTGATGGCCTTGAGCGTGCTGCTCTTGCCGGCACCATTGGCGCCGAGCAAGGCGACTATCTGGCCCTGCCCGACGTTCAGCGACACGCCTGCCACGGCGAGGATCACCTGTTCGTACACCACTTCGATATTGTCGACTTGCAGGATCATCCCGGCCTCCAGCGATAAGGGCCGGACACAGGGTCCGGCCGGGTTGAACGGCGATCAGCCTTCCTTGCTGCAATCGCGCGGGGTAATGCCCTTTTCCTGGGCGTACTTGTGCGACGAAGCTTCGATGATCGGCCGCAGCAACGCACGGTCAGCCTGGACCCAGTCGCTGATCAGGTTCCACTTCTCACCGTCCCACTGCTGGAAGCGCACCGCGCCACCGCCTTCGTGGTCGGCGCATGACAGTTGCAGCGGCTGCACCAGGCCCTTGGCGCCCAGCGCTTCAAGGCGTGCGTCATCCAGTTTCAGGTGCTCGAAGCCCCAGCGAACCTGCTCGCCGGTCAGCGGCTGCTGGCCGAATTTCTCTTGAGCGATGCGCAGCGCTTCGATATTGAGAATGCCGTTGACCACACCAAGGTTGTAATACACGGTGCCGAAGCGCTTGGGGTCGGCCAGGTCGCCCTGACCCTTGTCGACCACCTGCTGCTTGATGCCTTGGAGCACCGGGAACGCGGTGCCGGACGGGTGCGTGGTGATCGCGATAAAGCCCTTGGCCGCGCCGCCAGCGGGCGTGGCGTCTTCTTCGGAGTTGCTCCAGATATTGCCGATGATGTGGTCGGCCGGGTAACCGACCTTTTGCGCGGTCTTCAGCGCCACCGGGTTCATCACGCCCCAGCCGCGCAGGATCACCCAGTCGGGCTTGATGCGGCGGATGTTCAACCACTGCGATTGCTGCTCGTTGCCGGGGTGCGGCACCTCCAGCAAGGTCAGTTCGAAGCGGTATTTGTCGGCCAGGGTCTGCAACACCTCGTTGGTTTCCTTGCCGTACGGCGAGCCGTGGTACAGCGTGACGATCTTCTTGCCCTTGAGCCCGGCCAGCCCGCCGCTCTTGTCGCCGATCCAGTTGATGATCGCCGACACTTCGGAATACGGGTTCAACTGCAACGGGAAGGCATACGGAAATACGCTGCCGTCGGTGGAGTCGGTGCGCCCGTGGTTGATGGTGATCAATGGCAGCTTGTCGGCGGTCGAGCGCTCCAGCGTGGCGTAGGCGATGCCCACTGACAGCGGGTTGGTCGCGGCAGCCGGCGCGCCATTGAGGCCTTTTTTCAGGCGCTCGTAGCATTCGACGCCCTTCTCGACCACGTACTCGGTTTCGCACTCGCTCCAGGTCAGCTTGACGCCGTTGACCCCGCCGCTGGCGTTGACGTACTTGAGGTAGTCGATAAAGCCACCGAAAAATCCGGTGCCGCCGGCGGCATACGGGCCGACCCGGTAACTTTGCAGCGGAAAGTACTGCTCGGCCTCGGCCTGTGCCGAAAAAGACGCAGCAAGGCCCAGCGCCAGGGCGAGGCCGCCGGCGATTGCATGTTTGATCATTATTAAATCCTTGTTGGAATCAGTTGGCAGACAGGGATAGGGTCAACGCCCAAGGGTTCGCTCAGTAGCGCAGCGGCCAGAGCCGTGCACGCTCGCGGAATTTTTTCCAGAGGCGCGCCAGGCCCTCCGGTTCTTTGATCAGAAACAGGATGATCAGCGCGCCAAACGCCATCTTCTGCAGGTTTTCCAGCTGCCCTGCCGCGATCAGTCCGGCCGGCAGCAGCGTGGCCAGGTTCGACAGCAACAACGGAAACAGCACGATAAAGGCCGCGCCCAGGAAGTTGCCGAGAATGCTGCCCAGCCCGCCGATAATGATGATGAACAGGATCTGGAACGAGCGGCTCAGGTCAAAACCGTGCGGCTCCACAGTGCCCAGATAAGTGAACGCCCACAACGCGCCGGCAATTCCCAGGTAAAAGCCGCTGATGGCAAAGGCCAGCAGCTTGGTCTTGAGCAACGGGATGCCGATCACGGCGGCAGCGGTGTCCATGTCGCGCACCGCCATCCAGTTACGCCCCAGCTCACTGCGCACCAGATTGCCGGCCAGCCAGAACAACGCCAGCACCACGCCGAGGGTCAGCAGGTAGCGTCCGGCGGGCGAGGCAAAATCGATACCGGCAATCTGCAACGGCGGTGCGCTGATCACTCCGGAGGCGTTGTCGTTGGAGAACCAGCTGAAGCGGGTCAGCGCCCATTGCACGAAAAACTGCGCCGCCAGGGTCGACACCAACAGGTAAAAGCCCTTGATGCGCAGGCTCGGCAAGCCAAACACGATGGCCACCGCCGCCGCCGTCAGGCCGCCGAACAGCAGGCTCACCAGCAGCGGCAAACCCGGAACCCGCAGCTCGACGTTGTAGGTTGCAAACGCGCCCACGGCCATGAACGCCGCCGAGCCCAGTGACAACTGCCCCGCGTAGCCGGTCAGCAGATTAAGCCCAAGGCCGGCCAGCGACAGCA
The DNA here is from genome assembly GCF_055284095.1 of Pseudomonas sp. HP_08. Lineage (NCBI taxonomy): Bacteria > Pseudomonadati > Pseudomonadota > Gammaproteobacteria > Pseudomonadales > Pseudomonadaceae > Pseudomonas > Pseudomonas sp. HP_08. The sequence goes on along the minus strand of NZ_JBTOQC010000012.1, from coordinate 224,965 downwards.
CCAGAAACGGGATCAGAATGGCGCTGAACCAGTAATCATTGCCCAGCCAGGGCACCACGCCAACGGCCACGACCGCCAGCAGCGCCACGCCGATACGGTCCTGGCGCAGGCGAAAAAAGCGCCGGTCCTCGCGGTAGCGAGTGCTGAACTGGCCGGCTTCTCGGTAGAACATAGTCACCACTCCTTAGACGCGCTCGATGGCGCGTTCACCGAACAGACCCGCCGGGCGCACCAGCAAGAACAACAGCGCCAGCACATAGGGAAACCAGTTTTCCAGGCCACCGCCGATCACCGGGCCCAGATAGACCTCGGCAAGCTTTTCCGAGGCGCCGATGATCAGCCCACCGACGATGGCACCGCTGATCGAGGTAAAACCGCCGATGATCAGCACCGGCAGCGCCTTGAGCACAATCAACGACAGCGAAAACTGCACCCCGAGCCGCGCGCCCCACAGCAGCCCGGCAACCAGACCGACAAAGCCGGCCACCGCCCAGACCACGACCCAGACCCGCTGCAAACGAATGCCCACCGCCTGCGCGGCCAGCGGATCGTCGGCCACGGCGCGCAATGCCAGGCCCATGCGGGTGCGGTTGAACAGCAGCGACAGGCCGACCACCAACACCCCCGCAGTGGCCGCCGCGAACAGGTCGAAGGCCGAGAGCAGCATGCCGTGCAGTTCCAGCGGTTCGTCGCTGATGCCCAGTTCCAGGCCATGCACTTGCGCGCCCCACAACGCTTGCGCCGCGCCCTCGATGAGGTACGACAAACCCAGCGTGGCCATGAACAAGGTGATCGGCGGGCGATTGACCAATGGCCGCAGCACCACGCGCTCGACCGCCACGGCCAGCGCCAGCATCACCGCCAGTGTGATCAGCAGCGCCAGCCAGAACGGCACGCCACGCTCCAGCAGGCTGACAAAGGTCAACGCGGCAAACAGCACCATGGCGCCCTGGGCAAAATTGAACACCCCGCTGGCCTTGTAGATCAGCACAAAACCGATGGCGATCAGTGAATACATCACCCCCGCCAACAGGCCGCCAATCAGCACCTCAAAGAAAAATTCCATGGTTGTTTTCCAGTCAGTGGCGGGCGCCGAGGTAGGCGGCGATGACGTCCGGGTTGCGCCGCACTTCGGCCGGTGGTCCGTCGCCGATCTTGCGTCCGTAATCAAGCACCACCACATGGTCGGACAGGCTCATCACCACGCCGATATCGTGTTCGATCAACACCACCGTGGTGCCGAATTCGCGGTTGATGTCGACGATGAAGCGGCTCATCTCGGCCTTTTCTTCGGCGTTCATGCCTGCCATCGGCTCATCGAGCAGCAGCAATCGCGGCTCGGCGGCCAGCGCGCGCGCCAGTTCGACGCGCTTTTGCAGGCCGTACGGCAACGTGCCGACAATCGCGTCGCGCCACGGCTGGATCCGCAGGAATGCCAGCACCCGCTCGGCCGCTTCGCGCTGGCGGTCGTCTTCATCCGGCGCCCGGCCGATGCGCAGCGCCTGTTCCAGCCAGCTGGCGCGGCGCTTGAGGTTGCGCCCGGTGAGCACGTTGTCGAGCACGCTCATGCCCTTGAACAAGGCAATGTTCTGGAAAGTACGGGCGATGCCCTGTTGCGCGGCCTGGTTGGGCCGCATCACCCGCCGGGTTTTTCCGGCAAAGCGAATGCTGCCCTGCTGCGCTTGGTAAACCCCGTTGATGACATTGAGCAGCGAGCTTTTGCCCGCGCCGTTGGGGCCGATCAGCGCACAGATCTCGCCCTCGGCAACGGCAAAACCGATGTCGCTGATCGCCTTGACGCCCTTGAACGACAGCGAGATACCCTGCAATTCCAGCAATGGCTGCGCACTCTTCATACCGCCACCGACAAACCAAGGGCTTGATCTGCGTGACGTAGCCCGCGCACCGCGTGCGCCTCGCTGCCGGGCCAGGCCAGAACCTGCACACCCAGCACAGCAAAGAAACGCTGCGCCCGCTCATCCAGCGGCGGGCCCACCAACAGCGCCACGCGCAGGCGGCCAAACCCCAGCACATCGCGCAACGGCCGGCGAATCAGCACCTCGCCAATCAACCCGGCCAACCGGCCGGATGCACCGTGCAACGCCCAGTCGAGCAAGCGCCGATGCAAGGTGCCTGGCAACGGCAGGCGTTGCAGCACCCGCGCATACAACCGCCCATAGGTTTCACGCGTGCCCAGCACCAGCGTCGGGCCCAGCTCGCGGCGGTCCTGATCGCGGGTTTCCAGGCGTTCAGGAAAATTCAGCGTAAAGCCTGCCAATAACCACGGCGCCAGCAGATAGCGCGCCTGGCCGCTGGCGGCAAATGCCCGCGCGGCCAACGCCTCTTCCTGATCGCTCAGGCCTTGCTGCTCGACCAGTGGCCGCGCCTCTTTGATCAACTGGGCATGGCTGAACAACAGCCGCTCCAGGCCGTGGGCATTCAGGCGATAGAACGCAAAGGCAATGTCTATCGCCTGTGCCTGCACCTCGATGGGCGCACTGTTTGCAACCGGCAAACGCGCGTAATCCAGCGCATTGCCGCGCGACAGTTCATCGACCAGCCCGCGCGGATCGGCGTACACCAGCCAGCCCGGCTCCAGCCGCCAGTCACGCAGGCGATTGATTTCTTCCAGGCCCTCGGCCAGCACAAACTCCACCGGCAACTGGCGCAGCACTTCACCTTGCGCGCCGGCCGCGTCCAGCGGGTCGAACAGCGCCGCCACGCCACCCAGCCATTGCGCGGCCATGGCGACGATCAACGCTTCAGGGCGTGGCCGGCTGATAATCAATACCTGCTTGCCGGCCTCGAAACCGCTGGCGTGCAGGCTGGCGGCGACCACCTGTACTTGCTGCTGCAATTGCGCCCAGGTGAGCGCTTGCCAGATGCCCAGCGACTTGTGCCGCAAGGCAACCGCTTGCGCACGCGCGCCGGCTTGATGCGCCAGCCATGCGGGCAATGTCAGCGCGCGTGCACTCATCAAGCGACCGCCTTGTCGGCCAGTTTCTGTGCTTCCAGCTCGCGCACCAGTGGCAGCACATGCTGGCCGAAGTACTCGACCTCTTCATGGAAGTGCAAGAAGCCCGAGAGAATCAGGTCCACGCCCACCGCCTTGAGCGCCACGATGCGTTCGGCGATCTGTTTCGGCGTGCCGATCAGGTTGGTCTTGAAGCCGTCGTTGTACTGCACCAGGTCTTCGAAGGTCGACTTGGCCCAGTTGCCCTCGCCTTCAGGGCTGGCCGCACCGGCGTTTTTCACTTCGCTGCCAAAGGCATTGACCGCCTCGGGATTGGCCTGGTCGATGATTTCGCGCAGCACCGCCTGGGCTTCCTGCTCGGTGTCGCGGGCAATGATGAAGGCGTTGACGCCGACCTTCACCGAGTGACCGTTGGCCGCCGCCTTGGCGCGGATGTCATCGACCTGGGCCTTGATGCCCTCGACCGTGTTGCCGTTGGTGAAATACCAGTCCGACACCCGCGCCGCCATGTCGCGTGCGGCCCGCGAGCTGCCGCCCTGGAAGATTTCCGGGTGCGGCTGCTGCAATGGCTTGGGCTTGAGGGTGTAATTGCGAAACCGGTAGAAATCACCGTTGAAGGTGAAGTTGTCCTGGGTCCAGATGCCTTTGAGGGCACGAATGAATTCTTCGGACCGACGATAGCGCTCGTCATGCTCCAGCCACGGCTCGCCGATCGCATGAAACTCGCCCTTGAACCAGCCCGACACCACGTTGATGGCGACACGACCGTTGGTGAACTGATCGATGGTCGCCAGTTGCTTGGCCGCCAGCACCGGGTTCCACGGCCCAGGCAGAATCGCCGCGATGACCTTGAGCTTTTCGGTGGCGGCCAGCAGCGCGTGGCTGATGGTGACCGACTCGTGCTGGAATTCGGCGCCGTAGCCTGCGGTAAAGCGGATCTGCGACAGGGCGTAATCAAATCCCGAGCGCTCGGCGATTTGCGCCAGTTTGCGGTTGTAGTCGATGTCCCAGCTGGTGCGCTGTTCGATATTGCTGACCACCAGGCCACCGCTGACGTTGGGCACCCAATAGGCGAACTTGATCGATTGTTGGCTCATGTCGATAACTCCTCGAAGGTTTTGAATATCAGGCGGCGCTGAGCGCTACGGAATGAAAAAAGGCAACGATCGGGTCCAGCGCCCGCTCGATGCGCGCCAGGTGCGCGGCATCGACAAGCTGGTAATCGCTGAAGGCGTCGGCAGCGGCGTACAGGCCGTACGGCAAGGTGTGCGCCTGGAAGAAACCGAACAGCGGGCGCAACTGGTGATCGATGACCAGCGCATGCCGATCGCTGCCACCGGTGGCGGCCAGCAACACCGGCACGCCCTTGAGCGACTGGTGATCGACCAGATCGAAAAAGTGCTTGAACAGCCCGGTATAAGAGGCGCGATACACCGGGCTGCCGGCGATGATCAGGTCGGCGTTTTCAATGGCCTTTAGATGCGGCAGCAAGGCCGGCGACGCGCCGTCGCGTTCCAGGGAACCGGCCAGCGCGCTGCCCAGTTCAGCGATGCGGACCCAGTGCACCTCGACCGGCAGGCGTTGCTCCAGTTGCTGGATCACCGCGTGCAACAAACTATGGGTTCGCGATGGCGTGCGCAGGCTGCCGGATACCACTACGACCTTGATGGGTGTACTCATGTTGTCCTCTTCGGCGTTGGCCTTGATGCAAGAGGCTAGAGCAGCAACCGTGCCAATCTTAAAATCCGTTATAAATCAAAGATATAAATAACAGCGAAGGGATTCGGGCAATGTCCATTCAACAGCAAGGTGTTAAACAACTGTTGATCCATGAACAGTTGAATCACGCCGTCATGCGCACGCTGGGCCGCGCCTGCTGTAGGCCAGGCAACAGTGCTTCAGCAAGCTGCTGCGAGGTGTACAGCGCGAAAAGGCTACGACATGAATATAAGTCTATGATTTAAATGAGTTTATTTATCAGGCACGGACTTTGCGAAAGCACAGGTATCGCTCATTGATCCAGGAGATACCCAATGTCTGTCCAGCAGCATCTGCCCCAGCTTTCCACCGGCACCGACTATGAAGTGCTTGCCAACACCTTCCGGCCGATCTTTGCGCGCATCGCTGACACGGCGCTTGAACGCGAAAGCACTCGCACCCTGCCCCATGAACCGATTCGCTGGCTCAAGCAAGCAGGCTTCGGCGCCGTGCGCGTGCCGCGTGAGCACGGCGGCAACGGCGCTTCGCTGACGCAGCTGTTGCAACTGCTGATCGAGCTGGCCGAGGCCGACTCCAACATTCCCCAGGCGCTGCGCGGCCACTTCGCCTTTGTCGAAGACCGCCTGAATGCCCACGCCCACAGCGACCAGAGCGTGTGGTTCGAGCGCTTCGTCAAGGGCGAACTGGTCGGCAATGCCTGGACCGAAGTGGGTAACGTCAAGATTGGCCAGGTGATCACGCGGGTCTCGCGTCAGGGTGAAGGTGCAGAGGGCCGCTGGGTGGTCAACGGCACCAAGTACTACAGCACCGGCAGCATCTTTGCCGACTGGATCGACCTGTACGCCCAGCGCGACGACACCGGCGAAGACGTGATCGCCGTCACCCGCACCGCGCAAGCGGGCGTCACCTTGCAGGATGACTGGGACGGCTTTGGCCAGCGCACCACCGGCAGCGGCACCTCAACCTTCGTGAATGCCGAAGTGGCCGAGCACGACATTCTGCCGTTCGCCGGGCGCTTCAAATACCAGACTGCCTTCTATCAACTGGTGCTGCTCGCGGTGCTGGTCGGCAGCGGCCGCGCGGCGGTACGCGACTTTGCCCGACAGGTCAGCCAGCGCACCCGCGTGTTCAGCCACGGCAATGCCTCATCGGTGGACCGCGACCCGCTGGTGCAACAAGTGGTTGGCCGCGCCTCGGCCCAGGTGTATGCCGCCGAAGCCACCGCCGTGCGCGCCGCACAGGCCTCGCACGGTGCTTATCTCGCGCATTTCGGCACTGACAACGACGCCGAACGCCAGGCCAACCTGCAGGCCGAACTGGAATCGGCGCAAGGCCAGGTGGTGATCAGCGATCTGATCCTGCGTGCCACCAGCGAGCTGTTCAACGCCCTCAGCGCCTCGGCGACCAGCAGCGCCAAACAGCTCGACCGCTACTGGCGCAACGCCCGCACCGCCGCCTCGCACAACCCGCTGATCTACAAGGAACGGATCATCGGCGATTGGGAAATCAACGGCACCGAGCCGCCGTATATCTGGCAAATCGGCGGCGGCTCGAAGAGCGTCTGAACGCCCCTAGACAGTCGGCGCCGATTTCAGCGCCGGCCGGGCGCCTGGCTTGTTGCACAAGAACACCAGCACCGCCAGCGCGCCCACCAGCCCCGGCACGGCAAAGGCCAGAAAGCTCACCTGCAACGGCAACCCGCTAGCATGCAAGGCACCGCCGAGCAGCGGGCCGATGATGGCGCCGGTACGGCCGATGCCCATGGCCCAACCCAGCCCGGTGCTGCGAATCTGCGCCGGGTAATACTGCACGGTGCAGGCATTGGCCAGAATCTGCGTGCCGATGGTGCAGGCGCCGGCAATCGCCACCAGCAGATACAGCACCGCCAATGGCGCCTTGAACGACAACAGGCTCAGCGCCAGCGCACCGCAGGTGAAAAACGCCAGCAGCACCTTGCCCAACCCGACACGGTCACCCAGCCAGCCGCCGCCAATCGCACCGATGATGGCGCCGACGTTGAGCACCAGCAGAAAGGTCAGGCTGGAATTGAGACCGTAGCCTGCGCTGCTCATCAGCTTGGGCAGCCACGAACTCAGGGCATAGACCATCAGCAGGCAGCAGAAGAACGCCAGCCACAGCATCAGCGTATTCAGCGTGCGGCCTTCGCGGAACAGTTCGCTGATCGACACATTGGCGCTACGACCCGAGGCCTGTTCCAGCGCATCCCCCGCCGCAGGCTGATAATCGGGCACCGCCTGATCGAGAATGGCCTTGGCGCGTTCGGTCTGGCCGCTGCGCAGCAGGTAGTTCATCGACTCCGGCAACTGGCGCACCAACAGCGGCAGCGCCAGCAAGGGAATCGCCGCCACGTAGAACACCGCCTGCCAGCCCCATTGCGGGATCAGCCACATGCCCAGCCCGGCCGACAACATGCCGCCCAGCGAATAGCCGCTGAACATGATCGCCACCAGCGTGCTGCGCGACTGCTTGGGCGAATATTCATTCATCAGCGCCACGACATTGGGCATTACGCCGCCAATGCCCAGCCCGGCGATAAAGCGGCACAGGCCGAACACTTCCGGGCTTTGCGCCAGGCCATTAAGGGCCGTGACGCCGCTGAACAGGATGACGCAGAAGGCGATGGTCTTGCGCCGGCCAATGCGGTCCGACAACGAGCCGAAAAACAGCGCGCCAATCATCATGCCCACCAGCGCGCAACTGCCCAGCGCCCCGGCCTGCAATGACGTCAGCCCCCATTCGGCCATCAACGAGGGCAGCACCACGCCGTAGATCACCAGGTCATAGCCGTCGAAGATAATGATCAGCGCGCACCAGAGCAGCACGCGAGCATGAAAGGCATTGAAACGAACCCCGTCCAGCAGGGCTGTCACGTTGATTGTGCGCATGGCATGGCTCTTTATTGTTGTTATTTGAAGTGGTTATTCAAACCGCAGGCGTGTGCCCGCGGTTTTTGCACGTTATTGCCTCAGGCCGCCTGCAACCAGCCGAGACGCTGCTGCGCCTGACGCAGTTCGGCATCGAAATCGTGCTCCCAGAGCCAGGCGAAACGCTCGGCCAGAGTCTGGCCCAGCAAGCTTTCGTCGGCAGCAGTCTGCGACTCACGCAGCTCGTACAGTTCGCCGGCCTGATGCGAGGTGCGCTGCACCCGGCAGGCGCGCGGCCGGCGAATCGCGTCATACGCCTCCAGCACCTTGGGCAGCGGCGCGTCGAGCACCTGCGGGTCGGCCAGCAGGCGCGCCAACAGCCAGGCATCTTCCAGGCCCTGGCCGGCGCCAGCGCCCTGATGCGGTAACATCGCGTGGGCGGCATCGCCGATCAGCGCCACCCGGCCATGCACATAACCCGGCAATTCATCGAGTTCATGCAGTGCCCACAGGGTTGGCGCCGGGATGCACTCGAGCAGGATCCGCGCCGCATCGCCCCAGCCGTCGAACGCCTGGAGCATTTCAGCCTGGCTGGTGGTGCGCACCCAAGGCTGATCGGCCGGCCATTGCGGATCGGGCTGGCTGCGGTCGGAGACAAACGCCACCACATTGATCAAGCGCCCCTGTTTGACCGGGAACGTCAGGATGTGCGCGTCAAGGCCCAGGTACATCTGCGGCACATCCAGCAGGTGTTCGTCCACGCCGCGTTCACGGTAGGCGGCGCGCAGGGTGTCGCTGTCGATCAGGCCGCGATAGGCACAGGTGCCGCTGAAGCGCGGGCTGGCCAGCGGCTGGCCGAGGCCACCGAGCACATGATCACGAATCGACGATTTGATGCCATCAGCGCCAATCAGCAAATCGCACGCATGCTCGCTGCCGTCGGTAAAGGTGATATGCACCTGTTCGGCATCCTGACGGACGCTCACCGCACGTTTGGAGAACTGTGCAATGCCGTCGGGCAGCTGGCTAGCCAGGGCATCGAGAAAGTCGGCGCGGTGTACCGAAGACTGGCCGACACCGGCGGCGACACTGGCGCTCAGGTAACCGGCATCGACGCCACGGCGCCATTCGAACCAGACATCCTGCCACGGCGCCGGCGTCTGATCGGCGATCTGCCGGTATGGCTCGGCAATGCCCAGCCCGGCAATGGCGCGCACCGCGTTGGCGCCGAACGACACACCGGCGCCGACCTCGCCAAAGGCGGCGGCGGCTTCAAAGAGCGTGACATCGAGGTGAGCATGGCGGCACAGGTCGATTGCCAGCGCCACGCCAGCGATACCGCCGCCGACGATAGCAATGCGCAAGGAAGAAGGGTTTTGCATGGAAAGGCACTCCATCGGGCTGATTGTTTTTGGTATGAGCCCATCCTGCGCTGCAATGCGGTATTGATAAATGCAGCGGATCGTATAGAAACTATCACCGTTGTGAATAAAGAGACTTTCCGGCATGAACCTGCGCAACCTAGACCTCAACCTGTTGCTGGTGCTGCACCAACTCCTCATCGACCGCCAGGTGTCCGTGGCCGCCGAACACTTGGGCCTGACCCAGCCGGCCATGAGCAACGCCCTCAAGCGCCTGCGCACCACCTTGAACGACGAGTTGTTCGTGCGCACCGGGCGTGGCATGCAGCCGACACCCTATGCGGCCAGCCTTGCAGAACCGGTGGCGCAAGCGCTTGCCCTGCTCGGTCAGGCGCTGCAACCCAAGGTGGAATTCGATCCGGCGCACAGCCAGCGGCGCTTTACCCTGGCGATGACTGATATCGGCGAGATCTGGTTCATGCCGCGCCTGATCGAAGCCCTGCTGCAACGCGCCCCCGGCGTATCGGTGACCACCGTGCGCAGCGACGCGCAATTATCCGAAGCGCTGGCCGGCGGCAGCATCGACCTGGCCGTGGGCCTGCAACCGGATTTGCAGCACGGCTTCTACCAGCGCCGGCTGTTTATCCATCGTTATGTGTGCCTGTGCCGGCGCGATCACCCGCTGACCCGCCAGCCGATGACCGCAGAACGCTTTTGCAGCCACGCCCATGTACACATCGCCGCCACCAGCACCGGCCATGGCGAGGTCGAACAGTACCTGCGCCGCGCCGGCCTGCACCGGGATATCCGTTTGCAGGTGCCTCACTTCGTGGCTGTCGGGCACATTCTGCAACGCAGCGACCTGGTGGCCACGGTGCCAGAGCGTTTTGCTTCCACCTGCACAGAACCCTTCCAGCTGGTCGCCCTGCCCTTGCCGGTGCCGTTGCCGGAAATCGCCATCAACCTGTTCTGGCATACGCGCTATCACAAGGACCCGGCCAACCAGTGGTTTCGCGATTTGATGTTTGAGTTGTTCAGCGACTGAGGTAGCCCTCTGTCACTGACATAACGCTGCCGTACAGCCAGCATAAGTCCCCGTAGGAGCGCGCTCTGCCCGCGACCGAGTGCGGAGCGCTCGCAAAATCTGCGAAACGCCACAAATTTACGACTGCTAACGCAGCCGGTCGCGGTGGTCCGGTATTCCGGCAGAGCGCGCTCCTACCCAGTCGGCATAGTCATGACATCATTCATTTCAACTCATAACCTCAAGGTATCGCAGCCTGCCTAAATCGGATTAGTCCTGCATGGCACCCGCCGTCTAGACTGGCCAGCACTGCATGCCAGACAACAAGAGAGAACGCATCGCCATGATCATTTCGGCCTCTACCGACTACCGCGCCGTTGCGCAACGCAAGCTGCCGCCGTTCCTGTTTCATTACATCGATGGCGGCGCCTATGCCGAGCACACCTTGCGGCGCAACGTTGCCGATCTGGCCGACATCGCGCTGCGTCAGCGGGTGCTGCGCAACATGTCAGAGCTGAGCCTGGAAACCCGGCTGTTCGGTGAAACCCTGGCGATGCCGGTGGCCCTGGCGCCGGTTGGCCTGACCGGTATGTATGCGCGACGTGGCGAGGTGCAGGCAGCCAAGGCCGCCGATACCAAGGGCATTCCGTTCACGTTGTCGACGGTGTCGGTGTGCCCGATCGAGGAAGTGGCGCCGGCAATCAGCCGGCCCATGTGGTTTCAGCTGTATGTGCTCAAGGATCGCGGCTTCATGAAGAACGCGCTGGAACGTGCCAAGGCCGCCGGCGTGACCACGCTGGTGTTCACCGTCGACATGCCGGTGCCCGGCGCCCGCTACCGCGATGCGCATTCGGGCATGAGCGGCCCGAACGCGGCGTTCAGGCGCATGCTGCAAGCGTTTACCCACCCGACCTGGGCCTGGGATGTGGGAATCAACGGGCGGCCGCATGACCTGGGCAATATCTCGGCGTATCGCGGGCACCCGACAGGCCTGGCCGATTACATCGGCTGGCTGGGCACTAACTTCGACCCGTCGATTTCGTGGAAAGACCTGGAGTGGATTCGCGAGTTCTGGCAAGGCCCGATGGTGATCAAAGGCATTCTGGACGCCGAAGACGCCCGCGATGCGGTGAGTTTCGGCGCCGATGGCATTGTGGTGTCCAACCACGGCGGCCGCCAGCTGGATGGCGTGCCGTCGACTGCGCGGGCGCTGCCGGCGATTGCCGATGCGGTGAAGGGCCAGCTGGCGATTCTGGCCGACTCCGGCATCCGCAATGGCCTGGACATCGTGCGCATGATTGCCCTGGGCGCCGACACCGTGATGCTCGGCCGGGCGTTTATCTATGCACTGGCCGCGGCCGGTGGCCAGGGCGTCAGCCATTTGCTGGAGCTGATCGAAAAGGAAATGCGCGTGGCCATGATCCTGACCGGTGCCCGCTCGATCAGCGAGATCAGCCGTGACTCGCTCGTAGGAGCCCGCTCTGCCGGCATGCCGGACCACGGCGACCGAGTGCGCTAGCGCTCGCAGGATTTCGGACATGCTGAGATTTTACGACTGCTAATGCAGCCGGTCGCCGGCAAGCGGGCTCCTACAGGTCACCGCAGGGCATGAAGGATGGAATCGGGCCTACAGTTTTTATCTGTCCGGCCGATCAGTTCTGTACGCCCACACATCATGGATTGACGAGATGGACATTTCTTTGAATAGCGCCTTGAACACGCAACTGACGCTTTCGACAGTGTCGATCAAGGCTAGAGCCGACGCCATCGACGCGACGACAACGAAGGCGCTGGATACTCCGGCTGCGGTGTATCACCCCAGCGAAGAGGCCCTGTCACTGGCTGAGTCAATTGTGTCCAGCCCCACGTTTGCCGGCCGGCCGGAGTATGCCGATTTCCCGGCTGCGGCCGCAAAACACGAAGCGGCTCACAATGCCTTGAAGGCTTCGTTTGACGAGTTCAAGTCGGCGCTGGCTTATATGTTTCCCGATCTGGCCGAAAAGAAATTCAGCTTTACCATCGTTGAAGACGGCAGCCTCAAAGCCCTGAATACCTCTGGCGAATTGAACGCCAAGGACCTTGAGCAGCTCGACGCGCTGTTGAACGCCTCAGACGCCCTGAAAAGCTCGGCAGCTGTCTACCGTGACGCCTCGATAGAGATGGTCGCTGCCGACTCGCCATGGGGCGGCAGCTCGCTGGGCGAATATGTCCTGAACAAGGAAAACTTTGCCAGGACCATTGATCTGGGCGCCTTGTTCATCGAAAGGAAGGACAAAGAGCTGAGCAGCGAAAAAGTCGCCGGCTGGTTCACCAGTCAACTGTGGAGCAAAGGTCAGTACGAGCCGGCAAGGTTTGAAACCATCGCGTAGGTGTAAGGCGCTTTACCCCTCGTCTTCCTGGCTGCGCTTGCGCAGCAGATCAATGAACAACTGCAATTCACGACTGATCGGTTCATTTTTACGCCGCAATAACCCGAAGGGCGCCATTTGCGCGTCGATGCTGACTGGCAGAGCCTTGACCAGGCCCATCTTCAGGTAGTCGCGCATCGCCGATTCCGACAGCACCATCACGGCATCGGTCAACTGCACCAGTTGCTGCATGGAGTACACCGAGCTGCATTCGATGATGTCGGCCGGCATCGGCAGTTCATGGCGCAGCAACGCTTGCTCGAAGGCCACTCGCGCAGGGCTTGATTGCGGCTGCAGAATCCACGGCCAGTCACGGACCAGCTCGTGCCACTGCAGGCTGGGACGGTCAGCCAGTGGATGACCGTGGTGAACCACGGCGATCAAACGTTCGTTACCCAGCGGCTCGAATTCGTATTGTTCGCGGTCATTGCTGATATCGCGCCGGGCCACGGCGATGTCGACGCGGCCCTGCTCCAGCAATTGCACCACCTGATCGCTGGTGTCGCCCATGATGCGCAAGCGCAGGCGTGGATTCAGCGCCTTGATTTCGGCCACCGCGTGCATCACCAGATCCGGCGCGGCGCCCATGATCGTGCCGATCGACAGGTAGCCGTAGCCGCCCTGCTTGCGCGCCGCCAGATCCGCCGCGCAACGGTCGAGGCCGCTCAGGGCGGCTTCGGCGAAACGCAACAGCTCGCGGCCCAGCGCGGTGGGCTGCATGCCGCGCGGCAAACGCTCGAACAGTTCGCAGCCGAACATGTCTTCGATCTCTTGCAGCATCCGGCTGGCGGCCGGTTGCGACATGTTCATGCTCACCGAGGCGCGGTGCAGGTTAAGGCTGGAACCGAGCATCATCAGCATCTGCAAGTGCTTGTAACGCAAACGGCCGAACAGGTGATGGTCGCTCATGCAGTCCTCTTTAGACCGATACCCTTAAAGCATTGGCCTGCAGCTTGTTTTGCTTGAGCGCGCATCATAGCCGAGTGCCCAATAGCCCGCACCTGCCCTTGTCTTGCGTAATCGTCAAACCGCCGTGGAATACCATGGGTACAAGCCAAACAGCATCGACGCTGCCATGATCACCAGGCACAACAGCAGTGACCATTTGAAGGTGTATTTCTGATGGTCGCTGAATTCTACGCCCGCCAGCCCGCACAACAGATAAGTCGATGCCACCAGCGGACTGAGCAGGTGCACCGGTTGACCGACCATCGATGCCCGACCGATTTCAGCCGCACTGATGCCATAGGCCTCGGCAGCATGGGCCAGTACCGGCAGCACACCGTAATAGAACGCATCGTTGGACATGAAGAACGTGCCCGGAATACTCAGGATCGCCGTGATCGGCGCCAGGTACGCACCCCAGCTTTGTGGCAAGGCCCATAGAAGGGTTTCCGACATGGCCTTGACCATTCCGGTACCGGAGAGAATGCCGGCAAAAATACCTGCGGCCAGAAAGATCGCAATCTGGTTCAAGGCTGTCGGAGCATGCGCGGCGATACGTCGACGCTGGTCATCCATGCCCGGATAGTTGATGACCAATGCCAGGGAGAACGCCAGCATGAACAGGATAGGCAGTGGCAACACTTCCACGACCAGGCTGCCCATCAGCACAAGCGTCAACACAGCGTTGAGCCAGAACATTTTGGGCCGGCGCAGCTCTGCATTTTCATCGCTCAGGGTCAACAGGTCGCTCATGTCTTCGTCCTGCGCGCTTGCAGGCCGGCGATGATCACCGGGCAGACTCAGCACGCCCAGACGCTTGCGCTCTTGCAGCCCCAGGTAGAACGCCAATGCCAGCACACTCACGAAAGCAATGACCATCGCCGGAATCAAAGGCAGGAACAACTCGGTGGTTTCCACCTGCAAAGAGGCCGCCGCACGTGCCAGCGGTCCGCCCCATGGCAACAGGTTGGTGACGCTGGCAGCCAGAATAACCACACACGGCAAGATGAGCGGGTTGATCTTCAAGCGCTTGAACAACGGCAACATGGCCGTCAGGGTGATCATGTACGTGGTCGAGCCGTCACCGTCCAGCGACACCATGCCGGCCAGTAACGTGGCAAACAATACCGCCTTGGCCGGATCGCCCTTGATCAGGCGGATGAAGGTACGAATGATCGGGTCGAACAGGCCGGTGTCGAACATCATGCCGAAATAAAGAATGGCAAACATGACCATGACGGCCGTCGGCGCTACTTTGCGCAAACCGTCGATCATCATCAGTCCCATGTCGGCACTGAAGCCGCCCAGGATCGCGAACAGAATGGGAATGGTGGTCATTGCAACCAGCGGTGCCAGGCGCTTGGTCATGATCAATGACATGAATGTAATAATCATGCCATAGCCAAGTATGGATAACATTGAAGACCCTCAGCAGAACTTTAGTTATTATTGGACGTCGTGCTTATATGAGCTGCTCATCAACTCATGTGCAGACCGCCGTTAATGGCGAAGTCTGCACCGGTGGCGAATGACGACTCTTCAGAAGCAATCCAGGCGCACATGGCTGCCACTTCCTCGGGCGTTCCCAGGCGCTTGACCGGAATCTCCTGAATGACCTTGTCCATGCGGTCATAGGCGGTAATTGCCTTGAGACGCTCGGTGCCGATATAGCCCGGTGACACGGTGTTGACCGTCACTCCGCGTGCTGCCACCTCACGGGCCAGCGCGCGGGTAAAGCCGCGGATGGACGACTTGGCGGTGGCGTAATTGACCTGGCCGACATGCCCGAGTTGAGCATTGACCGTGGAGATATTGATCACCCGCCCCCAGCCCCGGGCGGCCATATCGTCGATGACCTGCCGGGTGACGTTGAACAGGGAGTTGAGGTTGGTATCGATCACGGTTTGCCAATCGGCCGGGACCATGTCCCGAAACAATACATTGCAGACAGTGCCGGCGTTATTGACCAGTACATCGATCGGGCCGACTTGCTGTTTGATCTTGTCGAAGGCCTGCACGGTAGAGTCCCAGTCGGCGACATTGCCTTCGCAGGCAATGAAGTCGAACCCGGCACTTTTCTGTTTCTGTAGCCATTCAGCACGAATAGGAGAATCGGGACCACAACCGGCCACGACAATAAACCCGTCTTTTGCCAGGCGCTGACAAATGGCCGTGCCGATACCGCCCATACCGCCAGTGACAAAAGCAACTTTTTGAGTCATGACCTGGTTCCTTATAGTTGTTATCGAGTCGTCATCAATATGAAGTTTGGCCAGGCCGTAAACTTCATGAAGAAGTTCATCCTAGAAAGGTGTTCGGAAAATTAAAATTGGTGTTTGAGCAAGGCTGCGTTCTCCATCAGCGAACGCAGGCCGTTTTCAGAGGTGCCCTCAGGGTGCAACGGCGACATCAGCCTGGCCACTCTCGGCCAGGGCATTCGCCACGAAGCCTTCGGCTTTCTTGCGTTCGATGAACGCACGTACATACGCGGCGCCCGCATCGCGACCGCGTGGAACGGCCATGGCCTGCCGGATGGCGGTGAACGCGCCGTCTACAACCCGAAAACGTGGGTCGGCAGCGGCTACTTTCTCAAGCGGTTGACGCACACCTGCGGCTGCATCCAGTTGCTGCTCGATGAACAGGTCAACGGCGCCGGCTGAAGTTTCGGCTCGCTGCAAGTGCGCATGCTGCAGGGTCCGGCTCAGGAACAAGTCGTAGGCTGCGCCCTGTCCGACCGCCAGGCGCAGACCGGGCTGGTCGAGCTCATCGACCGCCTGGTACGGTGCGTCGGCTCGTACCAGGTACGTTCCTTCGATGATCACGTAGGGTTCGCTGAAAGCGATTTGCGCTTCGCGCACCGGCTCGATAGCAAGAAACGCCAGGTGCCAGGCACCCTGCTCCAATGCAGCGAAGACTTTGCCTGCAGCATCGAAAGTGCGTATTTCCAGGGTCACGCCCAATTCAGCAGCCAGGGCCTTGGCCAATGCCACCGACACGCCTTGCGGGCTGCCGTCAGCGCCACGTTGTGCCAGCACCGGGTTACCAAAATTGATCGCAGCACACAGGCTGCCCTCAGGCGCGAGATCGGCGAGAACCGCGGGGGTGATGTCACTCATGGTGATACTCCAGCAATGAGCCTTACCAGGTGGCAAGGTGTAGGGAGGGTGATTCGGCGCAGAGTCAGCTGGTCTGCTGGCTCGGGGCGGTGACGGGCTGATCCGGGTCCTTGTTGGTCACGCGCATCAGGACGGTCATCAGGAAGGCGATCAGCAGTAATGCGCTGAGAAACAGCAGGCCGGTCGAGGCACTCTGGCTATTGCCCTTGACGATACCGATCAACGAGGGCCCGACGAAGCCACCCAGGTTACCGATCGAGTTGATGACGGCAATCGACACCGCCGCGGTGGCACGGTTGAGGAACAGCGTCGGCAAGGCCCAGAACGGTGACTTGAAGCTGTACAACCCGGACAACGCCACACAGATCATTGCCATCGCCAGGTAAGGACTGCCGAGCATGCCGGCGCCCACAAGACCCAATGCCGCGACCAGCAATGGAACCGCCGAGTGCAGCTTGCGCTCGTTATGTTTGTCGGAGCTGCGTGACCACAGCACCATGGCCACGGTGGCGACGATGTAAGGCAGCGTGGCGATCAAGCCAATCTGGGTATGGCTGAGTGTGTCGGAAAACCCCTTGATGATCTGTGGCATCCAGTAGCCGACGCCGAGGCTGCCGCACTGATAGACGAAGTAGATGAACGACAGGTACAGAACCTTGGGGTTGGTCATGGTCTTGTAGACGCTCAGGCTCTTGACGTTCTTGCGGCTCTGGCGGTCGCGTTCCAGTTCGGCCAGCAGCCACGCCTTCTCTTCGGGCTTGAGCCATTTGGCCTGTTCAGGCTTGTCGGTCAGAAAGAAGTAGCAGGCAATGCCCAGAAAGACGGCTGGAATGCCCTCCAGGAACAGCATCCAGCGCCAGCCACTCCAGTCGAACCACTTGACGTTGTCCATGATCCAGGTGCTCAACGGCGCACCAATGATGTAGCTGACCGGAATCGCCGCAGTGAACAGCGCCACGGTGGTCGCCAGTTCACGGGAGCGGAACCAGAACGTCAGGTAGACAATGATGCCAGGAAAGAAACCGGCTTCGGCCACCCCCAGCAAAAAGCGCAGTACATAAAGCTGGTTGGCGGTCTGGGCGAACGCGGTCAAGGCGGCAATAAAACCCCAGGTGACCAGGATGCGGGCAATCCAGACCCGCGCGCCAAACTTGTTGAGCATGACGTTGCTCGGCACTTCGAAGAGGAAGTAACCGATAAAGAAAATGCCGGAAATGAAGCCGAAGGCCTCGCTGGACAGCGCCAGTTCCTTGTTCATCTCCAGCGCGGCGTAACCAATGTTGGCCCGGTCCAGGTAGGAGACGATGTAAAGCAGGAACACAAAGGGAATGATCCGCCAGGTGATCTTGCGAACTATCGCTTGCTCATCAACTGTCTTGTTTTTATTCATGGCGACCTCACGCGGAACCAGCTTGTGCCGGCTCCTTTCATTTTTATGGTTGCAGAGCGGTTCAGGCAGAAAAAACCATGCACACCGGGCTACCGGACGACACCGAGAAACCGGTGCCGCTCAACGTGCCGTGTTGCGGGTCGACAGCCATGGAAACGATGGTGTCGCTGTCCTCGTTGAGTGCGAACAAAAAACGCTGGTTGGGCGTCAGGGTAAAGAAACGTGGGGTCTTGCCCTGGGTGGGCACAAAGGCCACCGGGCTCAACAGGCCACTGAGGGAGTCAATGGCAAACACCGCGATGCTGTCGTAGCCACGGTTGGAGGCGTAGAGATAACGCCCGCTACGGTCGATCTCGATTTCCGAGGCACGGCTATTGCCGGTGTAGGTCGCAGGCAACGAAGTCAGTACCTGTACCGGCTGCAATGCACCGCTGAGCGGGTCGAATCGATAGCTGGTGACGCTGGAGTCGAGCTCGTTGATCACATAGGCAAATGCAGCTTTCGGGTGCAGCGCAATGTGGCGGGGACCTGCACCTTCACGGCTGGCAACATAAGGCTGATCGGCCGGGTACAACGTGCCGTTATCGAAACGGAAGCTGAATACCCGATCCAGGCCCTTGTCCGGCACCAGCACAAACTGGCCGGTCGCATCGAATGGATTGAAGTGCGGCTTGGCAAACGGTTGCTCGACACGGTGCGGCCCAGGCGTTCCCTCAAGCTCAAGCAACTGATTGACGCTGCCCAGCGCCCCGTCTTCAGTGACATTGAGCACGGCCAGGGTGCCGGTGATGTGATTGGACACCACCAGAAAACGCTCACTCGGATCCAGTGCCAGATGCACCGGATTCCTGCCTGCGCAGCCCTGCCGATTGAGAAAGGTCAGCTTGCCGCTGGCCTTGTCGACACAGAAGGCACTGACTTCACTCTGATCACCGTGGACCGTGTACAGCCGATCGCCGGCGCGGTTCAGCGCCAGGAAAGACGGGTTGATCAGGTCATCGACGACTTGCACCTGCTCCAGCGTGCCGGCTTGCTGATCCAGCCGATAGACCGTGATGCCATCACCTCGGGCATTGCGTTCCCGGGTTGTGCGCGAACCGACATACGCGAACATAGGGATAGTTCTCCCGCTTGCAGAAAGGGTTGAAGATCGCGGTACTGTCAGCGACGAGTACGGGCGACGACTTTACGAATCACGAACGGCAGTACCCCGCCATGGGTCAGGTAGCGGACTTCCTGTTGTGAATCGACCCGGGCGATGACCTCAACCTGATCGCAACGACCATCGGCGCGGCGAATGGTCAACGTGACCGGGTTTTCACCGACTACCAGGTCATCGAGACCAAGGAAATCGAACTGCTCCGTGCCATCGAGCTGCAGGTCATCGACGCCCTGCCCCGGCTTGAAGACCAAAGGCAGCACGCCCATGCCGATCAGGTTGCTGCGGTGGATACGCTCGATGCTCTGCGCGATAACCGCCTTGACGCCAAGCAACGCTTGCGCCTTGGCTGCCCAGTCGCGGCTGGAGCCGGCGCCGTAGTTGATGCCGGCGAACACCACCATGGGCGTTTGCTGTGCGGCGTAGCTCTTGGCGGCCTCATACAGCGGCAGGCACGCGCTGTGATCGGCATTCCAGGCCCAGGCGCCAAGGCCTGGCTGCTGCTCGCCGAGCAGGCGGTTTTTCACCGTTTTGTTGGTAAAGGCACCACGCAGCATCACTTCATGGTTGCTGCGCCGGGTCGAATATTGATTGAGGTCCTGCGGGTCTTCGCCGCGCGCAAGCAACCACTGGCCAGCCAGGCTGTCAGCGGGAATCGCACCGGCCGGCGAGATATGATCGGTGGTGACGTTGTCGCCAAGCACCATCAGCGTGCGGGCTGCGTGTATCGCCAGAGACGCCTTGGGCTCGGCCTGGATATCGGCCAGGTATTGCGGGCGACGCAGGTAGGTGGATTCAGGACTCCACGGAAACTGCACGCTGCCCTCGGCCGAAAGCGCCTGCCAGTGATGGGTGCCGTCCCAGACGGTCGCCAGGCGCTGCTGGAAGAACTCGAGTTTGACCACGCTGGCAACTTGCATGGCGATGTCGGCATCGGACGGCATCAGGTCATGCAGGTAGACCGGCTGCCCGTTGCGATCCTGGCCCAGCGGTTGCGAGGTCAAGTCAATGTCGATAGTGCCCGCGATGGCGTAGGCCACGCACAGTGCCGGCGATGCCAGGTAACCGGCCGGCACCTTGGGGTTGACCCGACCTTCGAAGTTGCGGTTGCCCGACAGGACCACGACGCCCTTCAGCCCTTGGTCGGCAAAGGCTTCGACGTGCTCTTCGAGCTTGCCGGAGTTGCCGATGCAGGTCATGCAGCCGAAGCCTGCCAGATCGAAGCCCAGCGCCGAGAAATCGTCCAGCAGGTTGGCTTCGGCCAGATAATCGGCCACCACTTGCGAGCCGGGTGAGAGCGACGTCTTGACCCACGGTTTACGCTGCAAACCGAAGGATCGAGCCTTGCGTGCCAGAAGGCCGGCCTGGATCATTTGCGCCGGGTTGGCGGTATTGGTGCAACTGGTAATGGCCGACATCACCACGGCACCGTGAGTGATGGACTCGCCGAACGAGGGCTCGTTAAAGCGTTGTCCTTGCGGTGTCGTGATCAGGTTGCCGCCGCCCAGCACTTCGTCGCGAAACGAGGCGGCAGCATTGGACAGCGCTTGGCGCTGGTGCGGCTGATGCGGGCCGGCGACGCTTGGCTCGATGCTGGCCAGGTCCAGCTCGATCAACTCGTCGAACACCGGCTCGGCCAATTCGTCACGGCGCCACAGCGGTTGCGCACTCATGTACGCGACGACCTGCTCACGCAGTGCGGCCGAACGACCACTGAGCTCCAGATACGCCAGGGTTTCGTTGTCGAACGGGAAAAACACCACGGTTGCACCGTACTCGGGCGCCATGTTCGACACCGTGCCACGCGCCGCCCAGCTCAGGGTCGACAAGCCGGGGCCGGTGAATTCGACGAACTTGCCCACCACCGAACGCTGACGCAGGATTTCAGCCACATGCAACGACAGGTCGGTTGCGGTGACGCCAGGCCGCATGGCATTGCTGACCCGAATACCCACCACCTGCGGGAAGCTGATCGGGACAGGCTCACCGACCATGGCGGCCTGCCCTTCCAGGCCGCCAACACCCCAGCCCAGTACGCCGATAGCGTTGATCATCGGTGTGTGGCTGTCGGTCGCGACCATATCGTCCGGGTGCAGCAGGCGCTCGCCGTGTTCGCCACGGCTTTCCCAGACCACCTGGGCCAGCGCCTCCATGTTCATCTGGTGAATGATGCCGGTGCCCGGTGGAATGACGCCAAAGTTGTCGAGGCTTTTCTGCGCCCACTTGATGAAGCGATAACGCTCGCTGTTGCGGCGGAAATCGATATCCAGATTCTGCTCGACGGCATCCGCCTCGGCATAGCGCTCGACGATCACCGAATGGTCGATGGTCAGCACGGCCGGGATCAACGGGTTCATTGCCTGGGGATCACCGCCCAGCTCGGCCACGACATCGCGCATGCCGGCGAAATCGGCCAGGGCTGGCAGGCACGTGGTGTCGTGAAACATCAGCCGGTTGGGCTGGAAAGGCACTTCGCAATCAGGGCCTTGGCCGATGGCACGCGCCAGCACCGACGACAAGGCCTGTGGCGAGCAGCGTGCAACGTTCTCCAGCAGGATGCGAATGGAGTATGGCAGCCTGGCCAGTTGCTCGTGATCGAGCATCTTGCGCAGATCGACAATGGTAAACGCATTGTCATTGATCACCAGGGGGCTGAAGAGGTCGCAGGCAGTCTCGGTCATGCTTCTATCGCTCGGCTTCTTATAAGTGTTCACTCGGCGTGACTCAGGCGGTCAGCACGGTGCATGAGCGGATACTAAAAGCAGTCTACCGGGATGAAAATTGGTCAATCACCACAGCAGCGTTCGCCAGACGCGAACGCTACGAAGCGTCTCTGCCGGGCAGTTTGAGGTGGTCGATGAAGGTTTTAAGTGTCGGCGAAGCGGTATCGTACTTGCGCACTGCCAACAGCAATGTCCGCTGCGCCCACGGCTCATCCAGCGTCACGGCTTTGAGCTTGTGGCTGCGCAGGTACTGATTGATGACGCTGCGAGGCAGCACGGCAATGCCCAGCCCGTTCGAGACCATGCGGCACATGCAGTCGAAGCTGCTGATACGAATGCGCAACTTGAGGGCCAGGCCAAGCTTTGTCGCTTCGCCGGTCAGCAAGGTATGCATAGAGCTTTCCAGATGCGGCCCGACAAACTCGTGCTCCAGCACTTCATTGAAGCGGATCGACTTCAGAGCGGCCAATGCGTGCCCGCCCGGCACCACCAGCGTCAGCTCATCATGGCGGTAGACGACTGTTTCAAGTCCCTCGGCCGCCGTTTGAATGGCAATGATGCCCAGGTCCGCACGCCCATCCGCCACGGCACGAATCACCGCCGACCCTACCCGCTCCTCGATATCGAATTTGATCTGCGGGTACAACTGGGCAAAGCCTGCGACGTCCTGAGGCAGAAACTGCGACAACGCAGAGGTAATCGAATGAATGCGGATATGCCCCTTCACGCCGCTGGCGTAGCCGCTCAGTTCGCTGTCGAGCTGGGCCATGGTCTGCTTGAGCTGGCGGGCATAAAACAACAGTGATTGTCCCGCCGGCGTCAACTCGACCCCACGCGCATTACGCAACAACAGTGGTGATCCGACCTGCGCTTCAAGCTCGGTAATCCGCTTGCTGATCGCCGAGACCGCCATGTGCTTGATGCGCCCGGCACGGGTGAGGTTGCGCTCTTGAGCGACAGTGATGAAAAGGTCAAGGCTGGTGAGGTCGTAACGCATCGAAAACTCCTGGTAGCGATGGATCCGGCAGCGCGATTGCACAAGCGCACAAAATTACATTTATTGGATTTTAAATCAATAAAATGCAATATAAGGGCGCACCTCCAAGGTGCTTTCTTGAAATCCACGGGCTATTCGCCCAGGAGAATGTCATGCGTATTCTGGTTCTTCCCTGCGATGGAATCGGCCCCGAAATCATCGATTCCTCAATGCAAGTGCTGCACGCTGCCAATGACAGATTCGGGCTTGGGCTGAGCTTTGACTATGACGATGTCGGTTTCGACAGCCTGAAAAAGTACGGCACCACGCTGCGTGATGAGGTGCTGGAAAAGGCCAGAGACTATGACGGGATCATCCTTGGCACGCAGTCCCATGCCGATTACCCGGCACCGGAAAAAGGCGGTCGCAACGTCTCGGCAGGTTTCCGGACAGGCCTGGATCTTTACGCCAATGTCCGCCCGGCCCGCACACGCGCCTCTATCGAGTCGAACATGAAACCCGGCAAACGCATGGACCTGGTCATCATGCGTGAGGCAACCGAAGGCTTTTACCCGGACCGCAACATGTCTCGCGGCTGGGGTGAGGTCATGCCCTCGCCCGACATGGCGCTATCGACCCGCAAGATCACCCGTCACTGCTGCGAGCGCATCGCCCGGCGCGCGTTCGAACTGGCCATGAAGCGCAAGCGCAAGGTCACGGCGATCCATAAGGCCAACAGCTTCCACATGACCGACGGTTTGTTCCTGGAGTGTGTGCGTCACGTCGCCAAAGACTTCCCCGAGGTACAACTGGACGACATGCTGGTCGATGCCTCTACCGCGCACCTGGTGCGCAACCCGGAGCGCTTCGACGTGCTGGTGGCGACCAACTTCTATGGCGACATCATCAGTGACCTTGCCAGCGAGCTCTCTGGCAGCCTGGGCCTGGCAGGTTCGATCATGGCCAGCGACAGCCACTGCTGCGCCCAGGCCCAGCATGGTTCTGCCCCTGACATTGCCGGCCAGGACAAGGCCAACCCGGTGTCGATGATTCTGTCGGTGGCCATGCTGTTGCAGTGGATGGCCGAGCAACACGGTGAACCAGCACTGGCCAGCACCGGCAAGATGATGGAACAGGCCGTGGACAAGGTCCTTGACGTCCCGGACCAGCGTACGGCCGACCTCGGCGGTCAACTGGGTTGCCGTGCCTTCGGCCACGCCGTGGCGCAAGTGATCACGGGGTAACACCAGGCGACGGCTCACTCGTTGATTGAAGGCACCTGCGTCATGGTCTGTACGGGTGCCTTGTCGCCACGACGCCGATCGAGAATCGGCGACTTGCGGGCTAGCGATCCGCTGAGGTGGCGCTTCATCAAGTCTGCGGCCTCGGGATTGTTGCCGGCGCTCACCAGTTCCACGATCTGCACGTGTTCTGCGCACTGGGAGTACAAACGCTTGCGGTCGATCATCGAGCGGTATTCGATCAATCGACGCATGTTGTTGAGCTGCGTGAGGACCATGAGGTACAGCGGATTGCCGGACAGTTTGATCAATTCTTCATGAAAACGGATACCGGCCCTGAACAGCACGTCGGCGGGCAAGGTATCAATGCCTCCGGCCAGCAGATCATGCTGCTCTTTGCCAAGGCGCTGGAGCACCTCATGGTCATGGTTGAAGGTGCTTTCGAGCAGCGCCGCAGGCTCGATCAACGAACGGACCTTGTAGATCTGCTCCAGCGCCTCGGGCGTCTTCGCGACATCGAGAAAGCGCCAGCCATAGCCGGGCTTGGGCTCTGCCCAGCCGACCTTTGCAGCGCGATTGAGGATATCGATGACCTCGAACCTGGTCAGGCCATAGCGCTCGCGCAGGTATTTTTCGGTCACTTCGGCGGGAATGGCGTCGTTGAGCCAGTCTTCGGAAAGACGGTAATACTCGGCGGGCTCTTCCAGCGGAATGATCTCGTCAGTCTGCTCGACACCTGCATCTGAAAATCCGATCACGAAAAAACCCCGGTTCGGGATTTGCTCCAGCACGCCCTGCTCAGCCAGCAACGCCAATGCTTCGCGGGCAGGCGAACGCGACACATGGAAACTGTCGGCCACTTTCTGGGCGCTCAAGTGCGCCCCGGGGCTGAGCTCGCCACTGACAATCTTCTGCCCGATTTCGGAAACGATTCGCTGAACAAGTATGCTGAATGCCATGCCTTGGGACCAAGAGAGTAAGGACGCCGGCCTGGATCGCGTGCAGTTTCCAGAGGATCCGGCCGGGCCGGCATTATACGCCAGGGTCAGGCCGGCCGTTATCGTGATGCTCTTTAGACCGATACCCTCAAGGTATCGACTAACAGCTTATTTCGATTAGTCACGCATCATAAGTAAGCAGTAGAGTTTGTTCCACAAGAGAATCACTACGCTCTTGAGCTGTTACTCATCAGTCAAATAATTCCAATAAGGAAACTGACGTGAACACACTCCCTGCCTCGTTGCTGGCCAAGGTCTCTTGGCGGCTGCTGCCTTTTCTGCTGTTGATGTACATCATGGCGTTCCTTGACCGCGCCAACGTCGGCTTTGCCAAGCAGGCCTTCCAGGCTGACACCGGCATCAGCGATGCCGCCTTCGCGTTTGGCGCCGGGGTGTTCTTTGTCGGTTATGCGCTGCTTGAAGTGCCCAGCAACCTGATCATGCACCGCGTCGGCGCCAAGCTGTGGATGTGCCGGATCATGGTCACCTGGGGCCTGGTTTCGGCGGCCATGGTCTTTGCCCATAACGAAACGACTTTCTATGTGCTGCGCTTTTTGCTCGGTGTGGCCGAAGCCGGCTTCTTTCCGGGCGTGATCCTGTACCTCACCTACTGGTTTCCCAGTGCCGCACGCGGCAAGGCGATGGGTTTCTTCTACTTCGGCGCGCCGCTGGCATTCATATTCGGCAGCCCGTTGTCTGGCTTGCTGCTGGAGCTGGATGGCGTACTGGGCAGTCACGGCTGGCAGTGGCTTTTTGCGGTCGAAGGCCTGATGGCCAGTGCGGTCGGCATCTGGGCGTACTTTTACCTGGACAACCGCCCCGCCGATGCCAAATGGCTGACCGTGCAGGAACGCACCCAGTTGCAGAGCGTGCTGGACGCCGAAGACAGCCAGAAGCAGAGCCATGGCAGCGTGTTCAAGGTCTTGTGCCAGCCGGCCGTGCTGTACCTGTGCCTGATCTATCTGCTGATTCAGGCCAGCGTCTACGGCGTGGTCTTTTATCTGCCCACGCAAGTGGCCGGATTGCTGGGCACCAAGGTCGGTCTGATGGTCGGCATCGTCGGCGCCATTCCCTGGGTGTGTGCCTTGCTGGCGGCCTGGAAGATTCCGGGCATTGCCGACCGCACCGGCCAGCGCCGCACCGTGGCCGCTCTGACATTGGTGGTTTCGGGCTTGGGCATTGCCGCCTCGGTGACCTTTGCCAGCCCGGTGCTGGGCATTCTGGCGCTGTGCTTTGCCGCCTCCGGCTTTATTGCCGTGCAGCCGGTGTTCTGGACCTTTCCGGGCAGTTTTCTTGCCGGCTCCGCCGCAGCCGGTGCCATTGCGCTGATCAACTCGTTTGGCGCCCTGGGCGGGTTTATCGCGCCGATTATCAAGAACTGGGCTGAAAACGCCTTTCAATCGCCCGCCGCCGGTTTGTACCTGCTGGCAATGACCACCTTCATCGCCGCCGCGCTGGTGATGGGTATCCGTGCGCCACGCACTGCCCAGCCGCATAAACAGCCCACCTTTCAGCATTGATCAAGAGGCATATAAAAATGGCCATTCCAACCATCAAACACGTTCGCGCCTATGTTTTGCGAGGCGGCGGCGCCGACTACCACGATCAGGGCGACGGCCACTGGATCGACGACCATATCGCCACACCCATGAGCAAATACCCGGAATACCGCCAGAGCCGCCGCAGTTTCGGCATCAATGTGCTGGGCACGCTGGTGGTCGAGGTCGAGGACTCGGACGGCAATGTCGGTTTCGCAGTGACCACCGGCGGCGAGCCGGCGGCGTATATCGTCGAGAAGCACCTGGCGCGCTTTGTCGAAGGCGCCAGGGTCACTGACATCGAGCGCATCTGGGACCAGATGTATTTCTCGTCGCAGTACTACGGCCGCAAGGGCCTGGTGATCAACACGATTTCCGGCATCGACCTGGCGCTGTGGGACTTGCTCGGCAAGGTGCGCCAGGAGCCGGTGCATCAACTATTGGGCGGTGCGGTGCGTGACGAGTTGCAGTTCTACGCCACCGGCGCGCGCCCGGACCTGGCGCAGAAGATGGGCTTTATCGGTGGCAAGCTGCCGTTGCACCACGGCCCGGCCGAGGGCGAAGAAGGCTTGCGCAAGAACCTCGAAGAACTGGCAGTGATGCGTGAGCGGGTCGGCAAGGATTTCTGGCTGATGCTCGACTGCTGGATGAGCCTGGACCTCAACTACGCCACGCGCCTGGCGCAAGGCGCGCACGAGTTTGGCCTGAAGTGGATCGAAGAGGCGTTGTCGCCCGACGATTACTGGGGCTACGCGGCGCTTAAGAAAAACGTACCGACCGGCATGCTGGTCACCACCGGCGAGCACGAAGCAACGCGCTGGGGTTTTCGTATGCTGCTAGAGATGGGTTGCTGCGACATCATCCAGCCGGACGTTGGCTGGTGCGGCGGTATCACCGAACTGATCAAGATCTCGGCACTGGCCGATGCGCACAGCGCGATGGTCGTTCCACACGGCTCGTCGGTGTACAGCTATCACTTCGTCGCCACGCGCACCAACAGCCCGTTCGCCGAGTTCCTGATGATGGCGCCCAAGGCCGACGAGGTGGTGCCGATGTTCCACCCGCAACTGCTCGGTGAGCCGGTCCCGGAAAATGGCCGCATGCGCCTGTCGAAACTCGACAAGCCGGGCTTTGGCGTCGATTTGAACCCTGAGTGCCAGTTGCACCGGCCGTATCAGCACTGATCACTTTTCGTTCAATTCGAGGAGCCCTTTTATGAACATGCCCCACAACGCATTCAAGGCCGCGCTGGCCAAAGGCGAGCCGCAATACGGCATCTGGGCCGGTTTCGCCACCGGCTACGGTTCTGAAATCACCGCCAGTTTCGGCTATGACTGGATGCTGATCGACGGCGAACATGCGCCCAACACCGTACCGTCGATTCTTGCGCAGTTGCAGGCGGTGGCGCCCTACTCGACCGCACCGGTGGTTCGCGCCGTCGGTCATGATCCGGTGCTGATCAAGCAGTTGCTGGATATCGGTACCCAGACCTTGATGATCCCGATGGTCGAGACCGCCGAGCAGGCGCGTGCGCTGGTGCAAGCCATGCGCTACCCGCCGCACGGTATTCGCGGCGTCGGCGGTGGCCTGACCCGCGCCACGCGCTGGGACGCGGTGCCGGACTACATCAACACCGCCCATGAACAGCTGTGCCTGATCGTGCAGGTGGAATCGCGGGCCGGCATTGAAAACGTGGCTGCCATTGCCGCCGTCGACGGCGTCGATGCGGTGTTTATCGGCCCCGCCGACCTGTCCACCGGGCTGGGCCATATCGGCAATCCGTCACACCCCGAGGTGCAGGAAAAGATTCGCTACGCCATCGACGCCACGCTGGCGGCTGGCAAGGTCAGCGGCATTCTGGCCCCGGCCGAAGACGATGCGCGGCGCTACCAGAGCTGGGGCTGCCAGTTCATTGCGGTGGCCATCGACATCAGCCTGATGCGCCAGGCTGCACTGAGCAATCTGGCGCGCTACCGGGAACCGGCCGAGCAGCGCCCGGCCTCGCGTACCTACTGATAAAAGGATCTGGACCATGACTGCGTATAAAAACTACATCAACGGCCAGTTCGTCAGCAGCGCCGAGCACCTGGACGTGTTCAACCCGGCCACCGGCGCGTTACTGGCCAGGGTTCCGGCCTCGGATGCCAGCCAGGTCGAAGCCGCGCTTGCAGCGGCGCGGGCCGCACAGCCCGGCTGGGCGAAACGTACGGCCAATGAACGCGCAGGCTTCCTGCGCAGGATTGCCGGCAAGCTGCGTGAAAACGTGGCGCACCTGGCGCGCACCATCACCCTGGAGCAAGGCAAGATCTCGGCGCTGGCCGAGGTCGAGGTCAACTTCACCGCCGATTACCTCGACTACATGGCCGAATGGGCGCGGCGTATCGAAGGCGAGATCATCAACAGCGACCGGCCGGGCGAGAATATATTCCTGTTTCGCAAGCCGCTGGGTGTGGTCGCCGGGATTTTGCCGTGGAATTTTCCGTTCTTTCTGATCGCCCGCAAGATGGCGCCGGCGCTGTTGACCGGCAATACCATCGTCATCAAGCCGAGTGAAGAAACCCCGAACAATTGCTTCGAGTTCGCCCGCCTTGTAGCCGAAACCGACCTGCCGCCGGGCGTGTTCAATGTCGTTTCCGGCGATGGCGGCGTGGGCGCCGCCCTGACCGCGCACCCTCAGGTCGACATGATCAGCTTTACCGGCAGTGTCGAGACCGGTTCACGGATCATGAGCGCGGCAGCGGCCAATATCACCAAGCTCAACCTGGAACTGGGCGGCAAGGCGCCGGCCATCGTGCTGGCGGATGCGGACCTGGAGCTGGCAGTCAAAGCCATTCGTGACTCGCGGATCATCAACACCGGCCAGGTGTGCAACTGCGCCGAACGGGTGTATGTCGAGCGCAAGGTCGCCGATCAATTCATCGACAAGATCAGCGCCGCCATGGCTGCGACGCGCTATGGCGACCCGCTGGCCGACAGCAGCGTTGAAATGGGCCCGCTGATCAATCGCCAGGGCCTGGACAGCGTGGCGGCCAAGGTCAGCAAAGCCCAGGCGCAAGGCGCACAACTGATCACCGGCGGACAGATCGCCGATCTGGGTCAGGGCTTTCATTACCAGCCCACCGTACTGGCCGGCTGCAGCGCGGACATGGAGATCATGCGCAAGGAAATTTTCGGCCCGGTGCTGCCGATCCAGATCGTCGATGACCTCGATGAAGCCATCGCGCTGGCCAACGATTGCGAGTACGGCCTGACGTCATCGCTGTACACCAGGGACCTGGGCAAGGCGATGCACGCGATACGCGAAATCGATTTTGGCGAGACCTACATCAACCGCGAGAACTTCGAGGCCATGCAGGGCTTTCATGCCGGAGTGCGCAAGTCCGGTGTCGGCGGCGCCGATGGCAAGCACGGGCTTTACGAATACACCCACACGCACGTGGTTTATCTGCAGGCCTGACAGGCTGAGCCGCACGCTGCCTGAGCCCTTTCAGGCGGTGCGCGGCGTCCGCTCGTCGTGACATGCCAATCTTTTTCAAACTTTACCCGGCTGGTTTCTTTCCCAACCTCATGAGTGACCGGTGCTTGTTCCGGTTTCGACCAAGAGGTACACCCATGAAAACTTCATTGCGTCACGCAGTAGCAATGGCCGCTCTGACGGGCGTTTTGAGCATTTCGGCGCTGGCGGCGACCGTACCGGCGGCGGCAGTCAGCGATATTCCGGCCGGCGCGGGTCAGCCGATGGCACCCGGCGGCTCGGCATTGCCGCCCGGCACAGCGCCCTCGGCCCCGAGCGGTAACGTGCGTCCGGAAACCCTCATGACCCCGGACAGCGATAAGGATCGCGCTAAAAAACCGGCCGTCGAGCGCATTGATCCAACAAAGCACCAGCCCGCAACGCCCGATCCGAAGTCAGACACCCAGAAGCAAAGCCATTAATCCGATGTGGGTCGACCTGATTCAATGGCCGGCGATGGCCATTACCGTTCTGGCCGCCTGGTTCACCGGCTCGCACTTACCGCGCAGGCGCATGATCGGCTTCTGGTGTTTCTGCCTGAGCAATGTGCTGTGGGTGATCTGGGGCGTGCATGCCAGCGCCTGGGCGCTGATTGTGTTGCAGGTGTTGCTGGCGGGGTTGAACATTCGCGGCTTCGTGAAGAACCGTCGGCAAAAGCGCGCACCTGCGGGATGACCCGCAGGTGCGCAGCACTTCAGCGCGGTGCGATGGCCGCATCCACCAGGGTCTGTGCTTCACCGACCAGACGCTGCAGGTGGTCATCGCCGATAAAGCTTTCGGCGTAGATCTTGTAGATGTCTTCGGTGCCCGAAGGACGTGCTGCGAACCAGCCGTTTTCGGTCATGACTTTCAGGCCGCCAATGGCCTGATCGTTGCCCGGTGCGTGGCTGAGCACGTGCTGGATCGACTCGCCTGCCAGTTCTGTTGAAGTGACCTGCTCCGGCGACAGCTTGCCCAGTGCGGCTTTCTGTTGCGGGTTGGCCTTGGCGTCGACGCGGGTCGAGAACGGCTCACCCAGTTCAGCCGTCAGCGCGCTGTAACGCTGGCTTGGGTTAAGACCGCTGATGGCGGTCATTTCGGCGGCCAGCAACGCAGGAATCAGGCCGTCCTTGTCGGTGCTCCAGACACTGCCGTCGCGACGCAGGAACGAGGCGCCTGCACTTTCTTCACCGCCAAACCCCAGCGAGCCTTCGTACAGGCCCTGGGCAAAGTATTTGAACCCGACCGGCACTTCATACAGCGTGCGGCCCAGGCGCGCCGCGACGCGGTCGATCAGGCCGCTGCTGACCACGGTCTTGCCCACGGCAGCATCGGCGCGCCATTGCGGACGGTTCTGGTACAGGTAATCGATGGCCACCGCCAGGTAGCTGTTGGGCGTCATCAGCCCGCCGGTCGGGGTCACGATACCGTGGCGGTCGTGGTCCGGGTCGCAGGCGAAGGCGATCTGGTAACGGTCCTTGAGGCCGATCAGGCTCTGCATGGCGTAGCTGGAGGATGGGTCCATGCGGATCTGGCCGTCCCAGTCGACGCTCATGAAGCGGAAGGTCGGATCGACGTGCGGGTTGACCACGTCCAGGTCCAGGTTGTAGTGCTCACCGATGGCCTGCCAGTAGCGCACGCCTGCCCCGCCCAGCGGATCGACGCCCAGTTTCAGGCCCGAGTTACGGATGGCGTCGAGGTCGATGACGCTTTTCAGGTCGGCGACGTAGGTGTTGACGTAATCATGGCGATGGGTGGTGTCGGCACGCAGAGCCTGCTCATGGCTGATGCGCTTGACGCCGGCGAGTTTTGCGGCCAGCAGTTCGTTGGCCTTGTTCTCGATCCACTTGGTGACATCGCTGTCGGCCGGGCCGCCGTTGGGCGGGTTGTATTTGAAGCCGCCGCTTTGCGGTGGGTTGTGCGACGGCGTGATCACGATGCCGTCGGCCAGGCCGCTGCTGCGACCACGGTTGTAGCAAAGGATGGCGTGCGACACCGCAGGCGTCGGGGTGTATTCGTCGTCAACCGAGATCATTACCTGCACGCCGTTGGCAGCCAGCACTTCCAGCGCGGTGGCGCTGGCTGGCGTCGACAGGGCGTGGGTATCGGCGCCGAGAAACAGCGGGCCGTCGATGCCTTTGCTCTGGCGGTACAGGCAGATCGCCTGGCTGATGGCCAGAACGTGCCATTCGTTGAAGCTCAGTTCAAAGGAGGTGCCGCGATGCCCGGAAGTACCAAATGCCACACGCTGGGTCGTCACCGAAGCATCCGGCTGGCCGGTGTAATAGGCTGTGACCAGCCTTGGGATATCAACCAGCAAATGCTCGGGTGCCAGCTTGCCGGCGAGGGGACTCAGACTCATGCGACCTCCATAGATTTAAAATTCCGTGCCTGAACGTGTAGGAAAAGTCAGACCAGCGGCAGTTTACTGGCACTTTGACTGTTGTGCTTGGCTTTGATTCCCCAAGCCCTTGAACTAGTTGAGGCGCCACCAGCGCGGGAACAAGCGCTGCACGTTGGGCTCGGCAAATCGGTCGTCGATCAGCATGACCACGCCCCGGTCATTCTGTGTACGGATCACACGGCCGGCCGCCTGCACCACTTTCTGCAAGCCCGGATACAGGTAGGTGTAATCGTAGCCGGCGCCGAACAAGGCAGCCATGCGCTGCTTGAATTGTTCATTGACCGGGTTGAGCTGCGCCAGCCCCAGCGTGGCAATGAATGCGCCGATCAAGCGCGCGCCCGGCAGGTCGATGCCTTCGCCGAATGCGCCGCCCAGCACGGCAAAGCCGATGCCCTGGCTGCTGGCGGTGAAGCGTTCGAGAAAGGCCTTGCGGTCAGCCTCGCTCATGCCCCGCGCCTGGCTCCACACCGGCAGATGCGGGTGGGTCTGGCGCATCAGGTCCAGCACTTGTTGCAGGTAATCGAAGCTGCTGAAGAACGCCAGGTAATTGCCCGGTCGCGCCTGATACTGCTCGGCCAGCAGCTCGACGATCGGCGCCAGCGATGCCTGGCGATGGGTGTAACGGGTCGAGATGCGGCTGACGATGCGCACCTCCAGTTGCTCATGATGAAACGGCGACTCGACATCGATCCAGACGGTACTCGCCGGCACGCCCAGCAAGTCGGCATAGAACGCCTGAGGCGTCAGGGTCGCGGAAAACATGACGGTGCTGCGCGCAGCGGTCAGGCGCGGACCGATAAAGCGCGCCGGCACCACATTGCGCAGGCTCAGGCGTGAGCGGCTGCGCTGGCGGCCGATGTCGCGGCGCGAGACATCGAACAGAAAGTGCTCATCGAACAGCTCGGCGATGCGGGTAAAACCAATCAGCTCCAGGTAAAAGCTCTGCAACGACGCATCGGGGAGCTGCTGCGGGTGGTCGTTGAAGTAATCGCCCAGCGTAGAGATGCAGCCGGTCAGGCTGGCGAGCAACCTGGCGGGCAGTTGTTCATGCGCCTGATAGGCCTGGGTCTGTTCTTTGTTCAGCGCGTTCCATTGCCGGTTCAGGCGTTGCAGGGCCTTTTTCACCGGCTCCGGTGCGGTAGTAATGACCTCGGCCAAGGCCTGCTGGTCGAGGCTGGCGCTGTACATCTGCCGACAGCGCTCGACCATGTTGTGCGCCTCGTCCACCAGCACCGCGACCTGCCACTGGTTGAGCTGCGCCAGCCCGAACAGCATGGCGCTGAGGTCGAACCAGTAGTTGTAGTCGGCGATTACCGCATCGGCCCAGCGTGCCAGTTCCTGGCTCAGGTAATACGGACAGACCCGGTGCGCCAGCGCCACGTCGCGAACCCCGGCCTGATCCAGCCAGCGGCTTTGCACCGCTGCCGCACGGGCTGCGGGCAAACGGTCATAAAAGCCTTCGGCCAGCGGACAGGATTCACCGTGACAGGCCTTGTCGGGGTGTTCGCAGGCCTTGTCGCGGGCGACCATCTCCAGCACCCGCAACGGCAGGTTCGGCTGGTGCCGGTTCAAGGTCGCCAGGGCATCGAGCGCCAGTTGCCGGCCGGGCGTCTTGGCCGTCAGAAACAGCACTTTGTCCAGGCCGCGCATCGGCATGGCCTTGAGCAACGGGAACAATGTTCCGAGGGTCTTGCCGATGCCGGTCGGTGCCTGGGCCATCAGGCAACGACCAGTGCTGACGGCTTTATAGACCGATTCGGCCAAAACCCGTTGCCCGCTACGAAACCCGGCATGCGGGAAGCTCAAGTCCGCCAGCACCTGGTTGCGCTCACCGGTGTGCGCCAGCTCCTGCTCGGCCCAGTGCAGGAACAGCGAGCACTGGCGAATGAAGAAGGCGTGCAGTTCGTCGCGGGTCGCTTTTTGCCGGATCAGCGTCTCGCGTTCAGTGGTCACATTGAAATACACCAGCGCCAGGGTGAGCGCTTGCAGGTCCAGTTGCTGACACAGCAGCCAGCCATAGACCTTGACCTGTGCCCAGTGCAGTTGGCGGTGGTTGTCGGGCATGGCGTCCAGCTCGCCGCGATAGGTCTTGACCTCTTCCAGCTGGTTGAGCGCGGCGTCATAACCATCGGCGCGCCCGCGCACGGTCAAGGCGCCGTATTCGCCTGACAACGACACTTCGGCCTGGTAATCCGGGCCACGGCGCGAGGCCACGGTGCGGTGGCCGAGCATGCCTTCAAGGGCAGTGGGCGACGGCGTGAAACGCAGGTCGAGGTCGCCGGCCTTGGCGGTGAACTCGCACAACGCCCGCACCGCCACGGTGTAGCGCACAGGCACCGGATCGGCGCTGACCGGCGGCGGTAATGAGGTCGGGAGGGTCACAGCGCGGTTCAACCATCGATAAAGGAGGTACTGGATGGGCGCACAGTAACCAGCCTGCCCCATGCTGGCAAATGGAAATGGATCGGTGGCAGGCACAAGGGTTGCCTAGCGACGGGCCTGCTTGAGGGCTTCACCCACGGTTTCCAGCACGCCTGAAACATTTTGGTGCCAGTCGATGGCGTAGCTGATGCGCAGGTGCTGGCGGTGCAGGCCGCTGAGGCTGAACAGTTCGCCCGGCGCGATGACCAGACGCTGGTTCAGCAGGGTTTCGAATACCTGACGCATATCCACGCATTGCTGGCTTTCAGCCCAGATGCCGCTGCCACCCTTGGGCATTTCAAAGCGTACCCAGCGGCCCAGATGCTGGTCCATCAACAGCCCCATGTCTTGCATGCGTTGTTCAAGCAGGCTGCGCAGCTCGGTAATGTGCTGATCCAGCCGCCCGCTGTTGCACAGCCGGGCAATGGCCTTCTGGCGCACGGGCGGCAGGTCGAAGGCACGCAGCAGAAAGTACTCCTGCCACAGCGCTTCGAAATGCTTGCACAACAGGTAACCGTAGGGCGCTTCAGGTCCCAGGACTTTGTCGAAACTGCCGAGGATCAGCAGCCGTTGCGGGTCGATCAGTTCACGCAGGCAGGTGTCGTGGGGATTGAAGGCCAGTTCGCCATGGCTGTCGTTTTCCAGCACCCAGATCCGGTAGCGATTGAGCAACTTCGCCATGGCTTGGCGATTGGGCAGCGGCGCGACGGTGCCGCTCACCGGATTGAGCCGTGAAGGCAGGATCGCCAGGCTGATCTTGTGCTCCAGCAGCAGATGATCAAGCTCGGCCAGACGCACGCTGCCGTCATCGTCCAGCGGCATTTCCACCACCTGCACGTTCAGCGATTGCAAGAGCCGCAATTGCGTCCAGGTACACGGCGATTCGACCAGCACGCTGCTGCCGGCCAGGCGCAGGGTCTGCACCACCGCCTTGAGCATGCCGAGCAGGTCGGGACCGATGTACACCTGCTCGGCATGCCAGCAGTCCTGAGCATCGCGGGTGTAACGCGCGGCCAGGGCGCTGCGCAGTTCCAGGTCGCCAAACGGCTGAAAACCGGTGTCCAGCGGTTGCGGGTACTGGCGCACCAGCTCGCGCTCCATACCGAGCAATACCCCTTGCGGCGCCAGCAACAGGCTCGGCTCGTCGCCCGACAGCATGTTCACTCCGGGCCTGCGCACATGGCGGTAGAGCGTGTCGAGCACGCTGTCGCCCTCGCCTGCCGATGCCTCTTCGCTGCTGGCGGGCAAGGCGTAATAGCCAGACTTGGGCACCGAGCAGATGCGTCCCTCTTGCTCCAGCAGCGAGTAGGCGCTCTGGATGGTCGAGATCGACACCCGCAGGCGCCGGGCCAGTTGGCGCAGCGAGGGCATTTTCAGGGTTGAATCGGTCTGTACTTCATTGATCAGGCGAACGAGATAGCGATACACCGCCTGGTAGGCGAAATCGTTTTTATCTTTCATGGCAGGCAACCGGGGCATGGGGCATTGACATCAACAACCGCGCAATCGCCTTCAGGCAAGGGCACAGTCTCTGGATAAAGCGCAAGGCTGCGGTCAGCGGCCGGAAAGCCTGACGACATGCGTCTGGCCGCTGGCCGGGTCAAGCCGCCGGATGCGGCGCTGATCGGGGTCGGCGAGGCGAATCCGGGCAATGATCGATTGCGGGTCGGCAAAATCCACCGGCTGGCGGGCATACAACCGCTGCAAGCCGCGCAAGCTCAGCCCACTGATTTCCACCAGCCACAGCAGCACTTGATCCGGTGCGTTCTGACCGGCCAGCGCCCGGTGCAGATCGGCCAGGGCCACGAGCATGCCGGGATGACACCGACGCAAAAACGCCTCCAGCCCCGTGCCCTGATCAATGAACGGCGAGAACAGCATGCACACCAGTTGCGCCTCGCTCAGGCCGTAGGCGTCCTGGGCGAAACTGGCCGCCAGCTCGCGCCGCACGTCGATGCGCTGTGCGCCGTCATAGGCCGTCATGGCCTGCTCGATCAAGCGTACGGGCATTTGTTTGCTGCGCATCAGGCTGCGGGCAAGAATCAGGTAGTCGGCAATGCCTTCGGCGTACTCGCGCTGCTCGATCCATTGCGCCCGCAGGCCCTGCATGTGGGCCATCAATACCGGGTTGGCGCAGTCGGACTCACTGAAGCTGAAGGCCAGGTCATCGAAGCGGAACGCCAGAAACTCGGTCAGCAGGTTCCAGTGCTCATCGACCTTGCCGCAAATGAGGTCGTTGATCGCCACAAACGTCGGGTTCAGCGGTTTGCCGGGCGGCATGAAACGGC
The DNA here is from genome assembly GCF_055284095.1 of Pseudomonas sp. HP_08. Taxonomy (NCBI): domain Bacteria; kingdom Pseudomonadati; phylum Pseudomonadota; class Gammaproteobacteria; order Pseudomonadales; family Pseudomonadaceae; genus Pseudomonas; species Pseudomonas sp. HP_08. The sequence continues at coordinate 187,902 of NZ_JBTOQC010000012.1, read as the reverse complement.
TGCACGCAGCGTCTTCTTCCGCTTCGCCGTACAGTTCCTGCAGCCAGGCCTGGCCGATGTGGTCCAGGCTGCGCATCACCGTCTGCAAGTTCTGGTTACGCCAGTGACCGGTGTGCAAGCCACTGCCCTGGGCCAGGCGCATCAGCCAGGTGATGTAGAGTTTCTGCTCTTTGCGCGAGTCGCCACTGAGCACCGCGTCTGCGCCCTCGCCCCAGCTGATGGCGCGGCCCAGAAACTGCGCCAGCCCCAGGTAGCAGCTATTACAGAACGTGGTCCGCGCATCGCCGGCCGACAGGTGTCCGGCCTGCAGCATGTCGCTGCGGTTCTGCTCACGCCCGGCGCTGGAGAACGGCAGGTCCGGCTCGAAGGCATGGGTGTATTGATTGTCGAAAACCAGCATCTCGACCCGAGGATCGTCATACAGAAACAGTGCCGAATAGACCCTGTGTATGTTGCCCATGACCGCAGGCGTCATGCCCGCATGGCGCATGGTGGCCACGCGCAAGTTGAAGGTGCCCGGCGCTCTGCCGGCAATGCTCAACTGGGCGGCGCGCAACAGTGCAACCGTGTAGGCGCTGTCCTTGCCGCCGCTGAAGGCGGTCATGACCTTGAAGCTGCTGATGCGCTCGATCCCGCCTGCGGCCACGATCAGGCGCTGGATCAGCAGTTGCAGGGCGGTACGTTCGGCGCGCGTGAAGTAACCGAGCAGGCGTTGCAAAACCTGCTGGTAGACATAGTTCATTGCTTGCTCGTGAATGGCACTCATCATGCTAGCCCTGCCCACTGCGAAGTTGAAGCCGTCTCTGTAGCGACACGGGGTAGACAATGGATTTGAAAAACAGACATGGCTCATTCCCTGAGTAGTAATTATCAAATCATTATCGATATCGACATCGCTATTACAAGTGACCCACTCCGTGCAAAAGCCCCACACTACCGCGTAATTAAACACCTTAAATTAAACATCACACCCACACTTCATACTGTTTAAACACGGCGGCGCACGGGTCTTCTGCAACTGCGCAGCGGCCTTGAGCAAAGCCCCGTGCCAGACCAGCCTTGGCATTCAGCCAGCCCCACCGAAGACAAGCAATACAAGCCAATGGAGGCTCAACACAGTGTCCGACACTGGCCGTGTGACGCAAGCAGTATAATCGCTCGGTGAAATGACAGACACAGGCCCTATTTAGTAGAGAACTTTCCTACAACATGAACTGCACTCTGTAGGAGCCAAAAGCAAAAAAGGCATTGACTGGAAACAATCAATGCCTTGACTAACTAATGTAACAGGAGATTTTATTCAGGGTATCGGCACTAAAGCATAGGGCCGATACCTTCGCGCAGCCCGAATCAATCAGCCGCGAGTTCCAGCACCGCACGCCCGCCAATCGGGCAGCCGTCCATGTAACGGTGCGCCTGGACCACCTGCTCAAAGGCAAACGGACGAATCGTCAACGGCTGCAACACCCGGTCAGCTGTCAACTGGTTGATATCACTCAGCGCCCGTTGCAGCGACTCGGCGTCCTGGTCGATACCCAGTTCCGGCTTGCCGGTGAAGTTGCCCAGGCAGTGCACATAGAACTGGATGTTCTTCTGGAATGCCGCACAGGCCGGAAACGGCGTCTGGTTGCCGCCTTGCAGGCCGTACAGAACCAGGCTGCCACGCGGCGCCAGGACATCGCCCATCAGCGACATCTGTGGCCCGCCCAGACCATCGAACACCACATCGACACCGCGGTTGGCGGTGTATTTGTTGATGGCCATCAGCAGGTCCTGTTCCTCGGTGACCACCACCTTGTCGGCACCCAGCGACAACAGGTATTCGCGGGCATCGTCGGTTTTGGTCGCGGCAATCACCTTGACGCCCAACGCCTTGCCCAGCTGTACGAAACAGGGCCCGGCACAATGGCTGGCATCGGTCACCAGCACGGTCTGCCCGGCCTTGATGCGCGCCAGATCGACATACGCGAAATAGGCAATCAGCAAGGGCGTGTAATGCACGCTGGCTTGCGCCGGGGTCAGCACGTCGGGATAACGGGTCAGGGCGGTGCGTGGCAGCACGATGACTTCGCCGTACACCGGATGCTGATTGGGGTCGGCAGCCGGGAAGCTGGCCACCTTGTCACCCACCGCCAGGTCGTCGACACCTGCGCCCAGCGCAGTGACCACACCGGCCATCTCGTAGCCAAGACCTGCCGGCAGGCGTGCCTTGGAGCTGGCCAGATTCTGTCGCCAGAGAACGTCATACCAGCTGATGCCAATCGCCTGGACGCGGATTTGCACTTCGCCAGGCGCAGGCAGCGCGGCTGGGTGCTCTTCAAGCTTGAGCACCTCAGCCGGGCCAAACTGGTGAAAACGGATCGTGCGGGACATTGAGAACCTCGCCTTATGAACCTAGATGCCATGCACTTTATCCGGGCTTTCCCGGCAGAACCAGTCAGTGGCTGTTAATAGTCGACATGCCTGTCATCGATTCGCAATAGATTCAATCTGCTGTCGAGACGTTCCATCCTTGCGCCATGCGGCGGCCATTGTTCGCATCTGGCAGGCACATTGCAACCGTCAATGCCTTGCGCCAGGCCTCAATTAATCGTTCCGCCGCTGTGTGGTTTGCCCGTACTATGCGCACCACTGTCTATACCGGGTGTTTTCCTACAGCCCGCAGCGACATGCCCGAATCGACAAATGGCCCGAGCCCACACGTATGAACCGCAATGACCTGCGTCGCGTTGACCTCAACCTGCTGATCGTCTTCGAAACCCTGATGCACGAACGCAGCGTGACCCGCGCCGCCGAGAAACTGTTCCTTGGTCAGCCGGCGATCAGCGCAGCCCTGTCGCGCCTGCGCGGCTTGTTCGACGACCCGCTGTTCGTACGCACCGGTCGCAGCATGGAGCCCACCGCCAGGGCGACCGAAATTTTCAGCCTGCTGTCGCCGGCGCTGGACTCGATCTCTACCGCCGTCAGCCGTGCCTCGGAATTCGACCCCGCCACCAGCCAGGCGGTGTTTCGTATCGGCCTGTCCGATGAAGTCGAATTTGCCCTGCTGCCCTCACTGCTCAAACGCCTGCGCTCCGAAGCGCCGGGCATCGTCCTGGTGGTGCGCCGGGTCAACTACATCCTGATGCCAGCGCTGCTGGCCTCCGGCGAGATCTCGGTGGGCGTCAGCTACACCAGCGACCTGCCGGCCAACGCCAAGCGCAAGGTCCTGCGCCGCAGCCGCCCGCAAGTGCTGCGCGCCGATACGATTCCGGGCCCGCTGAGCCTTGACGACTTCTGCGCCCGCCCGCATGCGCTGGTGTCGTTTGCCGGCGACCTGTCGGGGTTTATGGACGAGTACCTGGAAAAGCTGGGGCGCAAGCGCCATGTGGTATTGGCCGTGCCGCAATTCAATGGGCTGGCGACGTTACTGGCCGGCACCGACATCATTGCCACCGTGCCCGACTATGCGGCTGAGGTGCTGACCGCCAATGGCGGTGTGCGGGCAGAGGATTTGCCGCTGGAATCGCAGACGTTCGAGCTGCATATGGCCTGGCGCGGGGCGCAGGATAACGATCCGGCGGAACGGTGGTTGAGGTCGCGGATTCAGATGTTTTTCGGGGATCCGGATAGTCTTTAGGCGTTGTCGGGCAGGCTGTTTATCTGATTATTTTTGCCTTTCCAGTTTGTCGAACATGTTCATAACCGCGCTCAGATCATCATCGACGCGCTCCAAGCTTGCCGTGAGCTCTGCCAGCGCCTTAGCGTTAAAAGTTGCTGAGGGAGGTCAGCGAACCTCGTACGCAATTTGTGGGAGGGAGCGTCAGCTCGCGAAGGCGAAGGTGCAGTCACCCTCAAATGTATTGATTTCACTGGCCCTTTCGCGAGCTGCGCTCGCTCCTACGCAATTTGTGTCGTACTCAGTATCAAGGCCTGCCCAAAATCTGTGGGAGGGAGCGCTAGCTCGCGAATGCTAAGGTGCAGTCACCCTAAAATGTGCTGATTTTACTGGCCCTTTCGCGAGCTGCGCTCGCTCATACGCAATTTGTGTCGTACTCAATATCAAGGCCTGCCCAAAATCTGTGGGAGGGAGCGCTAGCTCGCGAAGGCTAAGGTGCAGTCACCCTAAAATGTGCTGATTTCACTGGCCCTTTCGCGAGCTGCGCTCACTCCTACGCAATTTGTGTCGTACTCAGTATCAAGGCCAGCCCAAAATCTGTGGGAGGGAGCGCCAGCTCGCGAATGCTAAGGTGCAGTCACCCTCAAATGTGTTGATTTTACTGGCCCTTTCGCGAGCTGGCGCTCGCTCCTACGTCGTGCGCAAGAAACGCTCAAGCACATTTTTTGTGATCATCACGGTGTAGATGTCTGCCTGCATGAGCCCATGAACCCATTCGCACGTGGCGGCGGTAAAGACCTCACCTCGACCTTTGTGAAAGTGCACCACCATGCCGGCCCCGCGGCGATGCAGATCGATGCTGGCGTCGCTAAGGTCGGGTGCCAGGATGGAGGCACGAAACCGGGCATCGCCATCGCCGAGCATGAATGAATAGGCATCCTCGGCGCGGCCATGCTCGGCATTGGTCGCCCAGCCCATTGCGAGGATTTGCAATCCGCAGGGCGCGCCGTCGGTGCCGAGTGGTTCGGGGAGGCCGTCGACGAACGTGTATTCGAGGCCATCCACTTCATAGCCAAAGATGTTGGCTTCGTCTGCGAACATGTCCGCGTAACCCAGGCCCGTCCCCATGAACGCCCAGTGCTCAGGCCTGAAGACGGTATACCCGCGAGGGCTGCGCGGTGCCATTCCCCCAAAGCTGCCGTATATCCCGCGCAGGGCATTCACCCCGAACGTCGTTGCCCCGGGGTGATTTACCCTCGGATCTTCCCAGGCCCCGGTTAGCCGATGAGGCTCGGTAGCAGCCACAGGATCGAGCGCACCGGCATCGTACTTGTAGGCCACCTGCCGCCGGCCTCCATCTTCCAGGCGGATCTGCCACATGAAATTGCCGGCAAAGCGCGCGACCTTGCCGCCCTCCTCGACAAAGGCGTCGACATGGTCACGCATTTCCCGCGTCCAGTACTCGTCGTGGCCGATGAAGACGGCGCAGGCGTAGCCTTCGAGCGCGTGCGGGTCGTGATGCAAATCGTCCTGGGTCACGACATGCACCGTATAACCCTGCTGTTCGGCCCAGACCACAAAAGGTCTCTCGTAGGAAGCCCATCCCGCCAGCGCGTAGTATTTGGCGTAGCCGTTGAGGGAGGCCCATTCGATGAACTCATAGCGCGCCGGACCTGGCTTGCGGGGCCGTGTCGCGTTGACGCAACGTGGTGCGCCTTCCGGCAGCCAGACCAGCCCTCGCGCCCAGGGGCGCTGTGCCGACAGCAACGGTGAGCGGCCACGCGGCGTGCCGGGGTGAAGGCCAAAGTAATGATTGGCACCGCCCCAGTCGTTATAGGCGGCCCATGTCGATGTGGCGGCGACGAGCACCAAGGCATCGGCACGCTTGCGCAGCGCCTTGACGATAAACAGGTGATGCCCGAGGACGCTGTCAGCACCATCGCGTATTTCCACGATATAGCCACCCTGCTCCGCATCCGTCGGGACTGACCACTGCATGAAAACAGGCCATTGGCAGCCATGCTCATAGGCACGTTCGGGTATGGGGTGAAATCGAGCATCGAGGCGGTCGGTGGTATGCAGCGTGCGGGCGATGGCGCCATCACGATAGATCCGCAGCCTCACGTGCAGGCGGTTTGACGACACGTACAGGCAAACCGAATCACCCGGACTGTAGGTGCGGCGGTCCGAGTAGCACCAGGCGGCCGCCGGGCCCGACTCGGAAGGAACTTCGACCCAGGTCTCGCGTGCGGCCTGACGGGGGCCTGAAGTCTGGCTGACGGTCACGTTGGCGCCCGGTCGTTCACCTCGTGCAGCGGCGTTTTTCAGGTCTGTGGCATTCATTGAGTCGTACTCCTTTGTTCGGCTGACTCTGTGGCTCGACCAGTCAATGTATTTACGCCGGCTCGAGCGCCGGGCGCCTCGATATGCGCAAGGTCGATGCCCGCCGTTTCGTCGATAAGAAACCCTGCCAGAACGGTGACTACGCCCAACCCGATCACGTAGCTGACGTACAGATAGCCAAGGTCGGCGCCGCCAAGGTAGTTGTGCAGATAAGGGGCGGTGCCGCCAAAGATCGCCACTGAAACCGACGAGACCAGACCGACGCCCTGCGCGCGTGCCTGGGTCGGCACCTGCTCGGACAGCACCGCGGGGAAAATCGCCGCGATCAACGACCAGGCGCCAAGCCCCAGCACCTGGGCCAAAAACAGCGTATAGGGCTCAGTGGTCACCATTATTGAAATGGGATAGGTCAGCACGATCACACCCAGGCCCCAGGCGATGACCATGGGCCGGCGCCCTACCCGATCGGACAACATTCCGCAGACCGGCAACCAGCACACGCAGAGGACCTGCGCGAGAAGACTGGCCACATAGGCCCCCGTGGCGTCCATGCCCTGGGCAATCGCCGTCGAAGCGCCGAACGTGACCCAGGCGTAGTAAGTGACATTGGCGGCCGCTGCAAGCATGACGATGTTACGTGCCACGCGTAGCATCTCCCCCGTGGACAGCTTGCGCGGCGGCTGCGCTTGCCCCTGCTGTTCTACGAACACATGAGATTCCTGCGCGCCGCGGCGCAAGAACAAAGCATAAATGCCGAGGACTCCACCGATGGCAAAACCGATCCTCCAGCCGTAGTCACCCATTGCCTGCGCGCCCAGCAGCCAGGTCAGCGCTGCCGCCACGGCCGTGGCTGACATCACTCCCAGCGTCACCCCCACATAGACCGAGCTCGACCATAAACCACGGTGTTTGCTTGGCGCGATCTCGGCGACGTAGGTATAGGAAACCCCTGTCTCCCCGCCATGGGCGAGCCCCTGCATCAGGCGGAAAAACAACAGTGCGACCGAGGCATACAGGCCGATGCTCTGATAGTCAGGGATAAGCGCGATGCCCAGGCTGCTGATCGCCAGTAAAAGCATGGTGAGCACCATGATGGTCCGGCGCCCCAGCCGGTCGCTCAATCGGCCAAACAACCATCCGCCGACAGGGCGTGCGACAAAGCCAACCGCAAACACAGCAAGCGTCGCGAGCATCGCCGAGCGCGCATCGGTCTTGTCGAACAGGTTGCTGGCCAGGTACACCGAAAAGGTTGCGTACAGGGTCCAGTCAAACCATTCGAGCGCATTGCCGATGCCTGCTGCGCGCAACGATTTGAGGCGTCCTTGGTGAGACGTCGTATTGTTCATGGGGTATCTCCTGGTGACGGACGGATCGAGGCGGTTTGGCAAACCGGATCAAAGGTGCAGCGCGGGTTTGGGCTGGCGAGCGCCATGGGCAGAAGGGACGCGGACACGCAGCGCAATCAGCAACGCGGCCAGCAGCATCAGCACGGCCGCCGCGACGAATACACCTGCGCTGCCACCGAGGCTGAACATTGCACCGCCAGCGGCGGCACCGGTGGCAATGGCTGACTGCACAGAGGCCACTACCATGCCTCCGGCGCTTTCCGCCTGATCAGGTACCGCGCTGGCGACCCAGTTCGACCACGCCACCGGCACACCACCAAAGGCCAGGCCCCAGATCGCCAGCAGTACCGCCTGCCCCGGCACCGAGGCCGGCAACAGCACCAACGCCAGTGCCGCAACGCCGACGAGTGCGGGCATCAGCACCAGGGTGGCCAGCGGGTGGCGCTCCAGCAGCTTGCCGGCCAACAACGTGCCGGCGAAGTTCGCCACACCGAACCCCAGCAGCATCAGTGACAGCCCTTGCGGGCCGATGCCGGTCGTCCCTTCAAGGAACGGCCGAACATAGGTGAACATCGCGAAGTGGCCGCTGTGCACCAGCACGCAACCGAACATCCCGATGGCGATGCCCGGACGCTGCAACACCTCGAAAACGGTGCGCAGACGTGCCGGCCGGCGCGGCGCGAGGCGCGGCAGAGTGAAGGACTGGAAAGCCAGGGTCACCATGCCGACCGCTGCCGCTGCAAAGAACGCGCTGCGCCAGCCATATAGCCCGCCCAGATAGCTGCCCAGCGGCACTGCCACGACCGTGCCGATGGCAATGCCGCTGAAAATGATCGACAGCGCCCGGGGTAACAAGGCACTCGGCACCAGGCGCATCGCTACTGCCGCCGCCATGCTCCAGAACCCGCCCAGGGCAATGCCCAGCAAGATGCGCATCAACAACAGCACCGCAAAGCTGGAGGAAATGGCGACCAACAGATTGGAGGCGACCATCAGCGTGGAAAAACCCAGCAACACCCAACGCCGGTCGATGCTGCGGGTCAGGCCTGGCACCAACAAGCCGGCAAACAGCGCCACCACGGCTGTCACCGTTACCGCTTGCCCGGCCAGCGCTTCGGACACGCCCAGGTCGGTAGCCATCAGTGTCAGCAAACTGGCCGGAAGGTACTCAGCGGTCAGTAATCCGAACACTCCCATTGCCAACGAGAAGACGGCCATCCACGCGGGCGTCGCAGGCTCTACGTCCGCGCCGATGCCGGGATGGCGGTCGGACACGGCGTTACATACACAGTCAGTCATTGCTCGGATCTCCCAATTTTCATTGCGAGCCGAAGTCTAGGCGCCGAAAACTGGATGATCTATGATCCAAAGTCTCTACTTTTTGACTAAAACACCTGAACGATGCCTGCAGATCAGTTTGCTCTCTCCTCGGACCTCATCAACGAGCTGTTGCGCGGCATGCGCCTGCGTGGCGTTGAATACCGGCGTATCCAGGCGGGCCCGACCTTTGGTTTGGGTTTTGCGGAAAAGCCCGGGCACGCCTGGTTCCACTTCATGGCCGTCGGCAATGCGCTGCTGCAAATGGAGGACGGCAGCACCTACGCGCTGTCTGCCGGCAACGCCGTGTTCATCTCCCACGGCGCAGCCCATCAACTGGCTTCCCATGCGGATGTGTCCGTTCAAGACATCGACCGTCTGGACGGCGCGCCCTTGGGCGACACCGTCAGCGCGGTGGATACCGGAACCGATGCCAGCCCCACGCCGAGCACAATTGTGTTCAGTGGTTGCATGGAGTTTGAACTGGGCAGTATCCATGGCCTTGGCCGGCTGATGCCGGGCCTGATGCTGATTGATGCCGGCGGCCAGCGTTACCCCGGGCTGGTGCCGATCCTGACCACCATGGAACGCGAGGTCAGCGCCGCCCGTGTCGGCTTCGCCGGTATCCTTGCGCGGTTGGCCGACGTGGTGGCTGCCATGGTCGTTCGCGGCTGGGTGGAGTGCGCCTGCGGAAATGCCTCTGGCCTGGTCGCCGCCTTGCGCGATCCACGCCTGGCCGGTGCACTGCTTGCACTTCATCAGCAACCGGGCCGCGACTGGACCGTTGCGCAGTTGGCAGAGCACTGTAATACCTCACGCTCGGTTTTCGCGGACCGCTTCCAGGCGACGATTGGCATGGCCCCGCTGCGCTATGTCACCGAACTGCGAATGCGGCTCGCGAGCCAGTGGCTGACCCTCGAAAGGCTGCCGATTGAAGAGGTAGCGCAGCGTTTGGGCTATACATCGCAGGCCGCTTTCAGTCGTGCATTCAAGCGCATTACGGGCCAGACACCGGGATTGAGTCGCAAGGTGAGGCAGCCCGCTGTTACTTGAAACCGAGCGCAAGCAGTTGGATGATCCGTGCCTCTGATTCATTGACCGCCCGTAACGTCGAGGAATGTACCGGTGTGGATGGTGGCCACGCGAGGGGCTCGACGTTCAGAACATCAGATAAGAGCAGGCAACTTCAAACAGGCCGGCCGCAGAGCGGACACTCCGAAAGCCGGCTGGCTGCAGGGCTGTTTAGACCGGGCAGGCGGATCAGGCTAAAACCGTGATCGAGCCAAAGAGGACGGCAGCGATGAACATGACCAGGCAGGTGCCCATACTCCAACCAATCGAAGCGCGCTGGTTATCTCCGTAGTCAACGTTAAGCAGGCCGCATAGCAAGTAAGTTGATGCCACCAGCGGGCTCAACAGGTGAACAGGCTGGCCAATCAATCCTGCGACGGCCATTTCTTTCCCATCGATACCATAATGCGCAGCGGTCTCAGCCAGGATGGGCAAAATACCGAAGTAAAATGCGTCATTGGTGAGGATGTAAGTGAACGGCATACTGATAATGGCGGTGAAGACCGACATAAACTGGCCAGCCGACTCCGGAATGATCTGCACCAGGCTTTCAGAAACGGCCTTGATCATTCCCGTCCCTGACATGACGCCTACAAATATGCCTGCAGCGAAGATCAGTAACGTTACCGAGAGGACACTTCCCGCGTATTTGTCGATGACTTCTTTCTGCGCCTTCAACGTAGGGTAGTTGACGACAAGCCCCAAGCCGAAGGCGATCATGAATAATGTCGACAGAGGCATGACGTTCAGCATCATCAGCGCGATCAACGTGACCGTCAGCATGGCGCTGAAGATAAATCGCCAGCCAGTGAGCCTGGATTGCTCAAGCTCAGCAATGAGGTTCTCCAGATCGATTCGTGCCACTCCGAGTCTTTTGCGCTCTTGGCGGCCCAGGATGGTGGCTACCAGCAACACCCAGGCCAGGCCCGCCAACATGATCGGCAGCATCTCGATGAACAACTCAGTGATGTCGACATGCATGGCGCTGGCGGCACGGGAGAACGGGCCTGCCCAAGGCAGGATATTCATCACACCTATTGTGAGCAGCAGTACGGTTGCCATGACTTGCGGGCGGATACCTGTCTGACGGTACAGGGGCAAAAGAGCGGCTGTGGTGATGATGTAAGTGGTTGCCCCATCGCCATCCAGGCCAACGCATATCCCCAGAACAGCTGTGCCCAATACGATTTTCAGAGGATCACCCTTGACGACTCTGATGACTGTTTCAATCAGCGGGTTGAACAGTCCAGCATCGGTCATCATGCAGAAGTACAGGATGGCGAACGTCAGCATGATGCCCGTGGGAGCAAGCATCTTCACGCCATCAAACATCATCGGGCCCAGCTCGCCAGCGAACCCGGCTGCGCAGGCAAATACAACAGGTACCAGTATCAATGCCACCAACGGAGAGAGCCGCTTTGACATGATCAGGTACATGAAGCAGATGATCATGGTGTAGCTCAGGATCGTGATCATGAAGTCCCTCGTCTTATCGGTTTTATAGTGAAGACTTTCGTGTGCTCATCTTCTGGACGAGCGGACGCCTACGCGGTCACGCATAGACGTGGCGAGTTATTTCAGCTCAGGCGTGGGAGAAGAGTTTTTTTCCTGCGTGGCGCAAGTGCACTTTCAGAATGTGACCAGTAGCCGATTCCGTGATGAACAGCGTGCGATTGCCCTCGCCGCCGAAAGCCAGATTGGTAACGGTCTTGCCGGTCGAGCATGCCCGAATCCGATACATTGGCACGGCATGAGCATCGAAGACCCATACGCAGCCGTTACCGGCATCGCAGACGTACAAATTACCCTCATCGTCCAGAGCCATACCGTCTGCACCACTGACTCCACCAGCCATGGCGCTGAAAATGCCCACCTTCGAGGTAAAGCCGTCTTTCTGGATAGGTAGCCGCCACACCGCATTTCCACGAGTCATGGCGACGAACAATGCTTGTTCTTTCAGATCCAGCACCAGGCCGTTCGGGCTCGGGCCGTTGTCGATGAGGCAGTCCAGTCGCTGCGTTTGCAGGTCGTATCGAAATACACGACCGGACGGGTCGTGCATGCCTGACTGGCCCTGGTCAGTGAAATAGAGGCGCCCTTCCTGATCGAAGAAAAGATCGTTGACCCCTTTGAAACCCTCGCTACGCCGATGGGTGAGGAAAGGCTCGATGGTCTTGGTGGCAGGGTCGAGCACCATGATGCCGCGCTTGTAGTCCGCGACAAAGATACGACCATCTGCATGGATCTTTAACCCGTTTGGCCAGCCATCGTACTCGACTACCAGCTCCCACTCGCCGGCAGGAGAAATACGGAAAATTCGACCGTAGGGAATGTCCGTCACATAGAGATTTCCGGCTTTGTCGAACGACGGGCCTTCAAGAAAGCAACTGACGACCTGGCCAGGTTTGTTGGCTCTTACCCAATCCGAATCGCCATCGCGCCAGAATTTCTCAGGCATGCGGCTGAAAACTTCGGTCTGGAGGTCCTGGGGAGGGGCATAAAGGCTCATGGAGATCTCCGCAAAGCGCGCAGGCACTGCATCCATTTTCGGCGATGGGTGAGTATCCAGATACGCATTCTTATATTTAATGTTCTATCTGACAGAACACCATTTCTTTGTACGAAACACTTTTCCAAAATTTAATGGCATCTGTCAAGCCGTACACATGCACAAATATTTTTCTTCCTGCGTGCTTCAACAAGCATGAATGGGCATTGACAGCATAAGAAAATGGCGCAGATACTATTTAACAGAACGTCATTCTGCCTAACAGAACAATCATAAAATACGGACCTGTGCTACCCCAATAGCCTGCCGCGTGAATGTTCCAAAGGCTCTCCAGCCGATGAGGAGAACCTCCATGCACCACGGTTCAGATATCGATGTATTGGTCAGTGAAGTCGCCCCCCGCGATGGCCTGCAAAGCATCAAGGCAACCATGCCTACCGAGTTGAAACTTCGCTGGCTCTCGGCACTGGCCGAGTCGGGATTGCGCGAGATCGAAGTTGGATCGTTCGTACCGCCAAAACTTCTTCCGCAGATGGCCGACTGCGCTGAACTGGTTGTTCACGCTCGTCAGATTTCCGGCCTCTTCGTCACCGCGCTTGTGCCGAATCTCAAGGGCGCACAGGCAGCCTTCGAGTCGGGCGTTCAGAAAATCACGCTACCGATCTCCGTCAGCGAACCTCACTCCCTTTCCAATGTTCGTAAAACGCACGCTCAGGTCTTTGAAGAGGTCAGGGCTGTGGTTGCGCTGCGCAATGAGCAGTTCCCCGGAGTCGCCATCGAGGCCGGCCTTTCCACCGTTTTCGGTTGCACCATTCAAGGCGTGGTTACTGAAGACGAGAGCATCGCCATGGCGATAAAGATGGCCGGGTTGGGAGTCGATGAGGTCGGACTGGCAGACACTGTCGGCTACGCCAACCCGGCTCAGGTTCGTCGAGTATTCACCCGGCTGCGAAATGAGCTTGGCGCCTTGGCCGGAAGCGCCCATTTCCACAATACGCGCGGTCAAGGCCTGGCCAATGTTGTCGCGGCGCTCGAGGCTGGCGTGACGGTCTTCGATGCGTCACAGGGCGGTATTGGCGGCTGTCCATACGCTCCCGGCGCCTCAGGCAACATCGTGACCGAAGATTTGGTTTACCTGCTCGAGTCCATGGGTTTGCGAACCGGCGTCGATATCGATCGTCTGGTCGCTGCACGCGAGTGGCTGCGCCAAGGCCTTCCAGGTGAGGCCTTGTATGGCTTTATCCCCGATGCCGGTGTTGGAAAAAACTTTACCTATGCGAAGGAGGCAGTATGAGCCAGTCCCCGGACAAATCACTGCCACTTGCCGGCATCCGAGTCATTGAGTTCGTTCATATGGTCATGGGGCCAACCTGTGGCCTGCTGCTTGCAGATCTTGGCGCAGAGGTGATCAAGGTAGAGCCCGTTCCTGAAGGTGACAATACCCGTCGCCTGATGGGGTCCGGCGCAGGCTACTGGCTGACTTACAACCGCAACAAGAAAAGCTTCGCCGTCGATATCAAGTCGCAAGAAGGAATGGCCGCGGTCAAGAAACTGATCGCTACCGCAGATGTGGTGACGGAGAACTTTCGTCCAGGCGCCATGGAGAAACTGGGCCTTGGCTACGACGCGATCAAGGCGATCAAGCCAGATATTATCTACAGCTCGATGAAAGGCTTCCTGCCTGGCCCCTATGAAAAACGGACAGCGCTGGACGAGGTTGTCCAGATGATGACCGGGCTCGCCTACATGACCGGCCCGGTTGGTCGTCCACTGCGCGCAGGTGCGTCGGTCAACGATGTGATGGGCGGTATGTTCAGCGCTATCTCTGTATTGGCAGCCCTCCTCCAGCGCAAAGACAGTGGCAAGGGTCAGTTTGTCCAGACCGGTCTGTTCGAAAACTCCGCGTTCCTGGTCGCGCAGCACATGATGCAAAAGGTGGTGACCGGGGCGGCCGCAGCACCGATGCCAAGCCGCATTTCTGCCTGGGCTATTTATGACGTTTTCGAAACTGCTGCAGAAGGCCAGCAGGTATTCCTGGGCGTCGTGAGCGATAGCCAATGGGTCGAATTCTGCAAAGCATTCGATTTCCCGGAATTCTCCAATGATGACTCGTTAGCCCGCAATAACCAGCGTGTGCAGGCCCGTGAGCGAATCATGCCAATTGTGCGCGAGCGTCTCCAGGCTATGGACAAAGCGTCCGTCATGGCGCTGTGCGAAATGGCCGGCCTGCCTTTCTCGCCAATTCAACGTCCGGAAGATCTCTTCGATGATAAACACCTGAATGAGTCGGGTGGGCTGACTGAACTGGCGCTCGGTAATGGGCAAACAACAAAAGTGCCGATGCTGCCATTTGAAATGGATGGCCAGCGTTTTGGTGCACGACTGCCAGTGCCTGAAATCGGCAGTCACTCGCGGGAGCTGTTGACCGAGTTGGGGTACGAAAGTAGCGCAATCAATGACCTGGCATCCGCCGGTCTGGTTCGACTCTGATAGATCCGCACAAGAACTGGCGCCAATAAATGTGCAGTGCCAACGCCCATCGGGTGTTGGCCATGCATCGACGTTGCCCACTTCGTCTGACCGTACATAAGAACAATATCGAGGAACCTGTCATGGCTAACGTCACGACTCCAGCAAACGCTGCTCCCTGGCACAACCCCTTGAGCTGTCCGAACTCCAGCAACGCGCGCTGCGCAAAGCTGCATGGCGACTGATCCCGCTCTTGGCTCTGGCTTACTTCTTTAACTATCTGGACCGTACGAGCGTTGGCTATGCCGCGTTGCAAATGACGGATCAGCTTGGCCTGACAGCCTCCCAGTTCGGGCTGGGTGCAGGCATCATGTTCGTTGGATATTGCTTATGCGAAGTCCCTAGCAATCTTGCCATGTATCGCTATGGCGCCAGGCTCTGGATGGCCCGGATTATGATCACCTGGGGGCTGGCAGCAGCTGCCACCGCTCTTGTGGTCGGGCCCTACAGCTTCTACATCATTCGCTTCATTCTCGGCGTGGCTGAGGCAGGATTCTTCCCCGGCGTCATCTTCTTTCTGACTCTTTGGTTTCCACTCCAGTACCGTACCCGCGTATTGGCCTGGTTTACCGTCGCGACGCCGATTTCGTTTCTTGTGGGCGGTCCGCTGTCTATCTGGCTGCTGCAGATGCACGGTGCGCTTGGGGATTGGCCGGCTGGCAGTGGATGTTCATCATTGAAGGGCTTCCAGCATGCGTTTTGGGGCTGATTACCCTGAAAGTACTCGCCAATCGGCCCAGCGAAGCCAAATGGCTCAGCACTGAGGAGCGCGATGCACTGGACTCGCTTCTGGCAGCGGAGACGGGCAAAACTCAAAAGAGTCATGCATTCAAGGGAGCGCTCAAAGACCCTCGTGTATGGATTCTCAGTTCGATCACTTTCAGCTTCACGATTGGTACATACGGAATAGGTATCTGGCTGCCACAAATGCTCAAGGCGCAAGGCGTAGAGCTGAGCATGATTGGCTGGATTGCATCCATCCCCTATTTCTTCTCGACCATAGGATTGCTGTTTTGGGCCAGGCATGTGGACCGGACCGGCAAAGGGATTCTGAACCTTGTGATTGCGTTGGTTCTGGCCGGGCTGGCCCTGATGCTCGCGCTTCAGATGAGCGCGTTGATTCCTGCGCTGATAGGTATCACGCTGGCGTTGGTCGGTACCATTTCGGCCAAGACCATTTTTTACACACTGCCCGCCAAATTTCTCAGTGGTCAGGCGGCAGCGGGTGGCATTGCCCTTATCAACTCAATTGGAGCGTTCGGCGGTTTCGTTGGACCGTCGCTGATGGGTTATCTGAAAGAAACCACGCAGTCCTTCACCGCAGGGCTGATGGTGATGGGCTGCATTCTGTTTTTCGCTGCCGTGATGGCACTGGTGCTCAAGCTGTTTATGCGAGAAGCCTGATCAGAACAGTGTTCTGTTGCACCCGAAGGCTGGATTCTCTATGTTGGGATTTAAGCAGCTCGGGTTGGCCTGCCCAGTGGCAGGCCTTTTTCAAGCACCAAAAGTGACGCTATGCCTACCTACAACACCCCAGCAAGTGACGACAATAATGAAGCAGCAGGCGGTGTCGCCGCCGTAGACCGGGCCTTTGCGATTCTCGCAGCGTTCGATTCCGATCGCCCCAGCCTGCCTTTGGCTGAAATATCACGGCGCACAGGCCTGTACAAAAGTACGATCTTGCGCCTGATGACCTCTTTGGAGCGCGCAGGCTTCATACGCAGACTGGCGGACGGTCAATTTGCTGTCGGGCACGAACCTCTTCGGCTCGCCCAGCTTTATCAGGGCGCCTTCAACCTGCGTGATGCGCTACTGCCCATACTCGAAGCGCTGTCCCAGGAATGCGCGGAAACCTCATCATTTTATGTTGCGCAAGGAGCAAGCAGAGTCGTCTTGCTCCGTGTCGAACCTAAACGATCGGTACGTGTTTCCATTCATGAAGGAGATCGATTCCCCATCAATGCGGGTGCTTCAGGCAAAGTCCTTCGCGCATTTGGCGCAGCAAAAGACCCATCCCTTGAATCCATCCGCGAACAGTGCTGGGCAGTCTCATTCGGAGAGCGGGATCCAGACACGGCTGCGATTTCCGTTCCGGTGTTTGGCACTGAAAACGAACTGGTCGGCGCGTTGACTCTGTCGGGGCCCGCAGATCGATTCAACGCCGAGCAAATCAAGCGCGTCCGCTCCACTGTCTTGAGAAAAGCATCGCAAGCGACCGCTGCATTGGGAGGACTGACCGGGGTTTATGTCACCGCTATCAATGGCGATGACTGATTACAAACGCCCGCTGGCATTAGCGCACGATGCGGTGCGCAGTTTTGTTGAGTGGCCTTGATCCGTTGGTCATGGCGCACTCAACAAGGGGGCGATCTCGACCTCGCAACACCAGGCCAGAGCTCTGCCCCCTCAAACTGAAACCTTCGCGGTGTCACACGTTCCTTTGCACTGCGATGCTCAAATCAATTCGGCTAACGATGCCGGATTGAAACCCTTCAGATCGGCGTAATCGCGTTTCTCCACTTTGGCGACCCAATCCTTGTCACTCAGCAGAGCACGCCCTACTGCAATCAGATCAAACTCTTCGCGTTCCATGCGCTCGATAAGCCGATCCAGGCTCGCCGGGGTTGATCCCTTGCCGGCGAAGGCGTTGGTAACATCATTCTCCAGCCCGACCGAACCCACACTGATGGTCGCGGCGCCGGTGACTTTCTTCGCCCAGCCTGCGCAGTTCAGGCCGTTCTCACCGTCAATCTCAGGGAACTCGGGTTCCCAGAAGCGGCGTTGTGAGCAGTGCAGGACGTCGACACCTGCCTCGACCAATGGCAGCAGCCAGTCCTCCAGAGCATTCAAACATCCGGAACCCGAGGAGTTCATTCTTGAGCGTGTTCTTTATGCCTTGAGCGATCCTGTGCGCATGAACATTATTCGTCACCTTGCTGATGTGAATGAAGCGACCTGTGGCGAGCTAGATGGCGGCCGACCTAAATCAAGCGCCTCTCACCACTTCAGAGTTCTGCGTGATGCGGGGTTGATGCGCACGCGCAGCGTTGGTGCAACCCATATGAACGCTCTTCGGCAGGAGGATGTTGAAATGCGCTTTCCAGGACTGATCAGCTCCATACTCAGTCATTTCAATATACATCCGGCTGGACCGGGAAAGGTTGGTTGATATGGACACCTGAATGATCGATTCCACTGTGGTACGCACACCTTGCACAGATCAGGCAGGCATCCACTGATGCAGTTTTTCGGCGGGCACCGCTGTTTCCTGGCGTAATCGCCAGCGATCTTCGTCTCTCATTTCCTTGGCGTTTCGCTCGACCTCGTACAGTCCGCCAATCGAGTGAAGCGCCTGTTCCCACCAGCTCCGTTGTTTCCATCAAAAAAACGGCTGCTCAAGAACTGCATGCGCCAGATCTGGAAAGCGTGCTGCGCACCACTGGTCGGCAAATCCTGAGAGTAGCAAGCGTCATGGCACTGACGCTTGCCGGAAACCGTTGCCAAGTGGCTGTTGCACAACAGGATGTTCAATAACTCTCAGAGAGTTGTGCCAGAGCGCTGCACAGGCCGATAAGCGGCGCTATGCCCATTTTTTTGGATCCCATAATCTCGGGATACGCATGACGCGCCGTCTCATCCGCAGGAAGCACTGATGAACATTCAAGCACTCTGGCTGGCCTTATTGATCCCTGCCTGTATGACACAAGCGGCTCTGGCTCAGGCAGCCGAAACGCTCATCAACATTCCTCACGACCCCAATGCTCGGCATACCCTGCTGGAAAAATCCGGCCATATTCAGCAACGCGTGGTAGTGACCCGACGGGATGGTTTGTTAGGGGCGTTGTATTCAAGGCATGTCTACAACTGCAGCCAACACACCGTCGCCTTGCTTGGCACCGGCGAAAGTCTGGAGAGTCTCAACTCAGCACGCCCGCTCAGTGGCATGCTGCCGGTGGTCGAGCGCTCTACGGCGTATTACCTCCAGAACGAGGCGTGCAGCGAAAGCAGCCAGACCTGACTCAGGTGTACTTGTCGTCACACCGAATCGTTCGGCAACATCGCCGGCCGCTGTTTGCAGAAGGATGGCGTTATCCAGCCGGGTTTTATCTTCACCCCGGACACAGTCTTTGATCAGGAAAAGCCAGCCTTGTCATTCCTCGCCTGTATGGGGAATCAGCTTGCTGGCCTCCAGGTCCTGCATCAGTTCGGTGAGCATCTGCCGCCGGTTTTCGGTATTTGGCGGCGCAACGTACCAAGTGGCCACGCTCATGCCCTCGCGCGTGTAGTTGAACGTGCGCAGCAACTGGCCGTCTTTGTAGACCTGGCCGCTGAGGTTATGCACGTAGCTGTAGGGTACCGGCAAGGTCAGCAGAGTCAGGGCATTGAGTGCAACCAGCAGCCCGCCGCCCTCACCCGGCGGCTGGGTGATGACCAAGCCATAACCCTTGCGTGAGAAACCATGGTCGGTAAATGAAAACGCACCGGACGACTTCACGGCCTCGGTCAACTCATTGCTTTCCTGGATGTCATGGCGCGTATAGCCTTGCGGCACCACCAGCAGGCTCAACGGCACATAAGGCTTTTGCGCGTGATAGCCCAGCGGCTTCATCGACGGATTGCAGCCGCTGAGCACCAGCAGTCCGCCGGCGACTGCCGCGATCTTGAACAGGTGCTTGGTCATTGCATCTCCAGCGGCTTGTCGGCCAGGCTCGCGGTCTGCATGTCACGGGCGAAGGCACGCGCCACACGGCGGATATTTTCCTGGCGCTCGGGTACTCCGAGATCCAACAGCCAGGAATACTTGCCCATGTAGTTTTCATAGTGGTAACGCTTGAGCACCTTGCCATCGCGCATCACGGTGAAATCGGCCCTGGTATCCATGTCGTTCTGCAATGGCAACAGGAACAGCGTGGCAGCACTGAGGAACAGCAGCGGCGTGGGGGCCATCTCGCGCTTGACGTTCAGGTTGACCATCACCTGGGTTTCCCCTGCCTTGGCCGTGCCACTTTCGACCTTACTGAAGACGCCGCTTTCGCGCAGGTAGTTGCGCAGTTCGGAGCCGTGCTCCTGCGAATCAATCATCACCGTGATCGGCGGCAGGTAGTCGCGGCCCGCTTCGATCTGAGGATCGGGCAAGGTCTGGGTACCGGCACAACCGGCCAGTAACAGGCTGGCGGCAAACATGATGGGCTTGCTCATCGTGTACTCCTTGGGGTGCCTGATACGGCGTCCGTTTCAGGCGACGACTTCGCTGGCAACACGAAGGGATAGGCAGGCGCAAGGTCGAAGTTCAAGGGTTGCAGCACCGGCAGGTCGGGACTGTAGCGTCGGGCAATTACTTCATCGCGTGGCTGTTGGCTGTCATGCACGAAGATACAGGCCGACACGTCGATGCAGCGTGAGCGGAATTCGCCGAGGTAGTAGGCTTTGCCCGGCTCCAGTCGCAGCGGGATCACAAACTGTTCACGCGCCTGGACGGAACGAAAGCTGCTATTGGCGCCGTTCCAGAAGAACTGGAAATCGTAAAGCTCGTAATCGCCCGGCTTGAGGGGCATGACAAACACACTGGCTTCGCCGGGCAGCGCCTTATCATCAGGGCTGCGCGAGTCCTGGATGTCTTGGGGGGTATGCGCCACTGCAGCATGGCCCCACCAGGCCGCGGCACCATCAGGTACACCGCGCTTGCGCAGCAGGATGCGCTGATTGGTATAGGCGGCGTCGCGCCCCAATGGGCCGATGCTGCCGACCAGGTAAGCCACCGGGCCACCCGCCGCCGGTTGCAGGGGTTCGCTGACGAAAACGGGCGATTGGGCCGCGCAGCCACTGAGCACGGCAAGGGGTAAAAGACGTGCGAATGCACGGATGAATCCAGACATAAAGGGTCCTTGGGGTCAGTCGCGTTCCATCAGTGACCAGCGCTCGGCAATGGCTGCCGGCTTTGCCTAGGCGCGATATAACGGGGGAGCCGCTGCTCCAGAACGCTGGGCCGGCGGCTGCGCCTTCGAACCTTTTTAAGCTTGATGGTTCCCACGCCATTCAAAACCATTACCCGATGGCATGATTTCCGGGATGGGAATTACTGCTTCCTCTTGCCCCTCTCAAGACTCACCACCCAGCTGCAACAAACTCGCCGCCAGCTCATCCTTGCGAAACGGCTTGGCAAGCCGCGGCAGGTCCGGGTCGAGCCCTTCGCGTTCGGCATAGCCGGAGACGATGAGGATCTTGACCCCGGGACGCGAGGTGCTGACCAGCCTGGCCAGATCGGTGCCACTGATGCCCGGCATCAGATGGTCGGTGACAAGCAGGTCGAATGGCTGTCCAGTATCCAGCAATTGCAAAGCCTCCTCGCCTGACGCGGCCTCCATCACGCGGTAGCCCAGCTCGGCCAGCATGTACGCCGTGCTGGCGCGCACAAGCTCTTCATCATCGACCAGCAACGCAAATCCATGTGCCGATTGTGGCTGCGCAGCCTCGACAATGCGCAAGGCCGCTGCCGGCACGGTCATGCTGCGTGGCAGCCAAAGCTCCACGTTGGTCCCCAGACCGGGTGAGCTTTGAATCGTCAGCGCGCCGTTCAACTGGGATGCCAGTCCATGAACCATCGAGAGCCCCAGACCCGTGCCTTTTCCGACGCCCTTGGTCGAAAAGAACGGTTCCACTGCCCTGGCGAGCGTGGCCGCGTCCATGCCCGTGCCGGTGTCCGCGACTGACAGGCAAATGTATTCACCTGTCGCAAGCTTTGAACGGTGACCCGCACGGACAAATTCCGTGCTGGCCGATATCCGCATCGTCCCGCGCTCAAGCATGGCGTCGCGGGCGTTCACAGAGAGATTCAGCAGTGCCATCTCAAGCTGGTTCGGATCGGCCATCGCTGCCGGCAAATCCTGCGGGGCATCGACCACGACCTTGATTTGCGGGCCGGTGGTGCTGGCCACCAGGTCGCCCATGTCACTCACCAGCCTGGCCACGTCGACCGGAACCGCCTGAAGCGGTTGACGGCGGGCGAAGGCGAGCAACCTCTGCACCAGCGTCTTGGCCCGATCGGCCGATTGCACGGCGCCGGCAATCAGACGCTGCTCCCGTTCACCACCCACGCCTTTGCGCTGGAGCATGTCGAGGGTGCCGACGATCGGGGTGAGCAGGTTGTTGAAATCGTGGGCTACGCCGCCGGTAAGCTGCCCCATGGCCTCCATCTTCTGACTCTGGCGCAGCGCCTGCTGGACGTCCTCACGTTCGGCGATGGCCTGGGCAATCCTCGCTTCGAGCGTGGCATTGAGTTCACGCAGTTCTTCTTCGGCGGCCTTGCGGGCGGTGACATCGACTGCCGTGCCGGTGAAGCGCAGGCAGCGTCCGGTCGCATCGAACACAGCCCGGCCCCTGGCGGCCACCCAGCGAACGATGCCGTCTTCCCTGCCGATCGTGCGGTAGTCCACGTCATAGAGCGCGCGGCGTTCAGGGTCGACGGCCGCCGCGAAGGCCTCGACCGTCGCCTCTCGGTCCTCGGGATGCAGGCCGTCGTAGAAGTCTTGAATCGAGACCGGCACGTCAGCAGAAATACCGAACATCGCCTTGGTCCGTGGCGGCCAGATCAGGGTGTTGTGAACTGTATCCACGTCCCAGAAGCCGATATCGGCGTTGTCGACGGCAAGGCGCAATCGCTCCTCGCTCTCGCGCAGGCGCGCCTCGGCGCCCACCCGTTCGACGTGCGCCCAGCAGCGCTCGACGACTTCCTTGACCAAGGAGATCTCGGACGGTGACCAGTCCCGAGGCTGATTCTGATGAACCGCCATCATTGCCGTCAGCCGACCGTCCTTTACCAGCGGGCAGCAAATGATCGCGTCGATGCCGATGGCCAGAAAAGTCTCACGCCCGATGTCGTCGGCAAGCTCGGCGACGACGTCGCGCAGGATCAACGTGCGACCGCCACGCATATCAGCCGCCGCCCGTGGACCGAAAAAGTCGAGCCTGTAGGTTCCGGCCGAGCTCTGGATGCCGGGCGCATTGTAGTCACTGCGAATCCAGAACCGGTCGTGATCGATGTCGACATCCGCATAGGCGCAGCGCGACACGTTGAGCGTGCGCCCAAGCAACTCGGTCGCTGCGAGCATCGCGTCTTCGGCATGGCGAATGTCAAAGAGCCGGCTGTCGAGCTCATCAAAGAAACGCAGCCGCGCCGCACTCTCCTGCAGCGCCGCCTCCGCCTGGTGCTCGGCCGTACGGTCGCGGAAGATCTTCACAAAGCCGCCGTGGTTCATGGCAAGCGGCATCATCAGTCCCGACCCCCAGAAGCGCGTGCCATTCTTGCGAACGTGCCAGCGTTCGTTGACGGCGCGGCCCTGTTCCTGGGCGGTTTCAAGCTCGCTGTGAAACACACGCTCGACCTGGTCGATGTCGGTGTAGAACAGATCACCCTGGCGCCCCACGACCTCTTCGGCACGATAGCCGACGACGCGCTGGGCACCGATGTTCCAGCTGGTTACCACGCCCTGCGCATCGAAGGTGATGATCGCGAAGTCTTCTGCGCCCTCGACGATCTGGCGGTAGCGCGCCTCGCTGATGCGGATCGCAGCCTTCGCTCGAGCGCGGTGAACGACAAGCCCGACCGTGCGCACAACGAAATCGACGATCTCGATATCCACCGATAACGGATCGCGTGGCTCAGGGTGGTACATGACAAAGCTGCCGAGTACGACGCCCTGAGCCGAACGGATCGGGGTTGCCCAGCAAGCGTGCAGGCCCTGCCCGATGGCCAGCTCGCGGAACCCGGCCCAGCGTGGATCGCTGCGAAATGCTGCGGTGTTGCAAGCGGCTGCGCCCGCGCCGATGACGAGGCGTTCGACAGCATCGATGTAGGCGCCGGGAAGGCTCGGCCCGGCGCAATGCCGAAGGTGCAGGCCCTCCTCGTCCAGCAGCAGGATGCTGCCCAGAAAGCGGGACGTGGACAGCGCCTCGACCTCGCGGACGATTGCATCCAGCGCAACGTTGAGGGGCGTCTCTTCGACGGCCAGCCCCAGGATGCGGTTCTGCGCAGCCCCCAATGCTGCCGCGCGATTGCGTGCCTGGGTAAGGCGCGCGTTCTCAATGGCAATCGTCGCCAGACGCGCCAGGCTTTCCAGCAACGTGATCGTATCGTGGCCGTGGGTACGAACCTCTGACCAGTAAGCGCCCAGTGCTGCGACCGGAACAGGTCGACCGATGGGCACCATGACGAGACTGCGCACGAAGGTCGGCGCATAAGCGTCCTGCGGGATGCGTGGATCGAGCCGGACGTCGCGGATCGCGACCGTCTCACTACGATGCATCACCCACCCGGAAATACAGTGGTCGGCCTGGAAGGTCTGGCCTTGCCAAAGCGCAGAAACAGCATCTTCCGCGACATAAAAACAGCGTCCGTCGTGCTCGATAACGACCGCGACGCCCTCAGCTCCCACAGCGGCACGCGCCGTGTCGCGGAGTACGGCAACAACCTCGTCCACCGATTCTGCCATCACCAGTCGCTCACTGGCATTCAGCACATGGGACAAGCGCTCATCACCGACTGGATCTACCGGAACAGTAGGCAAACGAATCTCCCAATGATGGCCACAGAATCTCTTTTCTACGGACGGGTTCAAAATAGATGTGGCTAAAGGGCCATTATACAGAGCCGTCCACTTCGGCAGGGTCCAATTTCAGCTTCTCCAATCATGAAAAAAAGACGCAGCCCTTTTTCGCCCGGACGCTTTGTCATGCGGGCCTTCAGCCAATCAATAGAAATTCGGGGGTTGACCACTTGGGTGTTAAGACATTGATTCAGAGGCGCGAGATCCGCAAAGCGATCATCGCGCCCCTTACAGACTATTTTTCCAGGTCGGCCTTCAAGCGCGAGCCTGCATAAGCCTGGGCGTCCTGCGCCTTTTGCACCACCGCTGCGGTGCCAAAGAACTCGTGGGTAACGCCTGGATACACCTTGCGTTCCACACTTACGCCTGCAGTTTTAAGTGCTTGCTCCAGCTGGGCACCGTCGTCGCGCAGCGGGTCGATTTCAGCGTTGATGACCGTGACGGGCGGCAACCCTTGCAGGTTGGCGTGTACCAGGTCGATTCGAGGGTCTTTAGTGTCCGCCTGGCTGGTGGTGATCTGGGAGGTGAACCACAGCATCATCGGACGATTAAGCGGGATTGCATCTGCGTATTTGAGATAGGACTCGGTGTCTGTACTCGATTGCGCAACCGGGTACACGGAAAGGACGTGCCTGGGTTGTGTCAGACCTGCCTTGTGGGCCGCGATTGCAGTTGCGACGGCCAGGTTGCCGCCAGCGCTTTCACCTGCCAATGCAAGACGCTTCGGATCACCATTGAGCGAAGTCGCATTGCTGGTCAGCCAGCGGTAAGCGGCCAGAGCGTCGTCATGGGCCGCCGGAAACTTGTTTTCCGGTGCGAGTCGATAATCGACGGATACAACCACCGCACCGGCCTGCCTGGCCAGACCACGCGCACCGCCGTCGTACACCTTGCGGTCGGCGAATACCCAACCGCCTCCGTGGAAGAACAACACGACCGGGAACGGCCCCGTGCCTTCAGGTGTGTAGACCGTCGCGGGCATCGAGCCTGCGGCACCGGGAACCTGAATATCACGAGTGGTCACGCCAGGCACCAGTGCCGTAGGGGTACTGTCACGCTTTTGATCGGTGAGTACACCCTTGACCGCATCGGCCATTGTCGGTTGTTGACGAGCCTCGGCCGGAGTGATTTTTTCAACGGCCTTGCCATCGAAACTGGCAAATTTGTTCAGCACTTTCTGCATATCTGCATCAGTGCGCAACATGCTTTTTGTGCCGCTGACGGCGAGCTGGGTAACAGAAGGTTTTTCCGGGTCTCGAGCACAGCCGCCGATAAGCGCAACAGCGCCGATCACCGACAGTGCAATGGCCAACTTACGATGGTTTCCGATCATGTTTTTCTCCTTCACACTGATTCGTCTTAGGCTGTGGGCTTGAGTACGACTTTGGTCCAGCCATCGTCACGCGCGTCGAAGTGCTTATAGGCGTCTGGACCTTCAGCGAGCTTGAGTCGATGAGAAATAATCTGCGAGGGTTTCGCCCGTCCGTGATGGATCAACTCGGCCAGGCGTCGGTTGTAGACCTTAACGTTGGCCTGCCCGGTGCGAATCTGTTGTCCCTTGAACCAGAACGCGCCGAAATCGAAGGCCATCTTGCCTTCCCTGGCCAGTTCATTCTTCGCGCCCGGATCTTGCGGCACGAATACGCCAACGACACCGATGCCCCCGGTAGCCTTGGTCGAAGCGACGAGATTATTCATTGTCAGGTGATTGGCTTCATGGCCATGGCGATCGCAACATTGATAGCCAACACACTCACAACCGCGGTCAGTGCCTTTGCCATGGGTCAGATTCAATATCTGATCCACCGCTTCTTTCTCGAGCGAGTTGATGGGCGTGGCGCCCATCCGGGCAGCCAGCTTTAAGCGGTCAGGATGATTGTCTACGACGAAAACCTGGGAAGCGCCTTTGATCATGGCTGAATGAGCCGCCATCAAACCCACCGGGCCAGCGCCGTAGATGGCAATGCTTTCGCCTGGAAGCAGGCCAGCCAGCTCGGTTGCATGCCAGCCTGTCGGGAAGATGTCGGACAGCATGACGTAATCGTCTTCACGCTCTTGCGCATCTTCGGGCAAGACCAGGCAGTTGAAGTCGGCATAAGGCACGCGAAGCAGCTCGGCCTGGCCACCCTGGTAAGGCCCCATATCGGCGAAACCATAGGCCGCACCAGCACTGCCCGGGTTAGCCGTCAGACAAAAACCGGTCAGGCCCTTCTCACAGTTTTCGCAAAAGCCGCAGCCAATGTTGAAGGGCAAGCAAACCCGGTCGCCTACCTTGACCCGGTCAACGCCGGCACCCGCTTCAATGACCACTCCCATGTTCTCGTGACCAAACACTCTTCCTGTTTCAAAAGAGGTTCGGCCTTCGTACATGTGCAGGTCGGACCCACAGATATTCGTGGTCGTAACCTGCACTAGAACGTCGGTAGGTTTTTCGATTCTGGCGTCCGGCACGTTTTGCACACTGACGTCACGAGGACCGTTATAAACGATGGCTTTCATTGCTTTCTCCCAGAGGCAAAACGAAAGGGAATTTTCGTCAGCACATGTTCAATCTGTCCGGGAGAGCGAATCGTATGTTCAAGAAATTCACGCCAGGTCTGACGAGCGGTTAGTTACACATCCACTTGAAAATAATCTGAATTATTTGAGAAAAATAGAGACGCAAGACCGCTAAATTGACTTCGTTCGAGTAAAGGCGCCCCAGTCTGCTTGCGTAAAGGGTTGTGATGGAGCGCCTGATTTTCTAGCCTTCGGACACATCAATCCAGATGGTCTTGATCTCGGTGTACTGGTCGTGGGCCCAGATGGACTTGTCACGCCCGCCGAATCCGGAGTGCTTGTAGCCGCCGAACGGTGTCGATGCATCGCCCTCGCCAAAGCAGTTGACGGTGACGATACCGGCCCGGATCTCGCGCGAGAGCTTGATCGCGTTGCGCAGATTATCGGTGTAGACCGACGCGGCCAGGCCGTAGATCGTGTCGTTGGCCAGGACGATGGCCTCCTCCAGCGTGTTGAACGTGGTGACGGTCAGCACCGGGCCAAAGATTTCTTCCTTGAACAGCTGGCTGTCAGCACCGACACCGTCGATCACTGTCGGCTGCACGTAGATACCCTCTTCAGTTTTGCCACCGTAGACAACGCGCAGCTTTTCGTTGCCAGCCTGCACCAGGTACGAACTGACCTTGTCAAAATGCGCTTTGCTGACCATCGAGCCTAGGCGGTTGTCCGGGTCGAGCGGACTGCCCATCTTCCAGTCCTGCAGTTGCACGCCAATACGCTTGAGCAGTTCATCCTTGATGTCGGCATGGACGATCAGGCGCGAAGACGCCGAGCAGTTCTCGCCCATGTTCCAGAAAGAACCATTGACGACATGGCCCGCGACCAGATCAAGGTCTGCCACATCGTTCATGACCACGGCCGGGTTTTTACCGCCCAGCTCAAGCACGATGCGCTTGAGGTTCGACTCTGCCGCGTACTGCAGGAACAGGCGCCCGGTATCGGTCGAACCGGTGAAGCTGACCATGGTGACGTCCATGTGACGCCCCAATGGCTCGCCCACTTCGCGACCACCACCGGACACCACGTTGAACACACCGTCCGGCACACCGGCCCGGGACGCCAGCTCGGCCACGCGCAGCGCGGTCAAGGTCGTTTCCTTGGCCGGCTTGACCACAATCGAACAACCGGCCGCAAGTGACGGCGCGATTTTCCAGGCCAGCATCAGCAGCGGGAAATTCCACGGCAGCACCAGGCCGACCACACCAATGGCCTCACGCACCACCAGGGTCAGGGCGTCGTGGCCAACCGGCGCAGTGTTGTCGTAGATCTTGTCGATCAACTCGGCGTGCCAGCGGATCATGTGGATGGTTTCCGGCACGTCGGTCAGTTGGCACTCACGCACCGGCTTGCCGCTGTCCAGGCTTTCGAGCACAGACAACTCGTGAGAGTGCTGCTCCAGCAGATCGGCAAAGCGCAGCAGGACTTTCTTGCGTGCGCCGGGGCTGAGCTTATGCCAGCGGCCATCGTCGAATGCCTGCCTGGCCGAGGCCACGGCAACATCCACATCGTCGCTATTGCACGCGGTGATTTCAGCCAGCACTTCACCGGTTGCCGGGTTGAGGGTGGCAAAGGTATTGCCCGACACTGAGGTGTAGGGCGCGCCATTGACGAAAGAGGTGGTGGGGAACTTGAGGTCCCTGGCGATGGCGGCGTATTCGGCAGCGCTGAGCAAGTGAGTCATCATGCACCTCCGACGATGTGCGCGACATCGCGCTTGAGGGTCGTAATCACCTGTTCAAGTGCCTGCTTTTCATCCTCGAACAGCGGTTGCAGCGGCGCGCGAACACTGCCGGTGCGCAGGCCGTTGAAGGCGCAACCGGCCTTGATCGACTGCACGAATTTACCGCCTTCCAGAAAATCCATCAGTGGCATGAACGCGCTCATGATCTTGCGGCCCTTGTCGAAGTCTTTCTCGATCACGCAGGCTTCGTACAATGCAACGTGCTCACGCGGCACGAAGTTGGAGCCGGCGCATACCCAGCTGCGCGCGCCCCACGCGAAGAATTCCAAGGCTTGGTCATCCCAGCCACAGGACAGTGCGATGTTCGGGAACTGCGTGGCCAGGCGGTGTACCTGAGCCATGTCGCCCGAACTTTCCTTGATGGCCACGATGTTTTTCGAGGCGGACACAGCCTTGAAGTAGGCATCCCCCATGCTCACGCTCATACGGCCAGGGTAGTTGTAGAGCATGATCGGCAGGTCGGCGGCCTGGTCAACGGCCAGCGCGTGAAGGGCGTTTTCGTGTTCGGTCGGCAGTGCATACGGCGGCGAACCAACGAGGATGGCGTCGGCCTTGATGGCGCGTGCCGCCCTGGCGTATTCCACGGAATCTTCGGTGCGGATGGCGCCGGTGCCGACGATCAGCGCGACACGGTTGCCGATGACTTCCCTGGCGTAAGCTGCCAGATCGATGCGCTCCTGAGAGGTGTGTGCGTAGTACTCACCGGTGGAGCCACCAACGATGATGCCGTGCACTCTGGATTCGATCAGGTACTCGAGAACGTCGGCGAATGCGCGGTTATCGATTTGCCCGGTAGCGGTCAACGGGGTAATTGCCGGGGTGTAGATGCCTTCAAACTTCATGCGTGTTTCTCCAACAGTGAAAGTGATGTTTTTCCGCTCAGTTGCTCAATGCCGCTGCGTCCCGCAAGTTCAGTGACCGTGTTTCAGGCGCCATGGCCCAGGCAGCCGCCAGACCGATAAAGGTCACGCCGGCGGCGACGTACATGGTGTTGCCGATACCGATCGAGGTCAGCGACAGCGGCACCAGATAGGTGCCCACGGCAGCGCCTATCCGTGACAGCGAAGTGCCGATGCCGACGGCAAAGGCGCGGATTTCGGTGGGGAACAATTCGTTGGGGTACACCAGTTGCAGCACCTGGGCGCCGCCGATGAACACTGCGTAGGCGCCAAACAGAAACAGCACGAGCAGCTCATGGCTGGCGGAAAACGTCGCCAGCAGCAACAGTGCAAGGCCCGACCACAAGAAGCTGTGGATCAGCATGCTGCGCCGGCCGAGGGTGTTGATCAGCCGGGTGGCGAGGATGCAGCCGACCACAAACAACAAGGTGATGAACATCGAGCCGTAGGAGGCCCACTCGCCTTTCAGGTTCAGCGCCTGCAGGACTTTTGGGGCAAACGCATACACCGCGAACACGGGAATGATCGAGCAGGACCAGAACACCGAGACAAACAACAGGCGCTTGCCATACCCCGAACGCAACAGGTCACGGAAGGTCATCTTGCGTTCATCAGGCTGTTCCGGCAGATCGCGCAGCGAATAGTGCGGCCCGTAGACACGTTTGATGACCTGTTCGGCTTCGCTATCGCGGCCTTTGCTCAGCAGCCAGCGCGCAGACTCCGGAGTGCCCAGGCGCAGTACAAACAGCATCAGCCCGATCAGCGCTGCACTGGCCAGCGCATAGCGCCAGGCGTCGTCGACGCCGGTGTCGAGAATCGCGTTGCCCACCACATAGGCAAAGGCTGCACCGGCAAACCAGAGGATGGTCAGCGCGGCAAGCCTTGGACCGCGTTGCTTCTTCGGCAGAAACTCCACCAGCAATGAAGTGGCCACCGGGTATTCGATACCCACGGCCAGACCGATGATGAATCGCAGTACAAATAATACAAATGCCGACTCGACCCAGAACTGCGCCAGCGAACACAGAATAAATAACGACGGACCGATGAAATAAACTTTCTTGCGGCCCAACCTGTCGGTCAGCCAGCCGCCGATAAAACCGCCAAAGAACACGCCAATCAATGCAGAGGCGGCAATCAGGCCTTGCCAGAACTCGGTCAACTCCAGCGCGCCCGTGATCTGCATCATCGCAATGCCGATAATGCTTAATACATAACCATCCACAAATGAACCGCCCCCCGAACGGGCGGTGAGTAAACGGTGAAAGTTATTAAGCGGTACATCCTCAACGGAGGCATTCGGATTTGTCATTATTATCTCCTGCTTCATTTCGTTCATTCGCCGGATACAACGCACACGTGAAGTCCAGGCGAATGAAAGCCGTCTCAATCAGAAACAGTGGTCACTGAAGTGCCTGCTGTATTCCAATCAATCAATTACGTTCGGTCGTGCCTTTCTGGCGTGTTGCAACTATCAGCTTTCCTTGCCTGCGCGGCTTTGCCCCCATAGCAGGTTCATGTTGACCCCTGCTGATAACAGTGGCTGCGGTGGGTTTCTGCTAGGGCCCGGCGATGTCAACAGAAAATCCACCAGGTGGTTGCTTTTACCGGCCAGCCATTCGGCCAGCAGGGTGCCGGTGACGGTGCCGCGGGTGACGCCCAGACCGTTACAGCACAGAGCGCCGTAGACGTTTTTCGCCAGTTCGCCAAAGTGCGCCATGTGGTTGCGCGACAGGCTGAGCGAGCCGCCCCAGGTGTACTCGAAGTTGACCTGGCGATGCTCTGGAAAGCGCCGGTCGAAAGAGGCTTTGTGCCGTTTGACGAAGCGCTCCAGGTACTTGGGGTTGCTGCGCCCATCGGCGTTGAAGCTGAAGCTGTTGCGCACCAGCAGGCGGTTGTCGACGGTACGCCGCAAGGTGGTGCCAAACGGGTCGGCGGGGATCACGCCCCAGAACGGATTGCCGCCCAGGCGCGCTTGCTCTTGTTCGGTCAACGGCCGGGTCAGGCTGGCATAGGTGAAGATCGGCAGCATGCGGCTTTTGAGAAAGCCGAAGCTCATGGCGAAGGCGTTATTGGTGAGCACCAGCTTGTCGGCGACGATGCGGCCATGCGCGTGGATGAGCACGGTTTTTTCGCCGTATTCAACCTCGGTAATCGGGGTGTTTTCGTAGAGGGTCACGTTCGGCGGCAGTGAGTCTGCCAGGCCCTTGACCAGCGCCGCCGGCTGAACCAGCGCAGTGCCCGGGGTGAACAAGGCCTTGCGATAGAAACCGGTGCCGATATGGCTGGGCAAGTCTTTGGCTTCGATCATCCGATAGGACTGCCCGAGCTTGTCGAGGCCGCGACGATAGGCGTCCAGCACGGCAATGCCACGATCCTCGATAGCCGCCTGGTACTTGCCGCAATCGCGCCACTGGCAGTTGATGCCGTGCTGCTCGACCAGCTCACGGAGCATGGACTGCCCGGCGAGGTTCAACTCCATGCTGATTCTGGCGGTGGCGATATCGCCGATATAGTCCTCGGCGCCGATGTCGTGGGGCAAGTCGATGGCAAAGCCTGCGTTACGCCCGGAGGCGCCGTAACCGACTTCCTGCGCCTCGATCAGCACGATCTCGTCATCCGGAAAATTCAGCGCCAGTTGCCGTGCCGCTGCAAGGCCGGTGAACCCTGCCCCTACGATGGCCCAGCGCACCGAGCGAGTGCCGCTATGGCGCGCGCGGGCTACACGTGCCGGGCTGAGGTGAAACCAGCCACAGGTTGAATCGTCTGCCGGGGTGTTTCTGATGAGTGCCATTTTCGCGACCTGGGTTCTTTATAGTTGTTAGCGCTAAAAGCTACCCGTCTGCATCGCATCACACTGGCCGGCATCGAATGGTCAGAACGTGATCGCTACATCCAGGCCTTCGGGGGCCGCGTACTCGGACATCCGCCGACGGGACAGTTCGAGGTGGGCCCGCACGATTTCGCCGGCCAAGACCGGATCGTGGTTTTCAATTGCGCTGATCATCTCGTCATGCTGCTGAGCGGCCACTTCCAGGTCTTCCTGCATATCGACCGTGGTCGGATGGCGGTAAAAGATCTTGCCCAGACGGGCGTGGTCGATCAGCAGGCGCTGCAGGCTCGGCATCAGGTAGACGTTGTGCGCCATCTTGCCGATTTGCAGGTGAAACTCGTCGTTGTACAGAACACGATTCTCGACATGCTTTTCCTCGATTGCGGTACGGAACAGGGCCTGTATCCGCTTCAACTCCACAATTTCAGCCGGTGTTGCGTGGGAACAGGCCAGTTGCGTGGTGGCGATGTAAATCAACGGCGCCGCCAGGAAAAAACTGCGCAGCGATTGGTAGCTCATCGCCGACACCCGTGCAGCACGGTTGGCTTCAAGGTCGATGTAACCCTCTGTCGCCATTTGCCGCATCAGCTCACGCACCGGCGGGCGCGACAAACCGAACTCATCACACAGCGCCAACTCGTCCACCACGGCACCCGGTGCCAGTTCCATGCTGAGGATGCGACGCCGCAGCGCGTCACCCAACACCGCCTTGCGGTCAAGGGTGGGCTCGACGGGAGCCGGCGTATTGAGTTCTTTGCTAGCCATGGTGAAACCTTCCTAGTAGTAAGTGCACCCGGTCTACTACCTGTATTGGCACTATAAAACAACAATATTCTAATTGTCTACAATTAATATACACAAACCAAATAGCCGATATCGCCCAATGATTACGGGCATTAAAGGCTATTTGACCAAGCGATTTTCCTTGGACGGCCGATGCCCGAAATAGGCGCTGTAGCACGAGCTGAAATGACTGGGCGAGACAAAACCGCAGGCCACCGACACCTCGACGATGGTCAACGAAGTGTGCTGCAACAGCCGCCGTGCTTCGGTAATGCGCAGGTCCATGTAATAGCGTTGCGGGGACGTGCCGAGTTGCTCCTTGAACAATCGCTCGATCTGGCGCCGGGAGCGCCGGGCATACAGGCACAGATCGTGTATTTCCAGAGGCTCTTCAAGGTTGACGTCCATCAGGTTGATCACCTCACGCAGTGGCCCGCTGACCGACACGTTCAACATCGGCTTGATCCGCCTGAAGCGTGACGCCTCGAAGGCGAGGATGTCTTCGATGCCGTCGGTGAGGCTTTTGCCATGCAGGCTGCGAATCCATTCCAGAGCCATATAGAACGTCCCGGTGGGACTGGAGGCCGTCAGCCGGTTTCGGTCCACCACATAGGCTTCGCTGGTGACATGGCTGAGCCTGGCGATCTCTGCGAGGGCCGGACGATGTTCGGGGTGAATCGCACATCGATAGCCCTCCAGCAACCCCGCGCGCCCCAGGAACCAGGCGCCGTTCCAGATACCCGCCAGTGCGACGCCCTGCTCTGCCGCCGCCGTCAGCAACGTGGTCAATTCATCGTTGTCACGCAGCGGCGTGCGGTAACCGCCGCAAATCATCAGCAAATCCAGGCTACCCACCGCGTCCAGCGTCAGGTGCGCATCGGGGCGAATCACCAGGCCAAGGTCGCTGACGATTTCTTCAGCGCCCAGCCCGAAAGTTTGGGTGGCGAACAGCCCCGGCCGTAGCAAGTTGGCGGTGACAACGGTGTCCAGTGCCTGGGTAAACGCCGGCAGCGAAAAATGCTCCAGCAGCACAAACCCGGCACGCGCCCGGCGAGCCTCCTGGCCCAGGTCATCATTGAGGTAGCGCAGGTTCTTGCCCTGCATCGCCCCGCAGAATTGCCGTCGCTCGCCCATCTCAGGCGCGCCGTGCCTGGCGCTGCAAGGCGCCGCGTGACAGACGATCGAGCAAAAGCGCCACCGCCACAATGGCCAGGCCCGCTCGCAGGCCAAGGCCCATTTCCATGCGGGTCAGACCGCGCGTGACTTCAGCGCCCAGACCGCCCGCGCCCACCAGCCCGGCCAGCACCACCATCGCCAGGGACAACAGGATGCATTGGTTGAGCCCCACCAGCAGCGTGGGCGCCGCCGTGGGCAATTCGATCTTGAACAGAATATGGCGCGGCGATGCGCCCATGGCCTGGCCCAGCTCCAGCAGGTCCTTGGGCAATTGTTTG
Source organism: Pseudomonas sp. HP_08 (assembly GCF_055284095.1). Taxonomy (NCBI): domain Bacteria; kingdom Pseudomonadati; phylum Pseudomonadota; class Gammaproteobacteria; order Pseudomonadales; family Pseudomonadaceae; genus Pseudomonas; species Pseudomonas sp. HP_08. The sequence continues at coordinate 153,318 of NZ_JBTOQC010000012.1, read as the reverse complement.
AAGGCCAATGTGGTCAGGCGCAGCATCGGTGGAATGCCATACACGATGGTGGCGATGATTGCCGGCACGCGCCCCAGGCTGAACAGCATCACCGCCGGAATCAGGTACACCCACGGCGGCACGGTTTGCATGATGTTGAGGATCGGCAGCAGCGCCGCATCCACGCGTTTGACCCGCGCAGCCAGAATGCCCAGCGGAAAGGCCACGCTGACCGAAATCAGCACCGCCACCGAGACCAGCGCGATGGTCTGCATCGACGCCACCCACAGCCCGGAGAACAGGCAAAACAGCAACATCAAGCCGGCAAAAAGCGCCACGCGCCAGTTGGCCAGCAGCCCCGCCAACAGCACCACCACCGCAATCAACCCATAGGCGTGAGGCGCGAGCAACGCGGTCTCGATGGCGCCCAGAGTGGCCTCGATCACCTGGCTGATCACCACAAACAGACCATGCAGATTGGCGTTCAGCCAATCGATGGCAGGCGCCAGGAATGCGCCTGGCGAGAAACGGAAATCCGTGAGGTTCATTGGCTGGCTCCTCTGCGCGATTCAGCGGCGCTTTGTGCAAGACGGTCGAGGATCATGGTGAGGATGACGATGGCCAGCGCGGCGTTGATCGACCGGGCGATATCCAGAGTGCGCACGGCACCGTAGATGGCTTCGCCCAGCCCGCCGGAGCCGACAATACCGGCGATGACCACCATGCCGAACGCCATCATCAGACTCTGGTTGACCCCGGCCATGATGCTCGGCATCGCAAACGGCAGGCGGATCTTGAAGAACATCTGCAAGCCAGTGACGCCGCTGGCATCGCCCAGTTCGACGAATTCCCTGGGCGTCATGCGGATGCCCAGCGACGTCAGGCGCAACGCCGGCGGCACCGCGACGATAAAGGTGGCCAGCAATGCCGTCGCAGGGCCGTAGCCCAGCAACGCGATGGCCGGCAGCAGATAAATGTAAGGCGGCAGCGTCTGCACCAGGTCCAGGCACGGGTCGACCACGCGATCAAACGCCGGGGCCAGTCCGGCCAGCACGCCCAACGGCACCGCCACCAGCAACGCCAGCAACGTGGCCGTCAGTACCAGTGCCAGCGTGCTGACGGTTTCGGGCCACAGGCCGATAAGACTGCACAGCAACAGTGCCAGCGCCGATAGCACGGCAAACCGCGCACCGACCATGCGCCAGCCCAGCAGGCCGATCAGCAGAGCGATCACATAGAACGGCGGCGAGGCGATGCACCACTGCACGGCCTTGAATACACCCGTCAACGCCGTGTTGGCCGCGTTGAAAAAGCCCTCACCGTTGTCCTGCAGCCACATAAGGCCCGAGTCCACGGCGGCATCGAATTGCACCGAGAAATCCGGGGTACTCATGTCGAGGCCTCCAGCACCGGCGCAATCGCCTGGGCATCATTAGGGATGCCTTGAACGCCACGCAGCAGATCCCTGGTGGTGATGATGCCGACCACCACACCGTGCTCGACCACCGCCACCGGTTCAAGATCGGCATTCATGCTCAGACCGATCAGTTCGTTGATATCGGTATCAGGCGAGGTCTGGGCCAGTCGTGAAAAATCGCACTGGGGAAAGGCCTGGCGGTAGAGCGCAACGGGCGTCATCACCGAGTGGGCCTTGACCAGGTGCAAGCGCGAGATGCCCGCGACGAATTCGGCGACATAATCATCGGCCGGATTCAGCACGATCTCTTCGGCCGTGCCGACCTGGATAATCACCCCGTCCTTCATGATGGCGATGCGGTCACCGATACGAATCGCCTCTTCCAGGTCATGGGTGATAAATACCGCAGATTTGCCCAGCGCCTTGGTGAGCTGGCGGAATTCGTCCTGCAATTGCCGACGGATCAATGGATCGAGTGCGCTGAACGGCTCGTCCATCAGGATGATTTCAGGATCGGCGGTAAGTGCCCGCGCCAGCCCGACGCGCTGCTGCATGCCGCCAGACAGCTCGCCAGGATAGCGTGAGGCCCAGTCGGTCAAACCGACCTTGGCCAGCGCACGCCGGGCAACCTCGTAGCGTTCGGCCTTGCCGACGCCCTGCACTTCCAGGCCGAAGGCGGTGTTTTCCAGCACGGTGCGGTTGGGCAGCAGCGCCACGCTCTGGAACACCATGCCGATATGCCGCGCACGCACTTCGCGCAATTGCGCTGGTGACAGCGCGGACAAATCCTTGCCCTTGACCAGCACCTTGCCGGCACTGGGAGTAATCAGTTTATTGAGCAACCTGATGAGGGTCGATTTGCCACTGCCGGACAAGCCCATGATGCAAAAGATTTCACCGCGGCGAACCTGAAGGCTCACATTCGACACCCCGACCACGCAGCTGAAGTCCTGCAGGACCTGGGTTTTAGCGAGCCCCTTGTCGACCACTGCCTGCATCGCCGCCCTGGCATTCTGACCGAAGATCTTCCAGACCGACTGGCAATCCACAAGCACTTCGTTAGTGTCTATTTTGACCGTTGTCATTTCTAAGCCTATTGAACCAATTGCATTGGTTTTTCTAATTGATCAGAACGCTTTATCCGTACCTGGCAGTGGCGAAAAAAATCGATGCTTAGGGTTGTTTGATATTGGCCCAGCGCTTCATCAGATCGGCATGGTTATCGGCCCAGCCGGCGACGGCCTCATCCATGGTCTTGCCGTCCTTGACGGCGCCATTGATGGCGGTGATATCGGCCAAGGGCACGTACACGCTGGCGATGACTTCACGGGCATGCGGGTATTGGCCGGTAAAACCTTTATGCCCGATCCAGTAGTAGGCTTGCGGCGGTGCGAAGGAGCCCTTGGGGTCCTTGAGGAACTTGAGGTCGAACTTCTGGGCCATCCACGACGGTTCCCAGATCGTCACTGCAACCCACTCTTTGCGGTCGACGGCGGACTTCAGTGCAGCGGTCATGGCGGCGGTGCTGCCTTCAAGCAACTTGAGCTTGAAGCCATAGTCCTTCACGGCTTTGTTTGCGTCGCTCATCAAGCCTGAACCGGGTTCGATGCCGATGATCTTGCCGCTGAACTTGTCGGCGTTCTCGTTAAGTTGTTCCAGAGAATCAATATCGACGTACTTCGGAACAGCAATGGCCTGGTACAAGCCATAAGAAACCGGCGAGAGTTTTTCCAGGCGGTTCTTGTTCTTGTTCCAGTAATCCTGAGTGGCGTAATCCGTCTGCGAAGCCAGAACTTGCACATCGCCTTTGGTCAACGCGGCATACGCAATACCGATTTCGGAAAACTCAACGACGTTTACGGTGTAACCGGCATTCTCCAGCACCTTTTTGGTAATGCCGGTAATCGGCGTCAGGTCCTCCCAGGACATTGTCCCGACCGTGATGGTTTTTTCTTCTGCCTGCACCGGAAGAGCAACCATTCCCACAAGCGCAACTGCACAAACGGTTTTCCAAAACTTCTTCATGGCGTGCCTCGATCCCGTTCTGTTTTTTAGTTTCAAACCTCTGATTGCCAGAGGGTGGAGTGATGCGACAACAAGGGGCGCAGCGTTGGAAATGGCTGCTTGACGAGGCCAGACTGGCATGGGGAAAAGTGCGGGTCAATAGGATGTATTCTGTGTGTATACAAATAGAATTCACACAGAACACAAATTAAATAATATTTTTTGTAATAAATTCAATAGGTTATAAAAGTCCAATGGACAAACGACAGGTCGCTTCCAGGAAAGTGTCACGTCGTTTTTGGGATGGCATTGCGCAGGGGAAAACGCTGTCTGGCAGGCGTCTGCCGTTACTGGCTGGCCTCACGCGCAGCCCTGACCAGACCGTTGAGCCAATCCTGATGCCCATTGAGCATCGGATCAGGATGCGCCAGGGCCAGCGCTTCAGCCGGCTTTCCCTTCTGGGTTTCCTGGGTGAGCACACGAACGCGGCCTTGAGGCAGGTCCTCGATCAACCAGGCGTGATGCACATCCAGGCGGGTATCACCCTCTCCCGCCCAACCGTGCCAGGCAATCCGTCCTGGCTGGCCCTCGGCTGGCGGCACACACTCGTTGCACTGCGCCTCGACCGCAAAGCCGAAGGTTTCAAAGTAAAAGCGCACGCCGCTTTTCAACTCTGGACCCGCGCCCTCGTAAAACCGCACGTTTGCAGAGTTGGCATAGTAGGTCGGCCATCGCGACGCCTGGCTGAGTAACGGCCAGATGTCCGCCGCGCCAAGGCCAGCAACAATGACTTCATTGCAGACAAAGTTTTCGGTAAATCCCGGCAGATAGCCTGGCGGCCAGAAGATTTCGTTCATGATCGGCACTCACTGTTAATAGACCGACGCCATGTTGGGTGCTACGGTCAAATAACGCCAATCGCCATACTTTATCCAGAGCATCATGAATTCTGATATCAGGCACCTCGACTTCAACCTGCTCAAAACTCTCGACGCCCTGCTGGATGAGCGCAGTGTTACCCGGGCCGCCGAGCGCTTATCCCTCACCCAGCCCGCTGTGAGCGGCATGCTCACCCGCCTGCGTGAGAGCTTTGACGATCCACTGTTCGTGCGCGCCCAACGCGGCATGGTCCCGACCCTGCGTGGCGAGCAACTGGCAGCACCGGTCAAGCAACTGCTCAGTGACATTGAACACCTGCTAAGGCCTCAAGCCTTTGATCCTGCCACCGCCGACATGACCGTTTCGATTGCCTCTACCGATTACGCACTGCGTGCGGTGGTCGTGCCATTTTTGAACGCCTTGAGAACTCAGGCACCGAATATCCGGGTGGCCGTGCAGCCTGTGGATGCTCAACAGCTCGCAGGCCAGCTGGACCGGGGCGATATCGACCTGGCGCTGGTTACGCCGCAAAGCACCGCTCCGGGCTTGCACGCAGCGGCGCTGTTCGATGAACGTTATGTCTGCGTGATGCGTGCCGATCATCCTGATGCCGGCACACAAACCCTGGCCCTGGAGCGTTTCTGCGCCTTGGATCATGTGCTGGTATCGCCCGGCGGCGGTTCCTTTCATGGCGTGACCGACCCGGCGCTGGCGCGCATCGGCCGATCACGCCGTGTGACCACCTCGGTGACCAGCTTTCTGGTGCTTCCCGATATCCTGCTGACCAGCGACCTGATCGCTGTGGTGCCGCGACGCCTGGCGTTGCATACCGATGGCCTGGTGATGCTCGAGCCGCCGGTGGAGGTTCCAGGCTTCAGCAAGACCGTGGCCTGGCATGAGCGAACGCATCACGACCCAGGCCAGAAGTGGCTGCGAACGCTGTTGATCGATACCTGCAAGAGGCTCGATTGAAGGCGGGGCGAAAGGTTGATCGCGCCCCACCGATCCTTGCGTACCTTCAGCACCGCGTTTTTGTACACCCGCTGCGCGTCCTTGAAGGACGTGTCAGCGGGCCAGTGCGGCACTTGAGGACGATCAACGGTTCCAGTTTGCCTCGCTGGTCTGCAGCGCCGCCGCGATGGTCTGCAGGTTGTTGTCCGGCAGCGAATCGGGCAGCGGGTCGCTGCCGGAGCTGACGTACAACTGCGCGTAGGCATTGCGCAGTTCTGCGTACGACAGGTCGCGCTTGAGCTGGGTCTGCAGGTTGTTCAGTTCACCCTGAATCAGTTCCAGCTCACCGATGTTCTGCGTCTGGTAGCGGTTGCGCAGCTGTTCGGCGATCTGGCCGTCGAGGTCGGCCAGCTCTTCGCTGGTGCGGAACTGACGCACGGCTTCGTTGTAGTTGGCGTTGGCCACATACAACTGTGCCAGCACCGCCATGGACATCGCCTGGCGACGGGCAGCGGCTACATCTTCGCCCGCTTCGGCCACCTTGATCGCGGCCGGTGCCGAGAACACGTTGAACAGGTTCCAGGTGATTTTCACCCCGTAGTCGGCCCAGCTCTGGGTGGTCAGGAAGGAGTTGCTGTCGTAATGACCGCCCAGCGAGAACTCCAGGCCCGGCAGCATGCGTAGCATGGCCTTGCGGGTTTCGGCGGCGCTGATGCGCGCCTGGTAATCCTGCTCGCGCAGTTCCGGACGGCTCGACAGGGCCTGCTGTTCCAGTTTGGCGAGGTCACCGGTGAACCTGGGCACCACATAGCCTTCATCCGGCGCCAGGGTGAACTGGGTGTTGAGCGGCAGGTTGATCAGCGCCGCCAGCTCGGTCTTGGCCAGCGACAGCGCGCGGCGCTGCTCTTCCAGCTGGCGGGTGGCTTCGATCAGCGCACGCTGGTAACTCAGCGTCTGCACCGGATCACCGACGCGCTGGGCAGCCATGCGCTGGCTGTTGTCGCGGGCCTGGTGGATACGGCTCATCAGGCCATCGATCTGGGTCAGCAGGCGTTGTGCCGCCACCGCACGCCAGTACGCCGAACGCACGTCCTGGGTGATGGTGTGGATGACCTTGCGCCGGCGTTCTTCGAGGATCAGGCGCTGGTCGGCCTGCTGCTTGGCGCTGACATAGCTGACACCGAAGTCCAGCACGTTCCAGACCATGGTCAGGTCGGCGACGTCGCGGTCACGGTCCTGGGAGGTCGACGGCTCGAGGGACTGGGTGCCGGTCTCGATGCTCTGGCTGCTGGAAGCGCCGACGCTGTTGCGACCGGCGTAACCGGCGGCCAGCGCCATGCGCGGCAGCATGTCGTAGCGCGACAGGTCGACCTGACGCTTGGACAATGCCTCTTCCATGATCTTCAGGCGTGCTTCGAGGTTGTACTTCACCGCACGGGCCATGGCCTGGTGCACGGTCAGCGGGCCGTTGAGCGGTTCCTGATCCTTGAACATCGTTACCAGGTCGGTGCGCGCACGTTCCTCGCTGGCGCTGCGGTCGATAGGCTGGCTGGTGACAGCACAACCGCTGATGGCCAGCGCCAGCAAGCTGGCACCGAACAATTTCTGGCTTTTATTCATCCTTGGGCCGCCCCCTGGTACGGCTTTGTTTTGTAAGTGTGTGCTGTGCTTCATGCCCGCTTCCCGATCTGCGCCGGCTGAGCCAGGGCCATGGCCAACTCGCGCACATGGCGCTGGTCGGCTTCGTTGATTTGTTGCAGTTGCTGGCCGAAGGTCGGTGTCCCGAACATGCCGCGCAGCCCCTGGTTGAGGTCGCTCTGTTTCCACTGAGCACCGTTGAATACGTTCATCTCGCTGACGCCCGGTATCGCGCGGCTGAAAATGCCGGCGAAGGTGCTGCTGCCGAACACGCTGCCCTCCCCGCCACCAAAGCCGCCCTGGCTGCCACCGAGGCTGCTCAGGCCGCTGCTGCCGAAGACCTGGGCGATGAAGCTCGGCGCGCTGCTGCCGTTACCGAGGAAGATGATGCCCAGAGGCTGCACGTTGCCGCCCACGGTGCGGACCTCGAACAGGCCTGCTGCGAACAGCGGCGACACCGCCTCAGTAGGCACGAAGCCCGGCACCTGCGGCTGCACCACCACCGATTGCGGCGTGCTGAGCGTGTCAGGTGGGTTGAGCCGGTAGTTGAGGTCACCGATATCCTGCGACTGAAGGGTCTGCAACGCGCTGTTGAGGCTTCTCGCCAGGTCGTTGCCGGCCTGGTCGCGAATGCCGCTGTTCAGCGCGTTCAGGCTCAAGCCCAGCGCGCCCGCTCCGCTCAGGTTGCCCACGGTGATGCGGTAGGTGGTGGCATCGATCTGCTGCACCGATTGCACGGTACCGCTGGCACTGCCGGTCCCGGTCACGCTGAAGTCGCTGAGGTCGACACCGCTGACGGCCTCGTCGAAGGTCAGGGTGAAGTTGAGCGTGCGGTCGCCCACCGATACCGGGCCGTCCACCACGATGCTGGTCGGCAGCGGTGCCTTGGCATCGACGAGAATGCCGCCGGTGTCGCCGATGTTGTTCAGGCCGGCATTGGCATCATTGCCGCGAGCATCGCGGATGCTGCCGCCATTGAGATCGATGGACGGCGCCACGGCGAAGGTGCTGTTGCCAGCCATGCCGCTGGTGACGTTGAGGCGGAACACCAGGGCTGTGCCGCCGGAGCCGGACTGGTAGTTGGCGTAAACCACTGTGCCGTTGTCGAGGCTGATCGCCAGTCGCGGATTGCCGTCGCCGTTGTCCACCAGCACCGCTTCATTGGTGCGCACGGTGAAGTCCAGAGCCTGGCCGGCAACGTAGGTGCCATTGGCCGGGACATCCACGCGAGTGACGCTTGGCGCCACGCGATCGATGCTGTAGCTGCTGCCTTCCAGGCCGCCGGTGATCGCGTTGCCCGCTGCGTCGACGATGCCGGTTGCGCTGCTGTTGAGGTCCAGGCGTACGTTGCCGGCGCCGCTCAGGTTGTCGACGAGGATGATGTAGGTGCGGCCGTTGACCTGCTCCACCGAGGCGATGCGACCATTGGCCGAACCGCTGAAGACCAGGGCGAAGTCGGCGCTGTCGACACCGGACACGCTCTCGTCGAAGGTCACGGTGTAGCGCACCGAGCCGCTGTTGGTCGGGCTCAGGTCGACACGCACGATGTCGCTGACCTGCGGTGCCACGGTATCGATCACCACACCGCCGACCACGCCCGGCGTATTCAGCGCCAGGTTCAGCGCATTGCCGGCAGAGTCGCGCACGGTGCCGCCATTGAGGTCGAGGGTGCCCGGCAAGCCGATGCCGCCGGCGGCGTTGTTGCCCGCCTGCACGGTGTACTCGAACACCAGCGCGTTGCTGCCGGAGCCGGACACATAGTTGGCGTAGCGGGTCACGCCGCCGATGTTCAACGCGACACGCGGGGTGCCGGTGCTGGTGTCGACGTTGACTGCCTCGCTGACGTTCACGGTGAAGCGCAGCACATCGCCGGCGTTGTAGGCGCCTGTCGCCGGCAGCCCCACGGTGGTGACGGTCGGCACAATGGCGTCGATCCGCACCAGTGAAGTGTCTGGCAGCCCGTTAAGGGCAGTGGCGACATTGTTGCCGATGCTGTCACCGACGACGCCGCCGTTGAGCTGGATGCTGTTGCCGACGCTGATGCCGGTGGCGTCCAGCTGGCCGCTGGCAACCGTCAGGCGGAACACCAGCGCGTTAGTGCCGGCGCCGGACACGTAGGTCGCATACGCGGTACCGCCGGTGTCCAGCGTCACTTCGATGCGTGGCACGCCGCCGGTGGTGTTCACCTGCACCGCTTCACTGAAATTGACGGTGAAGTCGAGGTTCTGTCCGGCGACATAAGTGCCATTGGCGGGCACATTGACGCCGGTCACGCTCGGTGCTACACGGTCGATGCTGTAGCTGGCGCCGGTCAGGCCGCCGGCAAGCGCATTACCCGCCGCGTCGACGATGCCGGTGCCACTGGCATTCAGGTCCAGGCGCAGGCTGCCGGTGCCGCCGATGCCATTGACCAGCACCGTGTAAGTGCGGCCATCGACCTGAGTGATGCCGGCAATGCTGCCGCTGGCGGTGCCGCTGAACACCAGATTGAAATCGCTGACATCCACGCCGCTGACATTCTCGCTGAACGTCAGGGTGTAGCTGACCGAGCCACCGTTGTTCGGCGAAGCGTCGATCCGCACCAGACTGCTGGCCGTTGGCGCCGTGCTGTCGATCACGATGTTGCCGGCGTTGCCCAGGCCATTGAGGTTGAGTGCCAGGCTATTGCCGGCCGGATCGCGCACGCTGCCGCCGTTGAGGTCCAGGGTACTGCCGACCACCAGGCCGCCAGCGGCGGTGTCGCCCGACTGCACGACGTACTGGAACAGCAGCGCGCCATTGGCAGCTCCGGAGACATAGCTGGCATACCGCGTCACACCGCCCACGGTCAGTACCAGACGCGGTGTACCGGTAGAAGTATCTACCGTCACACCTTCGCTGGTGTTGACGGTAAAGCTCAGCACATCGCCGGCCTTGTAGCTGCCGCCCGCCGGCAGGACGACCGAGTCCACGACGGGCACCACGGCGTCGATCCGCACCAGTGAAGTGTCCGGCAGCCCGTTAAGCGTGGTGACGACATTGTTGCCGTTGCTGTCACCGACGGTGCCGCCGTTGAGCTCGATGCTGTTGCCGACGCTGATGCCGGTGGCGTCCAGCTGGCCGCTGGCAACCGTCAGGCGGAACACCAGCGCGTTGGTGCCAGCGCCGGACACGTAGGTTGCATACGCGGTACCGCCGGTGTCCAGCGTCACTTCGATGCGTGGCACGCCGCCGGTGGTGTTCACCTGCACCGCTTCACTGAAGTTGACGGTGAAGTCGAGGTTCTGCCCGGCGACGTAAGTGCCGTTGGCGGGTACATTGACGCCGACCACGCTCGGTGCCGCACGGTCGATGCTGTAGCTGGCGCCGGTCAGGCCGCCAGCAAGCGCATTGCCCGCCGCGTCGACGATGCCGGTGCCACTGGTATTCAGGTCCAGGCGCAGGCTGCCGGTGCCGCCGATGCCATTGACCAGCACGGTGTAAGTGCGGCCATCGACCTGAGTGATGCCGGCAATGCTGCCGCTGGCGGTGCCGCTGAACACCAGATTGAAATCGCTGACATCCACGCCGCTGACGTTCTCAGTGAACGTCAGGGTGTAGCTGACCGAGCCGTCGGTGTTTGGCGAAACAACCAGATTGCTGGCGGTCGGCACTGAGGTGTCGATCAGGATGTTGCCGACGTTGCCCAGGCCATTGAGGCTCAGCTCCAGGTTGTTGCCGACCGCGTCGCGCACGCTGCCGCCATTGAGGTCCAGCGTGCTGCCGACCACCAAACCGCCAGCCGCAGTATCACCGGCCTGCACGGTGTACTGGAACACCAGCGCGCCGCTGTTAGCGCCAGAGACATAACTGGCATACCGCGTCACGCCACCCACTGTCAGCACCAGACGCGGCGTGCCGGTGGCAGTATCGACCACCACGCCTTCGCTGGTATTGACGGTGAAGCTGAGGACATCACCGGCCTTGTAGCTGCCGCCCGCCGGTACATCGACATCGACCACACTCGGGACCACACGGTCGATGCTGTAGCTGGCGCCGGTCAAGCCGCCGACAAGTGCGTTGCCCGCCGCGTCGACGATGCCGGTGCCACTGGCATTCAGGTCCAGGCGCAGGCTGCCGGTGCCGCCGATGGCATTGACCAGCACGGTGTAGGTGCGGCCATCCACCTGGGTGATGCTGGCGATGCTGCCGGACGCGGTGCCGGTGAAGAACAGGTTGAGGTCCGAGGCATCCACGCCGCTGACGTTCTCGCTGAACGTCAGGGTGTAGCTGACCGAACCGCCATTGTTCGGCGAGGCGTCGACCCGCAGCAGATTGCTGGCCGTCGGCGCCGTGGTGTCGATCAGCACATTGCCGACGTTGCCCAGGCCATTGAGGTTCAGCTCAAGGTTGTTGCCGGCCGGATCGCGTACGCTGCCGCGATTGAGGTCCAGCGTGCTGCCGACCACCAGGCCACTGGCGGCGGTGTCGCCCGCCTGCACCGTGTACTGGAACAGCAGCGCGCCACTGGCGGCGCCAGACACATAGCTGGCATAACGGGTCGCGCCGCCTACGGTCAACACCAGACGCGGCGTGCCGGTGGCGGTATCCACCACCACGCCCTCGCTGGTGTTGACGGTGAAGCTCAGCACATCGCCAGCCTTGTAGCTGCCGCTCGCCGGTACATCGACCGTGGTGACACTCGGGGCCAACTGGTCGACGACGAAGCTTTCACCCGTCAGACCGCCACTGATAGCGTTGCCCGCCGCGTCGGCGATGCCGGTGCCACTGGCGTTCAGATCCAGGCGCAGGCTGCCGGTGCCGCCGATGCCATTGACCAGCACGGTGTAGGTACGGCCGTCCACCTGGGTGACGCTGGCAATGTTGCCAGCCGCGTTACCGCTGAACACCAGGTTGAAATCGCTGATATCCACACCGCTGACGTTCTCGCTGAACGTCAGGGTGTAGCTGACCGAACCGCTGCTGCCTGGCGAAACGACCAGAGCGCTGGCAGTCGGCACCGTGGTGTCGATCAAGATATTGCCGGCGTTGCCCAGGCCATTGAGGTTCAGCTCAAGATTGTTGCCGGCCGGATCGCGTACGCTGCCGCCATTGAGGTCCAGCGTGCTGCCGACCAACAAGCCACCAGCGGCGGTGTCGCCCGCCTGCACGGTGTACTGGAACACCAGCGCGCCGCTGTTAGCGCCAGAGACATAGCTGGCATAGCGGGTCACGCCACCCACGGTCAGCACCAGACGCGGCGTGCCGGTGGCGGTATCGACCACCACGCCTTCGCTGGTATTGACGGTAAAGCTCAGCACATCGCCAGCCTTGTAGCTGCCGTCAGCCGGCAGGTCGACTGAGTCCACTACCGGCACCACAGCGTCGACCCGCACACCCGAGGTATCGCCCAGGCCGTTGAGGGTCAGGTTGGCCGCGTTGCTCGCCGCATCTCGCAGCGTGGCGCCATTGAGCTGGATGCTGTTGCCGACGCTGATACCGTTGCTGTCGAGCTGACCGCTGGCAACGGTCAGGCGGAACACCAGCGCATTTGTGCCAGCACCGGACAGGTAGGTCGCGTATGCGGTGCCGCCGGTGTCCAGAGTCACTTCGATGCGTGGAATGCCGCCGGTGGTATCCACCTGCACCGCTTCGCTGAAGTTGACGGTGAAATCCAGGCTCTGCCCGGCGACATAGCTGCCGTTGGCCGGCACATCGACGCCGACCACGCTCGGGACAATACGGTCGATGCTGTAGGTCGCGCCGGTCAGGCCGCCGGTCAGCGCATTGCCCGCCGCATCGACGATGCCGGTGCCGTTGGCATTGAGATTCAGGCCCAGGCTGCCGGCACCGCTCAGGTTATCCACCCGAACCGTCCAGGTCGAACCGTTGACCTGAGTGACCGTGCTGATCGTGCCACCGGCAGTTCCGGTGAGGGCGAGGCTGAAGTCGCTGGCATCGACACCGCTGACATCTTCATTGAAGGTCACCGTGAAGCTGACCGAGCCATTGTTGGTCGGCGTGGTATCAATGCGCACGATGCCGCTGGCACTCGGCGCCCCGGTATCGACCAGCACACCGGCGGTGTTGCCCACGCTGTTCAGCGTCAGGTTCAGATTATTGCCAGCCAGGTCGGTCAGTGCTTCACCACGCAGGTCGAGGCTGCTGACCGCGATGCCGTTGCTGTCGTTGTCGCCGGCCTGCACCACGTACTGGAACACCAGCGCCGCGCTGCCATTGCCGGAGACATACGTGGCGTAACGGGTCACGCCACCGACATCGAGCACCAGCCGTGGTGGCAGCGCGCCGGTCTGCAAGGCTTCACTGGCATTGACGGTGAAGCTCAACACGTCGCCGGCCTTGTAACTGCCGTCGACCGGTGTGGCCACGCTGAGCACGGTCGGCACCACGCCGTCCACATTGACATTGGCGGTGCTGGCGACGTTGTTCAGGGTGACCACGGTGTCGTTGCCAACGCTGTCGCGCAGGGTGCCGCCGTTGAGCTGGATCGAACTGCCCAGCACAATGCCGTTGCTGTCCAGCTGGCCGCTGGCAGCGGTCAGGCGGAACACCAGAGCGTTGCCGCCAGAGCCGGATACATAGTTGGCGAAGACTGTGCCGCCGGTGTCGAGGGTCACGGCGAGGCGCGGGATGCCAGCGGTGGTGTCGACCACCACGTTCTCGCTGAAATTGACGGTGAAATCGAGGTTTTGCCCGCCGATATAGGTGCCGTTGGCCGGTACATCAACGCTGGTGACGCTCGGCGCCACGCGGTCGATGCTGTAGGTCGCGCCGGTCAGGCCGCCGGTAATTGCATTGCCCGCCGCATCGACGATGCCGGTGCCGCTGGCATTCAGATTCAGGCCCAGGCTGCCGGTACCGCCGATGCCGTTGACCAGCACGGTGTAGGTCCGGCCATTCACCTGGGTAACGCTGGCGATGGTGCCGGACGCGGTGCCGGTCAAGGACAGGCTGAGGTCCGAGGCATCCACGCCGCTGACGCTCTCGCTGAAGGTCACGGTAAAGCTAACCGCGCCGCTGTTGGTCGGGGTTGAATCGACCCGCACGATGCCGCTGGCCGTTGGTGCGGTGGTGTCGATCAGTACGCCAGCAGCGCTGCCCAGGCCATTGAGGTTCAGCTCAAGGTTATTACCGGCCGACTCGCGTACGGTGCCGCCATTAAGGTCCAGCGTGCTGCCGACCAGCAGGCCACTGGCGGCGGTGTCGCCCGCCTGCACCGTGTACTGGAACAGCAGCGCGCCACTGGCGGCGCCAGACACATAGCTGGCATAGCGGGTCGCGCCGCCTACGGTCAGCACCAGACGCGGCGTGCCGGTCGAGGTGTCGACCACCACGCCTTCGCTGGTGTTGACGGTAAAGCCGAGAACATCACCGGCCTTGTAGCTGCCGTCAGCCGGCAGGTCGACCGAGTCCACCACCGGCACCACGGCATCGATCAGCACACCCGAGGTATCGCCCAGACCATTGAGGGTCAGGTTGGCCGCGTTGCTCGCCGCATCCTGGACAATGGCGCCATTGAGCTGAATGCTGGTAGCGACGCTGATGCCGTCGCTGTCGACCTGACCGCTGGCGGCGGTCAGGCGGAACACCAAAGCGTTAGTGCCGGAGCCGGACACATAGTCGGCGTAGACCGTACCGCCGGTGTTGAGGGTCACGGCAAGGCGCGGAGTGCCGCCTGTGGTATTCACCTGCACCGCTTCATTGAAGTTTACGGTGAAATCGAGGTTCTGCCCGGCGACATAGGTGCCGTTGGCCGGTACATCGACGCTGGTGACGTTCGGTGCCACGCGGTCGATGCTGTAGGTTGCGCCGGTCAGGCCGCCGGTAATTGCATTGCCCGCCGCATCGACGATGCCGGTGCCGCTGGCATTCAGGTTCAGGCCCAGGCTGCCGGTACCCGCGATGGCATTGACCAGCACGGTGTAGGTTCGACCATTCACCTGAGTAACGCTGGCGATGGTGCCGGACGCGGTGCCGGTCAGGCTCAGGCTGAGGTCCGAGGTATCCACGCCGCTGACGTCTTCGTCGAAGGTCACCGTGAAGCTGACCGCGCCGCTGTTGGTCGGCGTTGAATCGACACGGACGATGCCGCTGGCACTCGGTGCCCCGGTATCGACCAGCACACCGGCGGTGCTGCCCACACTGTTCAGCGTCAGGTTCAGGTCATTGCCAGCCAGGTCGGTCAGTTGCTCGCCGCTCAGGTCGAGGCTGCTGACCGCGATGCCGTTGCTGTCGTTGTCGCCCGCCTGCACCACGTACTGGAACACCAGTGCAGAGCTGCCGCTGCCGGAGACATAAGTGGCATAGCGGGTCACACCACCGACATCGAGCACCAGTCGTGGTGCCAGCGCGCCGGTCCGCAATGCTTCGCTGGCATTGACGGTGAAGCTCAACACGTCGCCGGCCTTGTAGCTGCCGTCGGCCGGTGTGACCACGCTGAGCACGGTCGGCACTATGCCGTCGACATTGACGTTGACGGTGCTGGCGACGTTGTTCAGGGTGATCACGGTGTCGTTGCCAACGCTGTCGCGCAGGGTGCCGCCGTTGAGCTGGATCGAACTGCCCAGAGCGATGCCGTTGCTGTCCAGCTGGCCGTTGGCAGCGGTCAGGCGGAAGACCAAAGCGTTAGTGCCGGAACCGGACACATAGTCGGCGTAGACCGTACCGCCCGTATCGAGGGTGACGGCGAGGCGCGGCACGCCGCCTGTGGTATTCACCTGCACCGCTTCGCTGAAGTTGACGGTGAAATCGAGGTTCTGCCCGGCGACATAGGTGCCGTTGGCCGGTACATCGACGCTGGAAACGCTCGGCGCCACGCGGTCGATACTGTAGGTCGCGCCAGTCAGGCCGCCGGTGATGGCGTTGCCGGCCGCATCGACAATGCCGGTACCGCTGGCATTCAGATCAAGGCCCAGGCTGCCGGTACCGCCGATGCCGTTGACCAGCACGGTGTAGGTTCGACCATTCACCTGGGTAACGCTGGCGATGGTGCCGGACGCGCTGCCGGTAAAGGACAGGCTCAGGTCCGAGGTATCCACACCGCTGACGTCTTCGTCGAAGGTCACCGTGAAGCTGACCGCGCCGCTGTTGGTCGGGGTTGAATCGACACGCACGATGCCGCTGGCACTCGGCGCCCCGGTATCGACCAGCACACCGGCCGTGTTGCCCACGCTATTGAGCGTCAGGTTCAGGTCGTTGCCGGCAAGATCGGTCAGTTGCTCGCCGCTCAGGTCGAGGCTGCTGACCGCGATGCCGTTGCTGTCGTTGTCGCCGGCCTGCACCACATACTGGAACACCAGTGCAGAGCTGCCGTTGCCGGAGACATAAGTGGCATAGCGGGTCACGCCGCCGACATCGAGCACCAGCCGTGGTGCCAGCGCGCCGGTCTGCAACGCTTCACTGGCATTGACGGTGAAGCTCAGCACGTCGCCGGCCTTGTAACTGCCGTCGGCCGGTGTGACCACGCTGAGCACGGTCGGCACTATGCCGTCGATATTGACATTGGCGGTGCTGGCGACGTTGTTCAGGGTAACTACGGTGTCGTTGCCAACGCTGTCGCGCAGGGTGCCGCCGTTGAGCTGGATCGAACTGCCCAGAGCGATACCGTTGCTGTCCAGCTGGCCGCTGGCAGTAGTCAGGCGGAAAACCAATGCGTTAGTGCCGGAGCCGGACACATAGTTGGCGTACACGGTGCCGCCGGTGTCTAGGGTCACGGCAAGGCGCGGCACGCCGCCTGTGGTATTGACCTGCACCGTTTCATTGAAGTTGACGGTGAAATCGAGGTTTTGCCCGGCGACATAGGTGCCATTGGCCGGTACATCGACGCTGGAAACGCTCGGCGCCACGCGGTCGATGGTGTAGGTCGCGCCGGTCAGGCCGCCGGTGATGGCGTTGCCGGCCGCATCAACGATGCCGGTACCGCTGGCATTCAGATTCAGGCCCAGGCTGCCAGTACCGCCGATGCCGTTGACCAGCACGGTGTAGGTCCGGCCATTCACCTGGGTAACGCTGGCGATGGTGCCGGACGCGCTGCCGGTAAAGGACAGGCTCAGGTCCGAAGTATCCACGCCGCTGACGTCTTCGTCGAAGGTCACCGTGAAGCTGACTGCACCGCTGTTGGTCGGGGTCGAATCGACACGCACGATGCCGCTGGCCGTTGGCGCCGTAGTGTCGATCAGTACGCCCGCAGTGCTGCCCAGGCCATTGAGGTTCAGCGTCAGGCTGTTACCGGCCGGATCGCGCACGCTGCCGCCATTGAGGTCCAGCGTGTTGCCAACCACCAGGCCGCCAGCGGCGGTGTCACCCGCCTGCACCGTGTACTGGAACACCAGCGCGCCATTGGCGGCGCCAGAGACGTAGCTGGCATAACGGGTCGCGCCACCCACGGTCAGGACCAGGCGCGGCGTACCCGTGGAGGTATCGACCACCACGCCTTCGCTGGTGTTGACGGTAAAGCTGAGCACATCGCCGGCCTTATAGCTGCCGTCGGCCGGCAAGCCGACCGAGTCCACCACTGGCACGATGGCGTCGACCAGTACACCCGTGGTGGTGCCTCGGCCATTGAGGGTGGTGTTGATGTCGTTGCCGACCGCGTCGCGCAGGGTCGCGCCGTTAAGCTGAATGCTGTTGCCAAGGCTGATACCGTCGGTATCGAGCTGGCCGCTGGCAACGGTCAGGCGGAACACCAGCGCAGTGGTGCCAGCGCCGGACAGGTAGCTGGCATAAACGGTGCCGCCGGTGTCGAGGGTCACGCCGATGCGCGCAGTGCCGCCGGTGGTGTCCACCTGCACCGCTTCATTGAAGTTGACGGTGAAATCGAGGTTCTGCCCGGCCACATAGGTGCCGTTGGCCGGCACATCGACGCTGGTAACGCTCGGCGCCACGCGGTCGATGGTGTAGGTCGCGCCGGTCAGGCCGCCGGTAATCGCGTTGCCGGCCGCATCGACGATGTTCGTGCCGCTGCTGTTGAGGTTCAGCCCCAGCGTGCCGAGACCGCTCAGGCTGTCCACCACGACCGTCCAGGTGCGGCCGTCCACCTGGGTGGCGCTGGTGATCGTACCGCTGGCCGTCCCGACGAGGGACAGTCCGAAGTCGCTGGCATCGACACCGCTGACGTCTTCGTTGAAGGTCACGGTGAAGCTGACCGAACTGCTGCTGGTCGGCGTTGAGCCGACACGAACGATGCCGCTGGCACTCGGCGCCGCAGTGTCCACCAGTACACCGGCGGTGCTGCCCACGCTGTTCAGCGTCAGGTTCAGGTCGTTGCCGGCAAGATCGGTCAACTGCTCGCCGCTCAGGTCGAGGCTGCTGACCGCGATGCCGTTGCTGTCGTTGTCGCCCGCCTGCACCACGTACTCGAACACCAGCGCCGAGCTACCGTTGCCGGAGACATACGTGGCGTAACGGGTGGCGCCGCCCACGTCCAGTACCAGACGAGGTGCCAGCGCACCGGTCTGCAGGTCTTCACTGGCATTGACAGTGAAGCTCAGTGTATCGCCGGCCTTGTAGGTGCCATCGCCTGGCGTCGCCACGCTGAGCACGGTCGGCACCACGGCGTCGACATTGACGTTGGCGGTGCTGGCGACGTTGTTCAGGGTGACCACGGCGTCGTTGCCGGCGGTGTCACGCAGGCTGCTGCCGTTGAGCTGGATCGAACTGCCCACGGTGACGCCGTTGCTGTCCAGCTGGCCGCTGGCGGCGGTCAGGCGGAAGACCAAAGCGTTAGTGCCGGAACCGGACACATAATTGGCGTACACGGTACCGCCGGTGTCGAGGGTCACGGCGAGGCTCGGGGTGCCACCGCTGGTGTCGACCACCATGTTCTCGTTGAAATTGACCGTGAAATCGAGGGTCTGCCCGGCGATATAAGTGCCGTCGGATGGCACGCTGACGCTGGCCACAACCGGTACCACACCATCGACCACGATATTGCTGCGGCCACCGAGAGAGTTCGCACCGCCGACGGTCGGCAGGGTCAGGATCGCCAGGTCGCTGGAGGCATTGGCCAGCACCGCGCCGTTGAGTTGCAGCGCCGTCGTGCTCTGGAAGTCCAGGTCAGCGCTGGTGTCACCGGCCTGCACCGTGTACTTGAAGACCAGCGTGTTGCTGCCCGACCCGCTCTGGTAAACCGCACTGCGATCGACCAGGCCGGTTTCCAGCAGCAGGCTCGGGATACCGCCGGTGAGATTGACGTTGACCGCCTGATCGAACACCACGTTGACCAGCACGTCGTCGCCAATCTTTACGGTACGGTCCAGGCCCTGCGCGGCAACGCCGGTGACCCTCGGATTCGCTGGCACCACGCTGATGGTAATGGTGTCGAGATCGCTTTTGGTCCCGCCGCTGCCGGTATAGCCCTGATCGTCGCTCTCGATGACCAGGCTGGCGCTGCCGAGGAAGCCACTATCAGGCTTGAACGTCAGGCTTTGCAGCGCGGCATTAAGATTGGCCTGGGTGCCCTGAATACGGAGGGTGCTGTCATCCAGGCCGGTACCCGTCATGAAGGTCACGCTGGCAGAAGACAATGACACGGTGCCGTTGACCGCGGTAAGCGTCACGATCATGAGGTTGTTGCCGGCATCCACGTCATTAACCGAAATGGCGTTGCCGTTGGCATCGTTGAACGCCAGAACGAAGTCCTGCGACGTGGTCTGGGCGGCCGGCACCGTATTGACCGGCGCGTCGTTTACCGCAGTGACGTTGATGGTGACCGTCTTGGTGTCCGTCTGCGCGCTGCCTCCGGTATTGCCGTTGTCGTTGATAGTCACCGTCAGGATCACGCTGGCGGTGGCGTTCTGCGCGGTCTTGTAGGCCAGGTTGTTGCCGGCGATCAGGGCATTGATATCGGCCAGCGTACCCGACAGGGTCAGGGAGCCGGTGCCATCGCCGCCGACGCCGACGCCATTGCCAGCGGTGGCAGTCAGGGTGCCGCTGGCCACCGAAAAGGTCGCGGTCACATTGCCGCTGCCGGCGTCGACATCACTGAAGCTGACGCCGGTGATGGCGCCGGCCACATCTTCGGTGACACTGAGACTGCCCGGCACGGTAACCACCGGCGCATCGTTCACCGGGTTGACGCTGAGGGTCATGGTGGTGCTGGCAGTGCTGGCGCTGGCGGTGTCGACGCTGATGGTCAGGGTCTCGTTGGCCGTGGCGTTGGCTGCCGTGGTGTAGGTCAGGCGGTTATTGGCGATGAAGCTGTTGATGCTGGTGATGGTGCCGGTCAGCGTCAGCGCGCTGGAGGTACCGCCTACGGTTACGCCAGCGGCGCTGGTGGCGCTGAGCGTGCCGGAGCCGACACTCAGGGTCACGGTGCCGCTGGTGGAGTCAACGTCGCTGATACTGATCTGGTTGATCACCGAGGCGACATCTTCGACCACCAGGGTGCTCGCCGGCGCACTGATCAGCGGAGAGTCGTCCACGGCAGTGAGGGTGATGGTACGGCTGACCGCAGAGGAGTCCAGACTGCCGTCGTTGGCCTGAAATTGCACGGTGCGGGTCAAGACCGAGGGCGCGTCCGACAGGTTGGTGTAGGTCACCGACCGCAGCGCCGACTGGAACTGCGCCAGACTGGCCTGGTTGCCGGCGGAGCTCAGGGTCAGGGTGCCGGTGGTGGCGTCCCATGAGCCGATGATGTTGCCCATGGTCGCCGGATTGGACAACAGCGCCAGAGAATCCTGGCCGTTGCTGTAGTTGCCCGAGACGCGCACGGTGGCCGAGGCAATGCCCGGACCGTCTGGATCGCTGATAGTCAGGCCACTGTCGATGACCACCGGGGTCGAAGGGGTGTTGTTGCCTTCGGTCCAGGTCACGCTGCCGCCACTGCCGGTGAGGACCGGCGCATCGTTGACCGAAACCAGGGTCACGACGCTGGCGATCGACAGCGGGGTGATTTCAATCCCGCCGTTGGCGGTGCCGCCGCTGTCGCGAACGGCGGTCAGGGTGGCAGTACGGGAACCGCCCGTCGGGGTATCGCTGTCGTTACGGTAGGCCAGGCCGTTGACGATGGTCTGCGCCAGCGCCGTGGAGATCCCGGCATGGGTGATGGTCACTGTGGCGGTAGTACCGCTGAAAGCAACCGATACATTCAGGCCGTTGGTGCCCGTGATCACCGACGTCAGATCGGTAAGGCTGACACTGGTGCCGTCGATGACCAGCTTTTCCAGGCTTGCGTCCGCCAGGTTAGTGACCTGCACGATCAGCCCGGTGATGCTCTGCCCTGCTTCGACGGTACTGATGGCAGTGCCGCTGAACAGAACAGCCGGCAAACCGTTCTCGGTGAAGGTCGGGTTGGAGCCGGTGGCGGTCAGGGTCGGGGCGTCGTTGACCGCGTTGATGACAACGTTTACCAAGGCGGCGGTGCTGGTACCGCCAGCGCCATCGCTGACCGTGACCTGCACGGTGCGCGTCGGTGTGGCGATGTCGGCGTCGTTGCTGTTGCGGTACGCAAGGCGTTGCAGCAGCGCGCTTACCGCGGCGGGGGTCGCCGCGTTGGTGAGGGTGATCACCAGAGGGTTACCCGAGGTGCCGCCGGTGAAGGTGCCGATCACGTTACTGCCGTAGGAAACGGAGTTGCCGCTGACCGTTATGTTCGTGGCACCGGCGCCCTGATCGGAGATCCATAGCACGTCTTGACTGGACACGCCGTTGTTGCTGATCGACACGGTGACATTGCCGCCGCTGAAGTTGGCGCTGTCGGCATCGGTGACCGTCGCGTTGGCGCCCGAATCAATCAACACGCCCGCGCTGCCCTCGGTGTAGCTGACGTTATCGCCAGTGAGGCCGGTGATCACGGGCGCGGCATTGCTCGAGGTCACGAAATTCAGCGTGGTGTTGTACTGAATACCCGTGAAGACAATGTTATTGGCATCGACGAAGGTCCTGGCATCGGCACGGATGGCGTAGGCCGTGCCAGAGCCCAGGGTGATGGATGGATCGATGGTCCAGGTGGTGCCGGAACCGGTGATCTGTGAAGAGCTGACCGCGATGGTCTCGACTACCACGTTGTCGGAGGTCCGCACGATATAGATATTGCCAGTGCTGCCCTTGCTGACCGACTTGTCGAAGGTCAGCACGATGTTGGCGGTCGGACTCACGCCGGTGGCGTTGTCGCTCGGTGTGGAAGACAGCAACCCGGGCGGCGCGCCGTTCTGCAGATAGAGGGTGCCCTGACTGCCGTTGGTCGGGGCAAAGAGGTCGACATCACCATCGCCGTCGAAGTCGCCAGCGCGATAGTTCGTACCACCGTTGTTGACCAGATTCAGGCCGTCAAAGGGCGACTGTGCCTGAGTCTGTATGGTGAAGGAGCCATCACCATTGCTGCGCGCATACTGGAAATCCGAGCTGTCGCTACCCGTCTGATAGAGGATGTCGGCATCGCCATCGCCGTCGAAGTCGCCCACCACCATACGCCCGGGGGCAGTAGGCGTGGGCAGGCCGGATGTGGCAGGACTGCTGAAAGAGCCAGCGCTGTTGCTCAGGTAGGTCGTCGTCGCACCCGTGGCAGTCACCATGACATCAAGGTCGCCATCGCCATCGAAGTCGGCGACGAAGTAGTTTGTGCCGGAGTGGTTCGGCAGCGCCACGCCGGCGAAAGGAGAATTAGCCTGGGTCAGCAACTGGAAGCTGCCATTACCGAGGCTACGCGCATACCCCCATACGCTGCCATTGGCCCCTGCCTGATAGAGAATATCGGCATCGCCATCATTGTCGAAGTCCCCTACCACCATACGTGTGCCGGTGGTGGTTGACGGAAAACCTGCACTGGATTGACTGGTGAAGGTGCCGTTGTCGTTGCGCAAGAACGTACCCGTGGTGGTGGCCGCGCCTATCAGCACATCAACATCACCATCCCCGTCAAAATCGGCCACGAAGAAGTTGCCCCCGTGGTTACCCAGCGGTACCCCGGCAAAAGGCGAGTTTGCGATCGAGAGCTGGGTGAAGGTGCCGTCGCCATCGCTCTGCGCATACGCCCAGACAGAGCTGGCACCGCCAGTCTGGTAAAGAATGTCGGTGTCACCGTCACTGTCGAAATCGCCGACCACGGTACGGCCGGCCGCAGCGATGGTTGTGCCTAGCGGCGCCGTACCGATACTCCATGCATTGGCCAGAAGGCTTTCATAGCCATCTCCGCTCAGTGTTGCGGTCTCGACCTGGCCACTGCTGCGTTCCAGCGTCCAGTTGCCGCCCAGCGCTGCCGACCCGGTATCGTCCGAAGAAGCCGCCACGTCGGCGCCGGTGATACTCGCCAGATCGTCGATGAACGACTGGCCCTGGTTACCGTCGCCGACCCGGCAGCCGTAGAGCATCAGGTCGCCGTCGGCCTTGAGCGCGGCACCGATGCTTTCCAGTGCCGCCCGATGCTCGGCCAGGTTACTTTCTGCCAGCCAGACATTGCCCACCTGCACCGTGCTCTGCGCGCCATGGGACAACAGGTGAACGGCGTCCAGGTTCTCGCGCCCCTTGAGGTAGTCGGCCATCTGCTGCAGGCCGTCCTTGCTCGGGTCGAGCACAACGACCTCGGCATTGGCCGACAGGCCGGCGAGCAGTTCGGCGACATTGCCCACCTGGCTGTCGACGAACACCACTTCCTGGCGCTGCGCGCTGTCGTTGGTGCTGGCCCGCGTATCGATGCTGGCTGCGGCCTGACTGGTGTTGTCTGCGGAGGTGCTGTCCCTGGCGGGCTCGGCGGTGGCCTGAGTGGCCTCCTGGGCGACCACGGCCACGGACGCATCGAACATGATTCGCGGCTCGAGGGCCATCAGCAGCGGCGCAGCATCGGGCTCGACGGAATGCGGCTGCGGGACGGACTTACGCGAGAATCGTTCGATGAATTTCATGTTGCACCTCCAGGTGTGCCTGCGCATCGCCAACGCCGGCGATGCGCTCAAAAAAAGTGGCGGTGCCCTAGAGCACCGCCGGTTGTTGCATCAGGGGCGGGAGGGGTAGATCCCTTCAAGTGCGATGATGAAGTTCACGGCCAGGTAGGGGTTGCGAATCGGAAATGCCTGGGAGCCACCGGCAATGCCGCCGCTTTGTGGGTTGAAAGGCGTCGGGGTGCCCTGGGTACTGGTGTAGATGTTTACCGGGTTCAGGTCCTTGTCGACTGCCGAGCCAAGGAAGCAATTTGGCGTCGGCACATTGCTGGTGGCTTCGTCGGTGGAACCCATCATGGTGTGGACGTGCGCCGGCATTTGCGTATTCAACAGCGTCACCATCTCGGTACCCGCCACTTCACCCAACTCAATGGGCGTCAGGCCTGGACCAGCGCCGTAATGAATCGGCGCCCGGCCACGCAAATCAGGCAGGCCGAATGTGTTCTGACCGTCTCCACCAAAGGTAGTCCCAAGAATGGAAAACAATGCACTGTTCTGGGCGATTGACAGTAACTGCCCTGAGCATGAGGAGTAGCCACGCGGGGCGAAATTTCCGCCAAACATCTTGATTTCGCCAATAAACGGATCGCTCATCGAACCACTTCCTTAAAGTTGAATAGCGTTGGGGGTGAAACTTTTCAGTTTTCGATGCTGGTCGCCGGGACCACTTCACGGTGGATCACACCTTCGAGCACATTGCGACCGTCCGGCTCCGGCATCACAGGGGTCAGCAGCAACAGCCATTGCTGCCCCTCGGGGCCGAACAGGCGATACAGTTGCGATGGCAACGTCACCCCGACGGGCAACGCGAGCATCAGCGAATAGCATTCAAAGCGCGCATCCATCGGCACGCCTTCGACGACGCTCAGCAGCGAGACCCGCAGTCCCTGCTCAGGGGCGATCTGCAGAATGAAGCCATGGGGATCTGCTCTTTCGAGTTCAGCTCTGCTGGGCATTACATAGAGTGTGTCTTGAGTCATAACGCTTTCCTGGCGGCAGTCCGAGGTTCACGGCGCATGCGCAGGTACACCCCGGACTCGTTGATGACGTCGAATCCGAGGCGACCATACAGCCGCTGGGCACGGTTATAATTTTCTACGAACAACTCGGTCACCAACCCTGATTCATCGGCGCGACGCAGCATGTCCTCAAGCAACGCACTGCCAATACCCCGTCCCTGATAGTCGGCAAGCAGTGCAATATCGATCGCATGTAAAGTGTTCGGTCCCCAATATCGATACAGCCGGCCGATGGCATGCCCTTCATGCTCAATGATGAGGAATTCGGCGTCGGGGTAATGGGCTTTGTAATAGGTATGCTGGGCATGAAACTGCTGGCTGAGAAAAGCCGCGATCTGTTCGGCGGGCCAGCCGCTATGGGACATTTCAAAGGCGCGCGAGCCGGCATAAAGACTTTCGATGAAGGCCATATCGCCTGAGTGCAAGGCACGGAGTGTCACAGCGTACTTCGACAGCATCAAAGCAACTTCCCTGTATGAACGACTTTTCCAGTGAATCTTTCTTTGTAACGAGTGTCACATTCGATGGCGCGGCATATTGCCAGCAGATTAGCGCAACTGTTTGACAAACACATCACTAAAATCCACTTTCTCTGACGCCTAATGCAGCCAGTCGTCGCCAGGCAGATCCCAATAACGACATGGCCTCTCCATCCAGCACAACAAGGCCTCGCTGCGGGTGTGAAACCTGCTCGGGCGCTGCGCTTTCAAGCTCGAAACGCACACCGTATTGCGCCTCCAGCGGCTGCGCCCTTTTCTCTTCGTCACGGCGCACGGCAATCGGTCCGTGCTGGTCGGACACCAGCGCTTCCTGGTCGATAAAAGAGACGCCATTGGCGTCCACATCCTTGAGGCTGACCGGCAGCGAATCGCGCAACACGTCATCGGCGACGAAATGCCCGGTGGTGCCCGGCGCGACCCGCCACAAATCGGCCTCGGCCAGGTAGCCGCGCAAGCGCAAGCCGTCCTCGGCGACCTGGGCCAGCGGCAGCTCGACGCCGACCCAGCGGCCCGGCGCAAGGTTTTGCGCCAGATCGCGGACCACGCCGGCGTGCGGCGCGCGCAGGCTCAGGCGCTCGCGTTGGGCCGCAAGACCACGGTACTCAGCCACGGCCTCGGCCAGGCGCTGCTCCAGAATGCCGCTGTCGGCGGCCGTGGCGCTGCGGCTCGACTGCCGACGCAGTTGCAATTGCAGAATCTCGATCTCACGCCGGGTAATGCTCATGCGCGACGCCAGGTCCGGCGACTCCAGCGTCAGCAGTACCTGGTTCTGCGTAACAGGCTGTCCATCCTTCACCAGCACTTCGCGAATCCGCGCAGGCGTCGGTGCGTGCAAGGCACTTACCCGCTGCGCTTCGAGCATCGCCGGCACTTCGACGCCGCTGCGCCACGGCACCAGCAGCACCGCGAGCAACGCCAGCAGGCCGGCGCCGAGCAACAACACCTTGCGCGGCTGCGCCTTGTCGCGGTGCTGCCACCAATGCCCCCACTCGCGCCAGATCGGCAGGCCGATGAACCACACCAGCTCGACCATCATCAGGAAGATGCCGAGCACCTTGAAGAACAGGTGATACACGGCCAGGGCGATACCGAAGAACAGCACCGCACGCCAGATCCAGGCGGCATAGCTCCAGCACAGCAGGCGCTTGCGCAGCGCCGGCGACCAGCGTTCCGGTGCCGGTTCGCCGTAGCCGAACAAGCGCTCGCGCAGGTGCCAGCGGCCCAGAGCAAAACCGCGACTCTGCAGGTTGTCGACGCCCCATAAATCGCTGAGCAGAAAGTAGCCGTCAAAACGCATCAGCGGGTTGACGTTGATCGCCAATGTCGTGATCCAGGTGGCGCTGGCGAGCATGAACGCCGCCGTGCGCCCTGCCCCGTCCGGCAACAACGACCACGCCAGCAAGGCGATGCAGGCCAGCAGCAGTTCGGCCAGCACGCCGCCGGCGCCGATCAATAACCGGGTCCGGCGGTCCTGCACGCGCCAGGCATCGCTGACATCGGTATACAGCATCGGCAGCAAGACCATGAACGCCACGCCCATACTCGGCACCCGGCAGCCGGCGCGCTTGGCCATGTAGGCGTGGCCGAATTCATGACAGAGCTTGGCAAAGCCCAAAGCAATCGCGAAGGCCGCCATACCGCCAAGGCTGAGCAGGTGCGGAAAGGTCGCCAGAAAGCGCTCCCAGTCGCGCATCACCAGAAAGATGCCCAGCAGCAACACGGTCGGCAAACCGAAGCGCAGCAGGTTCGGGCCGAAACGCTCCAGCCACGGCCAGGTGCGATTTAGAAAAGCGTCCGGCCGCCACAGCGGAATGCGGAAAAACAGGTATTTGTGCAGCACTTGCGTCCACAGGCCCTGGCGCTGGCTGGCCGCCTTGACCTCGTAACCGGCACGCTGCTCGGCGTCGCCGGCGCTGATCAGGTCATGCCCGCGCAAAAAACGCAGCAGTTCTTCGATCGCTTGGGGCCCCAGTGGCACGCCGGGTTCGGTATTGGCCGCCTTCAGCACGCGCATCGGGTCACCCAGCGCCCAGTGGCGCAACAGGCGCATGGCCGGCGCGCCCAGCTTGAAGTACTTGCCGCGCAGCGGGTCGGCCAGGGTCCATTGCGGCGAACCGTCGAGCCCCGGCGTGCCTGTTGAAAGCTGCAGGTCGGCACGCAGTGCCGGCAGCATCACAGGCCCACCGCCTGGCGCAGGGCTGCCAATGGCCGGCGCAGCAGGTACAGCGCCAGCGGCGCACGGTCACCGAAGACCTTGGCCGTGCCGCGCAAACCGATACGCGGTACGGCCGCATCGAAGTTCGCATCGAGCCGGTACGCCAGTTGCCCGGCCGCTGTGTTCTGGGCCTGGTAAGCGGCACGCTCCAGCGTGGCGCTGTGGCGGTTCAGCGGGTCGCTGTCGAGAAACAGCGCGACTTCGGCGCCCTGCTCCAGGCCGATGGCGTCGGCCACCGGCAGTTCGATCCGCAGTTCGGCCTGGGCCGGGTCGGCGATTTCCAGCAGCCGCTCACCGGTGCGCACCGGCTTGCCGGTCCAGCGCTGGGCGTCGGCGAACACCGCCAGGCCGTCGCGCTCGGCGCGCACTTCGCTGCGCGCCAGCAGCTCGCGGGCGTAATCGCGTTCGGCGCGTTTCTGTTCGACGCGGGCGGCCAGCAGATCGAGCCGGGCACTGGAATCGGTATCGGAAAACGCCCGCTGGGTGTTGGCCTTGAGTTCCGCCTCGGCGACGCCGAGGGTACGCTCGGCCACATCGGCCTGGGCCTTGAGGCTGGTGGCGTCGAAGCGCACCAGCACATCCCCGGTCTTGACCGGCTGGTTGGGCTTGACCAGAAACTCGGCGACCACGCCGTCCAGCGGCGCGGCCACCACCTGACCGTTGCGCGGCACCACCTCGGCCGGCGCCAGTACCGACTGGCGCACCGGCACCAACAGCACCAGCAACAAGGCCGCAGCCAGCGCCCAGCGAGTGCGCGCCGGCCAGCGCAAACGCCATGGCTTGCCCGGTTGCAAGGCTCGCCAGGCATGGCTGTAGCAATCGCCCAGTTGCGCCAGCAGCGCCTGTTCGGCGCTATTCCACGGCGTGTCACGGGCCAGCCACAGGCCGCCGAACACTTCGTCTTCGCGGTTTTTCAATGGCAGCCAGAATGCATGCGGCGCCGACAGTGCCTGCCAGTCATCACGACTGGCCTGATCAAGATCCTGCGGCGGCACCACGCCGGGCAAGGCGAAACGCTCACCCGCCGCCAGGCGCGAGGCCATGCGCTCCATGAACACCACGAACGGCGCGTTCGGCTCGACCGCGCTGATACCGGTCAGGGCGCGGACCTTGCCGGTGATCAGCAAGGCCGCATGCCGAAAGCCGAACAGTGCCTGGCTGTCGTTGACCATGCTGAACGACAGCACCTCGACCGACGCAGCGGCGCGTGCCTGACGCTCCAGCTTCAGGTAATGGGCAAGCAGTTGTTCAAGCGGGCCAGGGGCAGGCGCGTTCATTGCGGCTCCGCGAAATGCGCCGTGCCACTCATGCCGGCCAGCAGGCCCTTGGTGTTCGCCGGCACACTGCCGATCAGCAGCAGTGTCTGGCTGCCCTCGTCGATCCGCGCCCCAAGGCGCTTGACCACGGCATTGATCGGCGTGCCGGTTTCATCCGGGACGAAACTGAAGGTTTGCTCGGGCTTGAGCCTGCCGAGCCAGCGCGACGGCACCAGCACATGGATTTCAAGCGAGCGGTTGTCGACGATTTCCAGCAGCGGCGTACCGCTGGCGACACTTTCGTGCGCCTGCACACGGCGTACCACGACCTGGCCATCGAACGGCGCCTTCACCTGGCAGCGCTGGACCTGGACCTGATAGACCTGCGATTCGGCCTGGACCTGAGCCTGTCGGGCCTCGGCCAGTGTCACCTCGAAGCGGCCGACGGAGTTGAGCGCCGCCAGTTGCTGCTTGTTGCGCAGCTCCTCGCGGGCAGCACGGACGGCGGCACCGGACGCATTGGCCTGGGCCTGATAAGCACTGCAATCGAAGCGCACCAGCACATCGCCCTTGCTGAACGATTGGCCCTCGGCGTAAGGCAGGTCCGTTACCCGACCGGACAACTCGCTGGCCAGTACCGCCTGGAAACGAGCGCGCAGCACGCCGCGAACCTCACTGGAGGTCGACGTGGCGCCCTCGAGCAGCGGGTCACTCTCGCTCGCCGCCTGCACCGCACCGCTTAACAGGGCCAACGCCGCCCACCACACTACGTGCTTCATTCGCTACGTCCCTGTAAAGGTCTGAAATATTCAATCGAGATATCGGCGGATTTTCAGAGAACCTGAACCACCGTTGGTCAGCATCGTCAACCCTGAGGCTACCGCCGCAAATGCCCGGTGCAGAGCCGGGAACGGCCTAGCCAGAATGGCATCCGACGAAGTGGCCGGATGCTATCAGCGATTGCGTGCGCTCGATAGTGGGCCACTTGTCCTTTTAAATGCCAGAATCTCGCACTGGATCGTTTTGGAGATCACCATGCTTCGCGCGTTTGAACAATGGCTCGACCCCTTCCCACCCGATGAAGTCCCACCGCCGCCTGACGGCATGGCGCGCTTCCTGTGGGCCTGCACCCGTGGCGCCCGCGGCTATATCCTGGCGTTTGCGCTGCTGAGCGCCGGCGTGTCGATTTACGAAGCCTGGCTGTTTTCCTTCCTCGGGCAAGTCGTGGACCTGCTCTCGACCTGGCAGGCCGGCGGTGAAGCCGCTGCACAGGAAAGCCGCGTGCTGTGGGGCATCGGCGCCATATTGCTGACCAGCATTGGTCTGGTCGCGTTGCGCACGATGGTCCAGCACCAGGTCTTGGCGATAAACCTGCCACTGCGGCTGCGCTGGGATTTCCATCGGCTGATGCTGCGCCAAAGCCTTTCTTTTTTCTCCGACGAGTTCTCCGGCCGGGTCACCACCAAGGTGATGCAGACCGCCCTGTCGGTGCGCGAGGTGCTGTTCACGATTGTCGAAATCGCGCCCGGCATCGGCGTGTACTTCATCGCGATTATCGCTTTGGCCGGCGGTTTCGACCTGAGGCTGATGCTGCCTTTTGTGGCCTGGGTGGTGTTGTTCGGTCTGGCCATGCGCTACTTCGTGCCGCGCCTGGGCAAAGTCGGCCAGGAACAGGCCAACGCCCGCTCATCGATGACCGGGCGCATCTCCGATGCCTACACCAATATCACCACGGTCAAACTGTTCTCCCATTCCAAACGTGAAGCGCACTTTGCCCGTGCGGCGATGGAGGATTTCAAACTCACCGGCCTGCGCCAGATGCGCCTGGTCAGCCAGTTCGAGATCGTCAACCAGATTCTGGTGGTCGCGCTGATCATGGGTGCCGGCGGTTTTGCCCTGTGGCTGTGGCACCAGGGCGAAGTCGGCACCGGTGCCGTGGCAGCGATTACCGCCATGGCCTTGCGCATCAATGGCATGTCGCACTGGATCATGTGGCAGATGACTTCGCTGTTCGAGAACATCGGCACCGTGCAGGACGGCATGGCCACCCTGACCCGCGGCCCCAAGGTTCAGGACGCACCCGACGCGACCGCCCTGGTCACCAGCGGTGGCGCGGTCACTTTCGACAATGTCAGTTTCAACTACAACGGCGAGCGCCAGGTGCTGGATGCCCTCAGCCTGAGCATTCGCCCGGGTGAAAAGATTGGCCTGGTAGGCCGCTCCGGTGCCGGCAAATCCACACTCATCAACCTGCTGTTGCGCTTCTACGATGTGGACAACGGCGAGATCCGCATCGACGGGCAAAACATCGCGCACGTCACCCAGGACAGCCTGCGCAGCGCCATCGGCATGGTCACACAGGACACCTCGCTGCTGCACCGCTCCATTCGCGACAACATCGCCTATGGCCGTCCCGACGCGACCGATGCGCAAATCCGCACCGCCGCCGCCAATGCCCAGGCCGATGGCTTCATCAGTCAACTGAGCGACAAGCAAGGCCACTCGGGTTACGACACCCTGGTGGGCGAGCGTGGCATCAAGCTGTCGGGCGGCCAGCGTCAACGTGTCGCGATCGCGCGGGTGATGCTCAAGAACGCACCGATCCTGTTACTGGACGAGGCCACCAGCGCCCTCGATTCGGAGGTCGAAGTGGCCATTCAGGAAAGCCTCGATGAAATGATGCAGGGCAAGACCGTGATTGCCATCGCCCATCGACTGTCGACCATTGCCGCCATGGACAGGCTGATCGTCATGGATGACGGGCGCATCATCGAACAAGGCACCCACGCCGAACTGCTCGGCAAGAACGGCGTTTATGCGCGGTTGTGGCATCACCAGAGCGGTGGGTTTCTGGGTGAAGATCAAGGCGTGGCCGAGGCAATTGAATAACCCGGCCTGTGAGGGGTGTCATGGAGTTCGTGGTTCATAGCTATTGCCTGAAAGGCGCACGCCAGGAGCCTTTGCTGCCTCCTGTCACCCTGACACCGGGCTCGATGACCTTGACGGTCGCCGAGCTCATTCGCCTGACCGTTGCCGAACAGATCGCCGCGCTGTCAGCCCAGCACTGGCAGCAACACCTGTCGGTGCGCGAAGTGCTCGACCGCCAATACCTGAGCGAGCGCGACATTCGCCAGCAAGCCTGTGAAGGTGCGGTTGTGATGCCTCAGGCCCGCGAGGCGCCAGACGTGGATGTCGACGCTGAGGTCGAGCGCGCCTTGAAGGGCTTTGAAAGCCGTGCGTTTCGCGTTCTGCACAATGGCGTCATGCTGCATGGGCTCGATGAATCCATCGAATTGAGCCCTCCTTCCACGCTCGCGTTTATCCGCCTGGTGCCGCTGGTTGGCGGTTGATCCTCGTCGCTCATTTGCCCGGATACTGTCATGCAATCACGCCGTCCTGTGCCCGAACAAACCACCCGCCTCGCGGCGCTGCAAGCCTTCTGCGATAAAGCGCTGGATGATTATCCAACGCTCAGTCGGCATGACGAATTCGAGTCCGACTTCTGGGAGGGCATCGATTTGCTGGCCATCGCTGACGACTGGGTCAGGCAGCATCCCGAGCATGGAACCAAGGCACTGGCTGATGGTTTTGCGTTCCCGACCCTCTGGGACGATCTGCAAGACCACCGCGATCAACAGCGCTATGGCCTGCAACAGCGGCTTTGCGATGCATGGATCACGGCGCACCCGGATGCCTATGCGCTGGAGCAGCTCGGCGCGCGGCTGCAGCACATGCTGCAATTTGCCTTCGAAGACAGTGACTATCCAGTGCCCGATGACGGCGATGGCTCTGCCTTGTACAGAAGAAACCCGGACCAGGCCTGGGTCTTTCCTGACGTTCACGCCTGCATCAATCGGCTGAGCAATTACCCAACTGACCCGGCCTGGCAGACCCTGGCCGAGTGGTTACTGGATGGCCGCTGGAACCGCGTACCACCCGCCTCTGCGCCGGATGAGGAACAACGGAAAGTCGCCGACGCATACGTCTATGTCCACAAGGAAATCGAGCGCATCGCGCTGGGCCTGCTGCAAGCGGGCCGCCTCGATTACCCGCGCTTCGTCCGCGCGGCCAATACCTGGGGCCGCGCCATGCTGTTCTACCCGGACGAGTCCGGGCTTGTCAGCGATGACGTGGACCAGGAGCGTTACGCCGATGACGAACCCGCCGCCGTACACCCTGAGCTGGCAGACTTCACCGTGCGCTATGTCGAGGACGCCCTGGCAGCATTGCCCGATAACGCCGAAAAACTGGCTGACACCTTCCGCTCGGTCGAGGTGTATCAGCGCCGCTGGTTGCTGCAAGCCCTGGCAGTCATCGAACGGCTGGGCATGAGGCCGGATGACTTCGAAAGCTTCGGCGATACCGCCACGGTGCTGCAACAATTCCTGTTGCTTCAGGAACTGCCCAAGCATCAATCGGCAGAACTGCTCGCGGCGCTGAACGGCTTTTCAAGAAACACCCTGTTGACCGCTCTGCCCTACGCTGGGCAAGCCAGCCGTGTGCTGCTCGACGCGCTTGGCTGGCGTGACCTGCAAGCCTTCCAGCGTGAATACCTGAACATCGCCCTGGCGCCTCAGTCCGGCTGGGGCACCGACTTGCCCAATACCCTGGATGACAGCGTCGGCGTGGTGGACCGCTACCTGCTGGACAAGGCGCTGGCCGAGGCCAACCCCGACCACCTGCGCGAATACCTTGCCGCGCTTGAGCCCTCGCACTGGGCATTTCCCGAAACGCGCGTGTTGCTTGACGCCTACCGGGGCATCGGTCGAGCGGCGCTGGAAAAGAAACTGACCCGTCACGCACAGGCGGCCATGCGCATCTATGGCGTACTGCCGGTGACGGGGCCGGACGACGTCCGCCAGCGCTATCTGATGCTGAAGAAACTGCACAAGGAGGTGCGTAAATACGGCGCGGAACGCCAGGCCAACTCCCACGCAGCAATACAGGCAGGCCTGGAAAATCTGGCGCGTGTCGCCGGTTACCCCTCGGCGATTCGCCTGGAATGGGCCATGGAATCGGAGATCGCCGAATCTGCCCACACGGCCGCCAGCATCGATGGCTACGACATCACCCTGGTGATCGACGGCTTGTCGCCCACGCTGCACATCGGCAAGGCCGGAAAGACGCTCAAGACCGCCCCGCCGGCGATCCGTAAACACGCTGACTTTGTCGCGCTAAAAGCGCAGCAGACCCAGCTCAAGGAGCAGATCGCACGCTTTTGCCGCACCCTGGAAGCGATGATGAGCAGCGGCGAAACCCTGTTGCTGGACGACCTCAAGCCGCTGCTGAACATGCCCGCCGTGCGCCTGCTACTGGAACAACTGATCGTGCAGGTCGATGACGCCGCGCTGGGCTGGTTCGATGCCGCCACGCTGACGGTGACTGACCTTGAAGGCCGCCCACACGTCGCGCAAAACAACCTGCGTATCGCGCACCCTCTTCATCTGTTCACGGCAGGCCAACTGTCGGCCTGGCAAAAACAAGTGGTCAGCCAGCGCCGCGTACAGCCTTTCAAGCAGGCCTTTCGCGAGCTGTACCTGCTGACACCGGCCGAGCGCGATAGCGGCCTGTGCTCCAGCCGCTTTGCCGGCCACCGCCTGAAAGCCAACGTCGCCGCCCGCTTGCTGCAGGCGCGCAACTGGTCGACCTCAAGCGTCGAAGACATCTATTACGAGAGCAAAGAGCACGGCATTTACGCCCTGTTCAACTTTCTCGACACCGGACATTACCTTTCGGAGACCGAACACTTTACCTTCGACACGATTGCCTTCTACCGCGACCAGCAAGCCATCGCGCTTGAGCACGTGCCGCCGCTGCTGTTCTCGGAAGTCATGCGCGACGCCGACCTGCTGGTCTCGGTGGCCCACGCCGCAGACGGCTACAGCACCAGCAACGAAACCCTGCAACGACGCACCGAACTGGTCGGCGAGTTGATTGAAGGGCTCGGGCTGCAAAACGTTAAATGTGCAGGGCATTTCCTGCACATCAGCGGCCAGCGTGCCGACTACCGCATTCATCTGGGCAGCGCAGCCATCCACATCGAACCCGGCAACTACCTGTGCATCGTGCCGGCAGCAACCAGCGTTACCGAGTTCTACCTGCCGTTCGCCGACACCGACAAGAAAATGGCCGAGGTGCTGAGCAAGATGTTTCTGTTGCTGGACGACATCAACATCACCGACAGCCTGATCCTTGAGCAGATACAGCGTGGTGGCTGATCACTCCTTGCTCAGATCCACCAACGGCGTCTGCCGCACTTCTGTCGCACGCTCGTTCTGGATCGATTTGACCTGTTGCAATGCCTGGTCCACCGCCGGCTTGTCGGCCAGCAAGGCGTAGCTGATGCTGAACTGACGCTGCTGTTTAGGGCCAATGGTCGGCACCAGGTTCAGCGGCCGCTGATAACGGCGGTTGTAGGAAAAGCTGGTGCCTGGCTCCAGCCCGGTGACATAGCCCTGGCCGCGTGTGTCGGTGTTTTTCCACAGCGAGAACACCGGCAACTGCTGCACATTGAAACCCACCGCGACGCCGAGGTTGCTGGCCTTGTTGTGCAGCACGGTCAAGGTGTCGCCTTTGGCATCGCCGTAAGGCACCACGTTGTAGACGGTTTCATCGTAGTCGGGCGTCGGGGCGCGATAGGTCTGCCAGTCGCTCAGGTCAGCCTTGGCTTTGTCGTTGAAGGGCGATACCTGTTTGACCGGTGCGACAAAGCGGGCACCTTCTTCCAGAAACGGCGTGCTGAAGTTGCTGTGGTACAGCGCCTGGTATTCCTTGGGGTAATCGCCGTTGTTGGTCAAGGTGTCATTAAGCACAAACCGCGCCGCACCCGGCTCGGTGACCAGCTCGGTCTGCACGCTGAAGTCGACTTTCTTGAACGCCTGCTCTTTCAACTCGCCACGCACATGAATGGCATACGGCGGGGTTTCATCGATGTGCACGGTCACCTTGCTGGCCGGGATGTTCGCCGCGCGACCGTGCAAGGTCAGCAACTCGCCGTTGTCCATGCCCGGATGACCGACCCACTCGTAACCACAGCGGGTGACCAGCTCGTTGAAGCCCTCGAGCCAGCCCAGGCCGCCGCGACCGTTAAGCTCGATGAACGCCGGGTTGACCACTTCCTTGACCGGCGAATCCCAGCCCATCCGCGCATTGCCAACCTGGGCATTGAGCACATTCATGCCGCGCGTCGGCACCAGCGTCAGTTTCATCGTGCCGTTGTCGATATCGATCAGGCTCACGCCCTCCTGACGACCACCGTGCAAGGTGCGCATGCTGATCGAAAAAGGTTTGTCGACCTTGACGCCAAGTTGCTCGCTGGTGATGCGCAGATTACTGGCGGGCTTGTCGCTGTCGAGCAGGACAAAGTCCCAGGCAAAGGCGTGAGTACTGAGGGAAAGCGTGGCGATGGCGCAGGCGATGGGGAGCAGTTTCATGAGCGGATCCTTTCTTGGAATTATGGTTCGCTGATGCAGGGTGAATCGATTCAGCGTGGGGACGAGTCTAGCGCCATTTTCAGTGGCGGTGTAGCCATGGCCGTTACAGCAAACAGGTCGGCGCGTGGAAGTCGATGCAGCGCAGCGCAATCTCGCGGGCCTGCACGATCAATGCCCGGCTGTCATCCCGCCGCCATTGAAAGGTGTACTGAAGCGGGCGCAGTGGCGGGAATGCTTCAAGCGCTATCAGCGACCCACGCTCAATAAGCTTCGCCGCCCAGGCGCTCGGTAGAAAGCCAACACCGAGCCCATGCCGGATCAGCCCGGCGATGGCGCCCCAGTTTTCGCAAGACATCAGCCGTTCCGGATTCACGTGCTGCTCAGCCAGCCAGTCGTCCAGAATCCTTACCGTGCCGGCGCTTGCGGGCAGGCTTATCAACGCCAGCGTGGAAAGGTCCTCGGGACGCAAGGTCGATACATCCCGACCCGATTGCAGCGAACGACAGCTCACCCAGGTGAACTCGGCAGCGCCAATGGTCAGTGAAGCGATACCGGCGCGGGTTGAGGGTCCGGAAATCACGGCAAAATCCAGCTCAC
Source organism: Pseudomonas sp. HP_08 (assembly GCF_055284095.1). Lineage (NCBI taxonomy): Bacteria > Pseudomonadati > Pseudomonadota > Gammaproteobacteria > Pseudomonadales > Pseudomonadaceae > Pseudomonas > Pseudomonas sp. HP_08. The sequence continues at coordinate 116,577 of NZ_JBTOQC010000012.1, read as the reverse complement.
CGGCGACCAGTGCCTGCTCTATCACCTGCCCCACCGCAATGGTGGGCTCGATCAGAAGGTTTGGAGAGGCTTTTTGCAGGGAACCCATCATTTGCGGCAGCCAGGTGAGCCCAGACAATTCTCCGGCCCCGAACCTGCAGCGCCCTTCGATTGCCGAACTGCTTTTAGCCATCGATAAAAAGCGCCCCGCATGCCCGATAAGGTCGCGCGCGTGAGGCACCAGGTGCTGGCCGGCCGGGGTCAGCACGGCATTTCGCGCACCTCGGTCAAACAGCGATGTACTCAGGGCAGACTCCAGCTCTGCTATGCGCTTGGACAGGGAGGACACCGAGATATTGAGCCGTTCGGCGGCAATGGAAAAGCTGGTGCAGGTGGCAGCCCAATAGAACGCCTCAAGTTGCTTGAGCGTCATCGCATCGTCTCTTTTTCTTAAAAGCGAAACCAACAGTACGATTTTATTCGCTTTATGGCGAAGGGATTCACTCGTAGTTTTAGCTGCAACTGCTTAGCTCAGAACACTCCAGAAAACAGAGCCTATAAGAATGCCCATCTCTCTCAGCCGATACCTCTCGCTCAAAGACTTCGAGCCCGCGGCCAGACGCCTGCTTCCCAAACCTCTTTATGCGTATGTTTGCGGTGCCGTGGAAGATGAAGTTTCGTTTACCGCCAACCTGCGCGCCTTTCACCGTTACGGCTTTATTCCCAATGCATTAGTCGACGTCTCGACAGTCAGCACGCAATGCAGTCTGTTTGGCGAGCAATACAGCGCCCCTGTAGGTATTGCGCCTATGGGCATCGCCGCCATGACCAGTTATCGGGGCGATATCATCCTGGCGAAGGCCGCCGCCAAGGCTCAAGTGCCAAATATCATGAGTGGCTCATCACTTATCCGGCTTGAAGAGGTCATGGACGCCGCGCCGACAACGTGGTTTCAGGCCTACCTGCCAGGCGATGAGCGACAGATCGATGCGCTGATCGACCGGGTAGCCGCCGCCAGCGTCAAGACATTGGTACTGACGGTCGATACCCCGGTAGCGGCCAATCGGGAAAACAATGTACGGGCAGGATTTTCCACACCGTTACGACCCAGCCTTCGACTTGCGCTGGATGGGTTGACTCATCCCACCTGGCTGCTGACGACGTTTCTGAAAACGCTTTACCGCCATGGCATGCCCCACTTCGAGAACAACTATGCGTCCAGGGGAGCACCGATCATGTCGGCGAACGTGCTGCGCGACTTTTCAGATCGCGGGCATCTGAACTGGGAGCACGTCATCAGGATCCGCAAGCGCTGGAAAGGCGCGCTGATCATCAAAGGCATACTCAACCCCAGGGACGCGATCAAGGCCCATGCGATCGGCGCAGACGGCATCATCGTTTCCAACCACGGTGGACGGCAACTGGACGGCAGCGTTGCACCACTGGTGATTCTTCCCAGAATCATAGAAGCAGCACCCAGCATGGTGGTCATGCTCGACAGCGGCGTGCGGCGCGGTACTGATGTGATCAAGGCCATGGCGCTGGGTGCCCAAGCGGTCTTCATCGGAAGGCCGTTCAACTACGCGGCGACGGTCGGCGGTGAAGCCGGGGTGTCTCATGCGATCAAACTGATCACGGAAGAACTGAAAAGGGATCTGGGACTTCTCGGCGTATCGCATCCCGCGCAACTCAATGAAGAGGTTCTCATCGAGCTTGCCGGATAAGCTCATGTTGCAAAGGCGCTTGAACAAGACCTTCAGGGCTCGATAAACGGCAGCGGCGCATCGGTATCACGTCGAACCGCAAACACATTCAGGGTCATTGCCACGAAGGCGTAATAGCCGAAAACGCCGATCAGCTCGACGACCCCAGGCTCCGAGAACGCCTTGACCGCATCGGCATACAGCGCCTCGTCGACACGCCGCGTCTCGTACAGCGACTTGCCGATGCTGTAGACCAACTGCTCGTCGTCACGCGTGAACACCGGAACGCTGCGCTGATGCAGCGCCTCGATAATCGCCTCATTCACTCCCGCCGCACGTGCGATGGGCTCATGGATCTGCCACTCGGCCTGTGACTGCCACCACGCAGCGGTAAACAGAATCGCCAGCTCGGTCAGGCGCAATTCGAGCCGCGTACCGTAACGACAGAACGCGCCCAGTTGCTGGGCGTGACTGGCCAGCGCCGGGCTGTGAATCCAGGCCAGGAAAGGCCCGTCCAGGTTGCCTCTCGGTCCCGCCAGAATGTCGTTGAGCACCGCACGCTGGGCGTCATCCATGCATGCTTCAGGCAGCTCGCTCAGCCGCGATTCAATAGCCATTACGGTATGCCCTCAGAGACTTTTCAGCGTGGTGATTACGGCGTTGAACAGCGTGTCGGCAATCTCGTCCAGGTGGTGTTCCTCAAGAATGAACGGTGGCGCCAACAGAATGTGATCGCCGCGCAGCCCATCGAGGGTGCCACCCATGGGGTAGCACATCAGGCCTTCGGCCATGGCGGCCTGTTTGAGTCGGGCGTGCAGCTTGAGCGCAGGATCGAACGCCGCCTTGCTGCCACGATCGGCGACCAGCTCGATGCCTTGAAACAGCCCGCGCCCACGAATATCACCGACATGCGGATGATCGCCCAGACGCGCCAGCAATCGCTCGCGCAATCCTTCACCCAGGTGATTGACCCTGGCCAGCAAGCCACGCGACTCGATGGCTTTCTGCACCGCCAGTGCCGCAGCGCAGGCAGTGGCGTGGCCAATATAGGTATGCCCGTGCTGGAAAAAGCCCGAACCTGCGGCGATGGCGTCGCGGATTTTCTGGCTGACCAGTGTTGCACCGATAGGCTGATAGCCCGCGCCCAGCCCTTTGGCGACAGTGATCAGGTCCGCTGTAATGCCCTCCTGCTGCGCGGCGAACAGTGTTCCCGTACGCCCCATGCCACACATCACCTCGTCGAGGATCAGCAAGACGCCGTGACGGTCGCACACTTCACGAATACGCTTGAAATAACCCGGCACCGCCGTCACCGCCCCCAGCGTGGCGCCAACGACCGGCTCGGCCACAAACGCCATGACATGTTCAGCCCCCAGGCGCAGGATTTCAGCTTCCAGCTCCGCGGCCAGACGCACGCCCATGGCCTCGGGAGTTTCGCCCTGTTGTAGCTCGCGATAGGCATAGCAGGCGCTGACATGACTGACGTTAATCAGCAATGGCTCAAACTGCTTGCGCCGCCATTCATTGCCGCCGGTGGCCAGCGCGCCCAGGGTATTGCCATGGTAGCTCTGGCGACGCGCGATCAGATGCGTGCGCTGGGGCTGGCCGATCTCGATGAAATACTGGCGCGCCAGTTTCAGTGCCGCCTCTATCGCTTCGGAGCCACCGGAGACGAAGTACACCGAATCGATCCCTTCAGGTGCCCGAGCCACCAGAAAGTCCGCCAGCTCTTCCATCACCTGCGTGGTGAAAAACGACGTATGCGCATAGGCCAACTGGCCAATCTGCTGGCGCACCGCCTCGATCACATCAGGATCGCTATGGCCAAGGCAAGACACGGCGGCACCACCGCTGGCGTCCAGGTAGCGACGGTTGTGACTGTCGACCAGGTAAGGCCCATCGCCCTGAACGGCCATTGGGTAACTGTGCTTGAGGTTGCGATGAAAGACGTGGCTCATGGTGCCGCTCCCGGGATTTTTGCAAATAATAGATGCACAAATTTTAAATGCAATTATTTTTTGCAGGCGGGACATTCTTGGCATCTGCTAAAAATTCGCTTTAAACCTCAATAAATAAAGGATAAAACCGATTTTTTGGTGACCACGACCTATGCAAAATATAGTTGCACGCAAAATAAATGCATGTATATTTTGCGAAAGAGCAATTATTTCGTGCGCCTCCTTTTTCGGGTGGCTAGCCGGGCCAACAACAAGAACAGTGGAGTGAGTTGCCGTGAATCACTCAAAAATTGACTGCCGCTATCCCCATTGTCCCAAGGCTTGTCTTGGGGCTTGCATCCCCCTGAAGAGAAACTACGCATGAAGAACTTTCTGAAGGCCTCACTGGCGGTCATGGCACTGGTCACCACCTCAAGCAGCTTTGCTGCCAGCAAGGAACTGCTGGTGGCAACCGATACGGCGTTCGTGCCGTTCGAGTTCAAGCAAGGCAACGAATACGTGGGTTTCGATATTGACCTGTGGGCTGCGATCGCCAAGGAAATGGGCGTTACCTACACGCTCAAGCCGATGGATTTCAACGGCATCATTCCTGCCCTGCAAACCCGTAACGTCGATGTGGCACTGGCCGGCATCACCATCAAGGAGGAGCGCAAGCAAGCCATCGACTTTTCCGACGGCTACTACGACAGCGGCTTTCTGTTGATGGTCAAAAGCGACAACGACACGATCAAGGGTGAAGCCGATATCGCCGGTAAAACCGTGGCGGTGAAAAGCGGCACCTCGGCCGCCGACTATGCCAAGGCCAACCTGAAAGCGCGCGACCTGCGCCAATTCCCCAACATCGACAATGCCTACCTGGAATTGCGCACTGGCCGTGTCGACGCCGCCATGCACGACACCCCCAATGTCCTGTACTACATCAAGACTGCCGGTGAAGGCCAAGTCAAGGCTGTCGGCCAGCAGATGCTCGCCCAGCAATACGGCATCGGCTTCCCCAAAGGCAGCGAGCTGCGCGAACCCGTCAACGCGGCGCTGAAGAAGATCCGTGAAAACGGCACCTATGCGCAGATCTATCGCAAGTGGTTCGGTACCGACCCGCAATAACCTTCATCCTTCCCCATAGAGAATTCAGCATGCATTTCCAATGGAGCGCCATTTGGGATGCGCTGCCGGTCCTGCTCGAAGGCGCCAGGCTGACCTTGTGGATTTCGATCCTGGGTCTGATCGGTGGTGCCGTCATCGGCGTGGTCGCGGGCTTTGCCCGCGCCTACGGCGGTTTTTTCAGCAGCCGTGTTGCGCTCGTTTTCATCGAACTGATTCGTGGCACCCCGATCATGGTGCAGGTCATGTTCATCTACTTTGCCCTGCCGATGATGATTCCGGTACGCATCGACCCGTTCACCGCAGCCGTAGTGACCATCATGCTCAACTCCGGGGCCTACATCGCCGAGATCACTCGCGGTGCAGTGCTGTCGATCCACCGCGGCTTTCGCGAAGCAGGCCTGGCACTGGGCCTGTCCAGACGTGACACGTTGCGCTACGTCATCGCGCCACTGGCGTTCAGGCGGATGATCCCGGCGCTGGGCAACCAGTGGATCGTCAGCATCAAGGACACGTCGCTGTTCATTGTCATTGGCGTGGCCGAACTGACCCGCCAGGGCCAGGAAGTCATCGCCGGAAATTTCCGCGCCATGGAGATCTGGTCAGCCGTCGCCGTCATTTACCTGATTATTACCCTGGTGCTGAGCTATGCACTGCGGCGCATGGAATCGAGGCTGAAAATCCTATGATCGAGTTCAACGGTGTCTCCAAGCACTTCGGCAGCACCCAGGTGTTGCATGACATCAACCTCAAGATTGCCAGCGGTGAAGTGGTGGTCATCATCGGCCCCTCGGGCTCAGGCAAGTCGACACTGCTGCGCTGCATCAACAAGCTGGAAGAAATCAGCGGCGGCCAGTTGCTGGTCGATGGCCTGGAGGTCAACAACCCCAAGGTCGACGAGCGTCTGATTCGCCAGGAAGCGGGCATGGTGTTTCAGCAGTTTCACCTGTTTCCCCAGATGACCGCGCTGCAGAACGTCGCCTTCGGCCCAGTGCGGGTGCGCGGTGCCAGCCGCAAGGAAGCCGAGCAACTCGCCACCGAACTGCTGGCAAAAGTCGGCCTGGCCGACCGCGCCGGCCATTACCCTTCCGAACTTTCTGGCGGACAACAGCAGCGCGTGGCGATTGCCCGGGCGCTGGCGGTAAAGCCCAAGCTCATGCTGTTTGACGAGCCCACCTCTGCGCTGGACCCGGAACTGCGCCATGAGGTACTGACCGTGATGAAGTCGTTGGCCGATGAAGGCATGACCATGGTGATCGTCACCCACGAGGTGGACTTTGCCCGCAAGGTTGCCACACGCCTGATCTTCATCGACAAGGGCCGCATTGCCGAGGATGGCCCGCCGGCCGAACTGATCGCCAACCCGCCCAGCCCCCGCCTGCGGGAATTCCTGCAACACGTATCGTGAGGAAAAGCCATGACATTGCCCTCTATCCATCTTGATGGCAGCGCGTACTCGATTGGCCACGGGCTGGGTGTTTTCGGTCGCGAGGCGGTGCATGAGCACCTGCGGCCTCTTGCACTCTGGCAATACCTGGCCGCGCAGGCACACACGCCGGCGGCGCTGCACATGCGTCAGCGGGTACAAGACGAATTCCCGCGTTACTGGCAGGAAATCGAAGGGCTGGCCGATGGCCTGCAACTGCCACTCGATGAAGTGTTCATGTGGAACTGCCGGGGTGACTATGTGTACGCGCAGAGTGTGGACGGCTGCACGACCGTCTTTGGCCCGACACAGGATGGCACGCTGATCGCCCACAACGAAGACGGCTTTCCACAACTTCGCGGCCATTGCGCCCTCCTGCATGCGACGCCAGAGGCGGGCCTGGCGTTCACCAGCTTTATCTACCCAGGCTCCCTGCCGGGGCACACGCTGGCGGTGAATGAGCGCGGGCTGGTGGCGACGGTCAACAACATCCGGCCCAGGCATATTGCGGCGGGCATTCCACGGCAGGTTCTGGCGCGCGCTACGCTCGACGCCGCCGATATCGACGAAGCGATTGCCCTGGTCACGCGCACCGATCGCGCCGGGGCGTTTCACCACACCTTCGGGCAGGTGGGCAGCGCACGGATTGTCAGTGTCGAGGCCAGCGCCGAAGGCAGCAATGTCAGCGAAGTGCAGTGGCCGGCCGGGCACTCGAACCATCTGGTGTCGTTGTCGCTCAATCAGGTCGGGCAGCGCATCACCGCCAGCTCAGGCGCAAGGCAGCGGCGGATCGACCAGCGCCTGCAACTGATACCCGATTATCTGGATGCCGACACTTCACTGGCTATTCTGCGTGACACCGCAGGCGGCGCCCTGCCCGTTTATCGTTGCGCGGCTGATGATCCCGATGATGAAAACACCCTGGCAACCGGCGTTTTTCTGATTAACGCCAACACTGTAGAGTGGCGGATTTACACGCAGCCCAGCACAGACCGGCCCGATGTCGAAGGCGTGGTCCACCGCTCACTGATCAACGCTTGTTCGGGTTGAGTGCAACGAGCGCAGGCGCTCACTCAATAATGGATACCTCTGATGACTAACGCCCCGACCGCACCTCCCGATACGCTCGACGGCCTCAAGCAACTGCTCGCGGCCATCGAACGACGCGAGGTCGATATCGCGCTGGGTAGCAGCTCCAGGCGCGTGCTGATGGGGCTGATCGAATCACCACAACGCACCGCTGTTTCTTCGATCAGCGAGCTGGCGGAGCAACTGGACGTCAATGCCTCTACCCTGTCGCGGCTGGCACAGCGCCTGGGTTATGGCGGCTTCAGCAAACTGCAGGATGTTTTTCGTCGGGAGATTACCGAAGGCAAGCATTTCTACAGCGATCAGGCTTCACGACTGGTCATCAACAATGAAGACAAGGACGCCCTCAATCAGTTGACTCGCCTGGGTCGTCAGGAAAGCGCAAACATCGCCAGCATGATCGAACAGGTCGACCCGGACGTGTTCGTGCAGACGGTCGAACTGCTGGCCAGTGCCCGGCGGATCAGGATCCACGGCATGCGCCAGTTCAATTCACTGGCGTTGTTCATGTCCTACGGACTGGGCATGTTGCGCCCGGATGTAGCCGCCCTCGACTCCAGCCGCCAGGGCGTGGCCGATGCCCTCGCACAACTGGATCAGGGTGATGTGCTGGTTGTTTCCAGCTGCTTTCCCTACACCCCCAGCGTTCTGGCCACTGCCGAGGTGGCGGCCCGCCACGGAATCAAGGTCATTGCCCTGACCGACTCGGCCAGTTCGCCGCTGGCCAAGGTTGCATTGCACAGCTTCTACGTGCCCAATCACAGCCTGTTTTTCAGCAACAGCATGTGCGCCTTCATGTTGCTGGCGCAGGGTTTGTTGAGCGCCGTTGCCAGCAAACTCGGCGAGCTGTCGATATCGGCATTGAAGTATCGGGAAACGCTGATCGAAGAACTGAATGCATCGCTGTAAGACCTCGTATCCGCTTTAGAGGTCTGTCAGCGTGCTTTTCCTTCAACCCGAAATCAAAACACCTGATGCGTCGGGCGCAATACGATTTCGTTGATATCCACGTCATCGGGCTGCTCGATCGCAAACGCGACAGCCCGTGCCACCGACGCCGCCGGAATCGCCTGCTTATAGAAGTCCAGCACCGTGTCTTTGGCTGTGCCCGAGGTGCTGTGCTTGAGGTCGCTGTCCACCGCGCCCGGTGCAATCGAAGTCACGCGCACCTTGTCACCGACTTCCTGGCGCAAGCCCTCGGAAATGGCACTGACGGCGAACTTGGTGCCCGAATACACCGTTCCGCCTGGTGCAAACACCTTGACCCCGGCCACCGAGCTCAGGTTGATGATGTGCCCGCTTTCTTGTGCCAGAAACCGTGGCAGCGCGGCGGCGATGCCGTAGAGCGTGCCCTTGAGGTTGACGTCGATCATGGCGTCCCACTCATCGGTGTTGACCTCCGACATCGGCCGGATCGGCATCAGTCCGGCGTTGTTGATCAGCACATCGAGCTTGCCAAAGTCCGCCACTGCCGCCGCGACCACCGCCTCGACCTGGTGCTTGTCGGTGACATCGAGGGTGTAGGCACGGGCTGTTCCACCGTCGGCAATGATCTGGGCCACCACCGCTTCCAGCTTGTCGGCGCGGCGGGCGGCCACGGCCACTTTCGCGCCACGGGCGGCGAGCAATCGGGCGACTTCGGCGCCGATGCCGGTGCTGCCACCGGTGATCAATACCACTTTGCCTTCAATACCTTTGCTCATGCGAACACCTCATTTTCAAGTTCGGATCTGGCGGGGGAATACTGCGGATAATCGGTGAAGCCTTTTTCGTCACCGCCATACAGGCCGGTGGCGTTCAAGGGATTCAGCGGCCAGCCATTGGCGATGCGCCGGGGCAAGTCGGGGTTGGCGATAAAGGGCCGCCCGAACGCAACGAAGTCGGCCAGACCGGCTTCGATCAGGGACGCCGCACGGTCGGCGGTGTACAACCCGGCGTAGATGATCCGACCGGTAAAGGTGCTTCTGACCTCACGGCGAAACGCTGGCGGCAGGTCCGGCGCATTGGGCCAGTCCGCCTCGGCGATCGACAGATAAGCGATGCCGGTTTCTTCGAGCACCTTGATGGCTTCGATGTAGGTCTGGTGTGGATCGTCTTCGACGAAGCCGATGTACACGCGGTCTTCGTCGGTACTGGTGAACAAGGGCGCGAAGCGCACCCCGAGGCGGTCAGGCCCGACCACGGCGCTGACGGCTTGAACCACTTCACGCAGAAAGCGCAGGCGGTTGTGCAGCGAGCCGCCGTATTCATCAGTGCGCTGGTTGGCGTGGGCCGAGATGAACTGGTTGACCAGATAGCCGTTGGCGCAGTGGATCTCGACCCCGTCGAAGCCGGCGTCCAGGGCATTGCGTGCGGCCTGGGCGTAAAGCTCGACCAGCGCTTTGATCTCGGCGACGCTCAGTTCCCGTGGCGTGGAAGGGTCGACCAGCGTACCGGTGCCTGGGCCGGTTTCGATAAAGGCTTTGACCTTTTGCGCCTGAATCGCCGACGGCGCAATGGGCGCGGCGTTGTCCGGTTGCAGTGCGTTATGGGACACGCGGCCGACGTGCCACAGTTGGGCAAAGATCACGCCGCCTTCGGCGTGCACGGCGTCGGTCACGGTGCGCCAGCCATCGATCTGCGCCTGGCTGTAAATGCCCGGCGTCCAGGCATAGCCCTTGCCGCGGGGCTCGATCTGCGTGCCTTCGCTGATGATCAGGCCGGCACTGGCGCGTTGCTGGTAGTAGCGGGCCATCAGCGCCGTGGGCACATCACCGGGCTGGGCACTGCGCTGGCGGGTGAGCGGCGGCATGACGATACGGTTTTTCAGGGTCAGCGGGCCCAGCGAGGTGGGTTCGAACAGTGAGCGGTGTTGCATAAAAGAATTCCTTTTGACGTCAGTCAGCGGTGTAGCCGGGAGAGGCTCAGGCGTTGTTGAGCAGATTGATCAGCGCGCTTGCGGTTTCGCTGGACGAACCCGGGTTCTGGCCGGTGATCAGCAGGCCGTCGCGGACCACGTAGGAAGACCAGTCCGCACCTTGCGAGTACAAGCCGCCGTTGGCCTTGAGCATGTCCTCGACCAGGAAAGGCACGACCTGGGTCAGGCCGACCGCCTCTTCTTCGCTATTGGTAAAGCCGGCGACGTTTTTGCCTTGAACCAGCGGCGTACCGTCAGGCTTTTTCACATGGCGCAGCACGCCAGGCGCATGGCACACCAGAGCGGCGGGCTTGCCGGCGGCCAAGAAGGATTCGATCAAGCGGATCGAAACCGGATCTTCTGCCAGATCCCACAGTGGACCGTGGCCGCCCGGATAGAAAACGGCATCGAAATCGGCTGCCGAGATGCTGTCCAGACGCACAGTGCTGGCGAGCAATGCGCTGGCCACGGCATCGGTTTCGAAACGGCGGGTCAGGTCAGTCTGGAAGTCTGGTTCGTTGCTCTTTGGGTCAAGCGGCGGCTGGCCGCCCTTTGGCGAGGCCAGGACGATTTCGGCCTTGGCATCCAGAAAGGCGTAGTAAGGCGCCGCCAGCTCTTCAAGCCAAAAGCCGGTTTTACGGCCAGTGGTGCCAAGGGTGTCGTGCGAGGTCAGGACCATGAGAACTTTCATTTTGATTTCCCTGCTTGAAGTTGGAGTAGCCAGAAACAGATTAGACTGGTCGTCTAGAGACTGGGTATTAAATGAATCGGTGCGTTGAATGTGCGGTAACTCTAATCACGATTAGACCAGTCGTCTAGTGCTATTTTGATTTTTTTGCTCGCCCCTGGATTCAGGTAGCGAGCGGCGATACGTCGTTTGAAGGGTTGATCAGGAAAGGCTGAGGATCTGCCGCGTCGTCGACAGGGCTGTTTCAAAGGGCTGGACGCTCTTGGTTATTTTCACCATCACACTGGCACCGACCCACAGCTGGTAAAGGCTCTGCGCGGTGGCGTAAGGCGCGCCACTGATCGTCACGGAACCGTCTGCAATCCCCTCCTCGATCGCCTGCGCCAGGCGGTCGATGATGCCGGTCGTGCCACGCTTGAGCACGGTGCGCATCGCTTCCGACAGGTCGGCCACCTCAACGCCCAGCTTCACCGCCAGGCATTTGCCCTGACAGTCCTGGAACGACTGAGTGTCCTGCCAGATGGCCCAATAGCGCATCAGCCGCTGGGCACTGGTGAGATCAGGCAGTGCGAGCACCTGGTCCAGCTCGGCCAGATAGTCGGCAAAGTAGCCTTCCAGCATCGCCTCGCCGAACGCATCCTTTGAACCGAAGTAATGATAAAACGAGCCTTTGGGCACGCCGGCAGTGGCCAGAATTTCATTCAGGCCCACGGCGGAATAGCCCTTGGCGGCCATGATACGTTGGCCTACATCAAGGATTCCCTGGCGGACATCGGAGGTTTCGCGTGTTTTGGGAGTGCTCATGGCGGCGATGTTAACTGTTACTAGTCGATCGGTCTACCGGGCATGAGTCGTCATGAAGTTAAAGCACCACGCTATTCTGCGCGAAGCTCAGACGCCTTGATATCGGCAACAGGTCCCAAAATAGAGCTGTCGAACGCGCGTGCGCTGCCATTATCAGCGAGAATTTTCGGGAAATCGGGATTACTCAGTGCGCCGCGCCCCAATGACACCATGTCCGCACCGTCTGCCAGTGCTGCGGCGATTCGTTCCCGGGTATGCAGGCTGCCGTTGGCAATCAGACTGACGCCCGGTGCATATCGGCGGGCCAGCGCGACCAGGCTTTGGCCGCCATTCTCAAACGCGGGTTGCCACGCCTCATATTCGGTAACGTGGATAAAGTCCGCGTCCGCATTGGCCAATGCGCTAAAGATAACGTCTGCATCGCCCTGCCCACCTGGCCATTTACTCTTGAAGTCATTGACCTTGCCCTGAGAGATGCGGATGCCTACCGGGACACCCTCACCGATCTCGCGCTTCACCGCTTTTATAATCTCGACCAACAGGGTGACACGTCCGTTGATATCGCCGCCCCAGCGGTCTGTGCGCTGGTTGGTAGACGCACTGAGGAACTGATCGAGCAGATAACCATTGGCGCCATGAATTTCAATGCCGTCAAAACCAGACACTTGCACTGCACGTGCCGCCGCCTCGGCAAACCCGCGAATGACCTCTTCAATTTCGGCCTCGGTCATTGCTGAAGGTGTGGCATAACGTCCCTTGCCGTAGTAAACCGGCATCTGTTCGCCCACTGGCTGAACCGCCGACGGCGCAAGGGTATGGCTGCGATAAGGATTGCCCTGGCTCAACGCCCCGGCATGCATGAGTTGCGCGAAAACCAGCGCGCCATGAGCCTGAAGCTCTGCATTGAGCTCGGCCCAGCCAAGCGCCTGTTTCTCATCCGCCAGACCGGGTTGATTAAGATATCCCTGCGAGAAGGCCTTATCGGTATACAAGCCCTCAGTGGTAATCAGCCCAAAGCCGCCTTTGGCGAACCGCAGGTAATAATCACGCATGATTGGGGTGACTCTACCCTCGGCGCTGGCGCTGATGCGGGTCATAGGCGCCACGGCCAGACGGTTGCGTGATACAGCACTCTTGATAACGAATTCGGATAATATTTCTGTTGCAGACTGATTAATCATATTGATTCACTCTTGTTCAAGACTCACTGTAGATACGAGCATTAAGTATGGATTCAGCGCCATGCTAGGCTGTTATTACCGGCCTTTGAATCTCGCATTACGTGAAGCCGGCTGAACATAAAAGGATATAAAGTGCTTGTTGCGGATCTTCGAATCTTTGCTGCGGTGGCCTCTTGCGAAACGTTGTCGGCGGCGGCACGTTTGCTCGGCGTCGCACCTATGCAGATATCCAGGCGCGTGGCCGCTCTGGAAGCAGAACTTGGGGTCAGGCTCTTTCATCGCTCGACAAGATCGGTCTCGCTAACCGCCGAAGGTGAAGCATTGCTTCCCTATGCGACCACCATGATCGAAGCCGAGGATGGCGCGAAAAACACACTAAGCCCCAGCGCGGCGACCGTCACCGGGGTACTGCGGATGACAGCGCCCAGTGTCTTTGGCCAATCCATTGTGCTGCCCGTCTTGTCGCGCCTGATGGAAGACCACCCGGAACTTAAAGTTGAGCTGGACCTTTCCGATCGGGTGGTCGACATCGTTGCTCACGGCCTGGATCTCGCACTTCGACTGGCGCCGCTGGAAGATTCAGAACTGATCGCCCGAAAAATCCTGCCCAACCCACGCATCATTTGTGCATCACCGGAGTATCTGGCGCGTCATGGGCGCCCAGAGACGCTGGCCGACCTGCAGTCTCATCACTGTGTATTGCTGCAGGCCATCCCGCGCTGGCCACTGATTGTCGACGGCGAACTCAAGCGCCAGCGGGTCAACGGGCACTTGATGACCAGCAGTATCGAAGCCGTGCGCACCGCCGCCATTCAAGGTCTGGGCCTGGCCTTGCTCACCTACTGGGATGTTTTCAAGCAATTGCACGATGGATCGTTGATCGAAATACACCTTGAGGATGCAAAGATGCAGGAACTGTCGATATGGGCAGTCATGCCGACCCGCTGTTTCGTGGCGACACGGGTAAAGGTTTTTCTCGACGCGCTGGAGCATGAACTCATGACGGCGCAGGCGATTCAAACAAGCGAGCCTCTACGGTAAGGCTTCAATCCAGCATTCTGAATGCAAATACCCCGAACCCTGCCCGCCAGGCGAAGTCGGAATTTTCATGTGGATGCTGGCACCACGCCGCTTTGATGCGCGCGGATGCCTTCATCCGGAATTTCGACTTGGCCTGGCAGGCGTTATGACCCTACAACTTTCTATTTCTGCAATGCACACCCCGCGCCGTGATGCCGATGGCTACCTTCCACTGGAGGACTACGCCGCCCTGGGCGATGGCCGTTCGGTCGCGCTGGTGGGCGCCGACGGTTCCATCGACTGGTGGTGCGTGCCGCACATGGACTCGCCGCCGCTGTTCGACCGCTTGCTGGCACCGCAGTCCGGTGGCTTTTTCACCATTACCCCTCAAGGCCCGTACCGGGTCGAGCGCCGTTATCTGCAAGACAGTAACGTGCTGGAAACCCTGTTTCTGACCGAAACCGGGCAGGCACGCATGACCGAATCGCTCAACAGCGGCCCGGCCGGTCGCCTGCCATGGGCGGAGCTGGGCCGGCGTATCGAAGGCATTGAAGGTCAGGTCAGCTTTAACGTGCAGATCAATTTCGGCACCCAGGCCGACAAGGTCAGCCCTTATATCTCGCAGAGCGGTAACGGCAATGTGTTCCATGCCGGACGTGTGCTGGGCATGTTCCTGCACAGCGAAAACCTTGAAATCGACGAAAGCGGCGACCAAGGCATCAAGGCGCGCTTGCAGATCCATCAGGGCCAGCGAGAAGTGCTGGCCATCGTCGCCGGCCGTGACGAACCGCTGGTGGTGCCGCCGCTGGATCTGATCGATGCCCGCATCGACGGCTCCGACCGGGAGTGGCGGATCTGGAGCGACGGCCTGACCTATGACGGTGAGTACAAATCACTGGTTACCCGCAGCGCCCTGGCGCTCAAGCTGCTGCTGTCGTCGCCCACCGGCTCGATCATGGCGGCCGCCACCACCTCGCTGCCCGAACGCATCGGTGGCGACAAGAACTACGACTATCGCTTCGCCTGGATCCGCGATGCCGGCTACACCATCGAAGCCTTTCTCAGCATTGGCGCGCAACCGGAAGCCAAGGCAGCCTTTACCTGGCTGCTCAAGCGGCTGGGCGAACACGGCCCGCACGTGTGCTACACGCTGTGCGGTGATCTGGTCGACAACGCGGCGACCCTTGACCTGCCTGGCTACAAGCATTCACCGCCGATGGTTGGCAACGACGCCGCCGGGCAATGGCAACATGGCGTCTATGGCGACATTTTCGAGACCGCCAAGTGCTTTATCGACTGCGGCAACATTCTTGACGGCCCCAGCGCCATGCTCCTCGCCAGCCTGGCCGATCAATGCGCCGACCATTGGCGGCGCAAGGATGCCGGCATCTGGGAGCTGCCTGAAGAACAGCACTACAGCATGTCGAAAATCAGTTGCTGGCAAGCCCTCAGCCGCGCGGTGGAACTGGCCCGCGACGGCCACCTGCCCACCACCTGCTGCGAGCGCTGGGACCGCGAACGTCAGCGCGTCGAAGACTGGATCGAGGAACACTGCTGGAGCGAGCAGCATCAGGCCTATCTGTTTTACCCCGGCAGCGACCGCCTCGATGCCTCGCTGACGCTGGCCGTACGCTTTGGCTATCCGCACACCGAGCGTCTGCAAAGCACCTTGGATGCCATCGACCGCGAACTGGGCAGCGGCGCGTTCCACTACCGCTACACCGATGTCGATCAAGAGGAAGGCTGTTTTCTGGCGTGCAGTTTCTGGATGGTCGAAGCCATTGCACTGTTGGGCGATCGTGAACGCGCAGCGGGCATGTTTGAGAGTGCCGTGCAGGGCCTGGAGAATGGCGTGGGCATTTATTCGGAAATGGTCGACCCGCACACCGGCAGTTATCTGGGTAACCTGCCACAAGGGTTGACGCATCTGGCGCTGCTGGGCGCTGCGCGGGCGTTATCGGGCTCTGATCACCGTAGACGGCCGGTCTGACACATACCGTGCAAACCGGCCGAGCAGTCTTACTCGGTCGGTGACTCGGTGTCGATAAACCCCGGCACCTCGGCCAGCTCATACTGGCGCTGCTGATGCCGGTCGGTCCCGCGCCGGCCTGGCAAGGTTTCCAGCGTTTGCGGCTGGCCGGTTTCCAGCGCCCGCTCAATCGCCGCTACCACGCGCACATCGCGCCAGCCTTCCTGGCCATCGGCTTCCGGCATCTCGTTATTGAGGATGCAGTCGGAGAAATAAGCTGTTTCGCCAGCAAACTGATCCACCACCGGCTGCAGATGCTCGCGGGTGTTGTCGCCAATATGCGCGCGATAAGCGATGCCTACGCCTGCGCCATAACCGAAGCACGGCGACGCCTCGACCTCGCCTTTGCTGCCGATCAACTGGAAGCGCTCGCTGTCCGGCAAGCTATAGCTGACCGTAAAGTGCGCCAGCCGCTCGCCCGGAAAGCGCAGCGCCACGGTTACGGTGTCCCAGGTGCCAATGTCGTGTTCCGGGTTTTTACTGCCAAATGCGGTGACTTCGATTGGTTCATCGGCAAACAACTGGCGCACCATGTTCAGCGGGTACGGCCCCATGTCCGGCACGGGACCGGCGGCAAAGCCATGCTTGGCCCGGTGATTGGTGATTTTCACGGTCTGGGTGAAGGTCGCGGTAAACAGCCGTGGCTCGCCAAAATCCCCGGCCCGCACGCGCTCGATAATCTCCAGCGTGCCCGGCTCGTGGTGCAGGCGATAGGCGATCATCAGCTTGCTGCCGGTACGGTTGGCCGCCTCGATCATCGCGTGGCAATCGACTTCGTTAGTGGCCATGGGTTTTTCCAGCAGCACATGAATGCCTGCTTCCAGCGCCGGAATCACGAATTCGCGGTGGCGAAAATTGGGCGTTGCGACATACACGGCGTCGATTTCGCCAGAGGTGAGCAACTGCTCATAGTCTTCATAGCGATACGCCTTGATCCCGTACAGCTTCGCCAGTTGATCGGCTTTTTGCGGGTCACCGGTAACCAGTGCGGTCAGCACCGAATTCTCGGTCTGACCGACGCCAGGCATGAACGCCCCTTGGGAAATCGAGCCGCCGCCGACCACGCCATATCGAATCTTGCCGTCTGCTGTAGGCATCCTGAATCTCCTCTTGAACGGGCAAAAGAAAAAATTGCCCTTTCAGGATTGGCCCGTGTGGGGCTTAGAAGTTCAGAGAGATTTGCCCAGAGGCAAACGTAGCGCTCAGTTCCCCCTCACCTGCTGCAACACCACCTGCAACGGATGCAGCACCACTTTGCCATCCTGGCGCTTGACCTGGCTGCGGCACGAATAGCCATCCGCAACCAGTCCGCCGTCCGTTGTATGTTTGGCCACCAGCGGTTGCCAGGATTGCTGGTAGATGATTTTCGAGGTAGCAACGTTACGGGTTTCGTGGCCGTAGGTGCCGGACATCCCGCAGCAGCCGCTGGGCAGTACATCCAGCTTCAGGCCAAGGCGCGAGTAGGCTTTTTGCCACAGGCCGACGCTGCCCGGTTCGTTGGTTTTCTCGGTGCAGTGCGGCAAGAAGCGGAACACCTGGCCAGTGTCGGCGCGCTCGGGCAGTTGCGCGTTGGCCAGCCACTCCTGCGGCAGCAGCACGGTAGGTGCGTTGTCGCCCAGGGTTTTGCTGTATTCCTGGCGATAGACCAGGGTCATCGCAGGATCCAGGCCCACCAACGGAATGTCGAAGCCCTGCAAACGGCTGAGGGTCTGGCTGTTGTAGTTGGCGGCCTTTTCAAAGGCGGCCATGAAGCCTTGCACCTGCAACGGCTTGCCGTTAGGCGCATACGGCGCCAGATAGACCTGGTAACCCAGGCGGCTGATCAGCTCCAGCCAATCGGCGGCCAGATGCGTTTCGAAGTAACGGGTGAAGGCGTCCTGCACCAGGATCACGGTGCGCTGACGCTGCTCGGGGCTCAATGCCGCCAGGCGTTCCGGGGTGGCGATGCCGACGTTCCAGCGCGCGCAGGCCGCACGGAAGTCCATCAGGCTCAGCAGCGGGCTGTCGACCATGCCGGCCACGTGTTCAAGCAGATAGCGCACCGGTTTGGCGGCCATGATGGCGTTGTACGACTTGGGAAAACGCGCCAGGTGCGGAATGGTGAATTCCAGCGAGCCGATCAGGTAATCCTTGAGCGGGCGCATATAGCGGGTGTGGTACAGCTCGAGAAAACGCGAGCGGAAATCCGGCACGTTGACCTTGACCGGGCATTGGCCCGCGCAGGATTTGCACGCCAGGCAGCCGGCCATGGCGTCATAGACCTGATGAGAGAAATCCTGCTGGCCACGCAGCCTGGCAATGCTGTTGCGGGCCTTGTTCAGCACGCCACTCAAGGCGCCGGCCGAACGTGCCTTGATGCTGGCTGCCAGCACGTCAATGTTCTGCTCGCCTTGCAGGCGCAGCCATTCGCGGATCAGCGAGGCGCGACCCTTGGGCGAATGAACGCGGTCGCGGGTGGCTTTCCACGACGGGCACATGGCGTCGTTGGGGTCATAGTTGTAGCAGGCGCCGTTGCCGTTGCAGTGCACGGCGCTTTCATAGCTTTGCCACACGCGCTCGTCGATGGTGCGGTCCAGGTCGCCGCGCAGTTGCACTTCATCGACCAGCGTCAGTGTGGCGCTCGGCACGGTGGCCGGTGTGGCGATCTTGCCGGGGTTCAGCTGGTTGTGCGGGTCGAATGCGGCCTTGAGCGCTTGCAACGACGGGTACAGCTCGCCGAAATAGCCCGGCACGTATTGCGAACGCAGGCCCTTGCCGTGCTCGCCCCACAGCAGGCCGCCGTGTTTCTGGGTCAGGGCGGCGACCTGGTCGGAGATCGGCCGGATCAACGCGGCCTGGGCCGGGTCTTTCATGTCCAGAATCGGCCGCACGTGCAGCACGCCGGCGTCGACGTGGCCGAACATGCCGTATTGCAGGCCGTAGCTGTCGAGCAGGTCACGAAATTCCTGAATGAAGTCAGCAAGGTTTTCCGGCGGCACGGCGGTGTCTTCCACGAACGGCTGCGGCCGTGCCTCGCCCTTGACGTTGCCCAGCAGGCCGACGGCGCGCTTGCGCATGGTGTAGATGCGCGTCATCGCCGCATGCCCCACCGCCAAGGTATGGCCCAGACGCACCACCGAGGTGTCGCGCTGCAAGTGTTCGACGAACTCATGCACGCGGCGCTCGACGTCATCGAGGTCATCGCCGCTGAACTCGATCAGGTTGATGCCCAGGGTCGGGGTTTCAGGGTTTTCCGGGAAATACTCAGCCACGCCGTGCCAGACGATGTCCTGCATGGCCAGCATCAGCACCTTGGAGTCCACAGTCTCGATCGACAGCGGCTTGAGCGCCATCAGCGCCTTGGCGTCGCGCAGTGCGTCCATGAAGCCTGCGTAGCGCACGTTGACCAGAATCGAGTGTTTGGGGATCGGCAGCACGTTCAGGCGTGCCTCGACGATAAAGCCCAGCGAACCTTCGGAGCCACACAGCACGCTGTTGAGGTTGAAGCGCCCGTCTTCTTCGCGCAGGTGCGCCAGGTCGTAGCCGGTCAGGCAGCGGTTCAGCGGCGGGAAGATGTCCTTGATCAACTGCGCCTTGTCGTCGGCGATGCCTTGCGCGCAGCGATAGACCTCGGCGCCACGGTCGTTGCGCGCCTGTTCGGCGGCCACGGCCTGCTCGTCCATCACATGGCTGTAGACCCGCGCGCCGCCAAGCAGCACGGTGGACAGGTCGAGTACGTGGTCGCGGGTCTTGCCGTAGGTGCAACTGCCCTGACCGCTGGCGTCAGTGTTGATCATGCCGCCGATGGTGGCGCGGTTGGAGGTCGACAGCTCCGGGGCGAAGAACAGCCCGTGCGGCTTGAGCGCGGCATTGAGCTGGTCCTTGACCACGCCGGTCTGCACCCGGACCCAGCGCTCTTCGACGTTGATTTCCAGAATGCGGTTCATGTGCCGCGACAGGTCGACAATCAGCCCGTCGGTCAGCGACTGACCGTTGGTGCCGGTGCCGCCGCCGCGCGGGGTCAGGACGATGGCGTTGAATTCGGGACGGGCAGCCAGGCGCGCAACCCGCTCGACATCGCCGCTGTCACGCGGAAAAACGGCCGCTTGCGGCTGGCGCTGGTAGATCGAGTTGTCGGTGGCCAGCACGGTGCGCGAACCCTGATCGCGGGCGATGTCGCCGGCAAAGCCTTCCTGCGCCAGGGCGCCGAGAAAGCGGTCATACAGGTCGGCCTGCTCGTTAGCGGGTTTCAACAAGGCAATCATGGCGGTACTTCCTGTCTCGAAGACTTTTTATATGCAGAACACGTATGCTGGCGGCAATGCCCGGACACGGCTGATCAACGGTTGACACAGATTTTCGGGCACAACGGTTGATCAGGCAAATGTAAAACCTGGCGTTTTTGCATGAGTTTTATGAATGAGCGTTTTAACCACGATGAATCCACGACGCCTTACCCCTTCAATGTCGCTGCTGATCGCTTTCGAGGCGGCGGCGCGGCATGGCAGTTTCACCAAGGCTGCCGACGAACTGGCCCTGACCCAGAGCGCCATCAGCCGCCAGGTGCAGGCGCTTGAGGCGCAACTGGAGGTCGAGCTGTTCAAGCGCGACGGCCGGCGCATCGAGCTGACCACCGCCGGCGCCCTGTATCAGCATGAACTGGCCGCCGCGCTGGGGCGCATTCGCAGTGCGACCTTGCAGACCATCGCGCACAAGTCTGAAGGCGGCACATTGAACCTGGCCGTGCTGCCCACCTTCGGTTCGCGCTGGCTGTTGCCGCAGATGCATGACTTTTACGCCCGGCATCCGGGCTTTGTCGTGCATATCCATTCGCGCATCGCCATGACCGACCTGAGTTCAGCTGCGCAGGACATGAATGCGCTGATCTGCGTCGGCAACGGCAACTGGCCGGGTTATATCGCGCACCTGTTGATGGCTGAAAAGCTGGTGCTGATCGCCAGCCCCACGGCCCTGCCCGGCCATGCAGGCATGCGCCCGCAGGATGTCGCCCAGCACTCGCTGCTCAGCGTGGTGTCGCGGCCCAATGCCTGGTCGGACTGGTTCGAGCACAACGGCCTGAACCATCACGTTTTGCGCCCGGGACCGAGTTTTGAAGTCACCTCGCACCTGATTCAGGCCGTAGCGGCCGGCATCGGCATCGCCCTGGTGCCCAGCGTGCTGGTGCGCGATGAACTGGCGCGCGGTGAACTGATCAGCCTGTTCGAGCCAATGGACAGCGGCCGCAGTTATTATCTGGCGTACGCGACGCGGTTTCAGAATTTGCCGTCGTTGTGCGTGTTCAGGGACTGGTTGCTGGCCAATGCGGCTGTTCGTTGAGCCTGAGCCTTTAGGCTCAATGCCCGTTATGGTCCCAGACCCAATCCCATAATCCCGGCAAATGCACGATGGTCTGGCCATCCTTGACGGTGCGGGCCATGGCGGCGCGTTGCAGTTCGGCGGGGTCGTCGTAGAACGGTTTGGCGGCCAGCGGCAGGCCGTCCTGGCGGGCGCTGTCGATGAGGATTTGCAGGTATTCCTGGATATGCCGTGCGCTGTAGCGGTTGATGTCGTGGAAGGTCACTACCACCGGCGTCGCGCCATCGACCGCCGGCAACTGGCCGCGAGCAACGCGCTCGCGCACCTCCGAGACCTGGCGCAAGAAGTGCGCGCGGCGGCGCGGGCTCATGTTGAAGCCCCAGATCTTGCCGTCGTTGGCGCTCAGGTCGGTCAGCAACACGTGCAGGCCATGGCGTTGATAGGCCGCAAAGGTGCGATGGTCGTAATTCCAGAACGGCGGGCGCACCAGCGTGGCGTGCTGGCCGGTCTGGGTTTCGATGATCTGCACGCCCTCGCTCAACGATTGCTCCAGTGCTTCGGGGCTGAGCGAACGATGGTTGGTGTGCCGTGGCGTGCTGCTGTGAAAGCCCAGCACATGCAGTTCCTGGCCCTGGCGGCGCATCACTTCACGGCCCTTGTCGGTGCCGCCACCGCCCACTGCGCCGGTCTGCACGAAAAATACCGCCTTGATGCCGGGTTGCACCGGGTTGTCGGCCAGATCGTCAAGCACCCGCTCGGTGGGGTTATAAAAGCTCGAACCACTGGGACCGTCGTCGAAGGTCAGCACAAAACGCACCGGCGGCACCTGGCGCAGTTGCTCGGCGGTCTGTTCGGTCAGGGGTAACGGTGCGCCGATACAGCCTGACAACAGGCAAGCGGCAGACAGCCATAGGGCGACAAAAACGGTTTTCATTAAGGACCGGTGCTTGGGCGAAAAGCTGCACACACTAGCGGCAGCAGCCCTTTCGCGCTACTGCCGCTTGCAGGGCACACCGATCAGGTCGGGCAGTTCACCGTGCCGTTATTGAGGTTCTGCTTATGAATCTGATAGTCCAGCGTGGCTTTGCCGTTGGTCCACTTGAGGGTCATGACCAGCAGCGAATCGAAGTCATCGCCGGTCCAGTCATCGATCAGGGTCATTTTCTTGCCTGACGCTTCTTGCGCGACCTTGTTGACCAGGTCCGGCAGATAGCCATGGGACCAGGCGGTGTAGATGGTCGAGTCGTGGTACTTGGTGGCCATCAATTCGTGGGCCAGGTCGCTGGTGTCGTTGGCGCTGAAATCGATGTTGACGGGCAAGCCGAGCTTGATTGCGCTGGGGCCGATGGTCATCAATGGGCGGATATAGCTGTAGGACAGGTCGCCCTCGCCCTCTTCGACATGCCGGCTCGGGTTGGCGGCAAAAATGAAGTCTGCCTTGCCGAACTCATTGGGCAGCAGTTCCGCCAGATCCAGGGCACGGTTCAGGCCCTGGCAATTCAATTGGCCCAGGCCCATGGCCGGCTTTTCGGCGTGGCGCAGAAACACCAGGGTCTGAGTGCCGTTCTTGGGGTCGGCCATGACACCTTCGCCGCTGGCAAACCACAACACTGCCGAGGCGCCTAATACAGCAGGCAATGCCAACCAGCGGCGATGGCGCCATTGGGTCAGAGAAGATTTGACACGGTTAATCATGAGTTGAATCCGGTGCAGGTTTTTATAAATGCAATTTTGTCCAGTCACTGCGGCAACGTTGCCAGACCTGGCGGGTTCGTGAGTCCGTTCGAAAGGTGGTATTCCAGTCCCGCGGGTAGCTTCTGTGAAGGCTAGCTGCAGTATGTTTCCGTATGAAGAAGCCCGACGATATGTAGGATTTTTCTACTTCTTGGACATCCAAATCCCACTATAGGAGTGGGAAAAAGTCGTTCTGTTGCAAAGAGGACGGAAACATACCATGTCATTTGTCAGAAAAACGTCACGACTCAGAAGCCGTGCGCCGTGAAAGCACCCCGCGTCCCGGCCTTGAACCAACCGCCAGCGCCAGCAGAATCAACGCCATGCAGGCCAGATCCCAAGTGCCGGGGCGCTGGCCGAGGATCACCAGGGTGCTGGCAATGCCGAATACAGGGATCAGCAGCGACATCGGCGCCACCGCTGAAACCGGGTACTCGCGCAACAGCAGGTTCCAGCCCCAGTAGCAAAAATGCGTAGCGCCATAGACCTGAAAGGCCAGCGAAAAAATGGTGACAGCATGTAAATGCGCAGGCAGCGCCGTGAAGGGTTCGGTGCCGTGTGACAACCATGTCAGCAAAAACAGCGGTATCGGTGGGAACAGGCTTGCCCACACCACGAAGGCAAAAATCTCCTGCACCTTCGACACCTTGATGACGACATTGCCCACGCTCCAGGCGAACGCGCTGGCGATCAGCAGCATGAAGCCGACCGTGGTGCCTTTACCGGCGCTGCCTGACAACATCCCGACCAGCCCGATCGCTGCCAGCACGCTGCCAATCAATTGCGGCCAGGTGAAACGCTCACGGAACACCAGCACGCCCCATCCCAGCGTAAAGAAAGCGCTGAACTGGATCAGCAGCGAAGCGCTGCCCGGTGGCACACCGAGTGCGATGCCCTGGTTGATCAACGCCCACATGGCCACGCCAAAAATCAACCCATAGGCGGCCAGCCAGCGCACCGCCACCGGCGGACGCTTGACGAAAAACACCCACGGCAAGGCCGCCAGCGTGAAGCGCAGCGCGGTCAGCAGCAAGGGATCGATATCGGCAAGACCGAGTTTGGTCACAGGGAAATTAATTCCCCAGACGGCCGTGACCAACACGGCGAGTAACAGGTGTTTTTTCTGCATGGTTACGTGTCTTTTCTCAGATCGCCAAGCGGAGGTGCTTGATTTACTGAGGAAATATGCAAGAAACCGGCATGGCCTGCTTTCGATCCAAGGCCAATTATCATTAGAATCGGGCCATGCCCATAATCACTTCAGACACCGACCAGAGCTTGCCACACGATGCCGTGGTGACCGCTTGCGACTATGCCGACGGTGAGGTGTTCGCCTCCCATAGTCATCAGCGCGGGCAGTTCGCCTACGCCGCGCGGGGCGTCATCACGTTATTGACCGACGATGGCAACTGGGTCGTGCCGCCCCAGCGCGCTGTCTGGGTGCCCGCCCGGCTGGCGCACGCCATGCACATGCGTGGCCCGGTGACCATGCTCAATACCTATGTCAGCGAGCAGGCAGCACAACGCTTGAAGTTACCGGCGCATTGCCAGGTTGTAGAGGTGTCGGCGCTGCTGCGGCAGTTGCTGATGAAGGCGATGCAGGTCTCGACAGGCGTTGTCAGCGATGGCTACGCTGGCCACCTGACGGGTTTGTTGCTGCACGAAATTGCCGCGATGCCGGCGCTTTTGCTCAATGCGCCCTTGCCCCAGGAACCTCGCCTCGCCCAGGCATGCCGTGAGTTTCTGAGCAGCCCTTCTCTGGAGGTAAGCATCGATGACATGGCACAGCGCACCGCGATGAGCCGGCGCACCTTTACCCGGTTGTTCAGAGCTCATACCGGCGTCAGTTACATCGAATGGCGACAACAAGCCTGCTTGCTCGCCGCCGTGGTCCGCCTGGGCCACGGCGAATCCGTGACACGGGTTGCGATGGAGTTGGGGTACAGCAGCTCAAGTGCCTTTACCGCCGTATTCAAACGCGCACTCGGTGAAGTGCCGAGCCGGTATGTCCTGGAGGCAAACGATAACGGCCTGTAAAGGGCACTTATTGACCGAGCTTGATCCGCGCCCAGACCTCGTTGCGCAGCGTTTCAACCTCAGGCTTGACCGCCTGCAGAACGAACATGCGGCTGACCATGTCGGCGTTCGGATAGACCGTGGTGTCGTTCCATAACTGCGGCGCGATCAGGGCATCGGCCTTTTCGTTGCCGTTGGCGTAATGCATCTGGTTGGTGATATTGGCAATCACCTCGGGGCGCAGCAGGTAGTTCATGTAGGCGTAGGCAGCCTTTTCGTTGGGGGCATCGACGGGCATCGCGACCATGTCGAACCACATCGGCGCGCCCTCTTTGGGGACCACGTAATCGAGGTTCACGTCACTGCCGGCCTTGACCGCCAGTTCCTGAGCCTGGGAGATATCGCCCGAGAAGCCTACCGCGACGCAGATCTTGCCTTCGGCCAGGTCGGCAATGTAGCTGTTGAGGTGGAAATAACGCACATAGGGCCGCACACCGGCCAGCAAGGCTTCGGCCTTGGTGTAATCGGCAGGATTTTCACTGTGCGGGTCCAGCCTCAGGTAATTAAGGGCAATGGGCAGCATCTCGGGAGCATTGTCGATCAGCGCAACGCCGCATTCCGCCAGCTTCTTCATGTTCTCGGGTTTGAGAATCAGGTCCCACGAGTCCAGCGGCACAGTGTCACCCAGCACGGCCTTGACCTTGGCCCGGTTGAAGCCGATGCCGGTGCTGCCCCAGAGGTAGGGAAAACCATGGGCATTATCCGGGTCATTGACCTGCAAGGCCCGCAACAGCACCGGGTTGAGGTTGTTCCAGTTGGGTAACTGGCGCCGGTCCAGCGTCTTGAGTGCGCCGGCCTCGACCTGCCGCGCCAGAAAATGCACCGAGGGAAACACCACGTCATAGCCCGAGCCTCGGGCCAGAAGCTTGGCGTTAAGCTCTTCGTTGCTCAGGAAAGTCTTGTAGGTGGGCTTGACGCCAGTGGCCGCCTGGAAGTTCTTGAGGGTGTCGGCGGCAATGTAGTCGGTCCAGTTATAGATGTTGACGACTTCAGCCGCGTGGCTGACCGGGGCCGCCAGCAACAATCCCAGGATGATGGTTCTTAACATGGCGCAGCCCTCGACTTCGAGCCATCAGCTTGCCTTCTATCGGACAATGCTTCAACGGAAAATGCCTATGGCTGCCATAGAAGCCACAGAACAAAGCGACTCAAAGTTGATTCACATCATGGAATTCGCAAGAGGCCCGACCGTCCGACAAATATTTCTTCTTGTTTCGCAATGCAGTGCTATGTTCAATGCTCAATCAGGACATTTCTGACAACCCTGTAGGGATTTGCCCGACGTCGTGGGTTTGATAATCGGACAAACGGACCTGCGCAGAGACGTCTTGCCCTGCCACGCTGAGCATCGACCGGTGCCCGTATGTAACAGGTGGGTCTCATGAACAAGGTGACATTCCCCAATGCCTGCCAGCTGATGCGCTGGCATTTCCATCCAGTCGGCTTCGAAGCCAGCATGGATGCCCCCAGCAGCATGATTGTCCGCCTGTTCAATCGTGCCAGCGGCGAAACACTGGTTGCCATTGCCGGCCTGCCGTGTGCCACGGTGATGCATGCCCGTGACGTGGAAATCATCATTGAAGCCATCGAGGCGGAAATGGAGCTGTTCAGTCAGCCGCTCACACGCCTGCAAATGTCCTGATTCAGCCGCGCAGCGACTGGCTGCGCCGATCGTCGAAGAACGGCTTGTCGGTGGCGACCCGATCCGAGGCCTTGGGTGCGGTGGTGTTATCTTGCGCATCGATAAACCAGTAGCACTGGCGCACCGCGCGGGTGATGGCAACGTAGGCCAGGCGCAAGACTTCGTCCTGCTGCGCCTTGTCGAACGCTTGCAGCTCGCCCTTCTCCCCCAACCCGGCCAGGCGATACAGCTGGTTCTTGGCCGGTGACTGGGTCAGGTGCTGGCAATCGCCGAGCAGAAACACCGCATCGGCCTGCAAACCTTTGGCGCTGTGATAACTGAGGGTCTTGATTCGTCGGGACTGGTCACTGCCCAGCAATCCTTGCAACTGCGGGTCAAAACGTTGCCGCTCACTGCCCTTGCGGTACAGCAGCAAGATGCTGTCACCTTGCTGGTAATGGGCCTGAACACGCTCGAACAGCGTCTGGTCGTCGCGATCAAGCACCGTCACTGGCCACAGCTCCTGCTGTGCGCCGCTGGCCTTGGCTTTCTTGCCGGCAATCGCCGGCGCGGCGCGGACGATATGCTCCGCCGCGTCGATGATGTGCTGATGGCTGCGGTAGTTCTCGCTGAGCATCACCCGCGTCGTGGCCGGCGCGGAAAACGTCTCGGTAAAGGCCATGAAATAGTGCGGCGAGCTGCCGCGCCAGCCGTAGATCGACTGCCAGTCGTCACCGACGCACAGCAAGGAGCTGTAACTGGCCTTGCGTCCGGCCTGCATCGCCGGGCCCCGGCGGCGAATCTCGCGCAGGCTGGCGCGCAGCCACGAGACAATCTGCGGCGACACGTCCTGGAATTCATCGATCATCAGGTGCGACAGCGGTCGCAAGACCTCATCGGACAGTTGCGTCAGGTTCTCCGGCGCGTTCTCGCCAAACAGCGCGAACATGCGGTTGTAGGTCATCACCGGCGGGCTCAGGTCCAGCAGGTGCGACTCGAAGGCCTTCCAGAACAGGCTCAGCCCTTCGAAAAAGAACCGGTCCGGATCGTCGCTGGCAAAGCTCATCTGCGCCACGGCCGCCGGCACATCCAGGCCCAGGTTTTCGATAAAGCCTGCGGCGGCGACAAAACAGTCGAGCAACGGCGCGCTGACCAGTTCACCTTTCACCTTGTATTCAAAGCCGGGACCTGCCACCGCCTTGCCAGCCAGATTGCCCAGCAATTGCCCACCGCTCTGGTAGCTGTCGAGCCAGATCACCGGTTTGGAGCAAAAGGCCTGGAACAGCGTGCGCTTGATCACCCCTTCGGCCCACAGCGGCAACTTGGCGTCGGGGCGTTTCAGTTCGCGGTCTTCGCCCTCATCCACGCCCAGCACCACCCAGGCATCCAGCTCGGCGGCGTAACCGTGTACGTGAAAGGCATGGCCGTTGATCTGCATCGTCTGCCGCGAAGGTTTGATGCCTTTGATTGGCCAGGCGCGGGCACGCTTCCATAAATCCTCGACGCTGTTGCACCAGTCTTCATCGCGCTTGGCCGACAGTTCAGTGACGGCCAGGCGTTTTTGCACATCAGGGTGGTCGCGCTCCAGCGTCCTGAGCTGCCGGGCCTGGCGGTACAACGGCGTAATCACCTGACGAAAGCGCTCATCGCGCTGATACAAATCGCGATAGCAGAGGTTGAGTGCCTGACGCTGGGCGTCGTTGATGCGCAGATCGAACGGGTTGCTGTCGATATCGGCATCATTGTGCTGCTGGCTGCTCATGTTCTCGAACGCCTGCAACTGTTCGAAACCCGGCAGGCTGCGCACCAGCGGCAAGATGCGCGAGTGAAAGGTGCGCACCAGTTCGCGGCCCTGACGCGGGCTCAAGGCGTGGCCCCACAGCGCCATGATCTCGATCAGGCGTGCGATGAAGTCCTTGCGCGACTCGCGTGTGAAAGTCACCACGGTCATGCTGTCCAGCTCGAAGCCCAGATAATGGGTCAACAGCAGGATGCGCAGCACCAGCGAGGTCGACTTGCCTGCACCGGCACCGGCGATGACATAGGTCGAGGGTGTATCGCTGAGGATCATCTTCCATTGCGCGGCACTGGGCTGGGCATGGGCCGCCAGCGTTTGCGCGACATCGGCCTTGAAGCGCTTTTTCAGTTCGGGCGTGAGTGGCAGGCGCCAGTCTTCAAACAGGTGATCCTCGATCTGCGGCCCACGATGCTGCTCGGGTCGGGTATCGCGGATCAGCAGCATCTGCCGGCCGCGCTCGACGCCATCCAGATGCCCTTCGCCATAGCCTTCACGCAGGCCTTCGCTATGGCCGGCCAGGTAACCGTCGGTGTGGCCCTGCATCCAGGACGCCTTGTGCTGGGCACCCAGCCCGTTCAAACCACCGCCCAGTACCCGCGACAACACCCGCTTGAACCAGGGCAAGCGCTGCGTTTCAACGAGGTCGATGGCAAGTTCAGGAGGCAACGCAGAGGGCAGTTCGTCAGGCACGCAGTTTTCCGTGAAGGGCTTCAAAGACTGCCTATGGTGACCAAAATTGCCGCCAGGCTCCAGCCCTATTGCGTGGCTGGCGCCTGGCTATCAACGCCTTACAGCGCGGTCTTCAGCAACGGCGGCGTGCGCGGCGGTACCTGGCGTTTTGGCCCTGTGGCTTCATAGGCCGAGGCCAGGTGCAGCAGTGCATTGTCGTCGTAGGCACGCCCGGCGAAAGTCAGGCCGACCGGCATGCCGATGTCGGCCATCACGCCCATCGGCACAGTGACGGTCGGCACGCCCAGATGGCGAATGGCAAGGTTACCGTTGGCGACCCAGATGCCGTTGCGCCAGGCAATGTCGTTGGCGGCCGGATTGACATCGGCATCGGCCGGCGCCACATCGGCCACCGTCGGGAAGACCACCGCGTCCAGCCCCAGTCGATCCATCCACTCTTCAAGGTCGATGCGCCGGGTCTGCTCCAGGCCGCGCAGGCCATCGGGCAGCGTCGCGATCTGGTCCCAGGGCGTGATCCCGCGTTTGGCCATGTTGACGTATTCGTCCATGCCCGCCGCCAGCTCGTCTTCACGATTGGGCAAGGTGCCGGGGTCGTGGGGGAAGATCCGCGCGCCATCGACATCGGCAAGACGGTTCAGCGCCGGATCGCCATTGGCTCGCAAAAAGTCGTCGAACGCCCAGCCCGACAGTTCCCACAACTCGTCGTGCATAAAGGCTTTGGACACCAGGCCGCGATTGAACACTGTGGGCGCGCCGGGACGGTCGCCTTCGCAGTTGGACACCAGCGGAAAATCGGTTTCGACGACCTCGGCACCGGCCGCCAGCAAGGCCTGGCGCGCCTGCTGCCAAAGGTCGATCACCGTCGGCCGGGTGTCGATGCGCTGACCGGTCGGGCCGCCGATGCCCGGCGCCTCGCTGGTGCCCATTTCCGGGTCCTGGTTGATGAACATCTTCGGCACGCCAAAGCGCTTGCCGGCCAGCGCACCAGGCCCTGCCGCCAGCGCAGGATATGAAGCCGGGCGCACCGTGGAGGCTTCAGGGATCGGCACCCAGGGCTGCAGCCGCCAGAGGTCGCCGCGGGTGTCGGGATCGTCGGCCACCACCACATCCAGCACTTCCAGCAGGTCGGCCATGGTCCGCGCATACGGCACGACCACATCCATGGTCGGGGTCAGCGGCCAGTTGCCGCGCACCGAAATCACCCCGCGCGAAGGCGTGTAGGCGCACAAGCCGTTATTGGAGGCCGGCCCGCGCCCGCTGGACCAGGTTTCTTCGGCCAGGCCGAAAGCGGCGAAGCTGGCGGCCGTGGCGGTGCCGGCACCGTTCGAGGAGCCGGACGCGAAGGGCGCGGTCAGGTAATCGGCGTTATAGGGGCTTTCGGCCCGGCCATAGACGCCGCGCTGCATGCCGCCATTGGCCATCGGCGGCATATTGGTCTTGCCCAGGCAAATGGCGCCGGCGGCGCGCAGGCGTTCGACCGTGAACGCATCCTTATGCGCAATCAGGTGCTTGAAGGCCGGGCTGCCGGAGGCGGCGGTCAGCCCCTTGACCAGATAGCTGTCCTTGGCGGTGTAGGGAATGCCATCCAGTGGGCCAAGGGTTTTGCCGCTGGCACGCCGGGCATCGGAGGCGGCTGCTTCAGCAAGGGCTTCAGGGTTATGCACCACCACAGCGTTGAGCGCCGTTGCCGTGCCTGGGGCATCAAAGGCGTCGATACGCGCCTGATAGGCCTTGACCAGCTCGACGGCCGTAGTACGGCCCGACTCGAGCGCGTCGCGCAACTGGGCAATGGAGACTTCGGTGACTTCTAGCATGGACGTGTTCACTCAAGGTTCGGATCGAAGCGCTTCAGCTATAGGCGCTACGGCAGGTGTTACGGCAGGCGTTACGTTAGAAGCGGGCCATTTCGACAGGGCTGACCAGTGCCGTCAATAAGCACCGCTGCATTGTCTGATTGCAGCCAGGCGCAGACAACCCCGGAGGCAGGATTGGCTTGCCAGATGGTCTGGCCTGCGCAAAGGCGACGCTGATTCGATAACAGTTATGCCAAAAACAGTCTGTAACACACGGTCCCGAGCCGCTAAGCTGCGACCCGCAGCGGTCGCGCATGAGGCGTACTGCATACCGTTTCCGCTACGGCCTTGCCATCCAGGGCCAAGCCGTTATCGAAGGATCCCGTTTGAACACCGTCACCGATCCCCAACGCCCCAACCGCACCAAAATCGTCTTGCTCGGCCTGCTGCAGATTCTGTCGTGGGGCGGCTCGTTCTATCTGCTCGGCGTGCTGGCCGACCCTATCGCCGCCGACACCGGCTGGCCACATCAATGGGTGCTGGGCGGTGCCTCGCTCGGTTTACTGGTGGCGGCCCTGTTGTCACCCTTGTGCGGGCGGCTGATTGCGCGGGTGGGCGGGCGCAAGGTACTGGGCGCGCATGGCCTGATTCTCGCGGCGGGCCTGGGTTTGCTGGCCATCGCGCCGTCGCTGCCGGTGTTTCTGCTGGCCTGGGTGGTGCTCGGCGCGGCCATGGCCACCGGTCTGTATGACGCGCTGTTCACCTCGCTGGGGGCGATGTACGGCATGAAGGCACGGCCGGTGATTGTCGGCATCACGTTGATTTCCGGCTTCACCACGACCCTGATCTGGCCGCTGCTGGCGATCATGGACCACGCCATGGGCTGGCGCATGACCTGCGCGGTGCTGGGCGTCATCGTGCTGTTCACCCTGTTTCCGCTGTACCGCTACGCGCTGGCCGAACATGTGCCGATGCCGGCCAGCAGCAAAGCCGCTGGCGGTAACGGGCAAGCGCTGGCGCCAGCGATCTATTGGTGCATGACCTTGCTGTTCGCGATTGCCGCCGCCTTGATGACCTGCCTGTCCATCGTCCTGCTCACCGTCTTGCAGGCGCGCGGCCATAGCCTGGCGTCGGCGATTGCGCTGGGGGCGCTGATAGGTCCGGCGCAGGTGCTGTGCCGGATAGGCGACTTGCTGCTCAAGCGCCAGGCGCCGATGTTCACCGCCCTGCTGTCCAGCGGCATGACCGCGCTGGGCCTGTTGCTGGTCGACTTCGCACCGGACCTGGTGATCTGGGGCCTGCTGTGCTACGGCGTCGGCAACGGCTTGCGGGCGATTGTCAAAAGCACCTTGCCGATGGTGGTGGTCCACGCCTCGGACTACGCCGTGGTGTCCGGGCGCATGGCACGCCCCGCCCTGCTCGCCCAGGCCGCCGCGCCCCTGGCATGCGGCTATGTGATCGCCACCTGGGGCAGCGATGCGGTGATTCACCTGCTGACGGCCATGGCGCTGATCGCTTTTGGCCTGTGCCTGTGGCTGGCATGGCTGGTGGCGCAGCACCACAAGACCCATGCCGGGACGCTATAGCTGATCTGTGTTTTCGCCGACTACTGCGCCCCTCGCACGCGGTGATAAATTCAGTTCTCAAGGAGCCCATCACAGAGGTACCCGGCATGCGTTCTTCTGGAATATCGGTCGGTGCGGCATTGCTGATCGCACTGGCTACATCGCACGCGACGGCCGAGCCCTACACCGGCACATTGAAAAAAATCCGGGAAAGTGGCGTCATCACTGTCGGCCATCGGGACTCGTCGGTTCCGTTTTCCTATATGGCAGACCTGACGGGGCAACCGGTCGGCTATTCGCAGGATATTCAAATGCGCATCGTGGAAAGTATTGGCCAGCAACTGCAACTTCCTGCGCTGAAGGTCAAGTACAACCTGATCACTGCGCAGAACCGTATTCCACTGGTACAGAATGGCACCGTGGACCTGGAATGCGGTTCAACTACCAATACTGAAGAGCGCGCCCGGCAAGTTGACTTCTCGGTGGGTATTTTCGCCGCCAATACCCGACTGTTGTCCCGACAAGACTCTGCCTACAAGGACTTCAATGATCTGCGCGGCAAGAATGTCGTCACCACGGCCGGCGGCACCTCCGAGCGTTTGCTCAAAGTCATGAATGCCAGCAACGGCATGGGCATGAATATTATCTCGGGCAAGGACATCGGTGAGTCCTGGAAGATTCTGGAAACCGGCCGCGCAGTGGCTTTCATGCAGGATGACGCCTTGCTGGCCGGCGAACGTGCCAAGGCCAGGCAGCCGCAGGACTGGGTCTTGACCGGCACGGCACAATCCCAGGATCTTTATGGCTGCATGATGCGCAAGGACGACGTAGCCTTCAAAGCCGTTGTGGACGGTGCCATCAAGGCGCTGTTCAGCTCGGGTGAAATCAACGCCATCTATGACAAATGGTTCAACCAGCCGATTCCGCCGAAGGGCCTGAACCTGAATTTCCCGATGAGCCGCGAGCTCAAGCGCCTGATTGCCGAACCGACTGACCAGGCGGCGCTGAGCAAAGAGAGCTGAAACACTCCGTTTTATGCGCTTATCAGCTGCGGCGCAGCCACTGAAAGCCCGGAATCTCGATACGTTGCTTGATCGTGCCGTCCCAGGCCACATCGAAGCCTGCGGCTTTCAGTGCATCACACACCGTCCGCGCCACTTCCAGACTCTGCGCAGGGTCGTCGGCCATCGCACCGAAAGCGATCATCAAACCGCCCTCTTCAATCGCCCGCGCCACATCCTGGCCGTGGTAGAAACAAAAACCATGGTAATGCCGGTCAGGCGCATCGTGCGTGGCCTCGGCGACTTCAGCAAAACCATCGGACATGGTGTAGCCGGCATTGCCCAGCGCGCAGATACCCGCCTCGTGCAAGTGATAGAACACGGCATCGAGACGATCGCAGGGCGTAACGGAAGGCCATGACTTCTCGGCCTCTAGCTTGTTGTGCAACTCCGGCTCGACCAGGCGCTTGAGCATCGCGCCGTTGCAATCGTCTTCAAGAATGTCGTCGACCATGTCGACCATTTCATCGGCCGTGTAGTACCCGGACCATACCCACATCCGGATGCTGTTGGCGACATAGCGTTCGTCTTCGTTCATGGCAGGTTCCCTGAGATTCATCTGCAAATGGCTACAACATACCGACCGGCACACGCCAACGCGGTTCCGCTGCCCATAACTCAATGATTTCAATACACAGAAGACTCAACAGGTCTATTCTCTGCCGCCAGAGATTCAATTATTCTGCGCGGCATTGATACAGGTCAGCCTGTCGGAAAATTTTCGATGCAGACTGCACAGTTGCTTCAACTTTTTTGAGCCGTCAAGGTCAGTGTCGTACGCCGATACTCTTGGGGGAGCCGGCGTTTATTATTCGGGGAGCGAGTCACATGGCAGTACTGCAGATCGGCACAATCGATGCGATCAAGAATAAACAGCCGCACTTGCTGGAAGAGTGGCTCAAGGGCCTGCAAGCCAAAGGCGCCACCCGCAACATCAAGGAACAGGACCTGCAACAGCAAACCGCCGAGTTTCTGCAACTGGTGATCAGCGGCCTGGAAAACGGCCACGGCACCTCGACAGCCGCCGCCGGCTGGGCCGACACCCGCCAGTTTCTGGAAAAGCTCTCGGCCAGCCGTGCCCTGCTCGGTCAGGACTCGCAGCAAACCGCCAACTTCATTTTTTCCCTGAAAGGCCCGCTGTTCAACCTGCTGCAAAGCCATTTCAAAGATGACCCGGCGCAACTGGCCGAGCAACTTCTGGAAATTTCCGACCTGTTCGATGCCTTGGGCCTGCACACCATTGCCACGTTCCAGAAATCCCGGGAAGCGGTGATCAAGCGCCAGCAAGAAGAGCTGCTGGAACTGTCGACCCCGGTGGTCAAGCTGTGGGACGGCGTGCTGGCCCTGCCGATGATCGGCACCCTGGACTCGCAACGCACGCAGATGGTCATGGAGTCGCTGCTGCAACGCATCGTCGACACCGGTTCTGAACTCGCCATCATCGACATCACTGGCGTGCCCACCGTCGATACGCTGGTGGCCCAACACCTGCTCAAGACCGTGACCGCCATCCGCCTGATGGGCGCCGATTGCATCATCAGTGGCGTGCGTCCGCAAATCGCCCAGACCATCGTGCACCTGGGGCTTGATCTGCAAGGCGTGGTGACCAAGGCCAATCTGTCGGATGCCTTGAAACTGGCGCTGACCCGCCTGGGCATCAACCTCAGCAAAGCGGTCTGAGAGCATGGACAGAATTCCGATTCTGCGCATGGGCGAGTTTCTGCTGGTGACCATTCAGGTCGACATGCATGACCAGCTGGCCCTGACCCTGCAAGACGACCTGGCCGAGCTGATCAGCAAAACCTCGGCTCGCGGCGTACTGATCGACATCTCGGCGCTGGACATGGTCGACTCGTTCATCGGCCGCATGATCGGCACCATTGCCGGCCTTTCGCGGATCATGGACGCCGAAACCATGCTGGTCGGCATGCAGCCGGCCGTGGCCATCACCCTGGTCGAACTGGGCATGGACCTGCCCGGCGTGAGCACCGCCCTGAATGTCGAGCGCGGCATGCAACGGCTGCGCGAGCGAGTGGCCCTGCGATGATCGAGCGCAGCAGCGGCACCCAACCGATCGCCATCGAGCAAGACGTGGTCCTGGCGCGCCAGACTGCGCGCAAGCTGGCCACCGAGTGCGGCATGCGCCTGGTCGACCTGACCAAGATGGTCACGGCGGTCAGTGAGCTGGCGCGCAACACCGTGGTCTATGGCGGCGGTGGCGACATGGATTGGCAGATCCTCGATGACAGCACGCGGGTCGGCCTGCGCCTGACCTTCCGCGATGAAGGCCCCGGCATTCCCGACCTCAAGCTGGCGCTCACCGACGGCTGGACCTCAGGCGGTGGCCTGGGGCTGGGCCTGACCGGCGCGCGGCGTCTGGTGGATGAATTCGAACTGGACACCGCACCAGGCCAAGGCACCCGGATAACGATTACCCGATGGACATGACCCTGAGCGGCACCCTGACCTGGGTTCTGCTGATCGAAGACAGCAGCCAGATCGGCCATGCCCGCCGCTGCGCGCAAAAACTCGCCGAAGACCATGGCTTCGACGAAACCGATGCCGGGCGCGTGGCGCTGGTCACCACCGAACTGACCAGCAATCTGCTCAAGCACGCCAGCCATGGCGAGCTGCACCTGCGCGTCCTGCCGCGCCCGGAGGGTTTCGGCATCGAACTGCTGGCAGTCGATCGCGCCCAGGGCTTTGATCTCGACGCCTGCCTGGCCGACGGCTTTTCTACCGGCGGCACGCAAGGCATCGGCCTGGGCGCCATCGCGCGCCTGGCCAACGTCTTCGATGTCTACGCCGATCAACGTGGCACGGTGCTGCTCGCCCGCCTGTACCAGCGCGGCGACAAGGCGGCGGACCTGTCATTCGGGGTCAGCCAGCATTCCTTGCACGACGATCCGGCCTGTGGCGATGTCTGGCACCTGAACGTCAAGGGCGCCAGTTTCAGCGCCCTGGTCATCGACGGCCTGGGCCACGGCCCGGACGCAGAGCTGGCGGCGCGCGCTGGCGAGCAGGCCTTTGCCCAGGCGCCGTTTACCACGCCCACCCAGCTGATGGACGAATTGCACCATGCCATGGGCGGCACTCGCGGCGGCGCGGCGGCCATCGCCCAGTACCAGGCCTCCAGCGGGCGCCTGAGCTTTACGGGCATCGGCAATATCGGCGCCAGCCTGATCAACCCCGAGCGCGCCAGAGGCCTGGCCTCGCACCCCGGCATCGTCGGCACCCAGTACCGCAAGGCACAATCGTTCGATTACCCCCACGTCAATGGACACCTTTTGATCATGTACAGTGACGGCTTGCAGTCTCGCTGGAACCTGCAGGACTACCCCGGCCTGGTGCACCGTCATCCCGCCGTAATCGCCACGGTCCTGCACCGCGACTTCAGTCGCGGCCGTGACGACGTCACTGTCATCGTGCTGACACTGGAGGCTGAGCATGACTGACATCAGCAACGACCCGGCAGCGCTGATCAAGCGCCTGCAAGACGAAAACGCCGCCTTGCGTGCCGAGCTGGATGAAACCAACCAGGGCGTGCTGGCGCTGTATTCCGAGCTCGACACCCAGGCCGAACAGTTGCGCCAGGCGTCGGACCTCAAGAGCCGCTTCCTGTCGTACATGAGCCATGAATTCCGCACCCCGCTGGGCTCGATCCTGAGCATCACCAGCCTGCTGACCGACGAACTCGACGGGCCGCTGAGCATCGAGCAGCACAAACAGGTGGCGTTCGTCAGTACCGCCACCCGCGAGCTGAGCGACATGGTCGACGATCTGCTCGACCTAGCCAAGATCGAGGCCGGGCGCATCAGCATCTCGCCGGCCTGGTTCGACATGCTCGACCTGTTCGCCGCCCTGCGCGGCATGTTCCGGCCTATCGTCGACACCGGCAGCGTCGACCTGATCTTCGAAGAGCCGCAAGGCCTGCCGCAGCTGTTTACCGACGACAAGAAGCTGGCGCAGATCCTGCGTAACTTCATTGCCAACTCGCTGAAATTCACCGCCCATGGCGAGGTGCGGGTCTCGGCGCAACTGGAAGGCGACGGCCAGATCCGTTTTGCGGTAACCGATACCGGCATCGGCATCGCCCCGGAGCTGCACGACAAACTGTTCGAAGACTTCTCTCAGGTCGACTCGCCGTTGCAAAAGCGCCTGCGTGGCACCGGTCTGGGCCTGTCGCTGTGTAAACGCTTTGCCGCGCTGCTCGGTGGCCGGGTTGGCGTCGAAAGCACACCGGGCGTAGGTTCGAGCTTCTTTGTGGTGATTCCGCTGGCGATCGCCGAGGACGCCGCTGATGAAGCGTGAGATCCGCCTGCTGATCGTCGACGACAACACCGCCACCCGCTATGCCCTGCGCCGGCGTCTTGAAAAACACGGGTATGCGGTGCAGGAAGCCGGCACTGGCAGTGAAGGCCTGAGCCTGCTTGACGCCGAGCAACCCGATGCGCTGATCCTCGACGTCAACCTGCCGGACATGAGCGGCTTCGACATCGTCCGCCGCCTGCGCGCCGACCCGCTCACCGCCTTGCTGCCGGTGATTCATGTGTCGGCGGCGTCGATCCAGACCGGCGACATCATCACCGGCCTGAACGCCGGCGCCGACGCCTACCTGATTCATCCCGTCGACCCGGACGTGTTGCTGGCCACCTTGCGCACGTTGCTGCGGGTGCGCGATACCGAGAACGCCCTGCGTGAAAGCGAGGCGCAGTTTCAAGAGATTTTTGTCAATGTCTCGGCGCCCATTGCCGTACTGGACGCACACCTGAAGGTGCATGAATGTAACCGTGCCTTCAGCCAGTTGACTCAGGACAACCGCAATCCCCAGGGCCTGGACGAGTGCTTTGCTGCCGAGCAAGGCGATCTGATCGATGAACTGCGCCGGCGGCTGGTCGACGATGAACGCTGGCAGGGTTCACTGACCATGCGCGTGCAGGGCCAGCTGCGTGAAACCCAATGGCAGCTCTCGCCGTATCGCACACCGGGCCTGAGCCTGGTGTTTGTCGAAGATGTCACCGAACACCGCCACCGCGAGCGCTCGCACCTGGCGCAACTGGACACTGCCAACACGCAACTGGCCATCGAGGTGGCCGAGCGGGCGCGTACCGAAGCGCAGTTGCTGCAAGTGCAGAAAATGGACGCACTGGGCAACCTTACCGGCGGCATCGCCCATGACTTCAACAACCTGCTGACCGGCATCATCACCAGCCTGGAACTGATCCACAAGCGCATCGGCGATGGGCGGCTCGACAAGGTCCAGCTCTACACCGAGGCCGCCCTGAACTCGGCCATGAGCGCCGCTGCCCTGACTCACCGGCTGCTGGCCTTTGCCCGCAAGCAACCGCTCGACACCCGGCCGGTCAACGTCAACGAGCGCGTACGCTCACTCGAAGAATTGCTGCAGCGCACCATCGGTGAACGCATTGCCCTGCAATTTGAGCTGACGACGCATGCCGCCGTCGCCCTGGTCGACCCCAACCAGCTCGAAAGCGCCTTGCTCAACCTGGTGATCAACGCCCGCGATGCCTTGCCGATGGGTGGCAATATCTGGATCGCGACCTACATGGCGCATTCCAATGGCGACCCGAACCTGGCTGACGGCGCCTATGTGGCACTGAGCGTGCGCGACGACGGCACCGGCATCGACCACACCCTGATCGACAAGGTCTTCGACCCGTTCTTCACCACCAAGCCGCTGGGCCAGGGCACCGGGCTCGGGTTGTCGAGCATTTACGGCTTTGCCCGCCAGTCAGCCGGCAATGCCAGCATTCGCAGCGTCGCCGGGCGTGGCACCGAAGTGACTATCATGCTGCCGGCCAGCCAAGAGCAGGTAAGCGCCGAGCGGCCCGCACACACGCCGCCTCCGCAAGGCGCCGGCGAGCATGTATTGATCGTCGACGATATAGCCTCGGTGCGCATGTTCGTCGCCGAAGTGCTGATCGACGCAGGCTACCGCTGCACCGCCTGCGAAGATGTCGACAGCGCCTTGCAGCACCTGCAAGACGATGCCTCGATCAACCTGCTGCTCACCGATGTCGGCTTGCCCCGCATGAACGGCCGCGAACTGGCCGAACGTGCACGTTTTTCACGCCCCGACCTGCCAATCCTGTTCATGACCGGCTATGCGGCAGGCGCCATGAACCGACAGGTGTTTCTCGGCGACAGCATGGACATGCTGATCAAGCCGTTCCAGATCAGCGAATTGCTGGAGAAGGTCGGGCGCACACTGGCCGGGGGGTGATTCGCGTATATTCGCCAGCTTTTGCAGGAGCGCGCTCTGCCCGCGACCGGCTGCGTGAGCAGTCGTAAACTTTCAGCGTTTCCGAGATTTTGCGAACGCTAACGCACTCGGTCACGGGTTGGCCGGCACTCCGGCAGAGCGCGCTTCTATGGGGCATCCACGGTTATTAATGAGGTTATTACGTGTCAACAAGCGACAACATAGCGCCAAGCGCCGGATTGCGGTTCTGGATTCTGCTGGCCCTGTCGATGGGCAGCTTCGCCATCGGCACCAGCGAATTCGTCATCATGGGACTGCTGCCCGAAATCGCCCGCGGGCTTGACGTTAACGAACAACAGGTCGGCCACCTGATCAGCGCCTATGCGCTGGGTGTGGTGATCGGCGCGCCGGTGCTGGCCATGCTCGGCAGCAAACTGCGACGCAAAACCCTGCTGGTTGCCCTGATGCTGTTCTATGCCGTGGCCAACCTGGCCAGCGCACTGGTCAGCGATTATCACGGCGCCATGCTGGCGCGCTTTATCAGCGGCCTGCCACACGGCGCCTATTTCGGCGTCGCCGCCCTGGCCGCCGCTTCGATCAGCCCACTGCACAAACGCGGCGCCGCCGTCAGCACCGTGCTGATGGGCCTGACCGTGGCCATGCTGATCGGCAACCCGCTGGCCACCTGGCTGGGGCAGCTGCTCGACTGGCGCTATGCGTTCGTGGTCGTGGCGGCGCTTGCCGCGCTGACCTGCATCCTTGTCCAGTGCCTGCTGCCGGCCGGCGATAAACCCCAGGCCACCAGCGTCGCGCATGAGCTCAAAGCGTTTTGCCAACCGCAAATCGGCCTGCTGTTGCTGATCGCCTCCACCGGCTTTGCCGGCATGTTCTGCGTGTTCAGCTACCTGGCGCCAACGCTGCTGCAAGTCACCGGTGCCGCACAAAGCTGGATTCCCATCGCCCTGGCCTGCTTCGGCGGCGGCGCAGTGATCGGCAATGTGGTCGGCGGCCGCCTGTTCGACCGCTATGGCGCTCAAGCCATCGGCATCGTGCTGGTCTGGTCGATTGTCGTGCTACTGGCCTTCCCGTTTGCCGCCCATTCGATCTGGACCCTGCTGCCGGCGATTGCCTGTGTCGGCACCATGATTGCCTTGGGCCCGGTGCTGCAAACCCGCCTGATGGACATCGCCAAGGGCGCCCAAACCCTGGCGGCAGCCTCCAACCACGCAGCGTTCAACCTGGCCAATGCCATCGGCCCGTTACTGGGCGGCATGGCCATCGCCGCCGGTTGGGGCTGGACCTCAACCGGCTATGTAGGCGCCGCAATGGCGGTATTGGGGCTGGCGGTTTATGCGATCGGGGTACGCGGCAAGCAGGCGTAACCCCGCGCGCCATCAATGCAGCTTGAAGCGCATCACCACAGAATTGAGGCCCACCGCCAGTTGCGATAACTCATGACTGGCGACGGCCGTCTGGCTCGCTCCCTCGGCGCTGTGACTGGCCAGGTCGCGAATACTGATCAGGTTGCGGTCAACCTCCCTTGCGACATGCGCCTGCTGCTCGGACGCTGTCGCAATCTGCAGGTTGCGCTCGTTGATTTGCACGATGGCATCGGCAATCACCTGCAAGGCATTGCCGGCATCATCGGCTTGCCCCAGTGTCACCCTGGCCTGCTCGATACTGCTTTGCATCGCACTGACGGCGCTTGAAGTGCCGTTCTGCACACCGGCAATCATCGTCTCGATCTCGGTCGTCGACTGCTGCGTACGATGCGCCAGCGCTCTGACTTCGTCAGCCACCACGGCAAATCCACGCCCCTGCTCGCCGGCCCGCGCCGCCTCGATCGCCGCATTCAACGCCAGC
Source organism: Pseudomonas sp. HP_08 (assembly GCF_055284095.1). Lineage (NCBI taxonomy): Bacteria > Pseudomonadati > Pseudomonadota > Gammaproteobacteria > Pseudomonadales > Pseudomonadaceae > Pseudomonas > Pseudomonas sp. HP_08. The sequence continues at coordinate 74,984 of NZ_JBTOQC010000012.1, read as the reverse complement.
AGATTGGTTTGTTCTGCAATCGCCCGAATCACATCAAGCACCTTGCTGATGTCCTGGGCCTGTTGCGCCAAGCCATTGATCTGCACAGCCGTGCCCTGAACATTGTCCGAGAGACTGTGAATGGACTTGATCGTCTGCCCCAAACGCTGATGCCCGCTCTGGGTCGCGTCGTTGGAAGCCTGTGCCGCCTCGGACGCCGAGGCGGCATTACGTGCAACTTCATCCACCGCTGCACTCATTTCATTGACCGCCGTCGCGGCCTGATCGATCTCGATGTTCTGTTGCAGCAAGCCACGGCTGCTTTCCTGATTGATCGTCGACATCTCCTCCGCCGCCGAGGCCAGGCGTTCGGACGAAGAAGCAATCAGCTTCAGCGTTTCATGCAGCTCGCGTTGCATGCCATCAAGCGCGCGCAGCAGATCGGTGGCTTCATCTGCACCGTCGACCACAATTTGCCCGGACAGATCGCCCTTGGCGATGCGTTGGGCAACCGCGACCGCGTGATAAAGCGGTTGCGTCACACTGCGGGTAAAGACCCAGGCAATGAAGAGGGTGTAGATCACCGCCAGAGCGATCACGATGAACAGCGCCGTGCGTGTGTGCGTATAAATCGTTCCCGCCTCTTCGCCCTGCAAGGCCGCGAAACGCTCGTTGAAGGCCGCCAGATCAGCCAGGCCCTTACTGATGGCACGGCCTATCGTCGGCACACCCTGGTCGGCGGTGAACTTGACCATCTCGGCCACCTGCCCCGCGTTCAGCATCTGCTGCTGTTGCGCTTGCAAGCGCAGGTAATCATCGAACGACGACTTCAGCGGCAGAAAAATAGCCTTGACCTCATCGCTCTTGGCCAAAGGCGCAAAGTCATTCAGCCCTTGCTTCAAGTTCTCGCGAAAACCGTCCAGGCGCTTGTTGGTGTCCTGAATATCGGTGGGGTCTTTTGCGGTAATCAGCCGCTGCGTTTCCAGGCGCATGGAAATCAGGGCCGCGTTGATCTTGCCGGTGACATTGATGCTTTGCAGCGAACCAGTTTCGATGTCCTGCTCGATCTGCCTGAGTTGTGCGGTTTTACTCAGGAAAAAAGCCCCGACAATGATTAACAACAGGGTGAATGACGCAAAGAAAATGCTCGACCTTGAAGCAATTTTCAGACTCCGCAACAGCATGAGAAATACCTTTTTCTGAGTGCTATATATCAATATGGAATATCTATTGCCATAAATATGGCTATTTTCCATATCGGCGGTCATGAGGGAGTCTTTAAAAGAAAAGTCTTTTGCGTCATCTATATACGGCTGATGCACAGGGCGATGGACAGCCGAGCAACTTAAGCAACGCTGGCTATTGAGCGTCGTCGGTGTGCACAAAGCACAGTTTGTTGCCCTCAGGGTCGCGGCAATACGCACCGTAATAGTCCGGTGCGTAATGGGCCCGAATACCGGGCTCACCTTCGTCGCTGGCGCCGTGATCGAGCGCCGCCTGCCAGGCCGCACGCACCTGTTCTTGGGAGCCGGCGGCGAAGCTGACCTGCACACCATTGCCCCAGGTTGCCGGCAGGCCGTTGAACGGCAATTGCACGTAAAACAGCGGCCGCTTGCTGCCCGGCGTGTGCCAGCCGGCACCGGCAGGACCGCCATCGGCCTCGTCTGCCATGCGCACCAGGCCCAGCGGCGCCAGTACCGCCTCATAAAAAGCAATCTGCCGCTCAAGGTCGCGGGCGCCGATCTGGATATGACTGAACATAGGGTCTCCTCGATAGGTGGCAATCTGCCGTGGCAGAGTTATAACCCATCAGCCTAGAATACGATTGCACAGGCTGCGTCCTACCCTGTTATCAATCGGTTGCCCGCACTGACGACCACCGCCGAGTTCACACCATGACTGAATCCATCTCTCTCGACAGCCTGCGCAAAGCGCTGCCGGACCTGCTCGCCGCCTTTGCAGGCGACAATCCGGTCGGCCATAGCCTCAAGGACTCCCGCGAAATTGACCGGCTGCGCGAGGCGCGCCGCGAAGACGACGCCAGCCTGCCGCGTGGCGTGTGGGAGCACGACCTCAAACGCAGCAACTGGCCCAAGGTCGAACTGATAGCCAGCGAACTGCTGCGCCAGCGCAGCAAAGACCTGATGGTCGCGGTGTGGCTGGGCGAGGCCTGGTTGCAGCGTTACCGTCTGGTCGGGCTGTGCGTGGCCCTGGAACTGCTCGCCGAACTGGGCGAACGCTATGGCGGCCAGCTTTACCCGCGCGCTCAGGACGAAGACCCGAGCTGGCTCGCACCGCCGCTGGCCTGGGCGGCCCGCAACTACAGTGAAATCCTCAATGTGCGCATGCCGATGCTGGTCATCCACGCACGGGACTTCGAAGGCCTGACCCTTTCGCAGTGGACGCACGCACAAAAGCTGCGGCGCAACACCAGCGAGAACAAACGCATCCAGGCCGAAGCCAAGGAAGCCGAAGACCTGCTGCGCCAGTGGGCAGAATCGGTGCTGCAAGTCCCTGCACGCGAAATCGCTCAGCAGATTCAGGTGCTCAATACCTGTCTGGTCAATCTGGAACGCCTCAACCGCTGGAGCGACATGCATCTGGGCGACGAAGCCCCCAGCTTCATCGCCTTGCAACACGGCCTGGAACTGCAGCGCCAGGCCCAACAGGAATTTCTCTCGATGCACCCTGAACCCGTACCGGAGCCAGAGCCCGAGCCCGCACCGGTTGCAGTGCCCGTTGTTACCGCCGCCGCGGTCACCCAGGCAGCCGCGCCCGCCCCTGCACCGGCGCCACAATTACCGACGGGGACGCCGCCGTCGCGCGAAGCGGCTTATCAGCAGTTGAAGGTGATTTCCGAGTACCTGGCCAGGATCGAACCGCACAGCCCGGTACCGTACCTGATCAATCGCGGCATCGAATGGGGCAACAAACCCCTGCGCGATTTACTCGGCGAACTGGTGAATGCCGACGTGGACACACGGCGAATCTGGTCGGTGCTTGGGGTGTTGCCGTAGACCAGTCCCTAATAACCGCAGGCAAGCCTCAATTTCTTCAGGGACAACTCCAGCATGTCGAGCGGCACGGACCCCAGCGCCACCCGCAGCGCGTTCGGCGTACTGGATGCGGCTGAAAACGGCTCTGCTGTCGTGACCAGCACGTTGTCGCGGCGCAAGGCGGCCGCGACGCTCTCAGCACGAAGCTCTTCAGGCAATGGCAGCCACAGGAAGTAGGAATCGGGATGCGCGACCAGGTCGATGCCGCTGAGTACGCGCCGGGCAAGCCGTTGCCTGTGCGCGGCATCTTTGCGCTTCAACGCCTCAAGATCATCGACCACGCCCTCCTCGATCCAGCGACACGCCAACTGAACCGTGATCGACGGCGAACTCCATGAAGAGGCTCGCAGGGCTTGCTCAAGCGCCGGAATAAGCGACACGGGCGCTGCGACGAATCCGATTCTCAGGCCCGAGCCGACGCTCTTGGAAAGGCCGGAGACATACACGGTGCGATGCGGTGCGAGCATGAACAAAGGCTTGGGTACGGGCTCGGCCAGAAAGGCGTAGGCGCCGTCTTCGATAAGCATGAAGTCATGCTGTTCGGCCAGCGCCACCAGGCGTTCACGGTCGGCGATCGACATGACCGACCCCAAGGGATTGTGCAGGGTTGGCATGGCGTAAAACGCGCGTACCGGACGCCGCTTGCAGGTGGCTGCAAGCGCATCCAGATGGGTCTTGCCATCCATCATCGGTATGGGCACCAGCTCAAGGTGATGCGCGCCGGCCAGCGCCTTGATGCCTGGATAGGTGAGCGCGTCGACAGCGAGTACATCGCCTGGCTTTAACGTCGCCATCACCGCAAGCGCCAACCCTTGCTGCGCGCCATTGACGATCAAGACCTGCGAGCCGGGCACTCGAATGCCTCGATTACGCAGGTGTTTCGCCGCGATCTCTCGTTCATGCACACGTCCGCCATGGGGCGCCGATTGCAGCAAGGCATCCAGATTTCCCGACGAGGCGATAGTGCGCAGTGCCTGCCTTAATAGCTCCGATTGCTCAGGCAGCGACGGGTAATTGAACGTCAGGTCAATCATTCCGGCCTGAGAGGCCTGCTGCAGACCCTGGTCGCGCGCCAGCGAGGTGTCACGTACAAAGGTGCCGCGCCCCATTTCGCCCACCACCAGGCCCATTGCCTCCAGTGAGTGGTACACGCGAGCGGCGGTCGCCAAGGCAATACCGTGTTCGCTCATCAGCGCGCGCACCGTGGGCAACTGCGTTCCTGGGCGCAAACTTCCGCTGCGAATGGCTTTCGCCATGTGGTCGGCAATGGTTTTGTAGCGTGGTTTCGTCATCGAATGTATCTAGAACAATTCTTTGTGTGTATCAGGTTGGCGAGGTTAGGCTGCAAAACCACACAAATCAACAAGACGTACGAGACATGTTCAGTCACATCACCGTGGGTTGCACCGACCTCGAAAGAGCCTCGGTTTTTTATGACGCCCTGCTTGAGCCGCTCGGGCTGGTCCGTCGAGCGTTGATCCCGGATGGCGGCCCGGCCTCGGCTTGCTGGGTTCACCCGACGCACGTCTTGCCCAGGTTCTATGTCTACCTGCCACGCGATGGTCGTGCCGCCACGCCCGGCAATGGCAGCATGCTGGCGTTCAACGCCCAAACGCCCGATAGCGTGCGGGCGGCCTGGGCGGCGGGCATGCTGCATGGCGGTACTGACGAAGGCGCGCCGGGCGAGCGGCCCTGTTATGGCCAGGGTTACTACGGCGCCTACCTTCGTGACCCTGATGGCAACAAGCTTCACATCGTCCATCGTGGCGATCTGGAACACCCATGCTAGAGCCATCGACGCTACTACTCTTTACCGGGGCGGTGTTACTGCTGCTGATGTCGCCCGGCCCGAACATGGCGTTCGTGATTGCGCACGGCGCACGCTACGGCTGGCGTGGCGGCGTGGCCGCCGCGCTCGGCATAGGCGCGGCCGACCTGGTATTGACCGCACTGACAGCCGCCGGTCTGACGGCCGCGATAGCCCAGTGGCCGCCATCGTTCGACCTGATCCGCTGGGCCGGTGTGCTCTATCTGCTGTGGATGGCCTACAAGGCCATTCGGGTGCGCGCAGAACTGCCGACCCACGCCCACATTCAGGCCTGCGTGAGGTCGGTGTGCATGCGCGCGATGCTCAGCTCGTTACTCAATCCGAAGGCCCTGCTCTTTTTCATGGTGTTTCTGCCGCAATTCGTTGTGCCAGGCAGTGCGTCGATTACCCGGCAAATAGTGCTGCTGGGCGTGGTGTTGACGCTGATCGCGATCGTCTTCCATATCGCACTGGGCATGCTGGGGAGTGCAATCCGTCGTCTGGCATCACGCAACGGTGACGCCATGCAGTGGCAGTCGCGCGGCCTTGCGATTGTTCTGGTCCTGCTGGCGATTCGTCTGGCGCTCACTTCAACGCCGGTGTGACTCATGAGCATGCAGGCGCCGTAGGCACAATCTCCCCACTCCGGGCCGCCTCGCTGATCGCTTCGGTAATGATCAGGTTGCGCAGCCCGTCGCGCACCGTCACCAGCGGCGCTTCAAGCCCATGAATCACCCGGCAGAAATGCTCCAGTTGCAGCGCCAGCGGATCGTGCCGTTGCACTTCGGCCACGGCCGTCTGAAACGGCGTGAACCATGAGCGCTGCTCAGTCCGGGCATAGTGTTTGATGCGCAAGGTCGGCACCGCCAGCGAGCCGTTCTTGCCGCTGATGACATAGCAGTCTTCATCGTCATAAGACGGGTAGCTGGCATTCTCTTGCGAGGTCTGTTCCCAGCTGCGCGCGCAGCCTGCCGAGTCCGAGAGCAGAAACGAGCCCAGCGCGCCGTTCTCGAAACGCAGGCCGATGCACACCGTGTCTTCGACGGCAAAGCCGCGGGCGGCATTCGATTGCATCGCCTGCACCGCGACGATCTCGCCGCACAGTGAACGCAGGTTGCCGATCTCGTGAATCATGTTGATCAGGATCGGCCCACCGCCGGCCTGCCGCCGCCATGGCGCGGCATCGAAATAATCATCGGGTTTGTAGAACAGCGCGCTGCCCTGCACGGCGACGATATCGCCCAGGATGCCTTCGCGGATCACCTCCCGCGCACGGGCCAGCAGCGGGCTGTGCGCACGATGATGGCCGACCAGCAACCGCGCAGCCGTTGCTTCTGACGCCGCCAGCAGCCGCGTGCCTTCCTCGACACTGTGCGCGACCGGCTTTTCGATCAAGGCGGCGACACTGGCCTCGATGCAGAGCAACGCCTGCTCGACATGCAGTGCATTGGGGGTCGCGAGGATCACCCCGTCGGGCTTGCCCGCCGCGAACAGCGCCGGCAAATCGGCGTATTGCGCCACGCCCAGGCTGGCCAGAGAGTCAGCCGGCAGCGGCATGGGGTCGACCACCGCGACCAGTTCACAGGATGAACTCGCTTGCACCAGCTCAATATGACGGCGGCCGATCAGGCCCACGCCAGCGACGGCAATTTTGATTTTTCCAGACATGCTGTGCTCTTCACGGGTTTTATTGTTGTCGGTGGATGCTGCTACGATCCAGCCTACTATCTCCCCTTCGCAGCATAATCAGCCCCAATGGAAAATCAGAATTCTCCCATAGCGAATAATGACCCGTTTCTGCGGGATCTATTGTTGTTCACCACCATCGCCAGACGTTCAAGCTTCGCCAGTGCCGGCGCAGAACTCGGCATTTCGCCGGCACATGTCAGCAAGCGGCTGGCGACCCTGGAGCAAACGCTCAACTGCAAGCTGTTCAACCGCACCACGCGCCGGGTGTCGATTACCCGTGAAGGTGAAGCGATGCTCGTGTGGGCGCGCAAGATCCTTGAAGATGTCGAGTCCATGCTCGACACCGCGCACGGCGATAAGGTCGAGCCGCGAGGCTTGTTGCGCATCACCACCAGCCAGCGCCTGGGCCGCTTTCATGTCGCCCCGGTGCTGGCCTTGCTGCGCAAGCGCTACCCCAAGCTCGATGTGTGGCTGGAGCTGACCGACAAACGCACCGATTTGATCGGCGAACAGTTCGATATCGATATTCGCGTCGGTGAGATCAGCGAACAGCACCTGATCGCGCACAAGATTGTCAGCAGCGAGCGCATTCTGTGCGCCGCGCCCGGCTACCTCGAACAACGCGGCCACCCGGCTTCACTGGCCGAGCTGACCCGGCATGACTGCTTGCTGTTTCGCGACCGCGACAGCAGCTTTGGCCTGTGGCGCCTTGACGGCCCCAATGGCATGCAAACCGTAAAAGTCACCGGCCCGATGGCCGCTAACAATAGCGATATCGTGCGGGAGTGGGCGCACGATGGCTTCGGCATAATCCTGGCCTCGGCTTGGGATGTGGCGCCCAGCTTTGAACAAGGCAAACTGGTGCGCCTGTTACCGGCTTGGCGCCAGGCCGCCGATGTCTCGGCGGTGACCACGGTGCGAGGATCGGAATCGGAGAAGATCCGGGTGTGCCTGGACTTTCTCAGCAACCAGCTGAGCGAGGGGCCGCATGCCTTGCGCGGGATCTGAATACGGCCTGCGCAGCGGTTCTAACCTTATAAGCAAATACTTGGTAAGCCCTTTATCCGCCTGATATTTTTGCTGATATATTACGCCGCATATCAAGCTGGATACTTCTGATGGCCAAGTCCACCGCGCAGCGCGACACCCTGCCACAAGCGCCTCCAAAATCTGCCAGATCCCTGACCGAGCAAGCCTATGCTGCCTTGCGCGGCAAGATCATCAACTGTGAAATGCCGCCCGGCATGGACATCTCCGAGCAGGAGTTATCCGAGCACTTGCAGATGAGCAAGACACCGGTGCGCGAGGCGCTGATGCGCTTGTGCCTTGAAGGCCTGGTAGAAAGCTTTCCGCGCCGTGGCTACCGCATCAAACCGGTGACGCTCAAGGCCATCAATGACCTGTTCCATGTCCGCGCGGTCCTTGAAGGCGATGCCGCCGCGCTGGCAGTGCGCAATTTCTCCGAGGCGGATTTCCAGCAACTCGAACAACTGGCCGATGCCTCGTACCGCCTTGATGAAGGCAAGAGCCGTGAAGAATTCGTCGATGCCAATCGTGAATTTCACCTGGCGATCAGCCGCGCCACCGGCAATCCACGCCTGCATGCCCTGATCGTCAGCCACCTTGAAGAAGGCGAGCGCTTCTTCCACCTCGGTGCCCAGGCGCGTGATGTGAACTCCGAAACCAACCGCGAGCACCATGACCTGCTGGCCGTACTGCGCGAAGGCGACCCGGAAAAGGCCCGCAAGGTGATGAGTGAACATATCGCCAGCACCCATCGCGGCCTGATTCAGTCGCTGATGGCTTCGCAACAACTGGATATCTCGCTATGAGCCACGCCCCTGAAACCCTGCGTTCACGCGTGTTGATCGATGCCACGACGCTGGCCGATGCCCTGCGCAGCACCAACCCGCCGGTGGTGCTCGCGGTACGCAGCCCGGATATCGCCAATGACGTACCGTTCAGCGACTGGCCACGGATTGCCGGTGCCCAGGAAAGTGATCTGGCCACCGATTTCGCCGCAGCAGGCGGCGGCCGGCAAGGCTCGCGACCGTTGCCGGCCATCGAACACTTGCAGGCGCAGGTACAGGCCTGGGGCATCGATCAAAATACGCAAGTGGTGGTGTATGACCACAGTGGCGGCCTGCAAGCGGCGCGTGCCTGGTGGACGTTGCGTTGGGCCGGCCTTGCCAATGTGCGGCTGCTCGACGGTGGCTATGCCGCGTGGGCCGCGCTGAGTGCCGAAGACCGGCAGGGTCAGGCGGCGCGCCCGGCACGACCGGGCACAGCGATTCTTGAAGCCGGGCATATGGCACAAATCGACGCCAGCCAGGCGCAGCAATGGGCCGCCAGCGGCGTGTTGCTGGACACGCGCATTGCCCCCAACTATCAGGGTGGCCCCAGCGCCAGTGGCGAACCTGCGCGCGGGCATATTCCGGGGGCGGTGAATATTCCGGCCGCGGACAACCTCGATGCGGCCGGGCGCTTTCTGCCTGATGCGGCGCTGCAACGCTTGTTCGCCGCCGCCGGCATCAATGACCAACAGGCCACAGCGGTGTATTGCGGCGCCGGGGTGTCCGCCGCCCACGCCATTCTTGCCCTGGCGTGTCTGGGCATCGACGCACCGATGTATGTCGGTTCCTGGTCGGCATGGAGTGCCGACCCCGAGCGACCTGTAGAACAGGGCTCATAACTCCTCCAGGAGTCAGGGAAAAAACACGTTCGTCACACCCGCTCGCGCACGGCCGATACGTGCGCAGTGGCTTTCTGCGCCCGAATGACCCTACACAGGAAAAGGGAGCGTTGCGTTCCATTTAACTTATCAGGGGAGTTCCACCATCATGATCCACTCCGGATCCGGCCTGTCGAGGCTGTCGAAAACCGCCACGCTCGGCGCATTGCTCTGCACGCAGGCCCTTACCGTAACGGCCATCGCTGCACCTGCGCCCGGCGACGAAGCGCAAACCGCTGCGACCGACACCCAGCTGTCGCAAATCGTCGTTACCGGCACCCGTCAGACCGGACGCACCGTCGCCGACTCGCTGGCACCGATCCAGGTGATCTCCAGCAAAGAGCTGCAATCGAGCGGCTATTCGGACATCGGCAGTGCCTTGAGCGCCCTGCTTCCGGCGGTGACCTTCCCGCGCTTCAACCAGGGCGCGGCCGGCCTGCAACGGCCGTTTATCCTGCGCGGCCTGTCGCCCAACCAGACCGTGGTGCTGGTCGATGGCGTGCGCTATCACACCTCGGCAACCGTCAACCTCAACAGTGACGTGTCGCGCGGCTCGGCACCGGCCGACATCAACTCGATCCCGCTGGCGGCCATCGAGCGCATCGAAGTGCTCAGTGACGGCGCCTCGGCGCAGTACGGTTCCGACGCCATTGCCGGCGTGGTCAACATCATCCTCAAGCACGGCGCCAAGCCTGGCTCGAACAACATCGCCGCCGAGTTCGGCAAGACCGACGCCGGCGACGGTATTCGTCGCGGCCTGTCGGGCAGCTACGGCGTGGATCTGGGTAGCAACGAGCATCCGGGCTGGGCGCGCTTCTCGTTCGCCGCGCAGAACCTGGACGGCACCGACCGCGCACAATTCGGCGCGCAAAACGCCCAGACCGCTGCCGCTGACGGCGGCTACGCCTACCAGAATCGCGGTGATTCGCCAGAAACCGACTTTCAGGGCGCCGGCGTATTCGAATTCGACCTGGCCGATGACCTGACCGCCTACGGCAACGTCATCCTCGGCCAGCGCGAAGCCACCACGTACGGTTTCTACCGGACCCAGAACAACAACCGCAACATCACCGCTATTTATCCCAACGGCTATCTGCCGGAACAAGTGGTTACCTCCGAAGACCTGCAAACCACGTTGGGCCTGAAGGGCCGCACCGAGAACTGGGACTGGAAAACCTTCGCCAGCTACGGGCGCAACAAGGTCGAACTCAACGCCTGGAACACGCTCAACGTGTCGTACTACCGCGCCTTCGGCGAGAGCCCGACGCACTTCTACCTGGGCTCGTACCGTTCGAGCGACGCCCAGGCCGGCACCGAGTGGAGCCGCGAGTTCAACCTCGGCTTGCCCAACCCGGTGGCGTTCACCTGGGGCGGCGGTGTGCGCCGCGAAGGCTACGAAATCACTGCGGGCGAAGCCTCGTCGTACTACGGCATCGAAGGCAGCGCCGTCGGCGCGCAGATCCGCACCGGCACGCCGCCAAGCCAGACCGGTAACTGGCACCGCAACAGCTTCAACACCTTTGTCGACCTGGAAACCGACCTCACCGACAAGCTCTCGGCCGGCGTCGCCGCGCGTTACGAGGACTATGACAACGGCGTGGGCTCCACCGGCTCCGGCAAATTGTCGCTGCGTTACCAGTTGAACAACGAAGTGGCCCTGCGCGGCACGCTGTCCAACGGCTTTCGCGCACCTTCGCTGGCCCAGCAGCATTACCAGTCGATCAACACCAGCATCGTCAACCAGCAGCTACAACAGTCGGGCACCTACGCGGTCGACAGCGCCGCCGCCCGCGCACTCGGCTCGCAGGACCTCAAGCCTGAGAAATCGCAGAACATCAGCCTGGGCCTGGTCTGGTCGCCGACCCGTGACTGGGACGTGACGGTCGATGCCTACCAGATCACCATCGACGATCAGATTCTGTACACCGACAAGATCCTGATGCCGACCGGCTCCGCGCTGGCCAACTACTTCGAAAGCCAAGTGCCCGGCCAGCAAGTGACCGCTGCGCAGTTCTTCACCAACGGCGCGAAAACCCGCACCCGTGGCGTCGACCTGGTCAGCAGCCATCGCTTCGACCTGGAAGCATTCGGCAAGCTGAACCTGTCGCTGGCGGCCAACTACAACAAGACCAAGGTCCTGTCGATCAATGGCAGCAACGGCATTCTCAGCCATTACTCACCGTCCGCGACGCTGTTCGGGCCCGGCAGCGAAAGCCTGCTGACCGACGCCACGCCGCGCACCAAGTACTCGATCACCGCCGACTGGAGCCTGGGCAACTGGAACGTGCTGCTCAATCAGACCCGTTATGGCGCGGTGACCCGCTCGCCGGCGTCCTACCCGTACCCGGCCGGCATCGAGCCGCAACGCTACGAGGCACGCTGGATCACCAACGCCTCGGTCAACTACCGCATCGCGGGCTGGACCCTGACCGCAGGTGCCGACAACCTGTTCAACACCTACCCGTCGAAGATCAAGTCGAGCAACGACCAGTACCTGCGTGACGAGCTGCCCTACGACACCGGACTGTCGCCCTTCGGTGCCAACGGCGCGTATTACTACACCCGCCTGAACTATGCATTCTGATTGAATGTGCAAGACTGGCCTGCGCGCACAAGGGTGCCCTAAAGTGCGCGCAAGCCATGATGAGACCGCCCCCATGAATTTCGATTTCGACACCGTTTACCCGCGCCGCGACACCGGCAGCCGCAAATGGGATTTTTACCCCGACGATGTGTTGCCGCTATGGGTCGCCGACATGGACTTCGCCATCGCGCCGCCGATTATCGAGGCCATGCGCCAACGCCTCGAGCACCCGTTTCTGGGCTATAGCCTGGCGCAGCCGCGATTGCTCGCCACGCTGGTCGAGCACCAGCAACGCGCCTATGGCTGGCGCATAGAAGCCGAGCATCTGCTGATGTTGCCGGGTGTCGAGCCCGGCATCAGCATGGCGCTCAAAGGCCTGCTGCCACCGAACTCGCCGGTGGTGGTGCAAGTGCCCAATCACAGCCCGCTGCGGGCGGCCGCAGGCTACTGGCAACACCAAAGCATCGAGCTTGCGTTTACGCTCGGCGAAAACGGTGAATACCACACCGACTTTGCCGCCCTCGATCAGGCGCTGGCGCAAGGCGGCGCCTTGTTGCTGAGCAACCCGCACAACCCGATCGGCAAGGTCTTCGAACGCGACGAGCTGCAACGCATCGCTGACATCTGCGTTGCCCGCGACGTGCTGGTCATCGCCGATGAAATCCATGCCGACCTGTTGTTCGATGGTCGCCGTCATATTCCCTTCGCCTCGCTGGGTCCGGCGGTTGCCGAGCGCACCGTGACGCTGCAGTCGGCCAGCAAGGCCTACAACATCGCCGGCACCAAGACCGCGTTTGCGATTGTCAGCAATCCCGAGCTGCGCCAGCGCTTCAATGCCACGCGCCTGGGCATGGTCGACAGCGTCAATGCCCTGGGTCTGGAAGCCACTCGCGCCGCCTACGCCGAAGCCGGCGACTGGCTGGAACAGGCGCTGACTTACCTGCAAGCCAACCGCGACTGGCTGCTGGACGTTTTGCCGCAACGCCTGCCGGGCGTGCGCATGGCACCGGTGCAAGGCGCGTACCTGGCGTGGCTCGACTGCTCGGCCCTGAAGCTGGATAACCCACAGCGCTTCTTTCTTGAACAGGCAAACGTCGCGCTCAGCGCCGGTCAGGACTTCGGCGCGGCCTGGGGTCAGTACGTGCGCCTGAACTTCGGCTGCCCGCGCGCCTTGCTTGAAGAGGCCATCAGCCGTATGCAGCACAGCCTGCAACGTGATCAGGAGCCGCGTTAAGTGACAGCCATGTCCAGCGTGCTGAGGGTCGAAGGCCTGCGCACCCACTTCACTACCCGGCGCGGTCCGGTTGAAGCGGTGGCCGGTGTCGACCTTGAGGTGCGCGCCGGCGAAGTGCTCGCCTTGCTGGGTGAGTCCGGTTGCGGCAAAAGCGCCACGGCCATGTCGATCATGGGCCTGATCCCGGCCGACAGCGGCCAGGTGGTCGCAGGCTCCGTACACCTTAATGGCTGCGACCTGCGCGGCCTGAACCGTCGACAACTCGACCAGTTGCGCGGCAAGGACCTGGCGATGATCTTCCAGGACCCGATGACCTCACTGAACCCGGTGCTGAGCATCGGCCGGCAGTTGACCGAAACCCTGCGCCGTCATCGATCCCTGAGCGCGGCCGAGGCGCGGGTGCAGGCGGTGCAGTTGCTGCACGAAGTCGGCATTCAAGACCCTGAAGCGCGCCTGGATGCCTATGCCCATCAGTTGTCGGGCGGCATGTGCCAGCGGGTCATGATCGCCATGGCGATCAGTTGCAACCCGGCCATGCTGATTGCCGACGAGCCGACCACCGCGCTCGACGTCACCGTGCAGCGCCAGGTCATGGACCTGCTGCACGGCCTGTGCCGACGGCGCAACATGGCCTTGTTGCTGATCACCCACGACCTTGGCGTGGTCGCGCGTTACGCCGACCGGGTCGCGGTCATGTACCTGGGACAGATCGTCGAGCAGGCCGACGTCTCGACCCTGCGCGCAGCGCCGGCGCATCCCTACACCGCCGCCCTGCTGCGCGCCATGCCGGACATCGACCAGCGCTGCGCGCAGTTGCCGACCATCCCCGGCAGCGTGCCCGACCTGCACGAGCGCCCGCGCGGCTGCGCGTTCGTCGAGCGCTGCGAACGGGCAGCCGTTGACTGCCTGGAACAGTTGCCCGAGCTAAGCTCCCCACCTGGCCCGGCCCGGCGCCATGAACAACAGCAGGTGCGCTGCTGGCATCCCTTGTCCGAGTCCCGCCCATGAATGCTTCGCCACTGCTACAGGTCCGCGACCTGAGCAAGGATTACCCCGGCCCACGCACCTCGCTGTTTAAACCGCGCTCCCGGCATAACGTGGTGGACGGCGTAAGTTTTGACCTCGCGCCCGGCCAGACCCTCGGCCTGGTCGGCGAGTCGGGCAGCGGCAAATCGACCACCGGGCGCATGCTGCTGCGTCTGGTGCAGGCCAGTCGCGGGCAAGTACGGCTCGACGGCGTCGACCTGCTGGCCCTGCCCGCCCGCCAGTTCGAGCCGCTGCGCCCGCAGATCCAGATGATCTTTCAGGACGCCGGCGCCTCGTTCAACCCGGCGTACAGCGTGGGTGAGTCACTGCAAGAGCCGCTGAAACTGCATCAGCCGGGGCTGAGCAAAGCCGAACGCGGCGAGCGGGTGACTCAACTGCTCGAACACGTCGGCCTGCGCGGCACCCATGCCAGCCGTTTTGCCCATGAATTCTCTGGCGGCCAGCGCCAACGCATCGGCATTGCCCGCGCACTGGCCTTGCAGCCACGGATTATCGTCGCCGACGAACCGGTGTCGGCGCTGGATGTATCGGTGCAGGCGCAAGTGCTCAACCTGCTGCAAGCGGTCAAGCAACAGCACGGGTTGTCGTATGTATTCATCGCCCATGACCTGGCGGTGGTCCGGCACATGAGCGACCAGGTGGCGGTGATGCACCGCGGCCGCATCGTCGAACGCGCACCGTGTGATGAGCTGTATGCACAGCCGCTGCATCCGTATACGCAGTTATTGCTCGAATCGGTGCCCCGCATGCACCGACCGCCGACGCCGCTGGCGGCGGTCATTCCACACGCCCCCGCCAGCCCGAATGCCTGCCGCTACTACGCCGGATGCCCAAGACGCAGCCCAACCTGCGCCGAACAAGCGCCTGATAGCCGTGAGGTCGCAACGGGGCATTTTGTGGCGTGTCACCATATTTGAATGTGCTGAAACACAGTCAGCATTCGCGAGCTGGCGCTCGCTCCTACGGATTTTGGGGGCGGCCTGGTATTGCGTACGACACAAATCGCGTAGGAGTGAGCGTAAAGCTCGCGAAAGGGCCCTGAAGTATTCACGGTGAGATCAGCGACTCACTGCAATCCGGAAGCCGTTGCCGCGCCAGAAGCCATTGGCTTCCAGGCTGCCGCGATAGCTGCAGCAGGCTTTCCAGGCCGGGCTGGAAAAGCAGCCGCCGCGCAACACGCGGCGTACGCGGTCCGGGGCGGAGAGGTCTTCGCGGCCGTCGTCTGCATAGGGATACGCAAAACGCGGCTGGCTCATGTCTTCGCCCCACAGCGTGCTGGTCCATTCCCAGACCTGCCCGCACAGGTCGTCGCAGCCCCACGGCGTGCGCCCCAGCGGAAACAGGCCGACCGTGCAGGTGTCGTTCAGCGAGGCTTCTTCGCCATTGCAATGGTCGGCTTGCCACGGGCCTTGCCAGGGATAGCTCAAGCCCGATTGATCCTGGGTGCCGCGGGCCGCGTATTCCCATTCCGGCTCGGTGGGCAGGCGCACCTGTTGATCGTGGCGAATTCGCCCCTCACCTTGCCATTCAAGCGTCAACCAGGCACAGAAAGCCTGCGCATCGTGCCAGGTCAGGTCGACCGCCGGGGCATTACGCCGCTCGGGCAGGCGGCCCTCGACAGAGCGCCATTCGCGCCCGGTGGCCTGGATAAATTGCTGGTAAGCAGCATTGCTGACCGGATAACGCCCCATGCTGAAGGCCGCGACCGACAGCCGATGTGCAGGACGGGCAGTGGCGTATTCGGCGGTGCCCATGCACAGCTCACCAGCGGGTATCGCACACAGCGCCAGCAAATCGCGCGGGTCACCCAAGCGTGCCAGGGCCTGGCCGGCCGCCACTCGTTGATGCAGCGTTGCGCCCGGTTTTTCGATCAGGTTCAGCAGTGCATCCTGTAAACCGGCATGCCCGGCCCCGGCCAGTTCTGCCGCCAGCAGCACGCAGGCCGGCACTTCGCGATGCTGCAACAGCGCGTCGAACAGTTCGCCCGGCGCGTGCAGCGCGCGGGCGTACAGCACAACCGGCCGTTGCGCCTGCACCGGTTGCGAGGCCAGCCACCGGGCAATCTGCGCCGGGCTGCGCTCGACCAGCCCGGCCGCTTGCAGCAGTTGCTGGTTATAACGCGAGTCATCCATCGGCCGCTCTCGTACACGGCGCGCCAGGTCAAACTCGCTGTGCGCTTCATCGACCGTCAAGGCCAGGGCGAACGTCGCCGGATGCCCGGCCCAATCCGCCAGCCAGTGATCGCGCAGCAACTCATAACGCTGCGTGGCCAGCCAGGCCCGACGCTGGCTGGCCAGCAACGGCAGCAACGTGTGCCGCTGCCAGGCAGCGGGCAGGTTCCATTCGCCGCACAGGTCGCTGTCGCCCAGCAACAGCACGTGCAAGGCCGGGTAGCGTTCGCTCAGTTCGCTGGCCTGCGCCAGCAATTGCTGATGGTCATCGAGCAACTGCACGTCGTCGATGATCAACAACAGCGGCTGGCCGGCGTCCAGCCAGTGGCGAGCCAGTTGCTGGTTGTCTTCCATGATCGCCTGCAGGTCACGCGCCACGTGGTACTGCGCTATGGGCAGCGCGCTCCAGGCCAGTTCGCGGCGGTCGCTTTGCTCGTTACGCGGCTCAAGGCGGCGCAACAGATCCGGGTTGAACGATGGATCATCGATCAGCGCGCCACTGGCACACAGCGCCAGATGCCGGGCAAACAGCGACTTGCCGCTGCCGGGCGGGCCTTGCAGCAGCAACAGGCGGTAATCGCGGACCAGTTCCAGTGCCGCCAGATGGATCGGCGGCTGGCTGTCCTGGCCGTCCGTGAAGGTGCGCAGGCCCTTGGCGTCGCGGTCTTCCTGGGTAAAACGTGTCAGCAGCGGGATATAACTGTGCGCCAGCGTCGGGCTGCCCAATTGTTCAAGCTGCTGGCGGGCCAGGTGCTGCATGCGCTGATGCAGGCTCATCGAAACAGCGCCGCCACGTCCGGGTTATGAAAGCGCTGAATCTCCACGGCATAGCCGCCAGGGTCCTTAAAGAAGAAGTGCTCGCAGTAATTGCCGCGCAGAATCGGCGACAGGCCGTCGATGCCCTGCTCTGTCAGGCGCTGATGCCAACCGGCAACGTCTTCATCGACCAGGGTCAGCAAGGCGGCACTCTGCGGCTGGCTGCGCAAATGGCCCTTGGTGCCGTCAACGATGCCGAAGTAGCTGGCGCCGCTGCCAATCCGGTAAATGCGCGCCATGCCCTGGTCCAGCGCCAGCTCCAGACCCAGCACCTGCTCGTAGAAGGTGGCGGCGGCAAGCAGGTCGTCGTAGTAGAAAAAGGTGATTGAGTAGCGGGAATCCATGCTGGCTCCAGAGTCTGTACGAGATTAATGCGCGATCAACAGATCGCCCTTGGCGCCCAGGCTCAACCCGGCAAGGTCGTGGCGGGCGGCGAATAGGACGTGCGGGTGGAACAGGTACAACCACGGCGGATTGGCATTCAATCGCGCCAGACAACGCCCGTAGGCCGCCGCGCGGGCGCCGGGCTCAAGGCTGTGATTGGCCGCCAGAATCAACGGCTCCAGTGCCGGGTCGTCGAACCCTTGCCACCAGACGCCTTGCACCGTCGATGAAATCTTGTCGTTGAGAATCCGGTAGGTGCTGTGCGGCGATGAATCGAAAATCGCCGCATCGCCCATCTGCTTGCGACCGATCTCGCGGGCGTACTCGGGACGATCGTTTTGCACCTCCAGCACACCTTCGATGCCCACACGCGCCAGCGAATCGAGCACAAAGCGGCTGATCTGTTCGGCTTTTTCCGGCATGTACAACGGCGTACGGATCAGCACCTTGGCGCAGCCACCCACCTGATCGAGCAGGTGCCGGGCCAGCGCCGGGTCGTGTCGCAGCGGGCTGATGCCGGCCTGGCGATGCCCGGTGTGCCAGGGGCTGACCACCGTGGCCGACGGTTCGCCCAGGCCCTGCAGCACCTCGTTGACCAGCGCCTGGCTGTCCAGTGCGTGGTTGGCGGCCAGCCGCGCACGCGGATCGCTGAACAGGCCGCTGCTGCAGTTGAGGTACTGCATGACCGACAAGGTGTTGAGGCGCCGCTGCCATTGCCAGCGCGGGTCGAAATCCAGCCGAGCCTCGCCACGCTCCAGGTGGGTGGCGACATCGACCTCGCCTTGCTGCAACAACCGATAGCGCTCCTCGGCGGTGGCGCAGGCGACAAACGCAAGCTGCTGCGGACCCTGCCCGCTCACGCGCTGTAAACGCGCCATGTGCCCGCGGTGAAAATCCACGACACGGTAAGGACCGGTGCCCAGCAATGGCAGGCCTTGCGGGTCTTCGCGGCAAATATAGAACTCGGAAAATATTTCCAGAATGTCGCCGATGGGCTCGGCGCTTTGCATCAGCACGGTGAAATCGTCGCCGGCACTGAAGTGCGCCTGGGCGAAATAGCGCGAATAGGCCCACGGCATGCCGAAGGTGTCGCGCGACGCCAGAATGCCGTCGATGAACGCCAGAATATCGCTGGCCTGGCACAAGTGCCCATCGTGAAAGCGCGCGCCCTGGCGAATCTCGAAGCGCCAGTGGCGGCCATCGGCGCTGTGGCTCCAGCGGGCAAACAGCGCAGGGTGCAACTGGCCGTCCTGCCAGTAACACAAGGGCTCCATGACCAGGTTCTTGAGGGTCAGAATGCTGGTGTCGTCAGTCACCCGGTTGGCGGCAAAGAAGTCGACCTTTTCCAGCGCGACTCGCAGCGCCAGCGTATCCCGTGTCATCGGCTGTTCCTTTTCTTCGGGTTGAACCACTCGGCCAGTGCATCGCCGATCAGGTTGAAGCTCAGCACCGTGAGCAGAATGGCGATGCCGGGCGCCAGGGCGATCCACGGCGAGCGGTCGATAAATTGCAGGTTGGCGGCCAGGTCGCCGCCCCACTCCGATTGCGGTGGTTGAGCGCCAAGACCGAGGTAACCGAGGCTGGCGGTCTGCAAAATGGCGCTGCCCACGCCCAGCGAGGCCTGCACCAGCAGCGGTCCCAGCCCGTTGCGCAGCACATAGCGCAGCAGAATCGTGCGGGTCGGCACACCGATCGAAATCGCCGCCTCGACATAGGGCCGCGCGGTGATGCTCAACGCCTGGCCACGCGCGACCCGGGCAAAGGCCGGCGCCATGCTCAGCGCCACGGCCAGCATGGCATTGACCAGTCCGGGACCGAAGGTCGCCGCCAGGGCAATCGCCAGCACCAGCCCCGGAAACGACAGCAAGGCATCGACCAGACGCATGATCACGCCGTCGACCCAGCCGCCGAAAAAGCCGGCCACCGTGCCCAGGGTTACGCCAGCAGTAAATGCCAGGGCGACCACGCCGCAGCCGATCAGCAAGGTGTACTGGCCACCGTGCAACAGGCGGCTCAGGACATCGCGGCCAAACTGGTCGGTGCCCAGCCAGTGGCCGTTGCCCGGCGCGGCAAAATGCCCGGCCACTGCCATGCGGTCCGGCGCCCAGGCGGTCCATACGCCGGGAAACAGCACCCCGAGCAGAATCAGCGCCAGCAGCGTCAGGCCCAGCAGCGCCAGCGGGTTAGCGCGCAGGTAGTGCTTCAATTCACTCATGCCGTGTGCACTCGCAAGCGTGGGTCGGCGGCCGCGTAGAGCAGGTCGACCAGCAGCGACACGCCCATGTACAGCAAGGCAAACACCAGTGTGGTGCCCTGGATCACCGGGTAGTCGCGGTTATGAATGGCGTCGAGCATGTAACGGCCGATGCCGGGCCAGGCGAACACGGTTTCGGTGAGAATCGCGCCGCCGAGCATTTCGGCAAAGTGCAGGCCGACGATGGTGATCGCCGGCAGCAGCGAGTTGCGCAAGGCGTGTACCCAGACCACCGTGGTTTCGCCCATGCCCTTGGCCCGCGCGGTGCGAATGTAATTTTCGCCCAGGGTTTCGAGCAGGCTGTTGCGGATATAGCGACCGATGACCGCCGCCAGAAACAGCGCCAGCACACAGGTCGGCATGATCATGTGCAGCAACGCATCACCGGCCCCGGCCCAGTTGCCGCGCAGCACGAAGTCCACCAGCACCAGCCCGGTTATCGGCTCGTCGATCCACCACGGGCTGCTGCGCCCGGAAATCGGCAGCCAGCCCAAGTGAATGCTGAACAGGGTTTGCAGGATCAGCGCGGTGACGAATGCCGGCGTCGACACCCCGGCCAGCGACAACAGGCGGATCAGGTGATCGACCCAGGTGCCGCAGCGCAAGGCCGCATAAATACCCAGCGGCACCCCGAGCAGCACCGCAAGCAAGGTCGCCAGCACGGTCAGTTCCAGGGTCGCCGGCAGGCGCTGCAGCACCTCATCGAGCACCGGCTGGCCGCTTTTCAGCGAGGTGCCCAGATTGCCTTGCAGCACACCGCCCAGGTACGTGACGAACTGGCTGTACAGCGGCTCGTCGAGGCGCAACTGCAAACGCAGCGCGGCGATTTGCGCGTTGCTCGCCTCCGGCCCCAACAGGCTTGCCGCCGGGTCACCGGGAATGGCCCGCGACAGCGAGAAAATCAGCAGCAACACCAACAGCAGCACCGGCAGCGCCGCCAAGGTGCGGCGCAAGATAAACGTTTTCACAAGGCCGGCTCCTTGTACACGCTCCAGTATTCATTCAGCGGCGGCGCGCTGTTGAGCAGCAGGCCCTTGACCTGCGGGCGCTTGAACACGATCAGCTTGTTGCTGAACAGATAAATGGCCGGCACGCGCTGAACCAGCTCACGCTGCAACTCGACATAACGCTGGGTGCGGCGTGCCGGCGTGCTTTCTCGCGCGGCATCGACGATCGCCTGGTCCAGCGCAGGGTTGGCCGGCATGCGAAAGGTCATCGCCGAACGCGCCAGGCTCGACAGATAACCGATGGTGATGTGCGCATCGGGGTCGTTGTACCAGGGCTGGCGACCGTCCAGGGCAATGTCGAAATCCCCCGACACATGCCGCGCGCGTAACAGCGAAAACTCTTCCTGGCGGATCTCCAGCTGCACACCGACCTCGGCCAGATTGGCCTGCAGAAACGTCGCCACACTGCTCCACAGCAGGCCTTGATAGGTGTACAGCGTAAGCTTCAGCGTGCCGGGCGGATAACCCGCCTCGCTGAGCAATTGCCGCGCCCTGGCCGGGTCATGAGTAAACGCCTGAGCCTGCAATTGGGTATCGAACGCCCAACTGGCGCTGGGCAACGGCCCATACACCCGCTCGACCGTATCGCCCAGCACATGGCGCACCAGCCCGTCGTAATCCACCGCCCAGGCCATGGCCTGACGCACGCGCAGGTCGCTGACCGGGCTGTCGGTCTTGAGGTTGTTGAATTCCAGCTGGCGCACGATCTGGCTACGCTGCTCGAGCACATCGATCTGCCCGCTATCACGGAAGGCGGCCACATCGTCGGCCACCAGCGTCGACAGCTGGCTGAGCTGCGGACTGATATCCACCCCGCCGTACTTGAGCTCCAGCCGCCGGGTCGCCGCGTCCGGAATGATCCGGTAGACCAGCCGTTGCAACTGCGCAGGGCCACGGAAGTAATCCGGGTTGCGCTCCAGCACCACGTCGGTGTCGGCGCTGTAGCGGCGCAAGCTGAAGGCGCCGCTGCCCACCGGCTGGCGCCCGGTTTGCACGCTGCTGACATCGACGATGGCCGCCTGCGGCTGGGCCAGCAAGGCGCCAAGAATCGGCGTCGGCTCATCAAGGTCAATGCGCAGGCTCAACGGCCCGGTCACCACGATGGCGCGGACCGGCTTGAAACTGGCGGCCAGAAAAGGATTGCCGGCACGCGCCCGCTCCAGCGAGCGGCGCACGGCCTCGGCATCCACAGGGTTACCGTTCTGGAAACGCACGCCAGCGCGCAGGTTCAGCGTCAGTTGCCGGCCGTCTGCCGACCATTGCCAGTCTTTGGCCAGACGCCCTTGCAGGTGCTCGAAGCGCGGCGGCGCCCAGGCCAGCAAGGTGTCGAACAGATTAAGGATGATCTCGCTGCCCACCGGCTCTGCCCTGTTCAGCGCAGGATCGAGACCGACCGGGTCCGACGGCACGGCGATGACCAGCGTCGCCTGGCGCTGCGGGCTGGTGTCCGGCTGGCACGCGGCCAGGCACAGCAAGCCTAACCCCAACATCAGCGAGCGACGCAATGGCAGAAAACGAGCGTTCAACGCACACCTCATGGAAATCCCGCACTCCACAAGGTGAAGCAGGTTTTGATATGCCACGTAATATATCAGCGCAGCAAAAACCCGCCTAAGAGCGTTAAGCGATTAACTTATAACGAAAAAACCGGTTTCTATTCACCGAGTACCAAGCCGCGTTTCAGCCAGCTGTAGAGGTTCAAGCCTTCCTTGGACAACTGGCCTTCCGCACGCCGACACAAACAATAGGCACGCCCGTCATCCAGCGAATGCTCGGCCAGTTTCACCAGCTCACCGCGATCGCGCAGCCCGCTGATCAACGGTTCGCGCAGCAAGGCCACGCCCAGCCCGGTCTGCGCGGCCGTGAGTGCAAGCTGCCCGTCTTCGAACAGCAAGCCTTGCAACGCAGACGGATGACGCAGCCCGGCAGTCTGGAACCATTGCGCCCAGGTGCCGCGCTCTTCGTCGTGCAGCAGCGGCAGTTCGGTCAGCGCCTGAAGTGAATCCAGCGGCCCGTGACGCTTTAAAAAGGCCGGGCTGCACCACGGCGTGACGGCGCCGGACATGAGCGGCTCGCTGTGGTAACCGGGCCAGTGGCCGGTGCCGAAACGAATCGAGATGTCGGCGGCATCGCTGGGGTAGCTGCGGTGGTTGGCGTAGGTGACGTTGACGTCGACACCCGGGTTTTCGGCGAGGAATTCGGCCAGCCGGGGAATGAACAGATTGATGCCGAACATCGGGATCAGGCTGATGGTGATCTGCCGGGTGGCCGACTGTTCACGCACATGGTCGGTGGCGCTGCGCAGCACCGCGAAGGCCGAGCGAATGGCCCGGTAATACTCGCGACCCTCATCGGTGAGGATCAGGTTGCGGCCCTGGCGCGAGGTCAGCGGCTGGCCGAGAAACTCTTCCAGCAGGCGCAACTGGTGACTGATCGCCGAGGCCGACACATCGAGCTCACGCGCGGCGGCATTGACCCCGCCGTGGCGGGCAAAGGCCTCGAAGGTGCGCACGGCGCGCAACGGCGGATCACTCGTTAACTGTTCTAAATTATTCATGTGTTGAGCTTAATGCCAATTAGCCGAATTCAGAAACCCACTATTTACTGGAACAAAACAAATTCAACAATTGAATTCGCACGCATATAACCATATGAATTTTGGATATTTGATAAAAACAGAATAAATACCTACTGTGCCGCCTTTGCTTGCTGGCGCTTTCTTGTTCATGGATACCTTTATTCAACAATTGCTCAACGGCCTGGTGCTCGGCAGCCTCTATGCGCTGATCGCGCTGGGCTACACCATGGTTTACGGGATCTTGCGCATCATCAACTTCGCCCATGGCGATGTGTTGATGGTCGGCGCGCTGGTCGGCCTGTCGGTGATTCATGGGTTGCAGGCCAGCCTGCCGGGTTGCCCGGACCTGCTGGTATTGGCCATCGCCACGGTGCTGGCCATGGCGGCCTGTGCGTTGCTGGCCGGGGTGATCGAGCGGGTTGCCTACCGCCGCCTGCGTGATGCACCGCGTCTGGCGCCGCTGATCAGTGGCCTGGGCGTGTCGCTGCTGTTGCAGACCGTGGCGATGATTATCTGGAGCCGCAACCCGCAGATGTTCCCGCAACTGCTGCCGCTGGACCCGATCGAGATCACCGCGGGCAGTGAAGAGCACGCGCCGGCGATCACCAATGTCACCGCCATCGCTACCGTGGTCATTGCCATGGCGGTGATGGGCGCCCTGTTGCTGCTGGTCAACCGCACCCGCCTGGGCCGCGCCATGCGTGCGGTGGCCGAGAACCCGCAAGTAGCCAGCCTGATGGGCATCAACCCCAACCGGGTAATCGTGTTGACCTTTGCCATCGGCGGCGCCCTGGCGGCGCTGGCCGGCATCATGATGGCCAGCAACTACGGCAACGCGCATTTCTCGATGGGCTTCCTGCCCGGCATCAAGGCCTTTACCGCCGCTGTACTGGGCGGCATCGGCAACCTCAAGGGCGCGATGCTCGGCGGCGTGCTGCTGGGCCTGATCGAGTCGCTGGGCACCGGTTACCTGGGCGAACTCACCAACGGTGTGTTCGGCAGCAATTATCAGGACGTTTTTGCCTTCATGGTGCTGATCGCCGTGCTGGTGCTGCGCCCTTCGGGCCTGCTCGGCGAGCGGCTGGCGGTGCGCGCATGATCAGTCTGGCCTTGAACCTCAAACGCGCTGCCAGTCCGAAACTGGGCCTGGTGCTGTTTGCCGCCGCGCTGTTGCTGGCGCCGTGGATCGCCGGTTACACGGGCGGCAATGCCTGGGTGCGGACCCTGGATTTCGCCCTGTTGTACATCATGCTCGCCCTGGGTCTGAACATCGTGGTCGGTTATGCCGGGCTGCTGGACCTTGGCTTTATTGCCTTTTACGCACTGGGCGCGTATCTGGCCGCATTGCTGTCGTCGCCGCACTTGCTGACCCAGTTTCCGGCGCTGGCCGCGATGCTGCCCGACGGCCTGCACACCTCGATCTGGCTGATCCTGCCGCTGGCCGCCTTGCTCGCCGCAGGGCTCGGCATCGTCCTCGGTGCGCCGACCTTGCGCTTGCGCGGCGATTATCTGGCCATCGTCACGTTGGGCTTTGGCGAGATCATCCGCATCTTCATGCGCAATCTCGATCGGCCGGTGAACATCACCAATGGCCCGAAAGGCATCTCTTCAATCGAGCCGGTGCAGGTGTTCGGCATCAATCTGGCGCGTACCCAGGAACTCTTTGGCCTCAAGTTGCCGTCGGTGTACCTCTATTACTATCTGTTCGCCGCGCTGGCGGTGCTGATCATGCTCGCCTGCCTGCGCCTGCAAGACTCGCGCATTGGCCGTGCGTGGATGGCGATTCGTGAGGATGAAGAAGCCGCGGCGGCCATGGGCCTGAACACCAAGCGCCTGAAGCTGCTGGCGTTCGCCATCGGCGCGGCCTTTGGCGGCATTGGCGGCGCGTTGTTTGCCTCGTTTCAGGGCTTTGTTTCGCCCGAATCGTTCACCCTCAACGAATCGGTGGCGGTGCTGGCCATGGTCGTGCTCGGCGGCATGGGCCACATTCCCGGCGTGATTCTGGGCTGTGTGCTGCTGGCCGCCTTGCCTGAAGTGCTGCGCGCGAGCATGGGCAGCCTGCAACTGGCGCTGTTTGGTGAAGTACTGGTCGACCCGGAAGTGATCCGCCAACTGGTCTACGGCCTGGCACTGATTCTGGTGATGCATTTCAGACCGACAGGTCTATGGCCTGCGCAGCGGGAGCGTGCACGATGAGCACGCCACTGCTGCATATTCACAGCGTGCATAAACACTTCGGTGGTGTCGCCGCGCTGCAAGGCGTCGACCTGCAGATTCAGGCCGGCGAAGTGCACGGCCTGATCGGCCCCAATGGCGCCGGCAAGACCACTTTTTTCAACGTGATGACCGGGCTGTACCAGGCCGACAGCGGCCACTTTGCGTTGCAGGGCCAGGCGTACAAACCGTCCTCGGTGCATGAAGTGGCGCGCGCCGGCATTGCCCGCACCTTCCAGAACATCCGCCTGTTCAAGGCCATGACCGCGCTGGAAAACGTCATGGTCGGTCGCCATGTGCGCACCCGTAACGGCCTGCTTGCCGCCTTGCTGCGCCATGGCCGCGCCCGCCGTGAAGAAGCCGAGACCCGCGACATCGCCCAACAGTGGCTGGAGTATGTCGGCATCGGCGAGCTGGCCGGGCAGCGCGCCGACACCTTGTCGTACGGCCATCAACGACGCCTGGAAATCGCCCGGGCCCTGGCCACCGAGCCGCGCCTGCTGGCGCTGGACGAACCGGCGGCCGGCATGAACGCCACGGAGAAACAGCAATTGCGCACGCTGCTGGCAAAGATCCGCGACGACGGCCGCACCCTGCTGTTGATCGAACACGACGTCAAACTGGTGATGGGCCTGTGCGATCGCATTACCGTCCTCGACCACGGCCAGGTCATCGCCCGCGGCACGCCGCAGCAGGTGCGTAATGACCCGCAGGTGATCGAAGCCTATCTGGGAGCCGGTGCTCATGCCTGAAGCCCTGCTGGAAATCCGCAACCTGAGCGTGCATTACGGTGCCATCGAGGCGGTGAAATCGCTGAACCTGCACGTTGAAGCCGGCGAACACGTGACGCTGATCGGCGCCAACGGTGCCGGCAAGACCTCGACGCTCAAGGCGTTGACCGGTTTGATCCCGGCCAGCGCAGGCAGCCTGCACTTTGCCGGCCAGCCACTCAACAACCTCGCCGCCCACGAGCGTTTGAAGCTGGGCCTGGCGATGGTGCCCGAAGGCCGTGGTGTGTTTGCGCGCATGAGCGTGCTGGAAAACCTGCACGCCGGCGCCTCTCTGCGCCGCGATACGGCAGCGATCGACGACGATATCGAACGGATACTCGACAGCTTTGCGCACCTGCGCCGGCGCTTGCAGCAACCGGCCGGGCTGATGTCCGGCGGCGAACAACAGATGCTCGCACTGGGCCGCGCCCTGATGTCGCGCCCGCGCCTGCTGGTACTCGACGAACCGTCGATGGGCCTGGCGCCGGTGATGGTCGAGAAGATTTTTCAAGTGATTGAGCAGGTGTGCCGCACCGGCATGACGTTGCTGCTGGTGGAACAGAACGCCCGCCTGGCGCTGCAAGTCACCCAGCGCGGCTATGTGATGGACAGCGGCCGGATCAGCCTGCAAGGCGCCTCGCCACAACTGCTCGACGACCCGCAGGTACGCGCGGCATATCTGGGGGAATAACCACCTGACTCAAGCCACACACGCTCTTGTAGGAGCGCGCTCTGCCCGCGATTGAGTGCGTAGCGCTCACAAAAATCTGCGGAACACTGAAAGGTTACGGCTGCTAACGCAGCCGGTCGGCCGAGTGCCGCCCAAGGCAGCGCGCGTGCCTGCAAGGGTTACAACCGATCGTTCTATAAAATTCCGACGCCACCGGGCCTCCGGCGTGTACCTCATAGCAATAAGCCCAAGGAACCACAGCATGCATTACCCTGCCCTGATCAAACGTGCCACCCTCGCCGGCCTGCTGCTGAGCAGCCTGGCGTCAAGCATTGCCCTGGCCGACCAGACCGTGCTCATCGGTCTTGCCGGCCCGTTGACCGGACCGTCGGCGCGGATCGGCAAGGACCTGGAAAACGGCGCGCAACTGGCCATCGACGCGGCCAACGCGCGCAAGCCGACCATCGGCGGCGAGGCGGTGACCTACAAGCTGATCTCGGAAGACGACCAGTCCGACCCGCGCACCGCCGTGACCGTTGCCCAGCGCCTGGTCGATGCCGGTGTCGTCGGCGTGGTCGGCCACTGGAACACCGGTACCAGCATCCCCGCCGCCCGTGTCTATCACGATGCCGGCATTGCCCAGGTTGCGCCGGTCGCCACCGGCCATGGCTATACCCAGCAAGGCTTCGACACCAGCCTGCGGGTCATGGGCCATGACGACGACGGCGGCCAGGTGGCCGGCCAGTACGCGCTGCAAACCCTCAAGGCCAAGCGCATCGCCGTGCTCGATGACCGCACCGCATTCGGCCAGGGCCTGGCCGATCAGTTCGTCAAATCCATCGAGGCCGGCGGCAGCAAGGTGGTGGCGCGCGAATACGTCGACGACAAGACCATCGACTTCAGCGCCGTGCTGACCAGCATCCGCAGCAAGAACCCGGACCTGATCTTCTTCGGCGGCGTCGACGCCCAGGCTGCGCCCCTGGCCAAGCGCCTCAAGCAATTGGGCATCAAGGCGACGTTGATGGGCGCAGGTGGCTTTGTCAGCCAGACCTTCCTGACCCTGGCGCAAAACGACGGCGAAGGCGTGATCGCCCTGGAGCCGGGTCTTGCCGTCGAGCAAATGCCGGGCGGCAAGGCGTTCGAGCAAGCCTATAAAAAACGCTACAAGCAGCCAATCGAACTGCATGCGCCGTTTGCCTACGACGGTGTCGGCGTGCTGATCGCCGCGGTGGAAAAAGCCGGCTCCACAGACCCGAAAAAGTACCTGCCGGTGCTGCGCGCCAGCGAGTATCAGGGCGTGACCGGCACCCTGGCGTTCGATGCGCAGGGCAACCTGAAAAACCCGACCTTCACCGTTTACCAGGTGAAAGCCAACAAATGGCAGCCCGTCAGCGTCGCCGGCGGTAAGCCCTGAATAGCCCGGCTTGAATAACAAGTGATACGGGGCGGTCAACGCCGCCCCGACCGTGAGGAGAACCGACATGAGCGCTGTGCAAGGCGAACTGGGTATTTTGGCCCGGCGGCGAATCGAAGCCGAAATCATCAAGCCGATCTACGAGATCCTGGTCCGCGACTACGGCAAGCAACAGGCGCAGGCGGTGATCGGCGAAGCGGTGTCGCAAGCGGCGGTCAAGGCCGGTAAATACTTTGCCGAGCGCGAGCCGAACGGCCCGGACCTGGCCGGTTTCGTCGCCCTGCAAACCCTGTGGGAGCAGGACGATGCGCTGAAGGTCGAGATCATCGCCAGCGACGCCACCCACTACGACTACGACGTACACCGCTGCCGCTACGCCGAGATGTACCGCGAGATGGGCCTGGGCGAGATCGGCCACTTGCTGTCGTGCAACCGCGACGAGCTGTTTATCGTCGGCTACGACCCCAACGTCGAGCTGGTGCGCACCAAAACCTTGATGCAGGGCGATTCGCACTGCAACTTCCGCTACAAGGTCAAGAACCCGGAGTCCGGACAATGAGCAGCGTGCCGCGCATCAACGGCCAGCGCCTGTGGGATTCGCTGATGGAAATGGCGCAGATCGGCGCCACCGTCAATGGCGGCGTGTCACGCCTGGCGCTGACCGAGGAAGACCGCCAGGGCCGCGAGCTGTTCAAGCGCTGGGCCATCGAAGCCGGTTGCAGCATCAAGGTCGACGCCATGGGCAACCAGTTCGCCCGGCGCCCCGGCCGCAATGACAGCCTGGCGCCGGTGCTGACCGGTTCGCATGGCGACTCGCAGCCGGCCGGCGGCAAGTTCGACGGCATTTACGGCGTGCTGGCTGGCCTGGAAGTGATCCGCAGCCTCAACGATCACGGCATTGAAACCGAACGCAGCCTTGAAGTGGTCAACTGGACCAACGAAGAAGGCTCGCGCTTCGCCCCGGCGATGATTGCCTCCGGGGTCTACACCGGGGTTTTCGATCTGGACTACGGCCTGTCGCGCACCGACGCGCAAGGCATCAGCATTGGTCAGGCCTTGCAAAGCATCGGCTACGCCGGCAGCGAACCGATGGGTAATCGGGAGATTCATGCAGCGTTCGAGCTGCATATCGAACAAGGGCCGATTCTGGAAGCCGAAGGCCTCGACATCGGCGTGGTGACCGGCGCACAAGGCCAGCGCTGGTACGACATCGAACTCAAGGGCCGCAGCGCCCACGCCGGCACCACACCGATGAACCACCGCCTCGATGCCTTGCTGGGCCTGGCGCGGGTGGTCGAAGCGGTGAATAAGATCGGCGTGGCCGAAGGCGACGAAGGCCGCGCCACGGTGGGCTGGGTGCAGGTGTTTCCCAACTCACGCAATGTGGTACCAGGACGGGTGGCGTTCAGCGTCGAGTTTCGTCACCCGGACGAAAGCGTACTGGAACGGCTGGATGGACAACTGCGCGATGAAGTTGAGGCGATTGCCCGGGCGAGCGGCTTGCAGCACAGCCTCAAGCAGATCTTTCAATACGCGCCGATCAACTTCGACGCCGACTGTATCGGGCGGGTCGAACGCGCGGCGGTTGAACTGGGTTACAGCCACAAACGCATGATCTCAGGGGCCGGACACGACGCCTGCTACCTGAACCGCGTGGCGCCGACCTCAATGATTTTCGTGCCGTGCGTGGAGGGTTTGAGCCATAACGAAGCGGAGCACATCCACCCGCACTGGGCCGAAGCCGGGGCAAATGTGCTGCTGCACGCGATGCTGGCCAAGGCCGCCGCCACAGCTAACCTTGGGGTGCCTGCACCTTAGCCTTCGCGAGCTGGCGCTCGCTCCCACGGATTTTGGTCTGGCCTTGAGACTGAGCACGACACAAATTGCGTAGGAGCGAGCGCAGCTCGCGAAAGGGCCAGTGAAACCAGCACATTTGTGGTGACTGCACCTTCGCATTCGCGAGCTTGCGCTCGCTCCCACGGATTTTGGGCTGGCCTTGATACTGAGCACGACACAAATTGCGTAGGAGCGAGCGCAGCTCGCGAAAGGGCCAGTGAAATCAACACATTTGTGGTGAATGCACCTTCGCCTTCGCGAGCTGGCGCTCGCTCCCACGGAGTTTGGGCTGGCCTTGATACTGAGCACGACACAAATTACGTAGGAGCGAGCGCAGCTCGCGAAAGGGCCAGTGAAATCAGCACATTTGTGGTGACTACACCTCCGCCTTCGCGAGCTTGCGCTCGCTCCTACCGAGTTTGGGCTGGCCTTGATACTGAGCACGACACAAATTGCGTAGGAGCGAGCGCAGCTCGCGAATGCTGGCTCAGATCCATACCGCATCCCACAGTGGATAATCGCCCACACGCCTTACCAGACCTGCACGTATTGGATTGGCTATCACATAGCGCGCCAATGGCCGTAAGTCATCCTCAGAGCGTATGGCCCGGTCGTGATAGCCGGGTTGCCACAGTGCGTGCTGTCCCGGCAGGTCTTTGAGAATGGCAAGGGCACTGCGCGATTTAACCTTTTGCATCAGCCACGGCAATGAGCTGTGCCGCAATTCGAACAACCAGTGAAAATGATCCGGCATGATCACCCAGGCCAGCGAGCGAGCCCATTGCTGTTCTTCACAGAGCCTGAGTTCATGCACCAGGCGTCGTGCCAGATGGAAGTCCTGGAACACCGGCTGTCTATCCCTGACGACCGAGGTCACCCTGTAAACCTGGCCAGCGGCCGAATACCGGCCAATCCGTAAACGTAGTGCTGCTGCGTATCCTGACATTCCTTTGTCCTCACGATTGGGCCACGCATCGTGCGCTGCTCATCGTCGAGGTTGCTTCGCCAAGTAATGTCAGGCTGTTGCAGGGCGAGTACCGGTCAGCGCTCGCGAGCCAAGGCGGCGGGTGATCTCCTGCGGATCGGCGTTAACCGCCTTAAATCCTGAGCTCCCTACCAGAGGGCGATGTCGTAGGTCAGGTAGATTCGATTGCTGTCGCGGCCACGGGAGAAATCGGAGCGGTATACATAGTTGCGATACTTGACCCCCAGCCCCTTGAAGCTGCCGGACTGCACCACGTAGGCCAGTTCTGCGTCGCGTTCCCATTCCTTGATCGTGCTGCTGGACTTGCCGTCATTGCCGCTCAGGTAGCGGGTCGAGAAGGTCAAGCCGGGCACGCCCAGTTGCTTGAAGTCGTAGGCATAGCCGAGCATCCAGGTTTTCTCGTCTTCCTCGATGAACTTGCCTATCCCGACGTTACTGAACGAGTACACCGTGGCGCCGCTGATATACGGCAGGCCCGCATCACCGCTGAGCACTTGGTAGCCGGCATTCACGGTGTGGCCTTGCAGCGCATACGACAGTTGGCCGCTGAGCATCTGGTTATCGATCTTGCCGTCGTAAGCGGCACCGGCGTCGGTGCTGTGGAAATAGCGCAGGTCGCTGGTCAGCACACCGCCTCCCAGCGGCAGGTCGTGTTGAATGCCCGCGAAGTTCTGCCGGTAGAAGTTTTCCAGCTCGCCATAGAAGTAGCTCAGGCGCACGCTCTTGCCCAGCTTGTACTCGGCGCCGGCGTAGTTGAAGTCGCCGCTCTTGCCGCCGCTGTAGCCATCCGGGATCAGCGGCATGCTGTCGCTGGAATCGCGCAGTTTGAAGCGATTCAGATGACCACCGGAAAGCGTCAGGTTATCGATGTCGGTGCTGCTCACATGCGCGCCCTGGTAGGTTTGCGGCAACAGGCGCGCATCGTTGTAGATCAGCACCGGCATTCTGGGCAGCAAGGTGCCGTATTTGACCGTGGTTTTGGCCAGCCGCAGCTTGGCGGTCACGCCCGCGCTGGCGACCTCGTCGGCGGCGCGACCGTCGCTGTGCACCGGCAGCAGGCCCGTGCCGCTGCGACCGCGGCCGGAATCGAGCTTGACTCCGAACAAGCCGATGGCATCGACGCCCACGCCCACCGTGCCCTGGGAGAAACCGGACTGGTAATCGAGCAAAAAGCCCTGTGCCCATTCGGTGCGCTCGCTCTTGGCCGTGCGCGCCGCGTTGACGCTGAGGCCGTGTTCATCGCGGAAATTTTCATTGAAGTAGACGTTGCGCGCTTGCAGCTTCAGCTTGCTGTCATCGACAAAGCCTTCGGCGCAGGCGCTGGCCAGCGGCAACAACGCAAACACAGGCAAAACAGCACCGCGAGTAATCAAGGTATTCATGGCAAGCGACTCATTGTTGTTATTAAGGACGCAGCCCGGCACACGCCCCCTTTTATGGAGGGCGTTGCAGGTGATAGAGACAGGTGTGGTTGAATCAGACGAACAGGCTGATGGCGCCGGTCAGCAAGGCCAGAACAGTAATCACCAGCGAGGTGAGCACCGCCCACTTGACCGTGGCCTTCTGGAAGTCGCCGATGTCGCGGTCGACCATGCCGACCAGCAACAGCGTCGAGGCCACCAGCGGGCTCATCAGGTGGACCGGCTGACCCAGAATCGAAGCGCGGGCGATTTCCAGCGGCGAGATGCCGTAGGCGGCGGCAGCGTTGGCCAGGATCGGCACCACGCCGAAATAGTATGCGTCGTTGGACAGCACGAAGGTCAGCGGCATGCTGGTGATCGCCACCACCAGCGGGAACAGGTGGCCCCACGACGGCGGAATCCACTCGACCAGGGTTTGCGCCATGGCGTCGACCATCTTGGTGCCGGAGAAGATCCCGGCGAAGATACCGGCGGCAAACACCAGCAGCACCACGGTCATGGCGTTGCCCGAATGGGCGAGGATGCGCTCTTTCTGAATGTCCAGCTGCGGGTAGTTGATCATCAGCGCGATGACGAAGCCGATCAGGAACAGGATCGCCGAGTGCATGACGCCCATCACCAGCGCGACCATCACCGCGATTACCAGCGCCAGGTTGACATAGGCCAGTTTCGGACGCTTGTGCGGCGTGTCGCCGAGAATCTCGTTGATGTAGCAGTCACCACCGCCGCTTTGCAGCTGGATATTGCCAATGCGCTTGCGCTCGGCACGCCCCAGCAGAAAGGCGGTGAACACCACCCACATCGCGCCGCCGATCATGGTCGGCAACAGCGGCACGAAGTACTCGCCGGCATCCAGGCCCAAGGCCGCAATGGCGCGGGTCGCAGGCCCGCCCCACGGGGTCATGCCGCTCATGATGCTCAGCGACAGCATGGCAATGGTCGCCAGGATCATCGGGTTCATGCCGATGCGCTTGTACAGCGGCAGCATCGCCGCGCAGGTGATCATGTAAGTGGTGGTGCCGTCACCGTCGAGGGCGACCACCAGCGACAGCAGTGCGGTGCCGATGGCGATTTTCATCGGGTCGCCATTGACGCGCTTGAGGATCTTGCGGATCAGCGGGTCGAACAGACCGGCATCGATCATCAGGCCGAAGAACAGGATGGCAAACAGCAACAATGCCGCCGAGGGCGCGACCATTTTCAGGCCGTCGAGCATCATCTTGCCGGTGGTCGGGGCAAAGCCGCCGATCACCGCGAACACGATTGGCACCAGGGTCAGGGCGACGATGGGCGACAGGCGTTTACTCATGATCAGGTAGGTGAACACCACGACCATGGCCAGGCCAAGGAGTGCGAGCATAGTGAGTTCTCTTGTTGTTATTGGCAGATTGGCCGGCACGCAGGCGCACGGTCCCCTGGGCGCCGGGCTTCCCGATGACGGGAGCCCGGCGCAGACGTTTGCGAAAAGGTTTGGGGTAAAGCGGTTTAGCTGTGCCTGGTCACCGGTGTGGTGTCCCAGGCCTCATCCGTCGTACTGACTGGCGTGACCTTACCGTTCAGCGCGTCCTGCAAGACCTGGCGGTCGCAGCCTTTTTCCGAGATCGCAATGACCACGGTGGCCACCGCGTTACTGGCCAGGCTGGTCAGGGCGCGGGCTTCGGACATGAAACGGTCGATGCCGATCAGCAACGCCAGGCCCGCCAGCGGGATGTCGTGGATCACCGTCAGGGTCGAGGCCAGCGCCACGAATCCGCTGCCGGTGACGCCTGCGGCGCCTTTGGACGACAGGAGCATGATCGCCAGCATGGTGATCACCTGGCCGGCACTGAGGTCGATGTTGCACGCCTGGGCAATGAAGATCGCTGCCAGCGACAGGTAGATCGCCGTGCCGTCGAGGTTGAACGAGTAGCCGGTGGGCAACACCAGGCCGACGATGCTCTTCTTGCAGCCCAGCGCCTGGAGTTTTTCCAGCATGCGCGGCATCACCGGTTCCGTCGACGAGGTGCCCAGCACCACCAGGAATTCTTCACGGAAATAGCGCAGCAGTTTCCACAGGCTGAAGCCATGAGCCCGGCAGATGCTGCCCAGCACCACGAAGACAAAGAAGCCGCAGGCGATGTACAGGGTCATGATCAGCTTGGCCAGCGACCCCAGTGAGGTGATGCCGTACTGGCCCACGGTAAAGGCCAGGGCACCGAACGCACCGATCGGGGCGAAGCGCATCAGGTAGGCGAAGATCTTGAAGACCATGTGCGACGCCGATTCCAGCACTGCCAGCACCGGTTTGCCGCGCTCGCCCAGCGACGACAGCGCAAAGCCGCTGAGTACGGCGATGAACAACACCGGCAACACTTCACCCTTGTTGAACGCACCCACGAATGTCTCGGGGATGATGTGCATGAAGAACTCGACCACGCTCAACTTCGCTGCCGAGTCGGTGTATTGCGACAAGCCCTTGGTGCTCAACTGGCTGGGGTCGATGTTCATGCCGCTGCCCGGCTGGAACAGGTACACCGCGCCCAGGCCGATGAACAGGCTGATCACCGTCAACCCGAGAAACAGCAGCATGGTCTTGCTCAGCAGGCGACCGAGCGAGCGTTTGTCGCTCATGCCGGCGATGCCGGTGACGATGGTGCAGAACACCACCGGCGCAATCATCATCTTGATCAGCTTGATGAATGCATCACCCAGTGGCTTCAGGGCAACGGCCTGCTGGGCCCAGAAGTGCCCGACGAGCACGCCCAGAATCACGGCGCAGACAATCTGGAAGTAGAGCGATTTAACAACTTTCATGGCATCACCCATTTTTAGAATTGTGCTGATGCGAAACCGTACTGACCGCGGTTAACCGGCCAGACGGTGCGAAACAGGTGCGTAGACAAAACCCGAGAACAGCCGGCGCGCGGTGCGTACCACAGAGGCACGGATGGTTTCGCCGTTTTCACCGATGTACGACAGGACCACGTCAATGCCGCCGCTTGGGTGTTCGATGCGTACACGCTGCAAACGCGGCTCACTGCCAGTGCCCAGCAATTGGGCGACCACGCTGCCGGGGCTGACGCAGGCAGTGGCCAGACCGATCGAGCCGGTAATGGCCAGCGCCCGGTGGCAGTTGTGCGGCATGAAATACCGCACCGACACCGTGCCGTCGGCAAACGGCCTGGAGACCAGCACCGGCTTGGGAATCACCTTGTTGCTGACATCGCCCAGGCCCATGGCCAGGCCCGCTTGCAGGCGCAGGCTTTCCAGGCGCTTGAGGAAGGCTTTGTCGCCATCGAGTTGCGCCGGGGTTTCATCGCCACGCTTGCCCAGCTGGCTGGCTTCGATCAGCAGCATCGGCATGGCCATGTCGATGCAGGTCACCGGGATGCCGTCGATCAGATCCTGCGTGTTGCCGGTAGGAAACAGCTTGCCGGTCTTGCTGCCCGCCGCATCCAGAAAGGTCAGTTGCACAGGCGCCGCCGTGCCGGGCACGCCATCGATGGCGGTGTCGCCTTCGTAGCTGACGATGCCGTTGGGGGTTTGCACCTCGGAATTGACGAAGGTGCCGGTGTTGAGGTTGCGAATGCGCACCAGGGTCTGATCGCCCTTGGTCTTGACCAGGCCTTGCTCGATGGCGAAAGGCCCGACGGCGCAGAGCATGTTGCCGCAGTTGGGGGCGGTGTCCACACGGCGCTCGGCGACCATGACCTGGACGAACAAGTAGTCGACATCGGCATCGGCATGCAACGAAGGGCTGACAATCGCCACCTTGCTGGTTTGCGGGCTGCCGCCGCCGATGCCGTCGATTTCCAGTTCGTGGCCCGAGCCCATCAGGTTGAGCAGCAGTTCGTCACGTTCTTCGATGGCAGTCGGCAAGTCCCAGGCCAGGAACACAGGCCCTTTGGAGGTGCCGCCACGCATGAGTACACACGGAATTCGTTGCATGACCTTAACTCTTGCTAATCAATCGGGGTTTTTGATGTTCTTTGAGCAAGAGTGTCAGGGAAGTTGCAGGCATTCAAATGCAAAGATCAGAGTGATTATTGCGATACATGCATGATTGATTTACTGTGAGCCACGCCCCGCCAGTGCGCTTACACATCGAGGTAAAAACATGGAATACGAGCTCCAGGACATCCGATCTTTCGTGAAAATCGCCGAACTGGGCAGTTTCCACGAAGCCGCAGACGCACTTCACTTGTCGCAACCGGCGCTCAGCCGACGCATCAAGAAGCTGGAAGAAGGACTGGGCACCACCTTGCTTGACCGCACGACCCGTAAGGTCAGCCTGACCAGTGTCGGGCGGGACTTTTTACCCAAGGCACGGCGGCTGCTGGATGACTTCGACGATTCGATCCTGAATATTCGCGAGCTTGCCGAACGCCAGGTCGGCCAGGTGACCCTGGCGTGTATTCCGACGGCAGCGTTCTACTTTTTGCCCTCGGTGATCCGCCTGTACAACGAGCGCTACCCGAAAATCCGCATCCGCCTGCTCGACCTCAGCGCCAACGAAGGCCTGGAAGCGGTGCTGCGTGGCGAAGCGGATTTCGGCATCAACATGATGAGCGGCCAGCACCCCGACATCGAGTTCGTGCCGCTGGTCAACGAGCCCTTCGTACTGGCCTGCCGACGCGACCATGAACTGGCCAGCCGTGCCTCAGTCACCTGGTCGGAACTCAGTGATTACCGGCTGATCGGCGTCGGACGCCTGAGCGGCAATCGCATGCTGCTCGACCACGCGCTGTCCGGCCTGAGCTGGCGCCCGCAGTGGTTTTATGAGGTGCAACACTTGTCGACGTCATTGGGCATGGTCGAGGCCGGCCTTGGCGTTTCGGCCATGCCCAGCCTGGCCATGCCGGCCGCCGACCACCCGACGCTGGTGAGCATTCCGCTCAGCGACCCGGTGGTCAACCGTACACTGGGGCTGGTGTATCGACGCGGTGCGTCGCTGTCGCCGGCGGCAGAGAAATTCGTGTCGATTCTATTGGAGCAGTGGCCGCATTGAGGCCGTAGACGGGGCGTGTGCCCCGTTACGAGTGAAGCTCAGAGGCCGGTGCAGCGGTTGAATGCCGGTAGCCCTGGCCTTCCAGCAGCATCTCTTTGGACCTGTCGAGAAAATCGCTGATCA
The DNA here is from genome assembly GCF_055284095.1 of Pseudomonas sp. HP_08. Lineage (NCBI taxonomy): Bacteria > Pseudomonadati > Pseudomonadota > Gammaproteobacteria > Pseudomonadales > Pseudomonadaceae > Pseudomonas > Pseudomonas sp. HP_08. The sequence continues at coordinate 37,227 of NZ_JBTOQC010000012.1, read as the reverse complement.
ACCAGGGTTTGGGCATGAAGCAGGCATGCGGCGGCAGCTCATCCGGCCTGATCATCTGATGGCCGGAGGTCACCAGCACAGGGATATGCGGCCAGCGATCGGCAATCAGCCAGGCCAGCTCGAAACCGTTTATCTTGCCTGGCATTTTGATGTCAGTGATCACCAGGCCAATATCGGTCATACGCTCCAGAACGCGCAGTGCCTCATCGGCGTTGGGGGCGCCAACGGCATTGATCTCACCCAGTTCCAGAATCTCCTGGGCCAGTTCCAGCAGGACCGGCTCATCCTCCACGACCAAGACTAACTGTTCCATGGTATTGGCTCCTTTTGGTTGTTACGTCTATGAGAGGGAAAGCAACAGTAGGTTCCGGGATTCTTACGAGTGGTTTGTCATGCCGGTGCAGCACACCCGATGGGCGCACACCCTTACAATGATGCCGGGCTGCAAAGTGGGAACATTCAACGGATGGTTCAACTCAACGCCCACAAAGGTACCCAGGTATGCGCCCTACCCCGTCAACCACACTGCTGGCCAGCGTCTTGCTGCTGCCTTTGACCGCTATTTCAAGCCTGGCGCCGGCACAGCCGCGCCCGCCGGTTGAAGCCCAGGTACCCGGCTATTTTCGCGTGGCGGTCGGGGACTATGAAGTCACCTCCCTGTTCGACGGTTACAACGACCTGTCGCCACGCCTGCTGCTGAACATGGAACAGAGCAAGATCCGCGCCTTGCTGGCCCGTCAGGCGATCAACACGCCCAATGTGCAAACCACCTTCAACGCCTTTCTGGTCAATACCGGCACGCACACGGTGCTGATCGACACCGGCGCCGGCCGTTGCATCGGCGACACCGCCGGCAATCTGGTCGCCAACATGCGCGCAGCCGGTTATGAGCCCGAGCAGGTCGACAGCATCTTTCTGACCCACCTGCATCTGGACCATGTGTGCGGACTGGTGGATGGCAACGGCAAGGCTGTGTTTGCCAGGGCCACGGTCTACGCCGCCAAAGCCGAAGCCGATTACTGGCTGGATGAAGCGGCAAGCGCAAAACTGCCGGAGAAATCGCGCGAAGGTTTTACCATCGCCCAGCGCTCTGTCGCGCCTTACCGCGCTGAAGGCCGGTTCAAGACATTCGTACCGCCCGCCTCGCCGCTGCCTGAATTGCAGACGCAATGGGTGCCGGGCCACACGCCGGGCAGCACCGCCTATTCCCTGAATTCCAAGGGGCAGCGCATGGTGTTCATTGGCGACATGATTCACAACGCAGCGGTGCAGTTCGATCATCCTGAAGTGGCGATCCGCTTCGACACCGACCCGAAAAAGGCCGTCAGCACCCGGGAAAGTGCATTCGCGCTATTGGCCAAAGAGGGCAGCTGGGTCGCGGCGGCGCACCTGCCGTTTCCGGGGGTTGGGCACATCACCAGCGACGAGAAGCGCTTCCATTGGGTGCCGGCCGCGTATGGGCCTTATCGTCGCGCCGATAACGTCCCGGTTCTTGAATAATCGCCGTCGCAGGCTGATGCCCGGCGTCACCGGCACAGCACACTTGCCAAATCCCCCGACAGACCAGAAAATGAGATTCATTATCAGATAAGCCCTTCTTCTCAGGTTTCAGCCATGTCCTCTGTCGACCTTACGCAACAACAGGCCGTGCACAGCCTCTACACCGACCACCATTCCTGGCTGTGCGGCTGGTTGCGCAAGCGTCTGGGTTGCGTCGACCATGCGGCGGACCTGGCCCAGGACACGTTCATCAGGGTGCTGACCCAGCGCAGCGCGCCGCAGTTGCGCGAGCCGCGCGCGTACCTGAGCACCATTGCGCGCAGCCTGATGATCGACATGTTCCGCCGTCGTGCGCTGGAACAGGCGTATCTCGAAACCCTGGCGGCGCGGCCCGAAGCGCTGGATATCTCGCCTGAAACACGCTTTCTGATCATTGAAACCCTGCTCGAAATCGACCAGTTGCTCGATGGCCTCGGTAGCCGCACCCGCGAGATTTTCCTGATGTCGCAGCTCGATGGCCTGAGCTACGTCGAGATCGCCCGGCAACTGGAGGTCTCGGTCAACACGGTGAAAAAGCATGCGGTACGCGCCTTGATGCACTGCCTGCTGGCCACCGAGGAGTAACGTGTGAAGGTCGATCACGCCACCCTTGAGGCTGCGGCGCGCTGGTACGTTGATTTGCGTTGCGACGATCTCGACGAGAGCACCCGCGAGGCGCATCGGCGCTGGCTTGACGGCGCGCCGGGCAATCGCCTGGCGTGGGAGCGGCTGACGCACATGCAGGAGCGCTTCGAGCGGGTCGGTTGCGGCATTGCCCGCCCGACCCTGAGCAACGCCCGCGCCAAGCGCCGCGAAGTGCTCAAGGTGTTGTCGTTGCTGATCGCCGCCGGCGCTGGCGGCACCCTGGCCTGGCGCACTACGCCACTGCCGACGCTGATGGCCGACCAGCGCACGGGCGTCGGCGAGCGCCGGGGCCTGCGTCTGGAAGACGGCAGCCAGTTGCACCTCAATACCGCCACGGCGGTGAATATCCGCTACAGCGCCAGCTTGCGCGAGGTGCAGGTGCTGCGCGGCGAAATTCTTGTTGAAACCGCGCGCGACACGCAGGGTCGGCCCTTTGTGGTGCACACCCGCGAAGGCAGCATTCGGGCGCTGGGCACGCGCTTTACCGTGCGCCATGAACAGGACACCACCCGCGTCTGCGTGCTGGAACATGCGGTAGAAGTGCGCACCGCCTCAATGAGCCCGGCGCTGCGCGTCAGTGCCGGCCAGCAACTGCTGTTCCGTCAGGACCAGTTGGGCAATGTGCAACCGGCCAGCCTGCAGGCCGACGCCTGGAGCCGGGGCTTGCTGGTGGTCGACGACTGGCGCCTGAGTGAGGTGATCGCCGAGTTGCAGCGTTATCGCTCAGGGTATCTGGGGTGCGATCCAGCGGTCGCGAGGCTGCGCATTTCCGGGGCCTTTAACCTCGCCAACATCGACACCGTCCTGGAAAACCTGTCTTCCACCCTGCCCGTGCGCGTCCAGCATTTCAGCCGCTACTGGACCCGTGTAACACCGGCCTGAAAATAATTTATGTTCAGGTGTTGTCGATTCCGATTCTCGTTCGACTTGGTAGAGATAGGCGCAATAGACGCCACCATCACTGCCACTTGGGCGATTAAGGAAACGGTATGTCCGCAGCAACGATTGGAAAACCTCAAACACTGGCCAGCGCCGTGCGCCGGGCGGTGCTCGGCCTGGCCCTGGGCATGCCCCTGGCCGCTGTCATGGTGGCGCAGCCCGCCTGGGCGCAAACCGCCGCAGAAACCCGTTTCGACATCCCCGCAGGCCCGGTAAACAGCGCGCTGGCGCAGTTTTCAGCGGTCACCGGCGTCACTGTTTCGTTCGACCCGGCAATCGCCCGTGGGCAACGGTCTGCCGGCTTGAGCGGCAGCTACACCGTCGACGCCGCCTTGCGCCAGCTATTGGCCGGCAGCAAGTTGCAGCCGGTGCAACTGGCCAATGGCAGCTACTCGCTGATCAAGCTGGTCGAGGGCACCGTGCAACTGGACCCCACCCCTATTTCAGGCCGTACCGTTGAGCCGGCTGCCGGCCCGGTCGAAGGCTATGTCGCCACCCGCAGCAGTGCCGGCACCAAGACCGACACGCCGCTGATCGAGGTGCCGCAGTCGATCTCGGTGATCACCCGCCAGCAGATGCAGGCCCAGGGCGCGCAAACGGTCACCGATGCGCTGCGTTATGTGCCGGGCGTCAAGGTCGAGGCCTATGGCCTGGACCCCAAGGGTTTTGACTGGCTGTACATTCGCGGCTTCAACGGCCAGGCCAGCAGCGACTACCTCAACGGCCTGCGCCAGCAGAACAACAGCTATGCGTTTTACCGCAGCGAACCTTATGCCTTCGACCGCATCGACGTGGTGCGCGGCCCGGCCTCCAGCCTGTTCGGCCAGGGCGATGCCGGCGGTATCGTCAACCGGGTCAGCAAAAAGCCTGAAGCCAATCACGTCAACGAAGTGCAGCTCACCGGCGGCAACCATGACCGCCTGCAAGGCCAGTTCGATATCGGCGGCGCGTTGAACAACGACCAGACCCTGCTGTACCGCGTGGTCGGCCTGGCGCGTGAAGCCAATACCCAGGTGGACTACGCCGACGGCCATGAGCTGAACGACGACCGCCTGTACATCGCGCCCTCCTTGACCTGGGCGCCGGACGAAGACACCAGCCTGACGTTGCTCAGCGACTTCACCCGCGATAAAAACGGTGGCTCGCTGTTCGCCTACAGCACACCGACCGGCCACACCACCAATGTGCTGATGGGTGACCACAGCTTCAACCACCTGGACCAGGAGCAATACAGCTTCGGCTACGAGTTCCGCCACCGCCTGGACGACACCTGGGAATTCCGCCAGAACGCCCGTTATGGCCAGGTCGATGTGATCTTCCAGAACCTGCTGCCCGCCGACGTTGATGTCAGCACCGGCAACGTGACGCGCATCGCCGACCGCTTCGACCAGCACATGAACACCTTCAACCTCGACAACCAGTTGCAGGCCGATTTTGCCACTGGCCCGCTGACCCACAAGCTGCTGATGGGCGTCGACTACACCTGGCAAGAGGCCGATATCACCCGCTGGCGGATTCGGGCACCGAACCTGAATATCTACGCGCCGCAGTACGGCCAGGCCATTACCCGCCCCTCATCGGCCAATAGCCTGAGCTCGATCAACTACGACCAGACCATCGAGCAGGTCGGCGCGTATGTGCAGGACCAGATCAAGTTCGACGATCACTGGATCCTGACGGCGGGCGGTCGCTATGACTATGTGCGCAACGACTTCGACAACCATGTCGGCGCCTCGACCAACCAGAAGGACAATGCCTTCACCGGCCGTCTGGGCCTGACTTACCTCACCGACACAGGCCTGGCGCCGTACATCAGCTACGCCGAGTCGTTTACGCCCAACTCCGGCACCGACCGCAACGCCAATGCGTTTGACCCCAGCGAAGCGCGGCAGTGGGAAGTTGGGGTGAAGTACCAGCCAAGCGACGCGATCCTGATGACCCTGGCGGCTTACGACCTGACCAAGACCAATGTGCTGACCACCGAGATCATCAACGGCGTCAACACCGGCTTCACCGTGGCCTCCGGCGAGCAGCAATCGCGCGGTATCGAGGCAGAGTTGAAGGCGCGCCTGGACCAGAACTGGGATTTGATTGCGTCCTACACCCTGACCCGCGCCGAGATCACCAAGAGCAACCGCGGCGACGAAGGCAAGCGCCCGGCCAACGTGCCCAAGCACATGGCCTCGACCTGGCTGAACTACACCTTCCACGACAGCGTGCTCAACGGCCTGAGCCTGGGCGCCGGCGCACGCTACACCGGCGTGTTGTATGGCGACAACGGCAACACCTATCACATCGACAACTACACCCTGTTCGATGCCGGCGCCAGCTACGCACTGAACAAGAACGTGACGCTGTCGGTGAACGCGCAAAACCTGCTGGACACCGAGTATGTGGCGACCTGCGATGACTCTTACGAGTGCTACCCCGGCATGCGCCGCACACTGCTGACCAGCGTCAAGTATTCGTGGTGATGAAGCCGTAGGATCGGCCGGGCAGAGTGCGGGGCGGCGATTTCGTCACGCGTCCCCGATAAGAGCTCACTCTCATCAAACATGCTGATTACTGACATTCGTAGCAACTGTGTTCTCAAGCCAAATGCGCGTCAGCCTTCAAGGCTTCGCGCATTCTGGCCTTGATACCGAGTACGACAAAAGCCTTGTAGGAGCGAGCACCAGCTCGCGAAAGGGCCAGTCAAATCAGCACATTTGCGGTGACTGCACCTTCGCATTCGCGAGCTTGCGCTCGTTCCTACGAATTTTGGGTTGGCATCGATACCGAGTACGACACAAATCTTGTAGGAGCGAGCGCAGCTCGCGAAAGGGCCAGTGAAATCAGCACATTTGCGGTGAATCCACCTTCGCATTCGCGAGCTTGCGCTCTCTCCTACGGATTTTGGGTTGGCATCGATACCGAGTACGACACAAATCTTGTAGGAGCGAGCGTAGCTCGCGAAAGGGCCAGTGAAATCAGCACATTTGCGTGGACTGCACCTTCGTATTCGCGAGCTTGCGCTCGCTCCTACGGATTTTGGGTTGGCCTTGATACTGAGCACGACACAAATTGCGTAGGAGCGAGCGCCAGCTCGCGAAAGGGCCAGTGAAATCAGCACATCTGGAGTGACTGCACCTTTGCATTCGCGATGCTTAAGGCGCGGCCACCCGCCTCACTCCTGCGTCCTGAACGATCCAGAGTTGAATCAGCGCCTCACGCCCAGTCTTTCAGCTTGCTGGTTTTGCCAATACCGGGGTTGCAGCTATTGGTGGGGTCCAGCGCATGGAAGTGTTGCTGATGCGCTTCGGAGGCGTGGTACAGGTGGCCGATATTGTGTTCCGCCGGGTACCTGGCACCGCGCTGGTTTAGCAGCTCAAGCACCGCCGCCTTGAACTGCGCACCGTCGACACCGGGTTTGAGGATGTAATCCTGGTGATTGACCAGGCAAAAGAAGTGTCCGCAGCAGCTTTGCTCCTGAACCTGCGCGGCCAGTGCCGGCGGCAGCTGAATGGTCCATTGATCGTCATTGCGCCGTAGCGCCACATCCAGCGAGATCAGCCGGCTATCGCCGTCGATGCCGTAATAATCGCAATAGAACACCGGCGTGCCCCCCACCGCGAAGCGGATCAGGAAGGCATCGGCCTGTTCGGTTTCGCTGCAATGGAACCAGTCACCGCTTTTTTGCGCGAAAAACCCTGACAGCAGCGTATTCAATTGCGGGGTATCGGCGCGGTCGACCTTGATCATCAGGTGGTGTTCGAAACGCTGGTGAAATTCCATCAAGCGCGGCGCCACATTGGCCGGCACCAGCCGGTTGCCCCACTGGATCAGGCGATCGACCATGTTCGCCGGCAGTAACTTCAGGCGCCGGACCTGAGCATCCCAACGCGCTTTTTTCTGCATCAACCCCGGCAATGCCGCCGGCCCCAGGCGTTTGATCGACAGGTACATGTGCCGTGCGTAGCGCAGGGTCAAACGAAAGGCGCTGCGGTCGATGTACTCGGCCTGAATCGGCAGGTGGTCGAGGTTTTCGATCAGAAAGCGCCGCAGTTGCAGCAGCTCGCGCTCGTCATTTGTGCCGATATAGAAGGTGTCTTGCGCCGTCACCGCCGCAAACGTGGCCAGGCGTACCGCGAAGACGATGACCTTGCCCGCACACCCCAAACTCTCGTGCAGGTACTGAGGGTTGCCGTTGAAGCGCGTCGGGGTCGGCGCGTCGACATCCTTGATCACGGCGTAATAATCGTCGGCCCAGATTTTACCGGCCCAATCGCTGGCGGTGCCGGTGCTGTACGTACCCGCTTCAAGGTTGCCGATGATCTGCTCGGGCGTATCGCCCAGCTCGATGCCCAGATGGTTGATCAGCTCCAGCGAGCCGTCTTCGTTGATACGCGCAAACAGTGACTTTTCGGTAAACGCGGGGCCTCGTTGCAACAGCGAGCCACCGGAGTTATTGCAGATACCGCCCACCACGGAGGCACCGATGCAGGACGAGCCGATCACCGAGTGCGGCTCGCGGCCATAAGGCTTCAGGCCGTCTTCCAGCTCAGTCAGCGAACTGCCGGGAAAGGCGATGATCTGCCGGGCATCATCGATCACTTTCATGCCTTTTATCTTGCGCGTGCTGATGATTACGACCGGTCGGTCGTAATCATCACCGTGCGGCGTCGAGCCACCGGTGACTCCGGTATTGGCCGCCTGCATGAGGATGATCACGCCCTCCTCCTGGCAGATTTTCAGCACCTGCCACAACTGCATCAGGGTCTGCGGCAGCACCACGGCCAGGGCCTCGCCACGACCGTAGCGAAAGCCTTTGCAGTAGTAGTTTTTCTGGTAGGGATCGGTGATCAGATGGTCATTGCCGACCTGCTCGCCCAAGCGTTGTAGCGTTAACGACTGCGGCATGGAATCGAACCTTAGGTTGCTTATAGTTGTGATTGCAAATAGTTGGAGTCTAGTGGGGTTTACGCATCGCGACTAATGACCAATTCCCATAAATCGATAACTGAAGGCTATCGACAAGCGGCTTGACATTATGTGTAGCGCTCACTATAGAATATGCAATCTTTAGCGATCACTACAGATTAACAGCCATCAGGAGCCCCACCATGAGCAACCCCACCTACGTTCAGGAATACAACGCCATCGTCGTAGTGCTGAACCAGTACAACGAAGGCGGCAAGCAGGCCGACAGCAGCCTGATGAAACCGGCATTCAGCGAGCAGGCGACAATCTTCGGTGTCGATGCTGATAACAAGCTCACCGGCGGGCCGATTCAAGGACTGTTCGACATCATCGACAGCGCGTTTCGCCCCTCCCCTGAAGCCCAGGGCGCAATCGTCAACATCGACATCGTTGGCAGCGCCGCCAGCGCACGCATCGACACCAATGACATCTCCGGCTTCTGCTTCACCGACTTCTTCAACCTGCTGAAAGTCGAAGGTCGCTGGACCGTGGTCAGCAAGATCTATCACACCCACGTCGTGCCTTGAGGAACCCACTCATGAACAAGGTCTTTATCGTCGGCGGTGCCGGCAAGGTCGGGCGGCGCCTTGCGCAGCAACTGGCCGAACGCGGGCACGAACCCAGGTCGCTGTTTCGTCACGCCGAACAGGCCGCACAACTGAAAGCGCTCGGCGCTACACCGATTGCCGGCAGCCTGCTCGACCTGAACAGCGACGCGCTGGCGCAGTTGATGGCCGGCAGCGATGCCGTGGTCTTTTCGGCGGGTGCCGGTGGTAAGGGCGGCCCGGAAATGACCGATGCCATTGATGGTCGCGGTCTGGAGCTTGCCGTAGCGGCTGCCAAAGCGGCGGGCGTGCAACGCTTCGTGCTGGTCTCGGCGTTTCCCGAGGCCTCGCGGGGCACAACGGTGTCCGAGACCTTCGAGAACTACATGGCGGTGAAAAAGCAGGCCGATGTGCACCTGGCCGAGTCCGGTCTGGATTGGGTCATCGTGCGCCCCGGCACGCTGCTCGACACACCGGGCACCGGCAAGGTCCGCGCCGGGCTCGCCATCCCTTACGGCGAGGTGAGCCGCGACGACGTTGCCAGCGCCTTGCTTGAAATCATCGAACACCCTGGCGTGACCCGCACCCTCATCGAACTGACCCAGGGCGACACGCCGGTGGCCGAGGCCATTGCGCGCCTCGAACGGCCTTATTGAATTCATAAATGGCTAAGCGGCCAGGCCGCAGCCATTTTTTTCTGATCATTTTTTAGACGACTGGTCTATTCAGGTTTGATTACGCATGACTGACAACAGCACCCGCACCGACTTGTTCACCCCCGTCAACCTGGGCGCCCTCGCGCTCACCAACCGGATCGTGATGGCGCCGGTGACCCGCAGCCGCTACACAGAAGATGGCATTCCCGATGCGCTGCACGCGCTGTATTACGCGCAACGGGCCAGCGCCGGGCTGATCATCGCGGAGGCGACCAATATTTCCGCGCAAGGCCGTGGCTATGCCGCCACACCCGGTATCTGGAGTGATGAACAGGTGGCCGGCTGGAAAAAAGTCACCGATGCCGTACACGCGGCAGGCGGCAAAATCGTCAGCCAGCTCTGGCATGTGGGGCGCTTCTCCAGCGTGGAGTTACAGCCCGACGGCGCAGCGCCAGTGGCGCCTTCGGCCATTCAGGCCGAGGGCAATACCTACACCGTCGATGGCTTTGTCCCGGTGTCGATGCCCCGTGCGCTCGAGACAGACGAGATTCCCGGCATCATCGAGCAGTACCGGCGCGCGGCTGAAAACGCCAAGCGCGCAGGTTTCGACGGCGTTGAGGTGCACTCGGCCAACAGCTACCTGCTGGATCAGTTCCTGCGCGACTCGACCAACCAGCGTACCGATCAGTACGGCGGCTCGATCGAGAACCGTGCGCGCCTGACCCTGGAAGTCACCCAGGCGATCGTCGATATCTGGGGGCCTGAGCGGGTCGGTATTCGCCTGTCGCCGGTCACTCCCGATGCCGGCAATACACCGCCCGACAGCAATGTAATGGCGATGTACGGCTATCTGATCCAGCAACTCAACGCCTTCAACCTGGCTTACCTGCACTTCGTCGAAGGCGCCACCGCCACCTCGCGCGAAGTACCGGCAGGCGTGGACATGGATGCATTGAGTGCGCAGTTCAACGGGCCTTTCATTGGCAACAATAACTACGACCTCGACATGGCCATCGAACGCCGCGCACAGGGCAGGATCGACGCGGTGGCCTTTGGTCGTCTGTTCATCGCCAACCCCGATCTGGTCGAGCGCCTGCGCCGTGGCGCCGAGCTGACCATTGCCCCGCGTGAGAGCTACTACGGCGGCGGTGCCAAGGGCTACACCGACTGGCCGCTGGGCAACTACTGATCAATCCCCCGTCAAACACAGAGAAGCCTCATGAATTATCTGCACAACAAAACCGCGATCATTACCGGCGCCTCGTCAGGCCTGGGCGCCGCCTCGGCGCGCGCCCTGTCGGCCAAAGGCGTGCGCGTGGTTGCCGCCGCGCTGGATCAGGAAGGCCTGGAGGCGATGGTCAGCGAACTGCAAGCCAGCGGCGCGCAAGCCGTAGGCCGTGTCAGCGATGTCACCCGGCTCGACGATATGAAAGCCTTGGCTCAGTTCGCTCAGGACACGTTTGGCTCGGTGGACATCCTGATCAACAACGCCGGCCTGATGCTGTTTTCCAACTGGGTAGACCTGGCGACCGATGACTGGGAAAAAATGATCAACGTCAATATCAAGGGCTACCTGAACGCAATTGCCGGGGTGCTGCCGTTCATGTTGAAGCAAGGCAGTGGCCAGATTCTCAATATGGACTCGGTGGCCGGTCATCAGGTAGGTCCTGCTGCCGGTGTCTACAGTTCGACCAAGTTCTTTGTACAGGCCATGACCGAGTCGATGCGCAAGGAACTGGGCGTGCACCATGGTATTCGCGTCAACACCATCAGTCCGGGTGTGATCAATACCGGCTGGGCCGACAAGGTCACTGATCCTGCCGGGCGCAAGGCGGCCCAGGAACTGAACAGGATTGCCATCGCACCCGAAGACATTGGCAATGCCGTGGTTTATGCCTTGAATCAGCCCGCCAACGTCACCGTCAACGATCTGATCATTTCGCCGACTCGCCAGGACTGGTAACCGGCGAATAAAGAAAAGCCCGCACACCACAGCTTTCAAGTGGTGTGCGGGCCTTTTTACCTCGACAAACACAGGCCTCGTCGGTGGCGGCTCGAAGAAGCCGTTTTGTGTATCATCGACGCCTGTATTTCCAGGCAATCAGTTCCATGACCGATCCCCACTCCTCCTCTGTTTCCCGCAGCAAGGGACGCCCTCGCGCCTTTGACCGCGACCAGGCCTTGCTTCAGGCACTGGCCGTGTTCTGGAAGCGCGGGTACGAGCCGGCCTCGGTTGCCGAGTTGTGCACCGCGATGGGCATCAACCCGCCCAGCCTGTACGCGGCCTTTGGCAACAAGGCCAGGCTGTTTCTGGAAGCGGTCGCTCACTACGAAACCACCTTCTGGGACTCCACCTGGGAGCGTATGGACAGCGAACCTGACGTGGTCTCTGCCATTGGCAACTTCTTCCACACCTCAGCCTCGATCCTGACCGAGACCGAGGCGCCCTGTGGCTGCATGGTGGTGCTGGCGGCTGTAAACGTGTCCGACGATGCCACAGAAGTCACCGCCGCCCTCAAGGCCTTGCGCCAGGAAGGCCGCGATTACTTGCAACAGCGCCTGGATCGCGCGGTTGCCGACGGCCAGTTGCAGGCGCAAACCAACACCCGCCTGCTCGCCTCGGCGTTTAATACCCTGCTGGAGGGCATGTCGCTGCAGGCCCACGACGGTGCAAGCCGTGAAGACCTGCAGGGCATCGGCGCCAGCGCCGTGGCCATGCTGGCGCCGGCACTGGCCTCATAACCGCCAGGCTTTACAGGTTCTTGACCGGTGTTGCCGGCAACAACTCGACCCTCTCCCAGCGGGCGATGACCAACGGTGCAATCGCATTGCCCAGCACATTCAGTGTGGTCGTGCCGCTGTCGATCACGCGGAAGATACCGGCAATCAGCGCGACGCCTTCCAGTGGCAGCCCGGCCGAGGCCAGGGTGGCCGAAAGAATGATGATCGCGAACCCCGGCACCCCGGCCGCGCCCTTGGAGGTCAGGACCATGGTCACCACCAGCAGGATCTGCTGCGACAGCGACAGGTCGATGCCATACAGCTGCGCGACAAAGATCGTCGCCACGCCCAGAAAGATCGACGCGCCATCCAGATTGAAGGCATAGCCCACCGGCACCACGAAACTGACAATGCGCCGAGGCACGCCGTACGCTTCCAGCTTGTTCATCAACTGCGGCATGACCGCTGCCGACGCGGCACTGGAAAACGCCAGGATCAACTCGTTACGGAAGTACTTGATCAACTTGAAGATGTTTTCACCCAACAAGTAGCAAATACCGCCCAGAACCACCAGGGCGAACACTATCAACGCCAGGTACACCACCCCGATCAACTTGAGCAGTGGCAATAACGAGGCGAATCCAAAGGTGGCGACGGTCGCGCCGATCATGCCGAAGACACCGATCGGCGCATAGGCCATGACAAAACTGACCACTTTGAACATTGCATCGGAAATGCCCTGTATCACCGCAATCACCGGCGCGCTCTTTTCTCGCGGCAGTGCATTGAGCGCCATGCCGAACAACACCGAGAAGAACAGAATCGACAGCAGTTTCGCCTCGCTCATGGCGACGAAAATATTATCGGGCACAATATTCTGCACAATCACCAGTGCGCCCTTCGACGGCTCGGTCTTCAATACAGCGGCGGTGTGAGCAATGCCGGATATGTCCGTAGCGGCACCCGGTTCGAACAGATTGGCGAAACACAGACCCAGCACAATCGCCAGGCTGGTAATGGCGAAGAAGTAAGCCAGCGACTTGGCGCCCATGCGCCCAAACGACTTGTTATCGCCGCCACCGGCAATGCCCAGAATCATGCAACAAAAAACAATCGGCACTACGACCAACTTCATCATCTTGATAAAGATATCGCCCAGTGGTTTGAGGATCTCTGCACTGACCCACTGTTGATAATCCGGATGAGTATTCAAGTACCCACCGACGAGCACGCCAAGCAATAGCCCGGCAACGATTTGCCAAACCAGGGGAATACGTTTCATGTCTAGTCTTCTTGTTGGAGGGGAATAGCTGCGTTAAAGGCAGTGGCTAGATCGAAATAAAAAGGGCACAACGCAGGTTGTGCCGCTTGATGATCAGAAGGCGTGTTACTTGGCGAAGAGTTGGCTCATGTCTTTGAAGGCTTTGAACTCCAGTGCGTTACCACACGGGTCGAACAGGAACATGGTGGCCTGCTCGCCGACCTGGCCTTTGAAGCGGATGTAGGGTTCGATCACAAACTGGGTGCCAAACGACTTCAGGCGTTCAGCCAGGGCTTCCCACTGTTCCCACTGCAGGATAATGCCGAAGTGTGGCACCGGCACATCGTGGCCATCGACCGGGTTGCTGTGCACGCTTTCCTGCGAGGCGGTCTTGGGGTGCTCATGAATCACCAACTGGTGACCGTAGAAGTTGAAGTCGACCCATTGCGTGCTGGAGCGGCCCTCTTCCAGACCGAAAACCTCACCGTAGAAGGTACGGGTCGCGGCCAGGTCGTAAACAGGGATTGCCAGGTGAAAAGGAGAAAGGCTCATCGGGAAACTCCACGGTCTGTGATTTTTATCATGGCTGTCGTTCAGCAGCCGAAGAAATCTTAAGCGTGGCGAATCAATAAAAAAAACAATATGATTTTGTGGTTAGCACAAAGGAAATTTGTACATGATTCGCGAACTCAAGACCTTGCTTGCCGTCTCGCGTGAAGGCACCTTCGCCGCTGCCGCCCATCGCGTCGGCTTGACCCAGGCCGCCGTCAGCGCGCAGATGCAGCGCCTGGAGGCCGAGTTGGGCTTTGAGTTGTTCGACCGCACAGGCCGTGCGGCGCATTTGAACCGGCGTGGCCACGAAATGCTGGTGAAGGCGCAGGAACTGATCCAGATGTACAACGAGCTGGGCAACCGCACGCCGGGCATGCCCGCCTCGACCTTGCTGACCCTCGGCGCCATTGTGTCCATTCAACGCAATCTGCTGCCCGATGCACTGACCCGTTTTCACCAGCAATTCCCCCAGTGCCGCACGCGCATCCTGCCGGGCGTCTCGCTGGAGCTGATCAACCTGGTGGACACTGGCGAGATCGACATGGCCGCGATTATCCGCCCGCCCTTTTCACTGCACAGCGATCTGACCTGGACCACGCTGGCCAGCGAGCCCTATCGCCTGATCGTGCCGCAAAAAATGCCCGGTGATGACTGGATCACGCTGTTATCGACACAACCCTTCATTCGCTACGACCGCTCTTCCTTTGGCGGCCGACAGGTCGAGCGCTTTCTCAGGCAGATGCACCTGGTGCCGCGTGAAGTGTGCGAGCTGGATGAACAAGAGGCCATCGTCAAGCTGGTGGCCAATGGCGTGGGCGTGGCGCTGGTGCCGGAGATCCACTGCAATGCCTGGCCGGCCTCGGTGCGCGTGCTGGAACTGGGTGAACACACGTTTCATCGCGACATCGGCCTGGTGCACCGGGCCAGGGCCAGCCTGAATACCGCCGTCGAGGCCCTGGCGAACCTGATTGTCGAATCGGCGAACGGTCATTCGTGACGGTAGAAATACCCTGCTGCCAACCCCGGCACTTCTTCCATCGCGGCCCATAACTGTTCGTCCAGTTCGCCGCTGATGACGTCATGCTGTTCATCGCTGAGCAACTGCACGATGTCCCACAGCTTTTCCAGTTGCGGATGGTCTTCAAGGTGGCCGATCAACTGGCGCTGCTGGCTGACCACGGCATGGCTGCTGTGTGCGCCGATGGCGGCAAGCGCCTGCAAGGCCAGCGTGCAGGTCTGGTCGCCCCAGTTGCAGAAAAACTGCAGGAACCCGCCGTTGTAACCGTCCGCCTCAAGGCGCCAGAGCGCAACGATGGATTGATCGTGCGGTGTCAATTTGTCGAGTTGCCAGTCCAGCGCTTGCAGGCGGGCCATGGACTCGTTGCACAGATGCTCCCAGATCCAGTCGGCGGCTTCGACATTGACGCCCAATGCGGGCCAGCTCACCGAAGCGCCCTGAATCTCAAAGCCAGCCCGCGCTTCGGGCGTGGCCTCTTGCAGCCGGCTGTAGCGGGTCAAGGGCTGGTGCAGGATCAGGCCGTCGGCCCACTCGATGCGCAACGCTTCTGGCTCGAAGCGCACGTGGATGATGGGATTGAGGTTCATGGTGTGGCACGCTCCTTCACGTTTTGCCTCCATTCATACAGGGCATTCAACGCCGTACATAGGACACCGGCCATCAACCCGAGTAGCACAAAAGGCACAATGAGAAGCTGCAGCAAGAAGTTCCAGGCGCTAACTTCACTGACGAAAGCCGCCGGATACGCAGGTGTGAGCGGCATGCCAAACAACATCCAGATCAGTACACCGCTGATCCCGCCACCCAACACATAACGCCAGCGGGTCGAGACAAAGCGCTCCATCAGCCATAACACCGGCCAACTGACCAGCATGCTCAGCGAGACACCGACCAACGCGAAAAAGAGAAACATTTGCAGTGTTGAGTCGGCGGAATAGAACAACGCGGCGACACTCCCCGCTGTCAGCCCGCCCGACACAGGCACCGCCACAATCATTCCCCAACGCTGACGGCCACCACCAGCGCGGCGCACCGGCAGACGCTCGATGGCTGTGACCACTGCGGTGTACAGCACTCCCAGCGTCAATCCGCCAATCGCCCACATCAGCAATAGATTGATGAACGATCCACGCACCATCAACACCATCACCAGGCTCTGCACCAGCGCACTGAGCACATGGCGCCACTTGAACTGCCCGCAGCGCCTGTCGCCCCAGAGCAACAGCGGAATGCCCACCACCGTGGCAATCAGAAAACCAAACAGAAAGCCGGAGAACAGCTCGGTGCTGTTCCAGCCATTGACCAGTGCCTTGGCGATGCTGAGCACCAGGCCGCCGCACACCGGCACCGCGCACAGGCGTAATTCGGCGTGGGGCTTCATGGGGCTGGCCTTGGGCGCGCATCGTGCGCTGATAGAAAATACACAGAAAATCCTTGGTATGAAGAACCGGTAATCCTGCCAGGTTCTTACGAGCTGCTGGAAAACCGGACCAGGAACTCGGCGCCCTTCTCCAGGTTTTGCGTTTGAAAGTCCGCCTTGAGGTCAGTGACAAACGAATGGATCAAGCGGGTTCCGAGCCGCTTGCTGCGGGCGGTCAATGTCCCGTCAGGCAGCCCTTTGCCGTTATCGCGCACCGAAAACACCACCGACTCGACATCACGGTGCAGGGTCACGGTAATGATCCCGCCCGGCTGCCCTTCATCGAACGCATGCTTGATGGCGTTCAGGACCAGCTCCACCGCGAGCAGGCCCAGTGAGGCGCAACGCTCGGCCGGCAGGGTAATGCCCACTTCCCTGGAAAGAATGATGCGCAGGTTATTTTCCGAGGCGAAGGCCTGGGCAAGGTCGTTGATCAGGCTGTCCATGAAGCTTGAGGCATCCAGATCGACTTCGCTGTTCTGGGTCAGCGAGAAGAGTTTGTGGTGCACCAGCGACATCGCCCGGATGCGTGCCAGCGCCTCAGCGGTGGCCGCTTTGGCATCGGGGTCCTGCATGGAGCGAATCTTGGCCCCCAGCACACCCTCAAATATATGGAAGGTGTTCATCACCCGGTGGCTCAACTCGCGCGTGGCGGTCTCACTGCGCTGCAAGGCCTGCAGGGTATTTTGCAAGGTTGTGTCAGCGACGGAGCGCTCGATCATCAGCGCTGCCGCATTGGCCAGCAGCTCGATGGCCTCAAGCTCATCCTCGGTCGGCACACGCGGCGTCTCGTGGTAGATCGCATAAGTGCCCAGCACAATGCCGTTCGCATCCTTCATAGGCCTGGACCAACAGGCCGCAATGCCGTACTGCGCCGCCAGTTCCAGAAACGGTGTCCAGAGCTGGTCGCCCGCCACATCACCGACAATCACCAGCTCGCCGGTGTAGGCAGCAGTGCCGCAGGAGGGAGAATGGGGGCCGATCTCGAAGCCCTGGATCGCCTTGATATAGCCGGCATCGAGTCCTTCAGAAGCCGCGTACGTCAGGGTGCTGGAGTCCTGATCGACCAGAAACACCGCCGACCGCCCACCCAGGTGCTCACTGCCGGCACGGGCGATGAAGCCCAGCAACTCGTCGAGGCTCTTGCGTGAGACCGCCATTTCCAGGGCCTGGCGTTGTGCCGACAGCAAGCGCTGCCATTGCCGGGATGGGCTCTGCGTGTTGGAAACGAGTTTGATAGGCAGTTCCTCAGTCGTTGTAACAGGACAAGACTGACGGATCATAACGCGATCAAGCCACTTACCAGAATGGCGTCCAGTAAAAAAGCCCGCCAGTCTTCACTGGCGGGCTTGTCTGGCCCTCAGGCCGGTATCAGCACGTGCAGCACATCATCGGCATACCATTGCAGCTCATCATCATCGGCATGCTGCAATCGTTCATCATTTTCATCATCAGCATGCAGCAGTTATTCATCATGTCCATGGTCATGCCTGGCATCGGCATCATCATGCACTTCATGCAGTCGGCTTCGACGGTGCAGGTCATCATGCACTTCATCATCGGCATGGGCATGCCCATCGGCATCATCATTGGCATGTTCATGCCGCCCATCATGTTCATCATCGCCATGCCGCTTTCGGACATGCACATCATCGACATGTTGGCGCAATGCATCATCATCGGCATGCCGCAGTTCATCATCATCGCCATCATTTCGGCGTTGTTCTTGAACATGGCCATGTCCATGCCAGCCGCCGGCTTCATGGTGCACATCATGGCGTCGGCCATCATTTCGCATTCCATGGTCGCCATCATCATCGGCATGCCCATCATCGGCATCATTGGCATGGTGTTGTTCATCGGCATCTGCATTGCGTTCATCATGATCGAAACTCCATTATCGAAAGACTGAATAATTGCTTGATGGCGCTGATTCTAGAATTTTGTGGAAATGGCACAAGACGCCAGCGTTGCAGCGCCCAAGGCTACAGTCACCCCGCAAACGGTCGCGGGGACGCCGTTATCGATGGCTGAAACATCAATATAGATGCAATGACAGACGGTTAAATGACAGCGACGTCTTTAACGGCGCTATAGATATTCCATTTGAATATAGTTACCTACGATTCATGCATAAACGGTCTAACAGGCTGGATATTTCTTCACCGCCCGACTTATATCCCGTCAATAACTGCCCTGCCCGCGCAATGCCATTATGTCGCGCTTGGGCGGCACGCCGAACAGGCGGCCATATTCACGGCTGAACTGCGACGGGCTTTCATAGCCGACCTTGAAGGCGGCACTCGACACGTCCAGATGCTCGTTGAGCATCAACCGTCTGGCTTCGGTCAGGCGCAGCCATTTCTGATATTGCAGCGGGCTCATGGCGGTGAGCTGGCGGAAATGGTGGTGAAAGGTCGGCGGGCTCATCTGCACCCTGGCCGCGAGTTCTTCGACGCGCAGCACGGCGGCGTAGTTGAGCTTGAGCCAGTCGATGGCCCTGGCAATACGCTGGCCTTGCCCATCGACCGAGGCAATCTGGCGTAGCAGGCGCGACTGATCGCCTTGCAGCAGCCGGTAATGAATCTCGCGCAGGATCATCGGCGCCAGCACCGGGATCGCATCGGGCTCGTCCAGCAACTGCAGCAGCCGCAGCACCGGCGCGAGAATCGCCGGCGTCGCAGCGCCAATGCCCACACTTTTGCCAGCGGCTTTGTCGCGCATCGGCGCCAGGCAGCCCTGGGCGACCAGTTCGGCGAGCATGCGCAGATCGAGCTTGAGCGTCAGGCCCAGGCATGGCTGTTCGGGACTGGCCTGAATGACTTCGGAGTTGGCCGGCAGGTCCAGCGAGGTGATCAGAAAATTCGAGGTGTCATACGGAAAACCCTCGCCGCCGGCCCACATCTGTTTGGCGCCCTGAGCGACCAGCACAATACTCGGCGGGACCATGCACACCACCGGCGCTGAAGGCTGGTCGCGGCGGTATAAGCCCAACTCGGGAATTGAAGTGGGGTAATCGCCGGGTTGGCTGATGTGTCGATTGATGAGGCGCGCCAGGATGGCTTGGGGGGTGGTGGCTTTCATGAAAGGGCCTGACGGGGAATCGTAGGGCTACTGTAATTCGCAACTGAAGTTGCTCCTACGGGAAGGAGTGAAGACTCAGCGGATTGGGCAAGAAATCCAGCGGAATGCGTTATCGGCAGACCGGCGATACCCGGAAAATGACCGGTAACGCAATCAGCCAGGAGTTTCCCCATGCCGATTCAAGCCTACGGCGCCCACGCCGGCGACAAACCTCTTGAACCGTTGCAGATCGAACGCCGCGTCCCCGGCGCGCATGATGTGCAGATCGACATCGCCTTTTGCGGCATCTGCCACTCGGACCTGCATCAGGTGCGCGACGAGTGGGCCGGTACACAATTTCCGTGTGTGCCGGGGCATGAAATCGTGGGCCGGGTTGCGGCGGTAGGCGCGCATGTCGCGGGCTTCAAGGTCGGTGATCTGGTCGGCATCGGTTGCATCGTCGACAGCTGCCAGCACTGTGAAGAGTGCGATGCAGGGCTGGAGAACTACTGCGACGGCATGATCGGCACTTACAACTTCCCGACCGCGGATGCGCCGGGCCACACGCTTGGCGGCTATGCGCAGCAGATCGTGGTGCACGAGCGCTATGTACTGCGCATCCGCCACCCGCAAGAACAACTCGCCGCCGTGGCGCCGCTGCTGTGCGCCGGCATCACCACCTGGTCGCCGCTGCGCCATCGCGGTGTCGGGCCGGGCATGAAGGTCGGCATCGTCGGCATTGGCGGGCTGGGCCATATGGGCATCAAGCTGGCCCATGCGCTGGGTGCGCATGTGGTCGCCTTCACTACCTCCGAGCCCAAGCGCGAAGCCGCCAGGGCCTTGGGCGCCGATGAAGTGGTGGTCACCCGCAACCCTGAAGAGCTGGCCGCGCACGGCAAAAGCTTCGACCTGATCCTCAACACCGTGGCCGTGCCGCACGACCTCGATGCGCTGCTGGTGCTGCTCAAGCGCGACGGCTGCATGACCCTGGTCGGCGCGCCGGCAACGCCGCACCCCTCGCCCACTGTGTTCAACCTGATCATGAAACGCCGCACCCTCGCCGGCTCGATGATCGGCGGTATCACCGAGACTCAGGAAATGCTCGATTTCTGCGCCGAACACAACATCGTCGCCGACATCGAGTTGGTGCGCGCCGACCAGATCAATGAATCCTACGAGCGGATGCTCAAGGGCGACGTCAAGTACCGCTTCGTGATCGACAACGCCACGCTGGCGGGCTGAGCACCATTCACTAAAGGGGCATACCCATGAACAAACTGCTCATGGCCTTCGGGCTTATGCTGGCTTCGTGCGCCGCCACCGCTGCGGCCTTGCCCAACGGCGCCGACAACTTCTACACCAGCGATAAAGTGACCGTCGAAAAGGTCACCTTCAATAACCAGTACGGCATGAAGGTCGCCGGCAACCTGTTCAAGCCCAAAGGCCTGAACCCTTCAGCCAGAAATGCCGCAATCATCGTCGGTCACCCGATGGGCGCGGTGAAGGAGCAAAGCGCGAACCTGTACGCCACCAAAATGGCCGAGCAAGGCTTTGTCACCTTGTCGCTGGACCTGTCGTTCTGGGGCGAAAGCGAAGGCTTGCCGCGCAACGCGGTGCTGCCGGACCTGTACAGCGAAGACTTCAGCGCGGCGGTGGACTTTCTCGGCACCCGGCCCTTCGTCGACCGCACGCGCATTGGCGTGATCGGCATTTGCGGCAGCGGCAGTTTTGCGATCAGCGCCGCCAGGATCGACCCGCGCCTGAAAGCCATCGCCACGGTGAGCATGTACGACATGGGCGCGGCCAACCGTAACGGCCTCAAGCACGGCGTGACGCTGGAACAGCGCCAGCAGATCCTGCGCGAAGCCGCCGAACAGCGGTATGTCGAGTTTCAGGGCGGTGCCGTCAAGTACACCGGCGGCACGCCGCTAAAACTGACCGGCAACGCGATTGGCGACGAGTTCTTCGACTTCTACCGCACCCCGCGCGGCGAAGTGACGCCAGCGGGCGCGTCAAAGCTGACCACCACCATGCCGACGCAGACCAGCAACGTGAAGTTCATGAACTTCTACCCGTTCGACGACATCGAGACGATCTCGCCGCGCCCGTTGCTGTTGATCACCGGCGATGCACACTCGCGCGAGTTCAGCGAAGACGCCTACAAACGTGCGGGCGAACCCAAGGAACTGCTGGTTATTCCTGGCGCCGGGCATGTGGATTTGTACGACCGGGTCAACCTGATCCCGTTCGAAAAGCTGGGCACGTTTTTTCTGAATCACCTGTAAAAGCGTCGACGGCTCCGGCACTTGCAAGGAAATGTTAATGATCAATCAACCCTCTACGCCCCAGGCCGCCTGGGGCGCGGTGCTGGCCATGTCTCTGGCGGCCTTTGCGCTGGTGGCGTCTGAATTCATGCCAGTCAGCCTGCTGACGCCGATCGCCAACGATTTGCACATCAGCGAAGGCCAGGCCGGCCAGGGCATTTCGGTCTCCGGACTGTTTGCCCTGATCACCAGCCTGCTGATACCCGCCGTCGCCGCACGTATCGAGCGCAAGCGCTTGCTGCTGTCGCTGACCCTGTTGATGATCGTCTCCGGCAGCGTGGTGGCATTCGCCCCCGACTACACGACGTTCATGCTGGGCCGCGCCTTGATCGGTGTGGCGATTGGCGGTTTCTGGTCGCTATCGGCCGCCACAGCGATGCGCCTGGTGCCGGATGCACAGGTGCCGCGCGCACTGGCGGTGGTCAATGGCGGCAACGCGCTGGCCACCGTCATTGCCGCGCCGCTGGGCAGCTTTCTCGGCTCGATCATTGGCTGGCGCGGCGCGTTCCTGTGCGTGGTGCCGGTGGCCGCCCTCGCCTTTGCCTGGTTATGGCTGCGCATGCCCTCGATCCCGACGCGACACGGCAAAACCCGAGGCAACCTGTTGCATCTGTTGGGCAGCGCCTCGGTCGCTCTGGGCCTGCTCGCGGCCAGCCTGTTTTTCATGGGTCAGTTCATGCTGTTTACCTACCTGCGCCCGTTTCTGGAAAGCGTGACCCAGGTCGAGGTGTCTACCCTGTCACTGATCCTGCTGGTACTGGGCGCGGCCGGTCTGATCGGCACCTTTGCAATCGAAGCCTTTCTGAAAAAAGGACTGTTTCGCAGCCTGGCGACCATCCCGCTGCTGATGGCCGCGATTGCCCTGGCGCTTGTCGCCTTCGGCGGCTCGGTGAGCATCACCACCGTGCTGCTGGGTGTATGGGGACTGGTGGCCACGGCCGCGCCGGTCGGCTGGTGGACCTGGCTGGCCAGAACCCTGCCCGACGACGCCGAAGCCGGCGGCGGTCTGATGGTCGCGATTGTGCAGCTGGCAATTGCCTCGGGCGCCACGCTGGGCGGGGTTCTTTACGACCTGGATGGCTATCGGGCGACCTTCGAGTCCAGCGCCGCGATATTGCTGATGGCTGCCGTGGTGACGGTGTTGGCCGGGCGAGCAGCGTCGGTCCCCTCATCAAACACAACCCGCTTATCTGACTCGCCACACGCGTAGGAGCGAGCGCCAGCTCGCGAAAAGGCCAATAAACCCAGCACATTTGTGGTGAATGTACCTTCGCCTTCGCGAGCTTGCGCTCGCTCCCACGGATTTTGGGTTGGCATCGATACCGAGTTCGACACAAATTGCGTAGGAGCGAGCGCAGCTCGCGAAAGGGCCAGTAAATCCAGCACATTTGTGGTGACTGTACCTTCGCCTTCGCGAGCTTGCGCTCGCTCCTACGAATTTTGGGCTGGCCTTGATACTGAGTTCGACACAAATTGCGTAGGAGCGAGCGCAGCTCGCGAAAGGGCCAGTTAAATCAGCACATTTGTGGTGACTGTACTCTCGCATTCGCGAGCTTGCGCTCGCTCCCACGGATTTTGGGCTGGCCTTGATACTGAGTTCGACACAAATTGCGTAGGAGCGAGCGCAGCTCGCGAAAGGGCCAATAAACCCAGCACATTTGTGGTGACTGTACCTTCACCTTCGCGAGCTTGCGCTCGCTCCTACAGATTTTGGGGGCGGCTCGGTATTGAATACGACACAAACCTCGTAGGAGCGAGCGCAGCTCGCGAAAGGGCCAGTAAATCCAGCACATTTGCGGTGGCTGTAGCCACCTCGCAACGGCTCAAACCATATACGGCTGCACAAGCTCTGCAACGCCGTGAACATCACGACAGCGCGCAACAGACAAGCGCTGAACAGCATCGATCAGTTGCAGAAAAATGCCCACTTCGTGAGCGAATACGCTGTCTTCATCGTACTGTTCATCGACTTCATAATTGATCAGGTCAGTGTTCTCAAACAGCATGCGGGTGCTGTTGTCCAGCGCGCTCGCATTCTTGCTGTGCACAAAGTCCAGAAAGTAGCTCAGCGCAATCAGCAGATTTTGCGCATAAGAACCTTCCTGCTCTGAGTACACCTCGGTATCCGGTATGCAATGGCTGACCTCTTCACTGACACGCTGCAGCGCATCGCGGTCGTTTGCCAACGCAGCGTTCAATCCGCGGATGAAAACCTGCGAAACCTGTTGAGAGTAAAGACGATCAAACGCCTCGATCAATCCGAGCTGGCGGTAAAGATAAGCAGCCATCACCACGGTTTGCTGGTGATGTTCGAGCGTTGTGAATGAAGCGCGAATACGGGGTTCTGCAAGTATCGGCCCCCACGGCATGGTGTATCTCCTGATCCTGATTGACGAACGATAGTGTGAACGCCATGGCTCAATTTTCAACCCAGCCCCTCGTCTGAACCGTGATGAGGGCAACCCGGCTCGCGCTGCGTTAAGCTTGGCAAAACCTGACAAGGAACATCACTCAACCGTGGATAACGCGATGAAGTCTCGGTGCCCCAGTTGTGGACATACCCGCCTCAGAGTGCCGTCCACTCATAAGTGCCCCGAGTGCGAAGTCTTTGCCGAGGAGTGGCTGATGTATGACTGGGAAAGCTTTGCCTCCTGCCGACGTCAGCACCTCAAGTGCAATATTGTAATCATTGGCATGGCGGTCATTAACATCGTCGCGCTGGTGACGTTTGAATCCAGTCATTTCGTTCTCTGGATGCTGAACGTTCTGGCTATTCCAGCCACAATCAGTTTATTTCTATGCCTCAATGATCTTCGAGGACAAGGGGAGTACCAAGGGCACAACAGTCGCGCTGTTACACCCTGGTTCTCGGGACTCTCAGCGATCTGACCAGAATGTCTGCCCCTAATCCCGCGCCAGCGCATCGATCGGGTCCAGCCGCGCCGCGTTACGCGCCGGCACAAAGCCGAACACAATCCCGATCAATGTCGAACACGCCACCGCCGTAATAATCGCGCCGGCGGAAAAGACCATCTCCCACTCTTTGACGAACACCGTGAACAAATGCCCGATGGCATAGGACAGCGAGATGCCGATCGCCCCGCCGAGCAGGCAGACCATGACCGCCTCGACCAGAAACTGTTGGCGAATGTCCGACTGACGGGCGCCGACGGCCATGCGGATGCCGATCTCGCGGGTTCGCTCGGTGACCGAGACCAGCATGATGTTCATCACCCCGATACCGCCGACCAGCAGCGCAATCACCGCAATCAGCGACAGCAGCAGCGCCAGCGAGCGGCTGGTGCGGTCGACGGTTTGCATGATGCTGTCCAGGTTATTGGTGAAGAAGTCCTTGGTGCCGTGGCGCTGTTGCAGCAACTGGGTGACCTTTTCTTCGACCAGGTCGCTTGGCTGACCGTCACGAATGCGCACGCTGATGCTGTCGAGATGGCGCTGGCCCAACAAACGGCCGGCGGCGGTTTCATATGGCACCCAGACGTTCAGGGCCTTGCTGGCGGCGAACATGTTCTTGTTGTCGGCCGTGACCCCGATCACCGTACACGGCAGGTTTTCGATCAGGATCACCTGGCCCAGCGGGTCGACGTTATCGCCAAACAGGCGCTTGCGGGCGTTGTGGTCGATGACCACCACTTGCGCCTGGCGTCGCGCATCGCTTTCGCTGAAGTGAATGCCGGCCTCCATCTTGATGCCGCGCACTTGAAAGTAGCGCTCGCTGACGCCGTTGACCTGTGCGTCCAGATCGATATTGCGGTAGCGCAGCAACAGGTTGCGGTTGACCACCGGGGTGGCGCTGTCGACGTAATACAGCTGGTTAAGCGCCAGCACATCGGAGGGCAGCAGGGTCTCGATGGCCGAGGCGCGGCTGTCGCCGAAACTGGCGCCGGGGTACACATCGATGGTGTTGCTGCCGATTGCCTGAATGTCCTTGAGCACATAGCGCTTGGCGCCCTCGCCGATCGCCGAGATCGACACCACCGAAGTGATGCCGATGACAATGCCCAGCATGGTCAGCAAGGTGCGCATGCGGTGCGAGATCAACGCGACCCAGGCCATCCTGAACGCTTCCTTGAACAGCCCGAGGCTGGCGACCATGCGCCGCGAAGCACCGCTTGCAACCGCCGGCGCCGTGTTTTCTGCAAGCAATGGGTCCGGCGGCTGGTTGCGTCGGTCGCTGATGATCAGGCCGTCGCTGACTTCGATGATGCGCTCGGCATTGGCCGCCACCTTGGGGTCGTGGGTGACCAGGATCACCGTGTGCCCGGCCGCGTGCAGCTCTTGCAGGATGGTCATCACCTCTTTACCGCTGACCGTGTCCAGCGCGCCGGTCGGTTCGTCCGCCAGAATCACCTCGCCACCATTGACCAGCGCCCGGGCGATGCTCACCCGCTGCTGCTGGCCACCGGACAACTGGCTGGGCCGGTGATGCAAATGCCCGGACAAGCCGAGCCGGTCAAGCAAGCGCCGGGCGCGGCCATGGCGTTCGGTTTCCGGGGTGCCGGCATAAATCGCCGGCATCTCGACGTTGTGCATGGCACTCAGGTGCGGCAACAGGTGATAACGCTGGAAGATAAACCCGAAATAATCGCGGCGCCGCGCGGCCAGCGCCTGGTTGTCGAGGTCGCGGGTTTCCTGGCCATTGATGCGGTAACTGCCGGCGCTGGGCTGGTCCAGGCAGCCCAGCACATTCATCAGCGTCGACTTGCCTGAACCGGACGCGCCGATGATGGCGACCATTTCGCCGGCCTCGATGCTCAGGTCAATGCCCTTGAGCGCCATGAATTCCCGGTCGCCGGCCATGAAACTGCGGGTGATACCGGTCAGTTGCAGCAGCGGCTGTCTGTCGTTGTCGCGACTCATGCGTCCTTGGCTCCCTTGATCGGGTCGCCGATGACCACCCGGTCGCCCTCGGCCAGGCCCGAAGTGATCTCGACCCTGACGTTATTGTTGATCCCGGTCTGCACGTTGCGCACCTGGGCGGCGCCCTTGCCGTCCAGCACGCGAATGGCATAGCTGCCGTCGGCATTGCGCGCACCCAGCGCGGCCACCGGCACATTGAGGGCGGCCCTGGCCGTGTCGAGCACGATGTGCACCTGCGCGGTCATGGCGATGCGCAGGCGGTGGCCGGGATTGGGCACATCGAACAGCGCGTTATAGAACACCGCGACGTTTTGCTTGGGGTTGTCGCTGCTGGCCTTCTGAAAGTCCTGCGGTGCCGGTTCAATACCGCGCAGGGTCGCGTAGTAGCGTTTGTCTTCGCCCAGAATGGTGAAGTACACCTGCTGGCCGGGGTTGATGTGAATCACATCGGCTTCGGACACCTGCGCCTTGACGGTCATGGTGTCGAGGTCGGCGAGCTTGAGCAGCACCGGCGCCAGTTGCTGGGCGATCACGGTCTGGCCTTCCTGGGTGACGATGCCGACCACATCGCCGTCGATGGGCGCAATGATTCGCGTGTAGCCCAGGTTGACCTTGGCGGTGTCGATCTGGATGCGGGCATTCTTGATCTGCGCCTTGAGCGACATCAGATTGGCCTGCTGCACCTCGAAATCGGACTCGGCGCTTTCCAGGTCCTGGCGCGAGATCGACTCGCCCTCGCCCAGGCGTTTATAGCGCTCGTAGATGCGCTGCGTCTGCTTGAGCTGCGCCTGGGTGGCGCGCAACTGGGCCTGGAGGTTTTCCTCCTCGACCTCGGCCTGGCGCAAGGTGTTCTGCAACACCAGCGGATCGATTTCGGCCAGCCACTGGCCTTTGCTGACCTTGTCGCCGAGCTTGATCTTCAACGACTTGAGCTGGCCCGACACCTGGGCACCGACATCGACCTGCTTGATGCCCTCCAGCGTGCCGGAGGCCAGCACGGCGTTTTCGATGTCGCCGCGTTCAACGGTTGCAAACAGGTAGCGCGGCGCATCGGCCGGCGCCTGCACGGTGTAAAACCCCAACCCGGCCAGCGCCACCAGCGCTACGCCCAGAGCGGTCTTGCGAAATGTCGACTTTTGCATAAATCCCTTACCGTTAAAGACCAGGCGTTCTGAACATAGTGGGGATGGGTTTCAAACCGGGTGTGGTCATGACACCGACGCCTGAGCCGCCACCGCCTGGCCGTCGTGCCACCAGGCGGCGAGGCTGTAGACGTTGGGCGCCTTGAGGATGGTGAAATGGTTGCCCGGCCCATACCACACCGACAATTGCGCCGCCTCGCGTTGCCAGCCCGCCAGCATCGCGGCCTGTTCACGCTGGTTACCCGCCGCATCCAGCACCGGGTCGTCGACCAGCACCAGACGCACCGGCCCGTCGTACCGGCGCTGAGGCCGATAAACAGTGCGCAGCGCGGTGGCGTAGGTGCGTGCCGGGCCATGCATGGCCGTGGCTGCCACGTTGCGCGACAAGACGCCGGCACGCACCAGCCCTTCATGCAGCAGGCGCAGTTGCGTGTCGTCATCGGCCTCGCTGAAAGCCTGGGCGTCGAGGCCCAGCGAGGTGTTCGAGGCCAGTTGCAGCGCCTCGATCAGCCGCTGCAAGGCGGCCGTGGTCGTGTACGGTCGCCCGGCCACGCCTTGCCCGCCGGGCGCTTCGCTGTCGATCAGGGTCAATGACGCAATACTGCGCCCGCGCGCCTGCAACTCGGCAGCCATGGCGTACGCCACCCAGCCGCCGAACGAATGGCCGATCAGGTTCACCGGCCCCTGCGGATACACCTGTTCGATGGCCTGCACGTAAAACTGCGCGGCGGCCTCGACCCGGCTGTGCGGCACCGAAGCGCCGTCCAGCCCGCGCGGTTGCAGGCCATACACCGGCCATTGCGGACCCAGGGCGTCGGTCAAACCGATAAAACCGGTGATGCTGTCACCCGCGCCGGGCACACAAAACACCGGCTGATGCCCCGCCTGACCGCTCTGAATGGTCACCAACGGCTGATACAGCGGTTGTTCGGACGTTATGGCCTCTGCCGCACTGATGGCCTGAGCGATGGCCTGACCCAGCGCTTGCACTTGCGGGGCCTGCATCATGCTCTGGTGATCGCCGGGCACCTCGATGCTGCGCAGTTGTCGAGGCGCCAGCAAGGTGTCCCAGCCCAGGCTCTGGCTGCGTCGCGACAGTTCAGTCGGGCGCGACCGGGCACAGAACAGATGCACCGGCACGCTGATCGGGTTGACCCGGTAATGCGCCAGCGCGTGGCCATGGGCGACCTCACGCGCCATGAAGTGGCGCAGGCCTTCGGCGTTGGCAGCGGCCAGGTCCGGGTACAGCAAATCCTGCCCGCGGCATTGCTCCAGCAGTTCATCGAACGACAACTGCGGCAGTTGTGGCTCCAGTGCCTGCAAGCATGCCAATGGCTCGCGGCCTGCCTCGCCCTGATTGCCCCAGTACATCGTGCAGTGCAGCAGCAGTTGCCGGTGCAGCGCGTCCGCACCGGACCAGCGCGCCTTGCCCTGGTCGGTCAGGCGCGGCACATAGCTGTCGAGCAAACCGAGAAAGGCCACGTGCTCGTCCATGCCGAGCAATTGCGCGGCGATTTCATACGCCAGCACCCCGCCGAACGACCAGCCGGCCAGGCGGTAAGGCCCGTGCGGTTGCACCCGGCGAATCTCCGACAGCAGTCGGGTGGCCAGGCATTCCATGGTCTGCAACTGCGGCTGCCCCAACGCCACGCCCGGCAGGCCGTAGATCGGAAAATCACCGTCGATATGCCGGCCCAGCGCCGGGAAGTACAACTCCAGGCCACTGAACTCATGAATCAGAAACAGCGGCGTACCCTGGCCTTCGGCACGTACCGTGATCAGCGCTTGATCATTTTCAGGCGTGCCGCTGCGCTGGCTGATCAAGGCCGCCACCGACTCGACACTGACATGCTGGAACAACTCGGCCAGGCTGAGGTTCAGGCCCGCCTGCTGCAACTGGTTGACCAGCCTGACGGCCAGCAGCGAATGCCCGCCCAGTTCAAAGAAGCTGTCATGACGCCCGACCTGCTCGACCTGCAATGCCTCACGCCACAGTTCGGCCAGGTGCTGTTCCAGCTCGCCTTGCGGCGCTTCATAGACCCGGCTGACAAATGCCTGCGGGGCCGGCATCGGCAACGCCTTGCGGTCGACCTTGCCGTTATTGGTCAACGGCAAGCGCTGCAGCTGCACCCAGGCGGCGGGCACCATGTATTCCGGCAGCCGCGCTTGCAGCCAGGCACGCAAGGTGGTGTTGTCCGGTGCGGGTTGATCGGCAGCGACGGTGTACCAGGCAATCAAGCGTACTGCGCCCGGCTCGATCTCGCGCGCCAGCACCACCACGTCCTGCACACCGGGGCAACCGGCCAGACGGGCTTCGATTTCACCCGGTTCGATGCGAAACCCGCGAATCTTGATCTGATCGTCATTACGCCCCAGGTATTCCAGGTTGCCATCGGCCAGCCAGCGCACCTGGTCGCCGGTGCGGTACATCAAGGCGCCTTCATCGCTGCTGAACGGGTCATGCAAGAACGCTGCGGCGGTAAGCTCGGGGCGATTCAGGTAGCCGCGTGCCACGCCGTCGCCGCCTATATACAACTCGCCAGGCACACCCACTGGCGCGGGTTGCTGGCGAGCGTCGAGGACATAAACCCGGGTGTTGGCGATCGGCGCACCGATCGGCACGCTTTGCGCCTGTTCATCCAGCGCCCGCACCTCGAAGGTGGTGGCGTAGGTGGTGGTTTCGGTCGGCCCGTAGCAATGCACCACGCGCAGGTCCGGCGCCTGCGCCAGCAATCGACGAAACGCCGCAGGCTCGGCGCGCTCGCCGCCACACAACAGAATGCGCAAGCCGGCCAGCGCCTGGGGAATCAACTGCACGTACTGGTTGAACAATGCCGTGGTGACAAACAGGATGCTCACCCGCGCATCCCCAAGCACCCGTGCAAAGGCCGGCGGGTCGAGCAGCGTGTCCGGGTCGATGACCACCACACTGGCGCCATTGAGCAAGGCCCCCCAGACATCCATGGTGCTGGCATCGAACGCCGGGTTGGAGGCAAACGCCACCCGGTCCTGCGCGTTGAAGTCGGCGTAATTGCTGTTGAGCACCAGCCGGTTGATGCCCCGGTGCGCCACCCGCACGCCTTTCGGGGTGCCGGTGGAGCCTGAGGTGTACATGATGTAGGCCAGCGACTCGGCATGCTGCGCTATGCCTGGGTTCTGGACCGACTGGTCGTAAAGCGCCAGGTGGTCCAGGTCAATGCGCCGTGCCGGGTAATCCACGCGCTCGGCGCTGCGGGTCAGCAGCGTCACTGCCTGGCTGTCCTGCACGATAAACGCCTGGCGTTCAGCCGGGGCCTGTATATCCAGCGGTACATAGACGGCTGCGCACTTGCCGATGGCCAGCTGGCTGACGACCAGCAGCGCAGAGCGTGGCAGCAGAATCGCGACATGATCGCCGGGCCTGATCCCTTGCTCGATCAGGTAATGCGCCAGCCGGTTGGCGCGGGCATTGAGTTCGCTGTAACTCAGGCGCTGTTCGCCGTGCAGCAGCGCCAGCGCTTCGGGATGCTGCGCGGCTTGCCGTTCGAATACCTGGGGCGCGGTCAGCTCGCGCGGGTAATCGCGCTGGCTGGCATTGAAGTCCACCAGCAAGCGCTGCCGCTCGGCCTGCGGCAGGCTCGACAGCTCGGCAATGGCGGTGTGCGGCGCTTGCTCCAGGGCCATCAGCAGCTGCTCAAGCGCTTCACGCATGTGCTCGCAAACCTGCCCGGCATCGATGCCGGGCGCCGCGAGTGCCGTCAGGCTGAAGCCTTCGCCCAGATCGTCGACGCTCAGGGTCAGCGGGTAATTGGTGCGCTCTTCGGCGGCCAGCACCTCGATGCCCTGCCAGACAGGATGATCAGCCTCGGCCGAGGCCGGCGCGGCACTGTGCCGGTAATTGAGCAAGGCGCTGAACAACGGCGTGCCTGCCGCCAGTGCGCTGCAGCGCTGGGCCAGCGCCAGCGGCGCATGTTCGTGACGCAGCAGCCGGGTCAGGCGTTCATGGGTGGCCAGCGCGGCGGCCTGAACCGTCTGCTCGCCCAGCACCAGGCGCAGCGGCAAGGTATTGATGAACACCCCCAGCGCGCGCTCGGCCCCCTCGCCGCCTTGCAACCGTCCCAGCAGCACGGTGCCGAACAGCACATCGTCACGCCCCGACAAATGCCCCAGCACCTTGGCCCAGGCCAGGTGCATCAGGCTGGCAGCGCTGATGCCCAGGTCCCGCGCCGTAGCGCGCAAGCGCAGGCTGACCGCGTCGTGCAGACGCAGACGCGCCTGTGCAGTCGGCCCGGCAACGGGCCCTTGCAGGCCAAACGGCAAGGTCGGCTCATCGACATCGCCCAACAGCTCGCGGAAAAACCCTTCGTGCTCCTCGACGCCCAGTGTCGAGCGGCTCAGGGCCACGTAATGGCGATACGGGACCGGCGCTGGCAATGCCTCGGGACGGCCCTGCAACAGCGTTTGCATTTCATCGCGCAGCACCTCAAGGGCGATATGGTCCATGACCAGATGGTGAAACAGCAGCAAGGCCACCACGCGCTGGCTGCCGGGTTCGACGGCATGCACCAGGCGCAGCAACGGCGGCTGGTTCAGCGGCATGCGGTAACGGCCGCTGTCATAGCGCTGGCGCAACTGGCTCAGCGCATCGCCCGCTGACGGGTCCGGTTGCAGCGCCTCGCAGACCAGCGTCGCCTGGCGCCAGACCACCTGCACCGGCTCTGCAAGCCCGTCCCAGAACAGCGAACTGCGCAGAATGTCATGCCGGTCAATCACCCCTTGCAACGCCTGGGCAAAAGCATTCAGACGCTGCGTATCGGCAAACACCATCTGCGCCTGCAACACATAAGGATCACCCTGCGCGGCAGCCAGGTGGTGATAGAGAATCCCCGCCTGCAGCGGCGCCAGCGGGTAAATGTCCTGCACATTGGCCACCCCGCCCGCCACGCTGTCGACTATCCGGTCGATGGCCGCCTGCGGCAGATCCACCAGCGGCAACAGCGCTGGCGTGATGCGCGTGCAATCGGGCGCAATACGGTTGGCCGGCACCTCGACCTCGTCGCTGCGGCTCAAGGCAGCCGCCAGCGCCGCCAGGCTCGGCTGGCCGAACAACACGCGCACATCGGCGGCCAGGCCCAGGCGGCGCAAACGCGCGACCAGGGTCACCGCCAGCAGCGAATGCCCGCCCAGCTCAAAAAAGTGATCCTGGCGGCCGACCCGCTCGACACCCAGCAACTCGGCCCATAGCCGTGCCAGGGTGATCTCCAGCTCGCCCTCTGGCGCTTCGTACGTGCGGGTCTTGATCGACTGTGCATCGGGGGCCGGCAAGGCCTTGCGGTCCAGCTTGCCGTTAGGGCTCAGCGGCAAGGCTTGCAGGTGGACAAAGGTCGCCGGAACCATGAATTCCGGCAGGGTTTCCAGCAAATGCGCACGCAGTGCGTCGATGTCCAGCCGTTCGGCGGCGGTGTAATACGCCACCAGGCGCTGGTCACGGGCAACGACGACCGCCTCGCGAATATCAGACCGCTCGGTCAGGCGTGCCTGAATCTCGCCCAGTTCGATACGCAAGCCACGGATCTTGACCTGATCGTCGTTGCGGCCCAGGTACTCGATATTTCCATCGGGCAGATAACGCGCTATATCGCCGGTTCTATACAAACGACCGTCGCTGAACGGGTCGTCGAGGAAACGCTCGGCATTCAGCTCCGGGCGGTTGAGGTAGCCGCGTGCGACCTGTACGCCGCCGATGTACAACTCGCCGACCACGCCCAGCGGCACTGGCTGCTGGTGGGCGTCAAGAATGTACAGGCGAGTATTGGCGATGGGTTTGCCGATTGGCGTGTTGTCCGGCGTCTGTTCGATGGGCCCGGCGCAGTTCCACGCAGTGACGTCGACGGCGGCTTCGGTCGGGCCATAAAGGTTATGCAATTCGCTGTCCGGCAGTTGCGCCTTGAAGCGCCTGACCAGACTGCCGGGTAAGGCCTCGCCGCTGCAGATCACCCGCTTCAGTGACGGACTGGCCGTGGTGTCGTCGTGGGCCAGGAATACATCGAGCATCGACGGCACGAAATGAAGGGTGGTGATGTTTTCCTCGGCGATGATTCGTTTCAGGTAAGCCGGATCCTTGTGGCCTTCGGGTTTGGCCATGACCAGCCTGGCGCCGGTGATCAACGGCCAGAAGAATTCCCAGACCGAAACATCGAAGCTGAACGGGGTCTTTTGCAAGACGGTGTCGGCGGCGGTCAGGCCATAGGCGTCCTGCATCCATAGCAGGCGGTTGACCACGGCGGCGTGTTCGTTCATCACGCCCTTGGGTTTGCCGGTGGAGCCGGAGGTGTAGATGACATAGGCCAGATGGCTGGCGTCCGTTATCGCGGGCAAGCCCCCTCCCACAAGGGCTGCGTCAGATTCAATCCAGATCAGCGGCACCTTCACATTCGGCAACAGTGCGTGCGTGGCTTCATGCACCAGCACCACCACCGGCGCGCTGTCTTCAAGCATGTGTGCCAGACGTTCCTGCGGATAAGCCGGATCCAGCGGCACATAGGCGCCACCGGCCTTGAGGATTCCCAGCAGGCCGATGACCATTTCCAGCCCGCGCTCGACGCAGATCGCCACACGGTCGTCCGCCTGCACGCCGCGCTCGATCAGCGCATGCGCCAACGCGTTGGCCCGCGCATTCAGCTCGGCATAGCTCAGGCGTAACGCGCCCGCCTGCACGGCAATGGCCTCGGGTGTGCGCAGCACCTGGGCCTCGAACAGTCCATGAATGCTCTGTTGCAGGTCATACGGCACAACGGTGTCGTTGAAGCCCTCCAGCAACTGCTGCCGCTCGTGAACCGACACGATCGCCGCCTGCTCCAGGGCCGTGTGCTCATCGTTGAGCATCGCTTGCAGCACGCGCTCGAAATACCCGGCATAACGTTGCACGGTCGCGGCATCGAACAAGGCACTGGCGTATTCCAGATGGCCGCGAATGCCCGTTGCGCTTTCACCCAGGTTCAGCGACAGGTCGAACTTGGCCACCTGGCTGTCCTGAGCAAGGCTTTCCAGACTCAACTCACCCAACCGGGCGGCAGCGCCTGGCTCGGCCTCCAGACCGCTGTCCCAGCTCAGCAAGGTCTGGAAGACCGGGCTGTGTGACAGGCTGCGCTCGGGGCGAAGAATTTCCACCACTTGCTCGAACGGCAAGTCCTGATGAGCCTGGGCCTGGAGCACGCGCTGTTTGACGCGCGCCAGCAGCGCGCGGGTGTCCGGGGCATCGCTGGCGTCGATGAGCAGCGCCACGGTGTTGACGAACAAGCCGATCAGGCCTTCGATCTCGGCCCGGCCACGGTTGGCCACCGGCGAACCGATCACCACCTCGCCTTGCCCGGACAAACGGGTGAGTAACTGCGCCCAGGCGCCGACCATGATCATGTACAGGGTCACGCCCTGACGCTGGGCCAGGGCTTTGAGGCCCGCGCTCAGCGCAGGCCCCAGATGCAGCTCGACACTCGCGCCCCGGTAATCCTGCTGCGCCGGGCGTGGCCGGTCGGTGGGCAGCAGCAATTGCGCCGGCGCGCCGCTCAGTGCCTGACGCCAGTAATCACTCTGTTGCTGCAAGGCATCGCCGCCCAGCCAGCGTCGCTGCCACACCGCGTAGTCGGTGTATTGCAAGGCCAGCGGCGCCAGCGGGTCGGCCGCGCCCTGGCTGAAAGCCTGATACAGCGCCCGCAGCTCATGGGTCAGCACCCCCATCGACCAACCGTCGCTGATGATGTGATGCAGGGTCAGCAGCACGACATGCCGCTCATCTTCAAGCCGCAGCAACTGCCCGCGCAGCAGCGGGTCATGCTGCAGATCGAACGGCCGGGCGGCTTCAGCCCTGATTCGCTCATCAAGGTGCTGGCTGGCCTGGCCGCGCAGGTCGAGCACACTGAGCACGGCGGCCGATTCCGGTGGCGCGATCAGCACCTGCGGCACGTCATCGACCTCGACAAAGCGGCTGCGCAGGCTGTCGTGCCGCGCCACGATGCGTTGCAGCGCCCTTTGCAACGCGCCTTCATCCAGCCGGCCGCGCAGGTTCAGGCATACCGCAATGTTGTAGGCCGCACTGGCGCCGTCCATCTGCGCCAGAAACCACAGCCGTTGCTGGGCAAACGACAGTGGCAGCGCGGTATCCGCCGTCGCCGCCAGGGTCGCGGGCAAAATGTCCGGCAAACGGCTACACCCGGCGCGGCTCAAGGCCTGGGCCACATCGGCCAGTTGCGCCTGGGCGAACAGGTCGCTCAGGCTCAGCTCCACGCCCAGCCGCTGGCGCACCTGAGAGGCCAGGCGCATGGCGAGCAGTGAATGCCCGCCCAGTTCGAAAAAGTGATCATGGCGGCCGATTTGGTCGACGCCCAGCAACTCGGCCCAGATCTGCGCCAGGCCGACTTCCAGCTCCCCTTGCGGCGCCTGCCATTCGCGGTTGAACAGCGAATTTCGCTCAGGCCTGGGCAAGGCGCGGCGATCGAGCTTGCCGTTGGCGGTCAGCGGCAAGCTGTCGAGCCGCACGAAGGCGCCGGGCAGCATGTAGTCCGGCAATTGCGTCGACAACCCGGTGCGCAGCTCGGCCACATCGACCGGCTGTGCGTGCTTGTACTCGGTGAAATACGCGACCAGCCGCAGCTGGCCCGGCTCGTCCTCCCGAGCCAGCACCACCGCCTCATTGATGCCGGTGAACTGCACAAGCCGGCTTTCGATCTCGCCCAGTTCAATGCGCACGCCACGGATCTTGACCTGATCGTCGTTGCGACCCAGGTACTCAAGCGTGCCATCGGCCAGCCAGCGCACCAGATCGCCGGTTCTGTACATGCGCGCCTTGGGTAGCGGGCTGAACGGGTCTTTGAGGAAGCGCTCGGCGCTCAGGTCCGGGCGATTCAGATAGCCACGGGCAACGCCGGCACCGCCGATGTACAGCTCGCCGGTGACGCCGATGGGTACGGGATTTTGCTGTTCATCCAGTACATAAGCCCTGGCGTTGGCCATGGGTTTGCCGATGTGCAACGGCTGGCCGGCTTGCATCAGGCCAGAGGTGGCGACGACGGTGGCTTCGGTCGGGCCATAGTTGTTGACCACATTAAAGCGCTGGTTGTGCGGGAACTGGCGCAGGCGGTCGCCGCCAATCAGCAAGGTGCGCAGGGTCGGGTGCGGCGTGTCGTGGTTGAAGGCGTACTCGGCGATGGGCGTGGGCAGGAAGCTGACGTCCAGCGGCTGGGCGCGCCACCAGTTGAGCAAGGCATCGATGTCTTCGGCGCCGTCCTGGGTCGGGGCCAGGTGCAGGGTGGCGCCGCTGCACAGGGCTGGCCAGATTTCCCAGGCGGTGGCGTCGAAACCGAAACCGGCAAGGTTCGAAGTGTGGCTGCCGGGTTGCAGGTTGAAAGTGGTGCAGTGCCAGTCGACAAGGTTGGACAGGGTCTGGTGTTCGACCATGACGCCTTTAGGTTGGCCGGTGGAGCCGGAGGTGTAAATGACGTAGGCCAGTGTGTGGGTGGCCTTCGCGGGGGTGAGGGCCCCGCCCACCCGGCGCCAGGATGTGGGGGGGGGGGGGGGTGGCGCACCGCCA